>JAFQRY010000026.1 GCA_017409845.1 Clostridia bacterium
CCATAACGGCGTTTATTACGGTATTTCGGTTGCGGAATACTTTGAAATATGGCTGACAGAGATTGAAAAAGAAGTCAGACCGAACACCTTCCGTTCCTATAAGGGTAATATGACGAATCACATTATTCCGTATTTCAGGAATACAAAGATTCAGCTTCAGTCAATCAAGCCAATCGACCTCGAAGATTACTATTTCTCGCTTCTCAAACCCGAAAGCAACCTCGAAAACGGCGCGGCACTTTCCGCAACAACAATAAGGCACCACCATCAGAACATAAGCAAGGCACTTGCCGATGCGGTCAGAAAAGGATATATTCCGCTCAATCCCGCAAGCTCTGCAAGATTGCCGAAGAAAGAGAAATACAAAGCTGAATTTCTCAACCACGAACAGCTTGACGAACTTATTTCTCTGTTCAAAGGAAGTCCCGTTGAATTGCCCGTCAGACTTTGTGCAATTTACGGTTTCCGCAGAAGTGAGGTGCTGGGTCTTAAATGGAAGAACATCGATTTCATCAACCGCACAATAACAATAAACGAAACACTTCAGCAGCACACAGGCGGCAATTACACCGACCATCCCAAGACAGAAAGCAGTTACAGAACTCTGCCGTTAAATAATACGGCTTATGACCTTCTGAAAGAACAGAAAAAACTTCAGGATGAACGCAAACTGCTTATGGGCAATTATTACATATATAATGACTATGTCTGCACATGGGGTAACGGAGAAGTAATTGCACCGAATTATCTGACACGCACTTTTCACTCGGTCATTCAGAACAGTACACTTCCGCAGATAAGACTGCATGATTTACGCCACAGCGTTGCGAGCAATCTTCTCAATCTCGGATTTTCGGTTGTTCAGGTTCAGGAATGGCTCGGTCACGGAAGTGCATCAACAACACTTAATTTCTACGCTCACGTTGATAAGAGTTCAAAAATCAGCATCGCAGACACTCTTGATAAACTCAATGCAGGGCAAGAAGCAAAAGAGGACAAAGTGTTAGAAAAAGTGTTTGAAGAAAATACTCTTTCAGAAACAAAAAAAGACCCCGTAAAAGGGTTGAAAAAAGGCTTGAAAAAAGCAAAAATCAGCACAAAAGTTGTGCCGATTAAAAAACAGTCTTTGAAAAAGTGTTAGAAAAATGTTAGAAAAAAGGGTCAAAAGTGTTAGAAAAAATTATTTTTCGAAAAGAGAAATCCCGAAACCCTTGTATATCAACGGTTTCGGGACTTGAATGGCAGGGGCAGAAGGACTTGAACCCTCGGCACGCGGTTTTGGAGACCGCTGCTCTACCAACTGAGCTATACCCCTATATTAATTATGGTGGGCCATCAGGGACTCGAACCCCGGACCGACCGGTTATGAGCCGGTTGCTCTAACCAACTGAGCTAATGGCCCATACATGCGTATTCGCAACGTAAGATATAATATCAAAAAGATTCAGTTTTGTCAATAACTATTTTGAAATTTTCTGAGGTAAATTTAAAAAAATAATAATTGTATGAATGTTGTCCTTGAATTTTATAAAATATATTTAAAAATTGAAAAAATATTCCGGGACTGTCGGCATATGATAAGTAAAAGAATATTAATTGTTTTATACAAAAAAACGCTGAAAAGTTGACAAGGTTTTTTGTTTTTGATATAATAACAAATTATATATTATGGGAAAGGGGATAGGCGAGAATGGATAATTTCTTTCAGGAATTTATAACGGATCTTAATGACAACGCATATTTGCTTTTAAGAATGATAGTTTCGAGCCTATGCGGTGTATGTATAGGCTTTGAGAGAAGCCGCCGTCAGAAGGATGCAGGTATCAGAACCCACATGATTGTTGCTCTCGGAGCGGCTCTTGCGATGATAGTTTCCAAATACGGATTTTTTGATTTGCTTGAATATGAAGGTCTCAGAGCAGATGCTTCCAGAATTGCATCAAATGTTATTACAGGTGTCGGTTTTCTCGGTGCGGGCGTCATCTTTGTAAAGGATGTTTCGATCAAGGGTCTGACCACCGCTGCGGGCATTTGGGCAACTGCCAGCGTAGGTCTTGCGATTGGCTCGGGCATGTATACGGTAGGTGTCGGAGCATCTGTTCTTATGATTGTTTTTCAGCTTGTGTTCCACAGATTTTTCAGCAGACTTGAAAACACCGTCAATGAGTTTACTGTTGTTATCAATGATTCTCCCGATGCAATCAAAAAATTCCGGAAAATGCTTGCTGATAATAAGCTGACGGTTGAAAAATGCAAAATGACAAGAAATTCCGATTCCTCCGTCAGTCTTGATATCACAATAAAGAAAGCACGAACCACTTCAATGGATGAGATATTGCTTATTGCTGAGCAGAGCGACGATATAATTTCCGTTGAATTCTGATTTTATAATCTGGAGTGTTGTACCCTGAATAATTCTTCTGTAACCGGAAAAGTTGTAAAATTTATATCAGCACTTCTTTGTTCTATGATATTTCTGCTGAATTGTCCCGTTGCTTATTCGGCGGATATTGACGGCGTTTTTTCGGGTTCTGAGTGGGATGGTGCGGTTGTAACCAAGCTGCTTGACGGCGAAAGCAACAGCGGAGTAAATTTCGGCCTTGTTCATACTATGTATGATTATGAAAAAAGTGCTTTGTTTCTTTGTTTTATGTATAAGGATCCGTCTCTCGAGCAGGGAAATACCGCTACCGGAATTTCTTTATCGGTCGACGGCTCAGATTATTTTGATGTTATTTCTTCTGAAACGGCTTCTTATGCCGATTCGTCTGAGCACAGCTTTGACGGATGTATCAGCATCGACAAAAACAACGGTGCAACAGCAGAGGTCAGAGTTGGTTTCAAATACGGGCTTCCTAAGGAAGCCGAATGCAGCGTAAGATTTATTGATTCCGCCGGTGTGTTGTCAAATGTTTACAGCTTTAATGTTGTTAATGATGAATACACCGAAACAACCGTGCAGGTGATTACTCAGAATGAACCTGAAGAAACCGAGAAAGAAAAAACCGTAAGAAGCGAAAAAACAACTAATGAAAAGAAGAATTCAAAAAAGACAACAACCAAGAGGACTTCTCATAAAACTACGGAAAAGCTGACAGAAAAGCCGACGGAAAAAGAAAAAACTCAGAAAAGGAATACATACGAAAGAAGAACAAAAGCTCTGAAAACAAGTGCGGTGTCGGCTACGGTAACGAAGGTTACGAAGCCTGAGGCTGTAACTGTTTATTATGAAAAAGAAGTGATAGTTTCGCATGTTTATGTGACAGTTACAGAAGCTACGACAGTAAACGATACCACACAGTTGTCGACGGCAGCCCTGCTGCAGACTGAGTTATCTGAAACGGAAACTAAAATACAAAGCTCGTTTTCTTTTTCGGAAGGTGCAAAGAAAAAGGCGATAGTCGGAGTTCTGGCAGCGATTTCATTTACCGTTATTGCGGCTGCAGGCACAAGGAGCCCGAAAAATAAAGCAGATACTGATAATAACCCGGATTCACATTGATGTGTTTCCGGGCTTTTTTTCAAAATGACTCGGAATTCTGTATTATCGGAGAAATCGGTGCCAATAATAAAAATACAAATTCAATTTAAGGAGCGATATTATGGCTAATCTGACGGCAAAAGAGCTTTCGGCAATCGAAGACCAGCTTAACCAGGAACAGATTCTTATCAAAAAATTCAAAACCTATGCTCAAGCGGCAAGCGACCCGCAGATTAAGAATTCATGCGAACAGATTGCGAATCAGCATAAGCAGCATTTTGATACGCTTATGGGTTATCTTTATTGATCGGGAGGGATAAAATGAATACAAACTCTAATTTTACTGACAGAGAAATTATGGATGATATCCTCAGCTCACAGAAGCATATTACGGATGTTTACAATACATTTTCAAATGAATGTGTGAATCAGCAGCTTCAGAGCGATATGGTGAATATTCTTAAAGAGGAGCACAATATTCAGTTCAGCGTTTTCAGCGAAATGCAGAAGAGGGGATGGTACAGCCCCGGAGCGGCACAGGCTCAGATGATTAACGAAACAAAAACCAAATTTGAAGGAATAGCTACTCAGCTCTGACTTTTTGCGGATACCCGCACGGGTATCCGCAATTTTTTTGAAATTTTTATAAAAAAGGGTTGGAAAATCCGTACATATGATTTATAATACAATTAATATGGGTTTATATGCTTAAGCCCGAAATCAAGGAGCGTGTTATGAGTAAATATTCAGTGTCGCTTGAAAAGGTGGTCAATGACCTTTCGTTTCAGGTAATATACACTCCCAAGGATATATCGGACATTTATATCACGGCACAGGATGTTAACCGTCCCGGTCTTATTCTGACGGGCTTTGAGGATTATTTTGATCCTGCAAGAATACAGTTTATCGGTCTTACAGAGCTTGAATATTTCAAGAGCCTTACAAAAGAAGGCTTCCTTGAATGTCTTGAAAGATTCTTTTCTAAAAAACCTGCGGCAATTGTTGTAACAAGAGGCCTGCAATGCGGAAAAAGATTTCTGAGCTTTGCGGAAAAATATGAGGTGCCCGTTCTCGGAACATCCGAGTCGACCTCAGGCAGCATGTCTGCAACGATTTCTTATCTCGGCGTTGAGCTTGCTCAGAGAATTACCCGTCACGGTGTTCTTGTTGAGGTTTACGGTGAGGGTGTTCTCATTCTCGGTGACAGCGGAGTAGGTAAAAGCGAAACCGCCCTGGAGCTCATCAAAAGAGGACACAGACTTATTGCGGATGATGCTGTTGAAATCAGAAGAGTTTCCAACAAAACGCTTGTCGGTTCCGCACCCGATAATATCCGTCATTTTATTGAACTTCGCGGCGTAGGTGTACTTAATGCAAGAAGACTTTTCGGTATGGGTGCCGTAAAGCTGACCGAAAAGGTGGATATGGTTATTCAGCTTGAGCAGTGGGACAGCGAAAAGGTCTATGACCGTCTCGGTCTTGAAAATGAATATACCGATATTCTCGGAATTCAGGTTCCTGTAACAACCGTTCCCGTCAGACCCGGCAGAAACCTTTCAATTATCATTGAAGCTGCCGCAATGAACAACAGACAAAAGAAAATGGGCTACAATGCAGCCAGAGAGCTTCTTCACGGACTTGGAATGACAGATGATATCATTCCCGAAAAAAAAGAGCTTGAATTCTGGCACAACTTTTAATAAAACAGGATAAATTTACTTTGGAGGTAATAAAATATGTACAGAATCGGTGTTGATCTCGGCGGTACAAATATCGCTGTAGGTGTTGTTAACGAAGAACTTAAGATTATCGGCAGAGGAAAGGTTAAGACCAAAGCACCCAGACCTGCTGCAGAAATTTTTGATGATATTGCTCTTGCTGTTCAGATGGCAGTCAAGGATGCAGGCATTTCAATGGATGATGTAAAGTCGGTAGGCGTAGGCACTCCCGGTTCCGTTAATAAAAATAACGGTTACATTGAATTTTCAAACAATCTTGAATTCAATCAGGTTCCCGCAAAGGAAATGCTTGAAGAAAGAATCGGTAAGCCTATTTATCTTGAGAACGACGCAAACTGTGCGGCTCTCGGCGAAGCTATCGCAGGTGTAGGCAAGGGTGTAGGCAATTTTGTTGCCGTTACTCTCGGAACAGGTGTCGGCAGCGGTATCATCGTTAACGGAAAAATCGTCAGCGGCGTAAACTTTGCAGGCGGCGAAATGGGTCATACCGTTATTATGGTTAACGGCAAGCAGTGCAACTGCGGCAGAAAGGGCTGCTGGGAGCAGTATGCATCCGCAACGGCACTTATTGCACAGACCAAAGAGGCTATGCTTGAAAATAAAGACAGCAAAATGTGGCAGCTCTGCAACGGCAGCGTTGACAACGCAAGCGGCAGAACGGCTTTTGATGCAATGCGTCTCGGTGATGAAGCAGCACAGAAGGTTGTTGACAACTACATTTACTATGTAGCTGTCGGCGTTACAAACATAATCAACACATTCCAGCCCGAATTTGTATGTGTCGGAGGCGGCGTGAGCCATGAAGGCGAAACCCTTCTTGCTCCGCTCAGAAAGCATATCGAAGATGAAAGATACAGCATCTATGCTTCAGAGCAGACAAAGGTTGTTGCCGCTGAGCTCGGTAACGATGCAGGTATTTTCGGTGCAGCTCTTCTTGATGAATAATTTTTTGGAGGAAAATATGAGCTTATATAGTAAACTGTGCACATTGTGTGATGAACTTGGATGTGAATATTCGACCGATGCAATGATGAGAGACTATACGAGCTTCAAAATCGGCGGAAAAGCCGACCTTATGATTTTTCCCGATTCGGCAGAAAAACTTTCAAAAATTGTTTTGCTTGTAAATGAGGATAAAATTCCCGTTTTTGTTCTCGGAAAAGGCAGTAACCTGCTTGTGAATGACAAGGGCATAAATGCAGTTGTGATAAACACCTGCAGAATGGACGAAATTGAGCTTGTTGACGATACAACGATCAGATGTCAGAGCGGCGTTTCTCTTTCAAGACTTTGCCGCTTTGCTCTTGATAATTCGCTCACGGGTCTTGAATTTGCTTTCGGAATTCCCGGCACCGCAGGCGGTGCGGCTTATATGAACGCAGGTGCATACGGAGGAGAAATGAAGGATGTTCTTGTTTCGTGTGAGCATATTAATTCCGACGGAAGTTTTTCTTCTTTCAGCGGCGATGAGCTTGCCCTCAGCTACCGTCACAGTATTTATTCCGACAGCGATTATATCATCACATCCCTTACCCTTAAGCTGAAAAAAGGGGATAAGGATGAAATAAAAGCAAAGATGGATGAGCTTATCGGAAAACGAAAGGATAAGCAGCCCCTTGAATATCCGAGTGCGGGCAGCACTTTTAAAAGACCGGAAGGATACTTTGCGGGTGCTTTGATTGAACAGTGCGGCCTCAAGGGCTTCGCATCGGGCGGTGCACGGGTCAGCGAAAAACATGCAGGCTTTGTTATTAATTCGGGCAACGCTACCGCTGCGGATGTCATGGCTGTTATTGAGCACTGCAAAAAAACGGTTTTTGAAAACACGGGAGTTACTCTTGAACCCGAGGTTAAAATAATTTAACGGGAGGAATAGCATTGTCATTTTCTTCTGATGTTAAAAGTGAAATAGCAAAAACAGAAAATCTTTCTTCCTGTTGCTTTCATGCACAAGTCTACGGGCTTGTGCTTTTTGCTCATTTCTCAAAATATAATTTCTCAATCACTACTGAAAACAGCGATGTTTTCGAGCTTTATTTATCTTATCTGAAGGATTATTGCGGCGTTGAACCCGTTATTAATGACAGCGGAACGAAAAAGCTCACCGCATACCTCAGAACAGATGCCGAAAAAGAAAAAGCATTTGAAAAATTCGGTCATTCGCTTAAAGAAACATCGCTGAGAATCAACCGTGCGAATATCACGGATGAATGCTGTGCGGGTGCGTTCTTAAGGGGTGTTTTTCTTGCGTGCGGAACGGTTACCGCACCCGAGAGGGGCTATCATCTCGAGTTTGTTGTCCCTTATAAGAAGCTCTGCACCGACCTTATGAAATTCCTTGATGAGCTTGAACTCAATCCGAAATACATAGTCAGAAAAGGAAACCATATCATTTATTTCAAGGACAGCGAAAGCATTGAGGATATCCTTGCGATTATCGGTGCTCAGGATGCATCGCTTTATGTTATGGGTATCAAAATCGAAAAGGATGTCAAAAATAAGGTTAACCGCAAGCTTAATTTTGAAATGTCAAACATAAGTAAAACGGTTGATGCCGCAAATCTGCAGGTTGAAGCGATTGAATATATAGAAAGCAAGTCAGGCATTTCTTCGCTTCCTGAAAGTCTGCAGAAAATTGCTTATATCAGGCTTGAAAATCCCGAATCAAGCCTCAGTGAGCTCGGAAAGTTGTTGGACGAGCCTATTTCACGTTCGGGAATCAACCACAGATTAAACAGATTGGTCAAAATTGCGGAAGAACTTAAAAACGGTGATAAATAATGTCGTTTGCTCATTTACATGTTCACAGTGAATACAGTCTGCTTGACGGTGCATGCAGAATCGAACCTATGCTCGATAAAATAAAGAGCATGGGTCAGACCTCTGTTGCCATAACGGACCACGGCGTTATGTACGGAGTAATTGATTTTTATAAAGCTGCTCTTAAACGTGATATAAAGCCCGTTATCGGCTGTGAGGTTTATGTTGCTCCCCGTTCGAGATTCGATAAGGTTCACGGCATTGACAGTGAAAGATATCATCTTGTTCTTCTTTGTGAAAACAATGAAGGCTATAAAAATCTTATAAAGCTTGTTTCCGAAGGCTGGGTTAACGGCTTTTATACCAAGCCCAGAGTTGACAAGGATCTCCTTGAAAAGCACCACGAGGGTATTATTGCACTTTCGGGCTGTCTTGCGGGCGAGGTTTCAAGAGCTTTGCAGAACGGCGATTATGACGAGGCAAAGCGTGTTGCGGAATGGTACAGAGATACCTTCGGAAAAGATAATTATTATCTTGAAATTCAGAATCACGGGCTTGATGAACAGCTCAGAATCAATCCCGATTTAATCAGACTTTCAAAAGAGCTCGGAATACCTCTTGCCGCTACAAATGATGCGCATTATGTTGACAAGCAGGATGCAAAAATGCAGCAGGTGCTTATCTGCATTCAGACAAACCATACGGTGGGCGAGGATACGGGTCTTGAATTCGGAACTCAGGAATTCTACCTGAAAAGCGAATCCGAAATGCTTGAAGCTTTTCCGCAGTGTCCCGAAGCGGTTTATAATACCGCGGAAATTGCCGGAAGATGCAATGTTGAATTTGAATTCGGTAAAACAAAGCTTCCTCATTTTGATGTGCCCGAAGGCTACGGGCATTTTGAATGGTTTTCTCATCTTTGCAAAAAAGGTCTTATTGAAAGATACGGAGAAAATCCTCCTGCAGAATATATTGACAGACTCAATTATGAGCTTGATGTTATAAACAGAATGGGTTATGTTGACTATTATCTGATAGTCCATGACTTTATTAAACACGCAAAAGACGAGGGTATTCCCGTCGGACCGGGCAGAGGTTCGGGTGCGGCAAGCATCTGTGCATACTGTATCGGAATAACGGGTATTGACCCGATGAAATACAGCCTGCTTTTTGAGCGTTTTCTTAATCCCGAAAGAGTCAGCATGCCTGACTTTGACGTTGATTTCTGTTACGAAAGACGCGGCGAGGTTATTGACTACGTTATAAATAAATACGGTGCCGACCATGTCGCTCAGATTGTTACTTTCGGAACTCTTGCCGCAAAAGCCGCAATCCGAGATGTGGGCAGAGCACTCGGGATGCCGTATTCAACGGTTGATAACATTGCAAAGCAGATTCCCAACGAGCTCAATATAACTCTTGACCGTGCACTCAAACGCTCGGTTGAGTTCCGTGAGCTTTATGAAAGCAATGACGAAACCCGCGAGCTTGTAGATATGGCAAGAAAGGTTGAGGGTATGCCCCGCCATGCCTCAACACATGCTGCAGGTGTTGTTATCACCCACGATCCCGTTGTTTCTTATGTTCCGCTCGCAAGAAATGATGAATCAATCGTAACCGAATTTCCGATGACAACGCTCGAGGAGCTCGGACTTTTGAAAATGGATTTTCTCGGGCTGAGAACACTTACGGTTATCAGCTCCGCTGAAAAAATGATAAGAAAAAAAGACCCATCATTCAGAATTGAAAATATTGATATCGAAGATAAAGCGGTATTTGAAATGATGTGCAATGCACAGACGGAGGGTGTTTTTCAGTTTGAATCCGCAGGAATGAGAAGTGTACTTTCTCAGCTCAAGCCGGAGAGTCTTGAGGACCTTATAGCGGTTATTTCTCTTTACAGACCCGGTCCGATGGATTCAATTCCGACCTATATTGAAAACAGACATCATCCGGAAAAGATAAAATATAAAACTCCTCAGCTCAAAAGCATTCTTGATGTTACCTATGGTTGCATGGTTTATCAGGAGCAGGTAATGCAGATTTGCAGAGAGCTTGCGGGATATTCCTACGGCAGAGCGGATATTGTCCGCCGTGCCATGAGCAAAAAGAAGCATGATGTTATGCTGAAAGAGCGTGAGAATTTTGTTCACGGCATGGTTGATGAAAACGGTAATATCGTTTGTGAAGGAGCCGTCAGAAGGGGAATCGACGAAAAAATTGCAAATGAAATTTTCGATGAAATGATGTCGTTTGCTTCATATGCCTTCAACAAAGCACATGCAGCAGCCTATGCCTATGTATCATATCAGACAGCATGGCTCAAATGCCATTATCCGTGTGAATTTTTTGCTGCACTCCTGACGAGCTTCCTTGATAAAACCGATAAAATCGTTCAGTATATCGGTGAATGCTCAAGGCTCGGTATTAAGATTCTTCCGCCTCATATAAACCAATGCTCCGAAGAATTTGCCGTTTCTGACGGAAACATTCATTTCAGTCTGCTTGCTGTCAAAAATCTCGGCAGAAATTTCATCCGCAGAATTATTGAGGAAAGAAATCAAAACGGAAATTTCATTGATTTCTATGATTTCTGCCGCAGAATGCACGGCAAGGATTTCAACCGCAGAGCGATTGAAAGCCTGATAAAATGCGGTGCATTTGACGGCTTGGGTGCCAACCGCAGACAGATGTATAATGTTATTGATGAAATTATCGAGGATCTTGAAACATCAAGGCGAAGAAATGTTGACGGTCAGATAGGTTTTGCCGACCTGGGCGGTTCATCCGAAGATGATATTGTTGATTCGGGTGTGTTCAACTATCCCGATGTTGATGAATTTCCGGAGGAATTGCTTCTGAAATATGAAAAAGAAGTTTCGGGAATGTATCTTTCGGGTCATCCGATGAAAAAATATAACACATTATCGCAAAAGATCGGCTGTGCAAAAATTTCAGATATTACCGATGAAGAAAATGCGCGTTATAAGGACAATGACCGTGTGACCCTGCTTGGTCTTATAGGTTCAATCAAGAAAAAAATAACCAAAACCGATTCAACAATGGCATTTATCAATCTTGAAGATACGTCGGGCAGCATTGAGGTTATCGTATTTCCGAAAACGTTATTGGCAAATCCTGCGTTTTTTTATGAGGGCAATGTTTTGCTTATTCACGGCAGAATTAGCATGCGTGAGGATGAAGATACGAAAATTGTCTGTGAAGCGGTTGAGCCTTGTCCTTCGGAGCAATCCGTAAAACCCGTACCTCCACAGACCGAGAAGAAAAAGGCGAAAGGTCTTTTCCTGAGGTTTGATAACGACTCCTCGCCTCAGATAGAGCTTTGCAGAAGACTTATTGCAATTTTTGACGGAAATATACCTCTCTATTATTTCTTTAACGACAAAAAAGAATACAGGCGGAATCCGATCGGGCAGGCTGTTGATGTCAACCCCGTGCTTCTTCGGGAGCTTCGCAAAATCCTCGGTGAGGATAATGTTATATTCAATAAATAATTCTTTTAACTTTTTTATCAAAAAATGTTAATTTCATTGACATATTGTAATAAAAAGTGTATTATATAGCTTGAATATTTTTCAAGGAGAGAAACAGATTATGAAAACTATCGGCGTTTTAACAAGCGGCGGCGACGCCCCCGGTATGAATGCTGCAGTCCGTGCAGTAGTAAGAACCGCATGTGAAAACGGAATTAAGGTTTACGGTATTAACAGAGGCTACGCAGGTCTTATGGAGGGTGATCTCCGTGAGCTCAACATCAGAAGCGTATCAGATATTATTCATAGAGGCGGAACCATGCTTTATTCCGCAAGATGCAAGGAATTCAAGGAAGAATATGCCATGAAAAAGGCTATTCAGACCTGCCACGATTTCGGCATTGAAGGCATTGTTGTTATCGGCGGTGACGGCTCATTCAGAGGCGCACGCGATCTTTCACTCAGGGGTATTCCCTGCATCGGTATTCCCGGCACAATTGATAACGATATCGTCAGCTCAGACTACACAATCGGTTATGATACCTGCCTTAACACCATCATGCAGATGGTTGACAGAGTAAGAGATACCGTTGAATCACACAGCCGCTGCATCGTTGTTGAGGTTATGGGTAACAGATGCGGTGACCTTACCCTCAATGCAGGTATTGCAGTAGGTGCAACTGCTATCGTTATTCCCGAAATCAAGTCGGATATCGAAAAGCATGTTATCGAAAGAATCAGAAGAACACAGAAGACAGATAAAAAGCATTTCATCGTCATGGTTGCAGAGGGCATCGGCGGCGTTGAAGAGCTTGCAAGAAAGATTGAGAAGGAGTGCGGCGTTGAATCCCGTGCAATAGTTCTCGGTCATGTTCAGAGAGGTGGTTCACCCACTGTTCGTGACAGAGTTGCTGCAAGCCAGATGGGCTATAAGGCTGTTCAGCTTCTTATGCAGGGTATCGGTAACAGAGTTGTTGTTCAGAAGAAGGACGACATCGTTGACTATGATATTTACGAAGCACTCTGCATGGAACGCTCGGTTAACAATGAACTTTATAAGATTGCTCACGAAATTTCAATCTGAGGTAACAAATGATTTCCACAGAATTCTTTTCACTTAGAAAAAAGATAATTGAAAGAGATTTCAGAAATCTCAATGATATGCAAAAGAAAGCGGTCCTTTCAACGGAAGGACCGCTTTTGGTGCTTGCCGGTGCGGGAAGCGGTAAAACAACCGTTCTTGTTAACCGCATAGCAAACCTTATAAAATACGGCAAGGCTTATTACAGCGAGGAATGCTATGATGAGCCGACTGCTGCCGATATTGCAATGATGCGTGCTTATTCTGAAGGCGTTATTGACGACACAACCGGCTTTGAGCATCTTCTTAAGGTTGATGCCGCAAGACCGTGGGAAATCCTTGCGATTACTTTCACGAATAAAGCTGCGGGTGAGCTTAAGGAAAGACTTGAAAAAATGCTTGGCGAACAGGCTCTCGACATCTGGGCAAGCACCTTCCACGCATCATGCGTAAGAATTTTGAGAAGAAATGCTGATTATATCGGCTTCACTTCCAATTTCTCGATTTATGATACCGATGACAGCAAGCGTGTTATCAAGGACTGCATAAAGCAGCTCGGTTTTTCAGAAAACAATATCCAGCCAAAAACGGTTCTCGGTGAAATAAGCCGTGCAAAGGATTATCTTATTTCTCCTTCGGAATACATAAAGGAGAACTATCTTGATTTCAGAAAACGCAACATCGGCTCTGTTTATGAAATGTATCAGAACAGACTTAAAGCTGCAGATGCAATGGATTTTGATGATATTATTGTCAATACCGTTCGTCTGCTTCAGAATAATCCCGAGGTTCTTGAATATTATCAGAGAAAATTCAGGTATATCATGGTTGATGAGTATCAGGATACCAACCATGCTCAGTATCTTCTGACCTCGCTGCTTGCAGGCGGATATAAAAACATCTGCGTTGTCGGTGATGATGACCAGAGTATATATAAGTTCAGAGGAGCGACGATTGAAAATATCCTCAGCTTTGAAAATCAATACAGAAACGCAAGGGTAATCCGACTTGAGCAGAATTACCGTTCTACCCAGAATATTCTTGATGCAGCGAATAAAATTATTTCAAACAACGAAAACAGAAAAGGCAAAAATCTCTGGACAGATAACGGCAAAGGCGATCTGATTGTTTATCATTCCGCAGAATCTGACCGTGATGAAGGCTTTTTTGTTGCAGACAAGGTGCTTGACGGACTCAGAAACGGCATGAAATACAGCGATTTTGCGGTGCTTTACCGCATGAACTCACAGTCCAACCTTGTTGAGCAGTCCTTTGTCAGAATGGGTATTCCTTACCGTCTTATCGGCGGACACAAGTTCTATGACAGAAAAGAAATCAAGGATGCCCTTGCTTATCTGAGTGTTATAGTTAATCCGAATGACAGCGTAAGGCTTCAGAGAATCATCAATGTTCCCAAGAGGGGAATAGGAGATACCTCTGTTGCTGCAGCTCAGGAGATTGCCGACGGACTCGGCGTGGGTCTTTTTGAGGTTATCAAAACAGCAGACCAGTTCCCGAGACTCAGCAGAAGTGCAAAAAAAATGACAGAGTTTGCGTTGATGATTGAAAATTTCATTGACGATTCAGAAACTGCTCCTCTTTCGGAGCTTCTCAAAAGAGTTCTCAATGTTTCGGGATATACGGCTTCACTTTCGCTTGAACCCGAAACAAAAGAAGACAGGCTCGCCAACCTTGACGAGCTTGCAAACAACCTTCAGCGTTTCAGCGATGAAAACGAAGAAGCAACCCTCAACGATTTCCTTCAGGAGGTTGCTCTTATGACCGATATTGATAATTATAACGCAGGCACAGATACGGTTGTTATGATGACAATTCATTCCGCAAAGGGTCTTGAATTCCCCGTTGTTTTCCTTGTTGGAATGGAAGAGTCAATCTTTCCGTCGGATATGTCATCTATGGCAGGCACGGCCGAAATTGAAGAAGAACGCAGACTTGCTTATGTCGGTGTAACGAGAGCCAAGAAAAAGCTCTATCTTACAAGAGCGAGAACAAGAATGCTTTTCGGTCAGACAAGATTCAATCAGCCTTCACGCTTCCTTAAGGAAATTCCCGACAGTCTTCTTGAAAAATCGGGCGGAGAGGTTGTCAGAAGCTTTTCTGTTTCGGCTTCTTCGGGTGCATCAAAACCGCAGGCACCCTCAAGAGGATTTACGGCTGCTCCTACTCATTCCGCTCCTGCAAAGAGCAGTGAGACCTTCAGCGTCGGTGATACTGTTATTCACAAGGCTTACGGAGAAGGCATTGTTCTTTCCGCAAAGCCCATGGGTAACGATACCCTTCTTGAAATTGCATTCACAAATGCGGGCACAAAGAAAATCATGGCAAACTATGCCAAGGTTGAGAAAAAATAAATATATGACAAAACATCCTGCATCAAACGATGCAGGATGTTTTGTTATGTCTTAGTGGTGGAAAAGTCTCATGCCTGTGAAGCACATAACCATTCCGTGCTTATCGCAGGCTGCGATAACATTGTCATCACGGATTGAACCGCCGGGCTCTGCAATGTATGAAACACCGCTTTTTGAAGCTCTTTCAATATTGTCGCCGAAGGGGAAGAAAGCATCGCTGCCGAGTGCAACGCCCTTGATTGTTGCAAGGTATGCCTTCTGCTCTGCCTTTGTGAAGGGTTCGGGCTTCTCTGAGAAGAGAGTCTGCCAAACGCCGTCAGCAAGAACATCTTCATATTCATCTGAAATGTAAACATCAATTGTGTTGTCTCTGTCGGGTCTGCCAACTGAATCAAGGAAGGGGAGGTTAAGAACCTTCTCGTGCTGTCTGAGATGCCAGATATCAGCCTTGTTACCTGCAAGTCTTGTGCAGTGAATTCTTGACTGCTGACCAGCACCAACGCCGATTGCCTGACCGTCAACTGCATAGCAAACTGAGTTTGACTGAGTGTATTTAAGAGTGATAAGAGAAATGATGAGGTCACGCTTTGCACTGTCGGGGAATTCTTTGTTAGCGGTAACAATGTTTTCAAGAAGTGCATTGTTGATTTCAAAGTTGTTTCTGCCCTGCTCAAAAGTGATGCCGTAAACCTGCTTTACCTCCTGAGGAGCGGGAACATAATCGGGGTCAATCTTAACGATATTGTAGTTGCCGTTTCTCTTGCTCTTGAGAATTTCAAGTGCTTCAGGCTCATAACCGGGAGCGATAACGCCGTCTGAAACTTCTCTTTTGATAAGCTTTGCGGTTGTAACATCGCAAACATCCGAAAGAGCAATCCAGTCACCGAATGAGCTCATACGGTCTGTGCCTCTTGCTCTTGCATAAGCTGTTGCGAGAGGTGATTCGTCAAGACCTTCGATATCGTCAACAAAGCAAGCCTTCTTGAGAGTATCGCTCATTTTGATGCCGACTGCAGCCGAAGTGGGGCTGACATGCTTGAAGGATGTTGCGGCAGGCATTCCGAGAGCTTCTTTGAGCTCCTTTACAAGCTGCCAGCTGTTGAATGCATCGAGAAAATTAATATAGCCGGGTCTGCCGCTGAGAATTTCAATGGGAAGGTCGCTGTTGTCAGCCATATAAATCTTTGCGGGCTTCTGGTTAGGATTACAACCGTATTTAAGTTCAAACTCTTTCATTTCAATGCTCCTTATTTATTCTTGTTAATCATTCTGCTGTCATATTTGCCGTTTTCAAGGTCAACATAACGAACATAAAGTGAAATCTTATTCTGCTCGTTGAGATTGCTCCAGAGTGTGTCGGTAAATTCATTAATATCATCGGGGATTGCAACTCTTTCGGGCTCACCTGTGAAGGTGGGGATAGGATTGCCGTCATGGTTATATGTGTGAATAAAATGTCCGAGACCTGCAAGGGGAGCATATGAGAAGGTATATCTGTTGCAAGCGGTGCCGTTTTCGTCAGCACTCTTGAGAATGCTCATTTTATAAGTGAAGTCAGCGCCGTCAAAGGTCATCATACCGCTGATTCTGGGAGTCCAGTTGGGTGAATCGGGCTCGAATTCTCTTGTTTCAAGAGCCTGCTCAAATGTCTTTCCGTCCTTGATGAAATCATAAACGGTGTCGGTCTGGTCGCCGTTTGTAACGATAAGATTATTGTTGATCTGTCTTACGGGAGCATATATGATAAGTGAGGGGTCTTCAACCTTTGATGCATCAAAAGGATGAATGATGATTTCATCGCCCTGCTCAATAAAAACTCTGTTTCTGCTGTTTTCGCTTCTTCCCATAATGAAGTAAGCGGTAACGGCTTTTTTGCCGTCAGCACTTTTGCCGATAACAATGCCTCTGCCGACATAAGTGTTATCCTTGATAAGCTCGCCGATGTTGTTGATTTCATAAATACCCATATTTTCTCGCATCCTTTCAAAAAAATAAGGGCAGTCATATCTTGAGGATAAGACTGCCCAGACGGTCGGCTTTTGATCAGATTTTTTGTTCCTTTGCAGTGCTCTGCTTTATTCCGTCAGTCTCAAAAAATCTTTTAAAATTACAATTGAATTTTAACACAACATATTGTGTTTGTCAATCATATTCTTATTTTCGGCTTTTTCCATTTGCCGCTGCAAACAAAAATAATGCCTACAATAATTGAAGCAAATGACGCAAGACCTGTTGCCAGACCGATTCCGTTGAAGCCGAGCTCGGTAAACTGCACAACAAGATATGCAAACGGAACTCTTACAAGAATCGAGCTGAAGCATGCGTTGAAAAGAGCAAAATTTGTGTATCCTGCACCGATTGCAAGACCGTTCATGCAGAAAACAAACGGCACAAAAAGATAATCAAGAGCAATGAATCTCATGTATTCCGAGCCAACACTTATAACCTCGGGATTGGTGTCGAAAAGCGAAATAATAGGTTGAGGGAATATTTCTACAATCGCAAAAACAAAAATCGAAATTGCAAATGCAATGCCCATACCCGTCATCATCGTTTTCTTTGCCCTTGCATGTTCACCTGCACCGATATTCTGACCTGCCATTGATGAAACGGCATTGCTCATAGCAAGAGCGGGAAGAATCGCAAACGAATTGACCTTGCCGCCGATACCCTGGCATGCGGAAGCAATGTCGGCATTCGGAAGAGAGTTTACAAGTGCGGTGAGTGATAAAAATGAAAATGAAACAACGACCTGCTGAACTGAGGAAGGGAGGCCGATTTTCAGAAGCATCTTGAGCTTTTCTTTGTCAATAATGAAATCGTTCTTTTTGAAGCCGACAAAGAAATTATTTTTTGCAAGATAAATAAGTGAAAGAATAACGCTGAGTGCCTGTGCACCGACTGTTGCATATGCTGCACCTGCAGCTCCCATTTTGAAAGGACCAACGAGAATAATATCTCCGATAATATTAACGATTGTTGCAACAAGCACAAAATAAAGAGGTCTTTTAGAGTCGCCCATTCCTCGGAGAATCGCACTTATAACATTGTATGCAAACATGAAAGCAAGACCCGACATGCAGATCGTATAATAATTCTGAGCTTCAATATATGCAACCTCAGGTGTTTTGAGAAGGTCAAGAAGGGTTGTCCCGAGAAGAAGCATTACAGCGGTGCACACAACGCTGAGTATCATATAAGCCGTAAAAAGAGTGCCGATTGATTTTCTCTGGTCATCAAATTTTTTTGCACCGCCGTACTGTGCGATAAGAACGGTTCCGCCGACTGCAAGTCCGAGAGCAGCACCCGTTACAAGAATGTTTATCTGACTGCCTATATTAACGCCTGTTATTCCGTGTGTGCCGCAAAGCCTTCCGACTATAATCATATCGGCTACCGAATAAAAAGCCTGAAGAAGATTGGAAAGCAGAAAAGGAATTGCAAATTTCATAAGCTGCTTTCCGACGCTTCCCTGAGTCAAGTCCTGCCTGAATTTATCTGCCATTTTTATTTACTCTCCTGTGGTTTGGGCTCTTTCATTGTGAGCGAAATTCTCTTTTTTGCAACATCAACAGCAATTACCCAAACGGTAACAACTTGTCCGACTTTAAGTGCCTCGGAAGGATGCTTGATGAATTTGTTTGTTATCTGTGAAATATGAACAAGACCGTCCTGATGAACACCGATATCAATAAAAGCACCGAAATCAGTAACGTTTCTGACCGTGCCCTTAAGCTCCATGCCGGGAATAAGGTCGCTCATATCCATAACATCCGTTCTGAGCATGGGAGGCGGAAGCTCGTCTCTCGGGTCTCTTGCAGGCTGAATAAGCTCTTTGACAATGTCTTTAAGAGTAGGAACACCTATTCCGAGCTTTTCGGCAACCTTTTCTTCGCCGAGGGACTCAACGGAAGCTGCAATTTCCTTTATTTTTTCTGTTCCGACATCATCAAGGGAATAAGAGAAGAGCTTGAGCAAATCCTTTGCTGCAGCATAACTTTCGGGATGAACGCCGGTATTATCAAGTATATTTTTGCTTTCGGGCACTCTGAGGAAGCCTGCACACTGCTCAAATGCCTTTGCTCCGAGCTTGGGAACCTTTTTGAGCTGTGAACGCTCACTGAATTCGCCGTTTTCATCTCTGTAATCAACGATATTTTTTGCAACCGTTGAATTGATGCCCGAAACTCTCGAAAGAAGGGGTGCGGATGCTGTGTTGAGATCAACGCCTACCGAGTTAACGGCATCCTCAATAACACCGTCAAGAGCGGCATCGAGCTCCTTTGGAGGCATATCATGCTGATACTGACCGACTCCGATTGCTTTCGGGTCAATTTTAACGAGCTCTGCAAGAGGATCCTGAAGTCTTCTTGCGATTGAAACCGCACTTCTGAGAGAAACATCAAACTGCGGAAATTCCTGAGCGGCAAGCTTTGATGCCGAATAAACCGATGCACCTGCTTCGCTGACTACCATGTATGAAACATCGGCGGAAATCTCACGCAGAACATCGGCAGCAAAGATTTCCGTTTCTTTTGATGCGGTACCGTTGCCTATTGAAATGCAGTTGACACCGTGCTTTGCGATGAGTTTTTTTATGAGCTCCTTTGCCTGGTTACGCTGTGCATCCGAATGAGTGACATAAATAACACCCGTATCAAGAACTTTGCCTGTTGTTCCTACAACCGCAACCTTGCAGCCCGTTCTGTAGCCGGGGTCAAGACCTATAACAACCTTGCCTTTTACGGGCGGAGCAAGGAAAAGCTCCTTTGTGTTCATTGCAAAAACCTTGATGGCGTTTGCTGCTGCGGTTTCAGTCAGCATGTTTCTGATTTCACGCTCGATTGAAGGATAGATAAGGCGGTTATATGCATCTTCACCTGCTTCTCTTACCGCCTCAGTTGTGGGAGAGCCCTCCGGATTGAGGGTTGCATTTATGATAACATTTGATGCTTTAACGGCATCGAGAGTAACGCTTACCTTAAGAAATTTTTCTTTTTCGCCTCTGTCGATAGCAAGAACTCTGTGACCCGCAATTTTATTGACGGGCTCGGAGTAATCATAATACATTGTATATACGCTGTCTGCATCTTTGTCGGTTGCAGATGTTGTAACAACACCGAGAACGGTAAAAAGATTACGCAGTCTGCGGCGGATATTTGCATCATCCGAAATGTTTTCGGCAATGATATCCATTGCTCCTTTAAGAGCATCCTCAGCAGTTTCAACACCTTTTTCCGCATCAATGAATTCAGCCGCCATTTCAAGCGGAGCGGGGGAATCCTGTTTCTGCTCAAAAATTGCATCGGCAAGCGGCTCAAGACCTTTTTCTCTTGCAACCGATGCACGGGTTTTTCTTTTTGGTCTGAAGGGCCTGTAGATATCCTCGATTTCTGCGAGAGTTGCGGCTTTTTCAAGAGCGGCGGCAATTTCTTCAGTCATTTTCTCCTGACCTTCGATTGATGCACGCACCTCTTCTCTTCTTTTATCGAGATTACGCAGATATTCAAGTCTTTCGGAAAGCTCTCTGATAACCTGGTCATCAAGAGTGCCGTGAGCCTCTTTTCTGTATCGTGCAATAAAAGGAATTGTGTTTCCTTCATCAATAAGCTTAACCGTGTTTTCAACCTGCCATGTCTGCAGACCGAACTGAGTTGTGAGTTGCTGAATGATATCCATTGGTTTCTCCTTATTACTTGTTTTTGAGCTGTCTTATATCTTTTCCCAGGAAAAGCAGAGAAACATAGTTGCCGATGATTCTTGATGTTATTCTCTGGGTGTATTTTGCTTCAAGCTCCGTTTCGCTGAGGTTTGTGCTGATTATAACGGGCTTTGAACGGTTGATGCGTGTATTTATAATATTGTATAACGCAGCAACTGTGAACTGAGTTGAAAATTCGGAGCCGAGATCATCAATGATTAACAAATCGCAGTCAAGGATTTCTTTTTCTCTTTCGTTTGAACCCGAATAGCTGAATTTTTCCTTTTCGAGCGATGAAAGAAGATTCTGTGCTGAATCATAAATAACTCTGTAACCGTTTTCGGCAACAATATTTGCAATCGAAAGCGAAAGGTGGGTTTTTCCGAGTCCCGTTGCACCGTGCATATAAAGACTTTCGGATTCCGTATCGAAATCTTCCGCATAGCATTTGCAGTATTCGAGAATTTCGCTCATGCGTTTATATGGCGAAACTCCGAGAACGGAATCAACGGGCTGCGGATAATATTCGAGGCTGAAATTGTCAAATCTGCATCTGTCGCTTGTTGAAACGGATGCAAGCTCTTTTTTTGCAAGCTCTCTGAGAAGCTCTTTGCGGCATTCGCAGATAAATCCGCCCGTATATCCCGTGTCATTGCATTTTTTGCATGTGTAAGGCACTTCAAGATAATCCTCAGGAAATCCTGCTTCTTTGAGAATTGATCTTATTTTTGATTGAACGGAAAGATTGAGCTGAGAAAGCTGCTCTATGTATTCCTTCGCATCGCTGCCCATTCCTATAGCCTTGACAACGGAAAGACCTGTTTCCGAAAGCTGTGCCTCATATCTTGAAATAACAGGGATTTTTTCGGTTACCGCAATGTGTCTTGCCATCTGAATCCGCTGAGCTTTGTTGCGTCTGCCTTCGATAATCTGTGCGGCTTTTGCAAGCGTTGCTTTGCTGTAACTCATTTCTTTTTCTTCCTTTCATATTTCAACTCGCCGTGAAGTGAGCGCTCCTTGAATTCGTCAAGGTCATATGATGCTGCAGAGGCGGCGGCTTTTGCAGGCTTTCTTTCTTTTTGCTCCTCTGCGGCTTTTTCAATGTCTTCGGGCTTTTTGTATCCTTTTGAATGCCAGTTGAGAAGGATTTTATCTATATAGTTGAAGTTTAATTTTCCGGTATGATTTGCCATTTCTTCGTATGCAAGCAGAATCATATCAATTCCGAATTTAAGCTCTTCAGTCCAGCGGCGGATATGACCTGCCTGCTTGATTGTCGGTCTGGGATTTGCAATTCCGGCATTTTTTGCGAACTCATGCCATACTGTGTTTGTTTTTCTGAGCACGGTTATCTGCTCTGCAGCTTTGTCAAGAGTGTCAATCTCTCTTGTGCCCCAGTCTTTTCCGACCGCAAGGATGTAGCTGTAGTTGGTTTTGCCGATTGAAACGCAATAGTCAATAAGCATAAACAAAACATCGGCAGGCAGACCGTAATGGTCATGGAGCAGAAGAAGGGTGCACTGACCGTCATATCCGATTGTTTTTCCGAGCTTATGCTGTGCTTCGTTGAAAAGATGACCTATTTCAGGGGATTCTTCGATTCTCTCTGCAATCTCCGTGCTTGAGGGCTTCGACGGAGTTGTGTCGGGCTCGGGAATTTCCTTCTTTTCTTTTACGGGCAAAGCAGAATCTTCTTTTGTGCTCTGATTATTGTTTTTGACAGATTTCTGAAGGGCATCGCCTTCTTCACCGTTAAGCATACCTGTAAGCACCCAATACTGAAGATAATCCTTGGCATCGCTCATATTCATTTTTAATGCCTTGCACATTTCTTCAAGGTCAGGATTATCGGGAGAATTGCGGAGAATCCAGAGCAGAACCTTGAGCTGATCGCCGTTTGCAAGCCTGATATGCTTGTCGACCACGTCGGTCGGCACGGCAAATATTGATTTGAACATTATCGGATTTACGGAATAATTCATTATAAAACCCCATTTTAAAATATTGTAGATTATAGCATAATTTTCGGATTGTTTCAAGAGCAGTATAAGATTTTGTATGTTTTGGCGAAAAGAAAATCCCGATGAAAGATCATCGGGACCTGTTTATTGTTTTGTTATGATTTTTCTGATTTTCGGAAAAAGAGCGAAAAGCTTCTGAACAAGCAGGTCAACAGAACCGAACACAACGAATATTGCAACCGAGATTAACAGAACCGTGAGAAAATTGAAATTTTCCATTTCTCTGAAATCAAAAAGCTTTTCCCACAGCAGGCTTCTCATAAAAATATATTCGTGTATTGCATATACTCCGAGCGTTGTTGAGCCGATGAGATTGACATATTTGTTGTGAAAATGAAGGTCTTTGAAATAAAGAAGCATAAACACGCCCTGAAGAATTACAAACGGATTTGAATAGTTCATGGAAACGCCTCTGTATCCGATTTCAGGGTCGAGGAAAGTGAAGAGAACATAATTTATTATCAGACACGCAAACGCTGCGTAAAGATAAAGGATGTTTTCTTTTTCGTTTTTTTTGCAGTGAAGACCGATATAGCCGCCGATAATATAAATGTATATAAACGAAAAGATGTTTTTTCCGTCGAATATGCTTCCGAATGAAAAACCGTTAAACCACAGATTGAACGGATAAACCTTAAGCAGTGTCATAAAGACACACATCAGGAGCGTTAAAACGGTAAGCAGAACCTTGTATTGCTTTCGGGTAATTGATTTAAGCGTGATGTTAATAAAGGGGATAAGAAGCGATAATATAATGTAGTTGCCGAGGTAATACCACATCTGCGAGGTTACGGGGAATAAGCCCTTGAGAACGATCTTGTGAACGGGCATAGGTGTTTCGCTGAGAACGGGAACGCAATACCCGGGTCCGAGAATAAGAAAAATAACAGTTAATATGGCCGAATAAAACCAGACTCTTAAGTATGTGTTGAGGGTTCGGGAGAATGATTTCCTTAAATTGAAATCGGATTTGACGGAAAAATAACCGGTAATAAGAAGAAAAATGTTAACGGCAGGGCGTATACTCATTTTTATAATAGTATAGATTTCTGCTGCAAAACCGCCGTCAATAACTGATACGCTGTAAAAATTACCATAAAGAAATGCATGTATAATAATAACCATCAGCATGGCTATGATTCGGAGCAGTTCAATTCCGGAATCTCTTTTTTTCATTATGTTATCTCCTTAAAATAATCAGGCAAAGAAAAAGAGACTGCAAAGAGCAGTCTCTTAATCATGCGTTTGAAATCAAACGGCTCTTGTAACCTTACCTGAGCGAAGGCAGCGTGTGCAAGCGTAAACTCTCTTGGGAGTACCGTTAACAACAGCCTTAACTCTTCTTACATTGGGCTTCCATGTTCTGTTTGAACGTCTGTGTGAGTGGGAAACCTTAATGCCGAATGACACATCCTTACCGCAGTATTCGCATTTTGCCATGTGTCACACCTCCTTTTTACTCATTAACAGATGATATATTAACAGACTTTTGCAGAAAATGCAAGCATTTTTTTATATTTTTCTTTGTTAATTAAAAAATTTAATATTTTTTGAAATAACACTTGCATTTTTCGGAATAATGTTATACAATACCAATAGAACATTTGTTTGATAAATGTATTTTGGAGGTTCAGAAATGGCAGATAAGAAAAAAGCTCTTGAAACAGCTCTTGCCCAGATTGAGAAGGCTTACGGTAAAGGCACTATTATGAGACTCGGCGAAAATAACGGTATGAATATTGAGGCAATTTCAACCGGTTCCATTACTCTTGATAATGCTTCGGGTATCGGCGGTCTCCCCAAGGGCAGAATTATCGAAATATACGGTCCCGAATCATCGGGTAAAACCACGCTTGCTCTTTCTGTTGTTGCTCAGGCACAGAAAAACGGCGGTGAGGCAGCATTTATTGATGCCGAGCATGCACTTGACCCCGGCTATGCTGCAAACCTCGGCGTTGATGTTGATGCACTTCTTGTTTCTCAGCCTGATAACGGTGAACAGGCTCTTGAAATTGCCGAAGCTCTTGTGCGCTCGGGTGCTCTTGATGTTGTTGTTATCGACTCTGTTGCCGCTCTTGTTCCCCGTTCCGAAATCGAAGGTGAAATGGGTGATTCCCATGTCGGTGCTCACGCAAGACTTATGTCTCAGGCTCTCAGAAAGATTGCGGGTGCGGTTGCAAAGTCAAACACAATCATTATTTTCATAAATCAGCTTCGTGAAAAGGTCGGCGTTATGTACGGCAATCCTGAGGTAACAACAGGCGGTCGTGCTCTTAAATTCTATGCTACCATCAGAATAGATGTTCGTCGTGTTGAGTCACTCAAGGGTGCGGGCAATGAAATTGTCGGCAACAGAACAAGATGCAAGATAGTCAAGAATAAAGTTGCACCTCCCTTCAAAGAGGCTGAATTTGATATCATGTACGGCAGAGGAATTTCCAAAGAGGGCGAAATGGTTGACCTTGGCGTAAAATTCAACGTTATTCAGAAGAGCGGTGCATGGTTCTCTTACGGTGACATGCGTCTCGGTCAGGGAAGAGATAATGTCAAAGAGCTTTTTATCAATAATCCCGAGCTTGCTGCAGAGATTGAAGCAAAGATTGTTGATGCAATGAAAGAAGCGGCTGAAAAGAGCAAGAATTCAAGACGCCCCAGACCCGAAATGCCTGCCGCTCCCGCTCCCGAACCCACAACAAAAGCGAGTGCCAGAGCAAAGCTTGATATTGTTGTTGATGACGACGAATAATTTATGATAATCAGCGTAAATACCGGAAAACAGAATAAGATTCATATTTTATGTGACGGCGAATATTCTTTTACCGTTGATGCCGAATACTGGTACAGCAGCCCGTATTGTTCGCTGAAGGAAATTGTTGATGATGAAGAGTTGGCGGCTTTTTACGAAGCCGTCGGCTCTCGTTGTGCATTTCTGGCAGGGTTGAGGCTGCTTTCATATCACGACCAGAGCGAGCGTGAAATGTTCAACAAGCTTGTTCAGAAGGGGCATAAAAGAGAGTATGCCTTTGTTGCGTGCGAAAAGCTGAAGGAATACGGTTACATCAATGATCAGAGATATGCGGAAAATCTTGCCGAAAAGCTTATCCGCACAAAAGGTATGAGTGTAAAAGGTATAAAATATGAGCTTCTCGGCAAAGGGATTTCAAGAGAAATTGCCGATAATGTTGCCGAAAGTCTTGACTTTGATCCGATTTTGCGTATTATAGAACTGTTAAACACAAAATATGCCCGTTATCTTTCGGATGAAAAGGGCATAAGAAAAACCGTTGCTTCGCTTCAGCGGCTCGGTTATAATTGGTCCGATATTAAAAGTGCTCTTCGCAGTGTTGAAACAGAAACGGAGGATTTTGACGATGTATAAAATCGGAATGATTTCACTCGGATGTCCCAAAAATCAGGTTGATGCCGAAAGAATGCTTGCTCAGCTCGATAAAAATGAATTTGAGATTGCCGATTGCTATGACGGAGTTGATGCCGTTATAATCAACACCTGCGGTTTCATTGATGCCGCAAAGCAGGAGGCTATTGAAAATATTCTTGAAATGGCGGAACTCAAAGAAGAAGGTACAGTCGGAAAAATAATTGTAACCGGCTGTCTTGCTGAGCGTCATAAAGATGAAATATTCAATGAGATGCCCGAGGTTGATGCCGTTATCGGCATCGGTGCCGAAGGCAGAATTGCAGAGCTTGTAAAAAATGTCATAGAGGGCGAAAGAATTTATGTTATGCCGTGCAATGAAGAGCTTCCCCTTACGGGCGAAAGACTTCTGACAACACCCGAGCACTGGTCATATCTCAAAATTGCCGACGGATGCTCAAACCGCTGCACCTATTGTGCCATCCCTTCAATCAGAGGCAATTTCAGAAGTGTTGAATTTGAAACTCTTGTTGAAGAAGCAAGGGCACTTGCTCAGGCAGGCACTAAGGAGCTTATCCTTATTGCTCAGGATACAACGAATTACGGAATTGATCTTTACGGAAAGCTCAGGCTTCCCGAGCTTCTTGATGCTCTTTGTGAGATTGACGGGATTGAATGGATCAGAATGCTTTATTGCTATCCCGATAAAATTACCGATGAGCTTCTTGAAACAATGGCACGTCAGCCCAAGGTGCTTCATTATATTGATCTTCCGCTTCAGCATGCGGATGATAATATCCTCAAGGCTATGAACAGAAGAGGAAACGGTGATTTTCTTCGCGACACAATCAGAAGAATCCGTGAGGCTATGCCCGATGCCGTTATCAGAACAACCTTTATTGTCGGCTTTCCGGGTGAAGCTGAAAAGGAATTTGAAAACCTTGAGGTTTTTGTTAACGAAATTGAGTTTGACCGACTCGGCTGTTTTGCTTTTTCGCCTCAGGAGGGCACTCCTGCCTATGATATGGAAAATCAGATCGAAGAAGATGTCAAACTCCGCCGCGGCGAAATAATTATGCAGGATCAGCTTGAGATAGTTACGCTTAAAAACCAGGAAAAAATCGGAAAAACCTTCAGAGTTCTCGTTGAGGATTATGACGGCTACAGTGACAGTTATAAAGGCAGAACATATATGGATGCTCCCGAAATCGACGGCTGTATCTCATTTACCACCGAAAAAAACTATGAGGTCGGTGATTTTGCCGATGTTGTTGTTATCGGCGAAAACGATTACGATTTAATCGGAAAAGATATTAACGGATAAGGAGAAAATATGAATTTACCCAATAAACTGACAGTTGCAAGAATAATTCTGACCCCGTTTTACCTTGCAGCAATGGTTATCAATTTTAAATATCATTATCTTGTTGCTGCAATTATTTTTATTGTTGCTTCAATTACTGATTTCCTTGACGGCAAAATTGCCCGGAAAAATAATCTTATAACAACTTTCGGAAAGCTTTGTGATCCCGTGGCGGATAAAATGCTGACAACCGCCGCACTGCTTGCTTTTATGCAGCTCGGTATATGTAATGTCTGGATAGTTATGATAATTCTGACCCGTGAATTTCTTGTTACTTCATTCCGCCTTGTTGCTTCCGCTCAGGGTGTGGTTATACCTGCAGGTATATGGGGCAAGCTCAAAACGGCAAGCCAGATGATTTTTTCAATTGCAATAATGCTCGGAATCCATTTTGCCGAAGCTTTTGATTGGAATTTTGAAACATTTTCACTTGTTTCAAATATCCTTTTATGGATTACAGCAATATTAACCGTTATCTCGGGTGTAAAGTATCTTATTGACGGAAAAAAAGTAATTGACTTTTCAATGTAAACAACATATAATATTATAAATCGAAATATTAAAATGCAATCGCCGGGAGAGTAATCGGTTCTCAGCATATCAGAGAGGAAGCAGGCAGCTGGAAATGCTTCTTATGCGGAGCTGACGAAGTGCACCCGTCGGCACACAGGGGGAAACAGCAGTATCTCTGTGCGTATGGCTGCGTTAAAGCTGTGTTCTTGAGTTATAAACAGGAGTGGAACCGCGTATATACGCCTCCGTAGTCATTTTTGACTGCGGAGTTTTATTTTTATAAGGTGTGATTCAATGTTCAGACAGCTCAGAGAAGACATTGCATGCGTTAAAAGCAGAGACCCTGCCGCAAGATCTGCAATGGAAATTCTCCTTCTTTACCCCGGTCTTAAAGCAATAAGGCTTCACAGACTGGCTAATAAATTTTATAAGAAAAAAATGTTTTTTGCCGCACGCTGGCTTTCTCAGCGTGCTTCAAAGAAAACGGGCGTTGAAATTCATCCTGCAGTAGAGGTCGGAAAAAGGTTTTTCATTGACCACGGAACGGGTGTTGTTATCGGTGAAACAGCTGTTATCGGTGATGATGTTACCATTTATCAGGGCGTTACCCTCGGCGGTACGGGTAAGGATACCGGTAAACGACATCCGACGATCGGCAACAATGTTATGATCGGTGCAGGTGCCAAAGTTCTCGGACCTCTTGTTATCGGCGATAATTCGAGAATTGCGGCAGGTGCTGTCGTTCTTGAGGATATTCCGCCCAACTCAACGGCGGTCGGTGTTCCCGCACGCGTTGTAAAAAAAGACGGAATGCGTGTTGACGACCTTGATCAGATTCATATTCCCGACCCCATTGCACAGGAAATATCAAGGCTTGAAGCAGAAATTACGGAACTTAAAAATAAATTGAAAACGGAGGAAAACAAATGAGAATTTTCAATACCTTGACAAGAGTAAAGCAGGATTTTGTACCCATTAAAGAGGGTGAAGTTAAAATTTATGCCTGCGGTCCCACCGTTTATAATTATATCCATATCGGTAATGCAAGACCTATCTGCGTTTTTGATGTTCTCAGAAGATATCTTGAATACAGAGGCTATAAAGTTACCTTTGTTCAGAATTTTACCGATATAGACGATAAGATTATCAAGCGTGCAAACGAAGAAGGCTCAACCTTTACCGAGATTTCCGAAAAATATATCGAGGAATTCTGGACCGATGCAAAAGGTCTTAATTTCAAAGAGGCTACCGTTCATCCCAAGGCAACCGAAAATATTGATAAGATTATTGAGATTGTAAGCGGACTTGTTGAAAACGGTCACGCTTATGAGGTTGACGGTGATGTGTATTTCAGCCCTAAAACCTTTGACGAATACGGCAAGCTTTCACATCAGCCCCTCGAAGATCTTGAAGCAGGTGCAAGAATCATGGTAGGCGATATCAAGAAAGAGCCCATGGATTTTGCACTCTGGAAGTCGGCTAAGCCCGGCGAGCCCTATTGGGATTCTCCCTGGGGTAAGGGCAGACCCGGATGGCACATCGAATGCTCAGCAATGGTATGCAGATATCTCGGTGAAAGCATTGATATCCATTGCGGCGGTCAGGATCTTATTTTCCCGCACCATGAAAACGAGATTGCACAAAGCGAATGCTTCACAGGCAAGCCTTTTGCAAAATACTGGATGCATAACGGATACATCAATGTTGATAATGTCAAGATGTCGAAGTCTCTCGGCAACTTCAAAACGGTTCGCGATGTTGCCAAGGTATATGGCTATGAGCCTATCCGCTATCTTATGATTTCATCTTCATACAGAAGCCCCATCAACTACAGCATTGATGTTATCGAGCAGTGCAAGGCATCACTCAACCGCCTTTATACCTGCCGTGACAGCCTTGATTTTGAAATCGGTAATGCCACCGAAGGCGAGCTTAATACCGCAATCAAAGAGCAGCTTGACAAGAGAGTGGCTCAGTTTATTGAGGCAATGGATGATGACCTCAATACCGCAGACGGTATCGCCGCTGTTTTTGAGCTTGTAAGAGATATCAACAGCCTTGTTATCGGTAAGGGCGAATCAAAGGCAACAGCAGAATACGCCGCAAAGATTTTTGATGAGCTTACAGAGGTTCTTGGTCTTGTTTATAACCGCAAAACCGAGGTTCTTGATGCAGATATTGACGCTATGATTGAAGCAAGAACTCAGGCAAGAAAAGACAAGAACTGGGCTGAGGCAGACAGAATCAGAGATGAGCTTAAAGCTATGGGCATTGTTCTTGAAGATACTGCTCAGGGCGTTAAGTGGCACAGAGAATAATATTTTTGACCGCATCGGATCAGTATCCGGTGCGGTTTTTGTATAATATATAAAAATTTTAATTTTATTATAAAATAATTTGATTTAGGGCTTGAATTTTATTTCTGCTTGTGATATAATTCCAAAGCAAATCACACGCAAAGCTATTTTTATTATGAGTGCGGAAGCATAAATCCGTTGTAATATCAGGCTTTGCGGCGGTTCGTATCTGACATTAGGATACAAAATTTAACTTAGGAGGAAAAACAAATGTCAGTAGTATCAATGAAGCAGTTGCTTGAAGCCGGTGTCCATTTCGGACACCAGACCAGAAGATGGAACCCCAAAATGGCTGAGTACATCTTCACAGAAAGAAACGGTATTTACATCATCGACCTTGCAAAGACCGTTAAGAAGCTCGAAGAAGCTTACATGTTCATCCGTGAGATCGCAGCAGACGGCGGCGAAGTTCTTTTCGTAGGCACAAAGAAGCAGGCTCAGGAATCCGTTAAGGAAGAAGCAGTTCGCTGCGGTATGCCCTTCGTAAACGCTCGTTGGCTCGGCGGTATGCTCACAAACTTCAACACAATCCAGAAGAGAATCAAGAGACTTGCTCAGCTCAAGGCTATGGAAGCTGACGGCACTTTTGATCTTCTTCCCAAAAAGGAAGTTACAAAGCTCAATCTTGAGATTGAAAAGCTTGAAAAGTTCATGGGCGGTATCACAGAAATGAAGAAGCAGCCCGCTGCTATGTTCATCGTTGACCCCCGCAAGGAAAGAATTGCTGTTCTTGAAGCAAAGAAGCTCGGCATTCCCATCGTTGCAATCGTTGACACAAACTGTGACCCCGATGAAGTAGATTTTGTTATCCCCGGTAACGACGACGCTATCCGTGCAGTTAAGCTTATCGCAGGCGCAATGGCAGACGCAGTTATCGAAGGCAGACAGGGCGAGCAGAGTGCTCCCGCTGCTGCAGAAGCAACAGAGGAGGAATAATTACTATGGCAGCATTTACAGCTAAAGACGTACAGGCTCTCAGAGAAAAGACAAACGTTGGCATGATGGATTGCAAAAAGGCACTCGTTGAAGCTGACGGTGATGTTGAAAAGGCAATAGATATTCTTCGTGAGAAGGGTCTTGCAACTGCAGCCAAGAAGGCAGGCAGAATCGCTGCTGAAGGCGTTATCGGTCTTTACAGCAACGGTGCAGCTTCAGCTCTTGTTGAGCTCAACTGCGAAACAGACTTCGTTGGCAACAACCCCGAATTCAAGGCTCTTGCAAACCAGATTGCAAAAACAGTTGTTGAAGTTAAGCCCGCAGATCTTGATGCTCTTCTTGCAACAACAATTTCAGAAGGCACAATTTCAGTTGCTGATTCAATTCAGGAACTCTTCCTTAAGATTCGTGAAAACCTCAAGCTTCGCCGTTTTGCTCTTGTTGAGGGCACAGCAGTTTCATACATCCACGGCGGCGGCTCAGTAGGTGTTCTCGTAAACTTCGAAACAAACGCTGCAGATAATGATGAATTCGTTGCTATGGGTAAAAACATTGCTATGCAGGTTGCAGCTATGAACCCCGAATATCTCAGCAAGGAAGATATTTCAGCTGATGAGCTTGCAAAGATGAAGTCAATCACCATCGACAGCTCACTCAACAAGCCCGAATCACTTCCCAAGCCCATTCTCAGAAAGCTTTTTGATAAGGCTGTTAACGAGAAGCTCTGGAGCGATGAAGATATCGCTGCTTATGAAGAGCAGAAGAACAACAACTTCCTCTTCAACTTCCTTTCAAAGGAAGCAGTTGCAACTCTTGCAGAGCTTGCAGTAGCAGGTAAAGAAGAATATGTAAACGATAAGATTTTTGCAGGTGCTGTTGAAGGCCGTATTAAGAAGCAGATCAAGGAAATCTGCCTTCTTGACCAGGCATTCGTTCGTTCAGACCTCTTTGACGGCACAGTTGGCGGCTATGTTGCAGATGTTGCAAAGAAGCTCGGTGCTGAAATCAAGGTTACAGGCTTCACCCGTCTTGCTAAGGGCGAAGGCATCGAAAAGAAGGCTGACGACTTCGCAGCAGAAGTTGCAAGCATGATCTGATCGGATTAAACTTAATATAATTAAGGCTGTTACCAATCGGTAACAGCCTTTTTGCGTATGTTGTTATTCAGTTTCCGTTTTGCACTGTGTCAGTGCAATAAGAACAAAAATAAAGGGAGATGTTATCGGCTGAAGGATGTTGATAAATGACTGACAAAGAAATGCCAGAATAGATATCAGCACAGCCTTTTTGGTTAAGCAGTCAGATTTGATTGCGGTTTTTACGGCGTATATTGCAAGCAACAGATATGAAGCAAGTCCGATGATTCCGACTGAAAGAAGATGCTGAATGAATTCATTGTGAGCATTGTCATAATACGATCTGCCGATTCTTATTTCGGAATATCCGAGCATGTCTGTCAGAAGCAGTGCATAGGTATCTTCACCTGCACCGAAAAGCTTTTTATTCAGAGGAAGCTGTGAGAATGCTTTAAATGCTTTTGTCCACAAATCGCCTCTGCCGGTGCCCCAGTTTTCGTTGAATCTGAGGTAGCCTTCAAGACCGCCGATTGATATTTCCGTGTTAATAAATGAAAAATAAATAAATAATGATGCAACACCCAAAACAGCAATAATTACGGCAGCAACGGAAATTTTCTGAACCGTTTTTAAAAATTTTGCGTCAGGCTTATACAGCTTCATAACATAAATAACGGTTGAAGAAACAACAACTCCGCCCATGACTGCATATTTTGAAGTTGCAATTCTTGTTAAAAGGGTAATGTTGTGAATTGTGTTTGCGTAAATTACGGAAAGGAATTTAAATATACCTGCGGCAATGAAAAAAGATAGTATCAAAATCCACATTCTTCTGAATGTGCTTTCGCTTTTTGCAGACAGTATAAATATTATAACAATTGCAAGTGCCATGCCTATATAACCGCTGTCGCTGTTTGCCGTGAAAAGACCGAAAAATCCGACGCAACTTATAATATGCCAGAAAAGTGTTTTTTTCTTATCGCTTTCAAAACAGAAAAAATACATTGCGAGAGGTGCAACAACGCAGATGTAGCTTGCGTAAACATTCATGTTGCCGATGGTTGAAAGAAAAGTGCTTTTTCTGACAGAGGTGAGTGTTGCTATCAGTCCGAAAGGATCATATCCGACAAATTGAACAACAGCAAAAACAACAACAATTATAAATGCGATTCCGAGAAAATAAAAATCCTTGTTTCTCAGAATGTAGAATTTTGAGATAAAGAAAAAGGCAATTGAAAGCGACAGATACATTACAAGACCCATCTGTCTGCCCTGACCTCCGCTCAGAGCGGCATAAAAATAATCCGACCCTATGCAGGATATGACAGATACGAGTGCAAAAACAAGCATTGCAATATCCGGTACAGTGATTTGTTTTCTTATTCGGGTAACAACAGATGCCGGATCTGAAAAATCTGTTTTTAACGTTAAAAGAATAAGACACAGAGCAAGACAAGCTGCAGACACCAGACAGAAAAAAGAATATTTCGTATCTGAAATATTATAATATTTGTTTATCATCAGCAGGGGATAGACAGCGAAAATCATTATTATTCCCAAGCGTGCAACGGAGGAGGGCGACAGCCTCATTTTTGCTTTTGTTTCCATTTTAACCTCCGTTTTTCAGAAGCTGAAAGATTTCGGAACCGTCGTTAAGATATGAATAATCATAAAGCATAACGAATAACACAAATGCAGCTGCAATAACAGCAATAACAACGGTTCTGAATAATATATTTTTGAGATTTGTTTTATTTACGGAAGCTTTGCTTTTATTCATGTTGTCCTCCGTTCAACACTCAATCAATTCATATTCTGTTGAGCCGAGACCGAGCTTTTCAGCGGAATTAACGGTCAGAATGCCGTTTCTGCTTTCGATACGCTCTATAAGGTGATCTCTTCCCGGGTCGTCGGTTGCGGCATAAACAAGGTCAAGACAAGCCTTGTCAATCGCAACGGGATCTGTTGATGCAAGAATGCCGATATCCTTCATGCAGGGATCTTCGGCAACTGCACAGCAGTCGCAGTCAACCGACATGTTTTTCATTACATTTATATATATGATATTTTCTTTGAAGTATTCCGTAACGGAAAGTGCTGCATCAGCCATTGATTCAAGAAATGAATCATGGTCAGAGGTCCAGAAGTTATCGGGATTGCCGACACCGTGGATATAGGCTTTGCCGTATGATGAAGCGAAGCCGATTGAAAGCTGCTTTATTGCACCGCCGTATCCGCCCATGGGGTGTCCTTTGAAATGAGAAAGCACAAGCACGGAATCATAATTTTTCATATTTTTTCCGACATAATTTTCTTTGATTTTTATGCCTTTTTCAATGGGAAGAACCATATCGGGTCCTTCGGCATCAAGAATATCAACATCAAAAAGCTTGCTCCAGCCGTGTTCTTCCATGGTTTTAATGTGCTTTTCGGTTGTGTTTCTTGCTCCTTCATAAGCGGTATTGCATTCAACAACAGTTCCGTTTACGGCATCAATAACAGGCTTCCAGAATTCGGCAGATATAAAATTCTGATTACCGATTTCGCCTGAATGAACCTTGACCGCAACCTTGCCGTCAAGCTCTTTTCCGATTTTATTATATAATTCAAGGACTTTTCCGGATGTGATTTCTTTTGAAAAATAAACCTTTGATTTCATGTTATCACTCACTTTAATTCAGCCGCAAGCTTATTGCCTGCGGCTGTTATTTTATTTATTTTGTTTCGGGAATCATATAGAAGCTGAATTCAAGACCCTTGCTTCCGTCAACCTCAAACTGAGGAAGAATATCGGGACCACAGCTTGCCGTGCCCGTGCCTCTTGTGAAACCGTCGATGTTGACAACAACGGTGTCCTCGTTGTGAAGGTCTTCCTGATGACCTGCCTTCTGAAGAAGCTTCTGAGAGAATTCTCTGACGTTAAAGTTGAAATATTCATCATCAAAAGCAAATCTGAGACCGTCACCTTCGTCATCCGTAACGGTAAGATATCTTACCATTGTTCTGTTGCCTGCATCCTGAGGACGGACATAAGGCTCGTGCATATCGGCAACGGTTGTGTTATAAATGCCGACAATTGCCTGAGCATAAAGGTCACAGAGGTTTTCGCAGTCGCCCATGCCGTAATACTCAACATTTCTGAAAGTTTTGGGCATTTCAAGGGTGAGACCGAATCTCGGCATATGAGCTGCAAGGCGTTTTTTTGCGATGGGTTCAAATTCTGTTTCAACTTTGATAATACCATCGGGATAAACCGTGTATTCGATTTCGACTTCAGCAAGAGGAAGAATTGTTTTCTTGCTCTTAAGTCTGTATTTAACCTCGATTTCAGCCTTATCTTTTTTGATTTCGACTTCAAAATCCTTGCAGATGCATTCATAATCATCATATCCCGCATCAATCCATTCGTCACGGTATTTTGTGTCGTTATCAAGATAAGCTCTGTAAATATTGGGAAGGAAGCCCTTGGCGTAAGCAGGGGAGTCATTGATAAACTCTTTTCCGTTGAAAATATAACGCTCAATCATGCCGCTTTTTCCGGAGAATATAACCTTGCCGTTTTCAAAAGCCACCGTGTATTCATCGTTATCGCTTGAAAGTGAAATTTTACCGCTTGACTTGGGACGGCTGTATTCATATTCTTCTTTGAGGGCAATCTGTTCAAAAGCAACCTCGTTATCGCCGTCATAATAATAAATGTTGAGATGGCAGTCGCAGTCTTCCTCGGGTATGCTGAGATCGAGTCTGATTTCTTTTGTCTGTTCGGGTTCGATGTCAAGAACAGCTTCATCAGCTTCAATAAGAATATTGCCGTTTTTGACAAGCTCCCATACCGCTGTAAGGTAAGATGTGTTTCTGAATCTGTTGGTATTGAGGAGAGAAAGAACACCGTCTTCGTATTCGGCTCTGACGGGGCGGTAAACATTCTTCATTTCCTTTGCACCAGTGTGAAGTCTTCTGTCGGGATAAACAAGACCGTCAACGCAGAAGCAGCCGTCGTGACGCCATTCGCCGTGGTCACCGCCATAGGTGAATTTATATTTGCCGTTTGCATGGTAAACGGAGTGGTCAGCCCATTCCCAGATGCAGCCGCCCATAAGATTTTCGTAGTTGCAGAAGATATCCCAGTATTCTTCAAGTCCGCCGGGGCCTACGCCCATTGCGTGTGCATATTCGCAAAGGAAGAAGGGTTTGGGAGTGTATTTCTTTCCTCTTGTGTGTTTACCCGTTTTTTCAACATCCTGATGATTTGTATACATTTCCGAAACAACATCATAGGAATGTCTTTCGTTGCGTACAACGCCTTCATAGTGAACGGGAATTTCGGGGCATACACCGTGAAGATATTCATAACATTTATCCTGGCATGCATATCCGCCTGCCTCGTTGCCGAGAGACCACATGATTATGCCTGCACGGCTTCTGTCACGAAGATACATTCTTTTTACTCTGTCGACATATCTCGGAGCCCATGCAAGGTCGTGACTGATGAGGTCAAAATTATTGTGGGGCTCACAAGCAACACCGTGTGTTTCGATGTCTGCTTCGTCAACAACATAAAGTCCGTAAATATCGCAAAGCACAATGAACTGCGGGTCGGGAGGATAATGAGAGGTTCTGACTGTGTTTACATTGAGATCTTTCATAAGCCTGATGTCTTTTTCTATGTCATCAAAGCTCATTACATAGCCGTTTTTATAGTGTGTATCGTGGTGGTTGACACCCTTGCACTTGATTTTCTTTCCGTTGACGGTGAAAATATCTTTCTTTATTTTTACTGTTTTGAAGCCGATATAGTTGCGTGCAGACATGATTTCGTTTTCACCGTTATAAAGTGTGACGAAAGCAGTATAAAGAGTAGGAATTTCAGCATTCCAGCTTATAACATCGAGATTTTTGAAATCAATGCAGACATCTGCAGCTGCATCAACGGTTTTTTCTGCAACAAGCTTATTTTTTGCGTTATAGATTTCAGCCTTGAGAGTGTATCCATCACAGGCACCCTCAACGGCAACATTGACATCAAGGTTCCAGCCCTTTGAGGTTTCTGCGGGTCTGTAATAAATATCGTTTACATATGTTGCAGGCATTTCATAGAGGAGAACGTCTCTGAAAATACCGTTTTCTCTGAACATATCCTGGCATTCAAGGAAGGTGGCGTTTGACCACTTGTGAACAACGGCAATAAGCTCGTTTTCGCCTTCTTTGAGATATTTGGTGATGTTGAATTCAGCTGTGTTGTGTGCACCCTCGCTGTAGCCGACAAATTCACCGTTGACATAAAGGTCAAGGCAGGATATTACGCCGAGGAAGGAGATGATATAAACCTTGCTGAGGTCTGTGATTTCAAAAGTCTTTTTATAGACACCGACCGGCTGTTCTTCAGGAACATAGGGAGGGGGATTGTCAAAAGCATAAGGGCAGTTAATATATGCGGGAGAATCATAGCCCGTTCTCTGCCATGTTGAGGGGATTTTTACGGTGTCAAATCCGATTTCATCGGTATCAATGATGTCGGGAAGATTTTTGTTGCTTTCGTAATATCTGAACTGCCATTTGCCCGAAAGAACTTTTACGATATCGGAAGAGCTTCTTTCTTTCTTGAACGGTGTTTTCTTGAGGATTTCTTTTGAAGAATAGGGAATCTGATATGCCCTTCCTTCAAGTTTGTTGATTTCAAAAACAGAGAAATCGTTAAAGTTGGTTTTGTTGATGCTGTACTTCATTTTTTCACTGCCTTTCGTTTAATTTATTAATCATTATTTTAGCTGCTTTATAAATATCACCGCACCCGAGAGTGATGATAAGGTCTCCCTTTTCGGCATGGCTGACAGCGTATTCCGCAACCTCTTCAAAAGTATTGAACCAGACACTTCCGGGAATTTTTTCGGCAAGCTGAGAAGTGTAGATATCATATGTGTTGATTTCTCTCGAGCCCATAATTTCAGTCATTATGCATCTGTCGGGAATCTGAAGTACACGAACGAATTCATCAAAAAGAATTGCCGTTCTCGAATAGGTGAAGGGCTGGAATACCGCCCAGACCTTACCATAGCCCATTTTCATTGCTGTTTCAAGAGTTACCTCAAGCTCTTTCGGATGGTGTGCATAGTCGTCTGCGATTGTTATTCCGTCGATTTCGGCGAGAATTTCAAAGCGTCTGCCTGCACCGTGAAAATCTGCAATACCTTTTAAGCATTGCACGAAACTGACTCCCGATTCCATGGCGGAAGCGATAACCGCAAGGGCGTTATACACATGATGCTTACCGGGAATACCAAGGGTAACTTTGCCGAGATTTTCACCGTATCTTATAAGCTCAAATGAAGCAAACTCATTTTTCAGCTCAACATTGACAGCACGGTATATGTTGCCGTCGTCAAGACCAAAGGTGATAACGGGCTTTCCGCAGATATCAACGGCGGGAACAACAACGTCCGCAGTATTGGGATCATCGCCGTTGTAAATTATCATTTTTGTTGCCATTGAGGCAAATTTTGTGAAGGATTTCTTAAGATTATCAAAGGTTTTGAAATAATCAAGATGATCTTCATCAACATTAAGTATAACGGCAATGTCGGGAGAAAGATCAAGGAAGGTATCAACGAATTCACAAGCCTCGCAGACCATGTGCTCGCTGTGACCGACAAGACCGTTTGAGCCCGTAAGCGGGAGCTTACCGCCAATAACTGCCGTAGGGTCAGCTCCGGCTTCAATGAGAACCTGTGTAAGCATTGAACATGCGGTTGTCTTTCCGTGTGTTCCGCTGATGCATATGCTGTTGGGATATATTCTTGTTATTGCTCCGAGAAGCTTGCTTCTTTCAAATGTCGGTATTCCCGATGACTTTGCCGCAACAAGCTCAGGGTTATCCTTGAGGAGCGCGGCAGTATAAACAATCATTTCCGCACCCTCAATGTTTTCGGCTCTCTGACCCATGAATACGGGGATTCCGAGAGAACGGATTCTTGCAAGAGTATCGGTTTCGTTGTTATCCGAACCGCTGAGAAGATAGCCTTCTTTATGCAGTATTTCTGCAAGCGGACACATTCCCGAACCGCCTATTCCGATGAAATGAATACGTTTGACCGTTTTAAGCAGATTATCTATTTCAAACATATCAGAAACTTCCTTTCAAATATTCTATTTCATTATATACTATAAAAAAGTAAAAATAAAGTAAAACTTTGAAATTTATATAACTTTTTCGGTAACAGCTTTGCACTGCATACATAAAATGTTAGTATCAAAACCATAGGGAGGTGCAAATTTGAAAAAAGCTGAAAAATTCCTGATAATCGGCGGAGATAAGCGTCAGCTGTATCTTGCGGATTATCTTGAAAAAAACGGAAAAAAGGTTTCGCTGTATGCATTGCCTGAAAACAGCGGCAGATGTATCGGAAACCTGAAATCCGAAATTCAGGATTATGATTCGCTTGTGCTTCCGTTGCCCGTAACGAAAGATAACAAGCATCTGTATACCGTAATTCCGATAAAGGAAACACTTGACGAAATTATTTCATATATCAATAAAGATCATATTGTTTTTGCGGGAATGGCAGGAAAAGGAATTGAAACAAAAATAAAAACCAGAGGTGCCTGTGTTTATGATTATTTCAAAAGAGAGGATGTAACGGTTATGAATACCGTGCCTACCGTTCAGGGAATACTTAAAGTGATTTTTGAAAACACGGATTACACGGTCCATTCAAGCAAATGTGCGGTTTTCGGCTACGGCAGAACAGCAAAGCTTGCAGCATCAACCCTTGCCTCGCTCGGTGCGGAGGTTACCGTTTGTGCCCGGAAGGGCTCAGATATTGCACTTGCCGGAGTCAACGGATTGAATGGCTGCCGAATCTGTGATTTTTATCGGATTGCAGGCGGATTTGATATAATAATCAACACCGTTCCGTCAATGGTAATAGACAGGAGAATTCTTGAAAATGTAAATAAAAGCTGTCTGGTAGCGGATATTGCTTCCGCACCCTTCGGAACTGATTTTGCAGCTGCCGACGAACTCGGAATAAAAGCTATGCAGTGCTCATCTCTTCCGGGTAAAGTTGCACCGAAAACGGCGGGAAGAATAATTGCCGACGGAATTATTAATATTCTGGAGGAGGAGGGGTATGAATAGAATAAAACTCGGTTTTGCTTTGTGCGGTTCGTTCTGTACTTTTGAAAAAGCAAAGAATGAAATGAACAACCTGATAAAAAAAGAGCTTGAAATCTTCCCGATAATGTCATTTAATGCATATTCAACGGATACAAGATTCGGTAAGGCTTCGGACCACATTGACGAAATTGAAGAAATATGCGGTAAAAAAATCATATCAACTCTGACGGATGCAGAACCGGTCGGTCCGAAAAAAATGTTTGATGTGCTGCTGATTGAACCGTGCACGGGAAATACGATTGCAAAGCTTTCAGCAGGAATATCGGACACTCCCGTTACACTTGCGGCAAAATCTCATCTGAGAAATGACAGACCGCTTCTTATTGCCGTGTCAACCAATGATGCGTTATCCATGGCGGCAACCAATATCGGAAAACTGATGAATAACCGTAATGTTTATTTTGTACCCATGAAGCAGGATGATTGCGAAAAGAAGCCTCGTTCGGTTGTTGCCGATTTCGGTAAAACCTATGATGCTGTAATATCGGCACTTAACGGAAAACAGCTGCAGCCGGTTTATATCTGATTTTTCAGCAGGATATATTATGTATCCTGCTGATTTGCGGTATAATTTTTTCCCTGATACTTGAAAAATACACACATTGTTGATATAATATTAATAATTATAGTGTAATATGGAGGAAGTATGGACGGAAAACTTATTGTTATCGAAGGTCTTGACGGCAGCGGCAAATCCACTCAGGAGGAATTGCTGAAAAAAAGACTTTCCGATTCAGGCGTAAAAGTTAACTTTATCAAGCTTCCGAATTATGATGACCTCGCTTGCGAGCTTGTAAAAATGTATCTTGCAGGCAGGTTCGGCAAAAAGCCCGGCGATGTCAATGCATATGCCGCTTCGGCGTTTTTTGCGGTTGACAGATATGTCAGCTATAATTGTTATTGGAAAGAGGCTTATAAAAACGGTGAGGTTTTTCTTGCGGACAGATACACAACCTCCAATGCTTATCATCAGCTTACCAAAACCGATAAAGCAGACTGGGATTCATATCTCGGGTGGCTTGAGGATTTTGAATACAATAAAATGGGCATTCCCAAGCCTGATGCCGTTATTTATCTCGATATGCCTATTGAAGTTTCTCAGAAGCTTATGACAGGCAGATATAACGGAGATGAATCAAAAAAGGATATTCACGAGAAGGATGTTGATTATCTCAACAGCTGCCGTGAAGCAGCGGATTATGCCTGCAAAAAGCTCGGATGGGAAAGAGTTGAATGCAGCGAAAACGGTGAGCCCCTGCCGATTGAAGTTATTTCCGACAAAATATATGATTATGTAATTAAGGCGCTGAATATCCGATGAATATCCGTCTTTCTGAAAAAAATGATATCAACGGCATGATTTCGCTCTGGAATGAAGCTTTCGGAGATGCGGAGAATGAAATTTGCTTTTTTCTTGATAATAAATATATTTCCGAAAACACTCTGATAATTGAAGAAAACGGTAAAATTGCATCCATGCTGTTTCTGCTTGAGGGAAATATGCGGATTAAAGCTGTTTCATACCCGTCATATTATCTTTATGCCGCCTGCACCGCTGAGGAATTCAGAGGCAGGGGATTTATGGCTGAATTGCTTGCCGAAGCAAACCGCATTGCTTTTTCAAGGGGTAAGGATTTCATATGTCTTATGCCCGGTGAAAAATCACTTTTTGAGTTTTATGAAAAACACGGTTATGTTACCGCGTTCAGCAAAAAAATACTGACTGTCAAAAGAAAAGACTGTGATTATTCTTCTGAGTTCCGAAAAATAGCCGTAAATGATTATCAAAAGCTGAGAAATAATGCTTTCTCGGAATTTGATTATTTTGAATGGGATAACCGGTCGGTTGAGTTTGCTTTCAGTCATAACAGAATGTATTCGGGTCAATCACTTGAAACGTGTAAAGGCTATGTACTTTACAATATAAAAGATGATACGGCGTCTGTAAAGGAGTTTGCCTTTGCAGATAAAAACTGTATGTACGGACTCAGCTCATTGTTTTCTGCTTCCGGATGTAACAAGGCGGTAATCTGTCTTCCCGTTGATTATAAATCTGAAATCGGTGAATACGAGATTGCTCCTTCTGCAATGCTTTATCCCGTAAGCGACCGTTCGAAAAGCATTGCGGCAACTTTAAAAAATGCTTATCTCGGTCTTACTCTTGACTGAAAAAGGTGGAATTATAAATGTTTTATATGTTTTTTGCAGACGGCTTCGAAGAGGTCGAGGCGATTGCCGCACTTGATGTAATAAGACGAGCGGAAATTGAAATTGAATCTGTCGGAATCGGCTCAAAGCAGGTAACGGGATCTCACGGTATTACCGTAATCTGCGATAAAACCGAAGATGAAATTGGTTTTTCGGATAAGCTTGAAGGCATCATTCTGCCCGGTGGCATGCCGGGTACAAAAAATCTTCAGAATAATCCGAAAGTCAATGCCTTTATTGATTATTGTAATGAAAAAGAACTTTATATATGTGCTATCTGTGCCGCTCCGATGATTCCCGGCAGCAAAGGTCTTTTGAGCGGAAAGAAAGCAGTTTGTTTCCCCGGTTTTGAAGAATATCTTGAAGGTGCGGTGCTGTCTGACGATTATGTGTGCACCGACGGAAAATTCATAACCGCAAAGGGAATGGGCAGTGCCGTTAATTTCGGACTTGCAATTGTTTCGGCGGTAAAGGGAGAAAAATTCTCTGCCGCACTTAAAGACACACTTCAGTGCTCATGACAAAAAGCGGCCTCAGAAAGCTGTATAAATCCGTCAGAGATTCAATAAGCTCAAAAGAAAAGACGGAATTTGACAGCCGTATATTTACTTTGTTAACCAATTCTTCGATTTACCGTGATGCAGATTTACTGCTGATTTATGTATCCTTCGGCAGTGAAGCGGATACGTTTGCTGTTATCGGACAAGCCTTGGGCAGCGGTAAGCGTGTTGCAGTTCCGTTTTGCAGCGGTGATGTGATGGAATTTTATGAATTATTTACAATTGACAGCCTTGAAATCGGTAAATTCGGAATACCGACCGTTATTCCCGATAAAAATAACGCTGTAATTGATTTTGCAGGATCTTTGTGTATTATGCCTGCATTGAGTTTTGATAAATCAGGCAGCCGTCTCGGCTACGGCGGGGGCTATTATGACCGCTTTCTTTGCGATAAAGATATCGTTAAGGTCGGCTTGTGTTATGAAAGATGCCTCAGCTGTGGTCTTCCGTCGGAAAAGCATGATGTCAAAGCCGATTATATTTTGACTGAAAACAGATTTATGAAGCTCTGAGAGGAGGTTTCTGAATATGGATAATGAAAATAATAAATGGAGCAAGGAGAATCCCTTTAAGGTGAGCTTTGAGGATGACGGGTTTCTGAATCCCGACGAGCTTGAAAAAATTCTTCCTGCAGAACCGCCCAAAAAGAAATTTGAGGTTCATATTGAGGATGATATGCCTTCGTTTGATGTTGTTGATCAGCAGCCTCAATATAAAGGTGAAATTTACTTTTCAAACGTAAAACCGGCGAAGCCACAGCAGCCGGTTCAGTCTCAGCCTGTTCAGAAAAGACCTGCACAGGCAGGTAAAGCTGCGTCAAAATCAAAGAAGAAGAAAAAATCTTCATCAAGGTCGGTGACGGCTGTTTTCCTTGCTGTCGTAGTTGCTTTTACATCTGCTCTTTCCGCACTTGCGATTACATGCATCAACGATGTGCTTGCAATCGGAAGAAGCGACGAAGTTGTGAAAATAACCGTTCCAAACGGCTCAACGACAGAAAGCATTATTGATATTCTTGCCGAAGAGGGGCTTATCAAGCAGAAATTTTTCTGCAATCTCTATTACGATCTGATTGATTTTGTCAAGAACTTTAATAAAGAAGAAAAGCCTGCAGAGCCCGTTTATCTCAGCGGCGTTTATTATGTCGAAAAGAATCTCGGACTTGAAGGATATCTGATGGAATTCAGAGAAATTCAGAAAACCGCAGATACGATTACTCTTGTTTTCCCTGAAGGATGGACAATCTATCAGATGTTTGATAAGATTGCAGAATTCGGTGTGTGCAGCAAGGATCAGCTTATCGCATCTCTCAACGAAGCATCGTTTAATTATGATTTTATATCCGAAATTCCCGATGATGCCGACAGAACCTTCAAGCTTGAAGGATATCTTTATCCTGATACCTATGAATTCTATGAGGAGAGCGATGCAAACTCCATAATCAGAAAATTCCTCGATGCATCCGAAGCGAGATGGACCGAAGAATATGAGCAGCAGAGGATAGCTCTCGGGCTTACACGCGATGAAGTTATTATTATTGCATCCATCATTCAGCGTGAGGCGGCAGGACCGAGTCAGATGAGTATGATTTCTTCCGTAATCCACAACAGACTGAACAATGCTGTTTCGTGGCCCCTTCTCGGATGTGACTCAACCGCGAATTATATCACAAAATATGTTACCCCGAATGTTTCGTCTGCTCAGAGTATAGCATATGAACAGAGCTATAACACCTATTACAGCCAGGGTCTTCCTCCCGGACCTATATGCAATCCCGGAGATGCTGCGATAAGAGCGGCACTTTTCCCCTCGGATACAGACTATCTTTATTTCCGTCACGATAAGTACGGCGAAATCTATATGGCAAAAACCCAGGCAGAGCACGACAGAAACGGTAACGAGGTTCTTCGTGTTAACAGCCGATAGGAGATTTTTATGACAGGTATAATCAAACCCGAGCTTCTTGCACCCGCAGGCGATAAAGAACGCCTCGCGGCGGCGGTTGAATTCGGAGCGGATGCGGTTTATCTCGGCTCCGATTGTTTCGGCATGAGGACTGCTGCCGCAAGTTTCGGCGGTGAAGAGCTCAGAGAAGCCTGCGAATATGCTCATTCAAAGGGTGTGAAGGTGTATCTTACCTGCAACACCGTTCCGAGAAACGATGAGCTTCCCCGTCTTCCTGCATTTCTCGAATATGCTGCGGACTGTGGAGTTGATGCGTTTATCGTTACCGATATAGGTGTTCTTAAGCTTGCAAAAAAACATGCTCCCGATGTGGAAATTCACATTTCGACCCAGGCCGGTATAACCAATTATGCCGCCGCAAATGCATTCTATGAAATGGGAGCAAAGCGTATTGTTACAGCAAGAGAGCTTTCGCTTGACGAGATTGAGGAAATCAGGATAAATACTCCGAAGGAGCTTGAAATCGAATGCTTCGTGCACGGTGCGATGTGTGTTTCGTTTTCGGGCAGATGTCTCCTTTCCAATTATATGACGGGACGCGATTCCAACAGAGGTGACTGTGCACAGCCCTGCCGCTGGAGATATTCGCTTCTCGAAGAAAAAAGACCCGGTGAATACTTTCCCGTTGAGCAGGATAACACGGGAACATACATAATGAATTCAAGGGATATGTGCCTTATTGAGCATATTCCCGAGCTTGCTCAGGCTGGCATCGACAGCTTCAAGATTGAAGGCAGGGCCAAATCTGCATATTATACCGCTGTCTCTGTCAATGCATACAGATGTGCTCTTGACGGATATGAAGCATCGGGCTTTGATTTTGATTATAAACCCGAGCAGTGGATAATTGATGAGGTCAGAAAAGCAAGCAACCGTCAGTATTGCACCGGATTTTATTTTTCAACTCCTATGGATGATGCACAGATATTCTATAACGGCGGATATGTGCGTGAATGGGATGTTGCCGCTATTTCGGAAAGATGGGAAAACGGTATTCTTTATGCAACTCAGAGAAACAGATTCTTTGAAGGTGACGAGCTTGAGGTTATGATTAAAGGTCAGAAACCCATAACGGTTACTGTTAAGAATCTGAAAAACGCTGACGGCGGGCTTATTGATAACGCTCCGCATCCGATGATGAATTTCAGCTTTGAATGTCCTGTTGAAATTCCGTCGGGAGCTTATCTCAGAATGCAGAGAAAGAACGGTGTTATTCTTTGAGCAGTTATATTCCGATAATTGTTCTTTGGATTGTTATTTTTGTCGTTTTAAGAAATGAAAAGCAAAACAACATCCGGAGAATTATCAGAAAAAGAAAGAAAAGAGGTCAATATAATATGATCGAAGTATTCAACAGATACATCGGAAAAGACTGTGTGATTTATATTTCAGGCGGTTCGGGTCCCATGGAATGCAAGGTTGTCAGTGTTTCGGATAATTGGTTGAGCATTGAGACCCGTGACGGCGTTGAAATAATAAACATAGACTATATTGTGAGAATCAAAGAGCATCCCGTTAACAAAAACGGAAAAAAGAAAAGCGTGATTTTTTAAATATGAACAGTAAAAAACATTGACAACAATATTTTATTGTGATAGAATTAATCAACTGAATATAAAGGTTTTGACGGGGAGGGCAGCACAGATGTGCTCTCAGAGAGTCGGCGGCAGGTGAAAGCCGATGAGCGGCAGGTGTTTGTTGTAGCCCCTGAACCGAAAGGAAGAAAGTGCTTTGTGCATCAGTAGAACCTTTCCGTGATTGCTGCGTTAATGCATAGGGCTTGTCAGAGCCCAAAGAGCGGCATCGTATGATGCAATTTGAGTGGTACCGCGGGTATATTTATGCTCGTCTCATTGATTTTTAATCTGTGAGGCGGGTTTTTTATTTGCCTTGCAACAAAGAAAGGATTGATTTGAAAATGGCAAAAGAGCTTGCCAAGCAGTATGATCCCAAAAATGTTGAGGATCGTATTTATGATTTCTGGCTTAAGGGTAACTATTTCCATGCCAAGAACGAACCTGACAAAAAACCTTATACAATCGTTATTCCGCCCCCAAATATCACAGGTCAGCTTCACATGGGTCATGCACTCGATAATACACTTCAGGATATCCTTATCCGTTGGAGAAGAATGCAGGGCTATGATGCACTCTGGCTTCCCGGCACCGACCATGCTTCAATCGCTACAGAAGCAAAGATTGTTGAAGCTATGGCAAAAGAGGGTATCACCAAGGACGACATCGGCAGAGAAGGCTTCCTTGTCCGTGCATGGGACTGGAAGGAGAAATACGGCGGCCGTATTATTGAACAGCTCAAGAAAATGGGCTCTTCCTGCGACTGGGAAAGAGAACGTTTCACTCTTGATGAAGGCTGCAGCAGAGCAGTCAGAGAAGTATTTGTAAGACTTTACGAAAAAGACCTCATTTACAGAGGCAACAGAATGGTTAACTGGTGCCCTCATTGCATCACTTCGATTTCTGATGCTGAGGTTGATTATGAGGAGCAGGAAGGCAATTTCTGGCATCTTCTTTACACGGTTAAGGAAACAGGAGAACAGCTTGAGCTTGCAACAACAAGACCCGAAACCATGCTCGGTGATACTGCTGTTGCAATCAATGCAGAGGACGAAAGATATGCACATCTTCACGGATGCCATGTAATTCTTCCTCTTCTCAATAAAGAAATTCCCATTGTCTGCGATGAACACGCTGATATGACAAAGGGAACGGGTGTTGTTAAAATCACTCCCGCACACGACCCCAATGACTTTGAGGTTGGTAAGCGTCATAATCTGCCTATGGTAAGAACATTTACCTATGACGGATATATGACAGGTGCAGCTGACAAGGCAGTTTATGATGAGCTTGTTGCAAGCGGAAAAGCAGCGGCCGATGAACCCGAAGTTCTTGACTGCGGCAAGTATGCAGGCATGTCAACTCTCGAAGCACGCAAGGCAATTCTTGCAGACCTTGAAGCAGGCGGCTATATCAAATATATCGAGCCTCTCAAGCACGAGGTTGGTACTTGCTACCGTTGCAGCACAAATATCGAACCCATGGTTTCAAAACAGTGGTTTGTACGCATGGAGCCTCTTGCCAAGCCTGCAATTGAAGCTGTTGAAAAAGGCGAAACCGTTTTTGTTCCTGACAGATTTACAAAGAATTACATGAACTGGATGAGAGGTACACGCGACTGGTGTATTTCGCGTCAGCTCTGGTGGGGTCACCGTATTCCCGCTTGGTACTGTGCAGACTGCGGTGCCGCTACCGTTTCAAAAACAGATATTGATTGCTGTCCCAAGTGCTCAAGTAAGAATATTGAGCAGGATCCCGATACACTTGACACATGGTTCTCATCGGCTCTCTGGCCTTTCTCAACTCTCGGCTGGCCCGATGAAACACCCGACCTGAAACATTATTACCCCACAAGCACTCTTGTTACAGGCTACGATATTATCGGCTTCTGGGTAAGCCGTATGATATTCTCGGCTCTTGAATATACCGGTCAGGTTCCTTTTGATACCGTTCTTATTCATGGTCTTGTCAGAGATGCTCAGGGCAGAAAAATGTCAAAATCTCTCGGTAACGGTATTGATCCGCTTGAGGTTATTGATGAATACGGTGCAGATGCTCTCAGACTCACTCTTGCAACCGGTAACAGCCCCGGAAATGACATGAGATTCTCCGACGATAAAGTAATGGCAAGCCGTAACTTTGCAAATAAGCTCTGGAATGCATCAAGATTTATTCTTATGAATATCGGCGATGACGAAATCCCCTGTGAGCTTCCTGTAAACCTTGCTCTTGAAGATAAATGGGTTATCAGTCTTGTTAACAAGCTTGCAAAGGATGTGACGGATAATCTTGAAAAGTTTGAGCTTGGCATTGCAATTGCAAAGCTTTATGATTTTATCTGGGATATCTTCTGCGACTGGTATATTGAGCTTGCAAAAATCCGTCTTCAGAAGGGCGGCGATGAAGCACAGACTGCAAAGCAGGTTCTTGTCTGGGTTATGGATAAGATTCTCAAGCTCCTTCATCCCTTCATGCCTTTCATCACAGAAGAAATCTGGCAGACAATACCTCACGACGGCGAATCAATTATGATTTCCGCATGGCCCGAATATGATGATTCTCTTTCTTTTGCATCGGAAGAAGCTGAAATGGAAAGAATTATGACTGCGGTTCGTGCTATCCGTAACCGCAGAGCTGAAATGAATGTTCCTCCCTCAAAGAAAGCAAAGGTTTATATTGCAACTGCTTATAAGTCAACATTTGAGCAGGGCGGCATATTCATGCAGAAGCTTGCAAGCACATCTGAGGTTGAAGTTGCGGATGAGTTTGAGCTTGACGGTGCGGTCAATATCGTTACTCAGGATGCGAAGATTTATATTCCCATGGGTGAACTTGTTGATTTTGAAGCTGAAAAAGCCAGACTCAACAAGGAACTTGCTGCCGTTCAGAAGGATCTTGACTTTGTAAATAATAAGCTTTCAAACGAAAACTTTGTTGCGAAGGCTCCTGCAAATGTTGTTGCCGCTCAGCGTGAACAGGCAGCAAAGTATACGGAAAAAATCGCAATGCTCAAAGAAAGCATCGCAAAATTAGGTTAATAAAAGTCCGTACGGGACAAATATGATTGCTTTCAGGCAGGTAACATTCTTTTTCGGGTGTTGCCTGCTTTTATTTTTAGGTAAAAACTGAAAAAGAGGCTTTACGGTTGCTTTTCCAACGGTCAGGCCTGCAGAAAAAACAGGAATCGACCTTATTTTTGAAAATTAATATATAATATATATAAAATTAATAAATTATATATAATTAACTGTTGATTTATGGAAATATATTGTGTTATAATAACTTGAAATAATATTTATGATGAGAGGAGTGTACGGATGAAAAGGTTTGTTTCTGTTTTATGTCTTGTGTTTATGTTTTGTCTTGTTCTTTCATCCTGCGATTCGGTTGATGTAATCCGTCCCGTCAGTGCACTTCTTTCGCCGCCGCTTTATTACGAAGAATATGAGGAACTCGTTCAGACATTCAATACAACCGTCGGAAAAGGTGCACTTCTCTGCAGCCCGCAGAACGGAAGCCATAAATCCGCAATAGTTGTTGAGGATATTGATTCCGACGGAGAAACCGAAGCACTCATTTTTTATAAATCAAAAGCAGAAGATACCGTGGTCAGAATGCATTATTTCAATGTTTCTTCCGGTAAATGGGTTTCAACCGGCGATTTCAGCGGCTACGGTAACGAAATAGAAAGCGTTGTTGTTGAAGATATGGACGGTGACGGCTTCAAAGAGCTGATTGTTACATGGAGCATCACCGGCGTTACCTCAAGCAACGTTATGTCGGTTTACAGAGCAACCTATATGACGGGCAAATTCAAGGAGATTTCAAATGAAACATGCATAATGTGTGAGGTTGTTGATGTTGACAGCGACTTTCAGAAAGAGATTTTCTATATCAGCCAGAGCAATACCTCAGGTGTTATTCAGAAAACTGCCAAAGTTATGAAGCTGTCGGGAGATTCGGTTCTTCACATGGGTGAAACAAAAATTGACCCGAATATAAGTACCTATAAATCGTTCAAGACCGAAAAGTCAAGCGGTGATTCACCCATGAAAATCTATATAGATGCTCTCAAGGGTGAAAACAGTATGATTACCGAGCTTATCTATTGGGATAAAGCCAATAACGAGCTTGTTGCTCCGCTGATAGACCCTGAAACGCTTGCAAATAATGTAACATTCAGGTTTGAACCTATTCTCAGCTCCGATATAAACAATGACGGAATAATTGATATCCCCGTTCAGAGTGAGATTTTTGCAAACGGTGATGACTCGGCGACAATTGATGTTGAAAATGTTTATCTTACCCGTTGGTATAATTTCAAGTCTGCAACGGAATCCGAAACAGTTGCCAATACGCTTATCAACTATTCCGACGGTTACATGATTTATCTTGAAAATGATGAGCTTGCTTCAGTAGGAATAAGAAACTACCGCTCGCATAATTGCTGGGTTGTCTATAAGGTCCGCAGCAACGGAGACCAGCAGGAAATCTTTTCGGTTATGAAGGTTCCTGCTTCAAGATGGGATGAAAAGAAATTTGAAGCATATATTCCCATAATCGAGAAAAAGGATTCTACGGTCTGCGTCTATATAACTCCGAGCGGACGTGACTCGGGAATTGACGAGGATTATATAAGAGAAAAAGTTATCAGATTACCGTGATAAGGAGAAAACCATGAAAAGAGTTCTGATTGCCGAAGATGAATCGGCCATAAGAGAATTTATAATCATTAATCTGCGTCGTGCAGGCTATGAAATCGTAGAGGCGGAAGACGGTGCAAGGGCACTTGAGCTTTATGACCTTTATAACGGAGATATTGATGTTGCGGTTCTTGATGTTATGATGCCGAATGTTGACGGACTTGAGGTATGCCGTCAGCTCAGAACAAAGAGCAACAATATCGGCATTATCATGCTTACCGCAAAAACCCAGGAGATGGATAAAATAACAGGGCTTATGACAGGTGCCGATGATTATGTGACCAAGCCTTTTTCTCCGACCGAGCTTGTTGCAAGAGTTGATGCGATTTACAGAAGAGTTGCAATGAGCAGCGGAATAAAGCCCAATGCGGTTGATGTTATTGAGCTCGGTGACTTCAAGCTTAATATACGGAACCGCACTCTCACCAAAAACGGAAACTATATCGAACTCACCCAGGTTGAGTTCCAGATGATGGAATATTTTTTCACTAATCCCGGTGCCGCCCTGAGCAGAACAGATATTCTCAACAAGGTCTGGGGAAATGAATATTTCGGTGAAGAAAAAATCGTTGATGTAAATATCAGACGACTGAGAATGAAAATTGAAGAAGAACCTTCGGTGCCCAAGCATTTAACAACAATCTGGGGTATCGGCTATAAGTGGATAGTATAAATTACCGAAAAAGCGGAAGGAGGAGCAGACATGAAATTTGTCGGAATAGCAAAAAGATGGTTTCTTAATGTTGCATCAATTGTTATTCTTATTCTTGTTGCCGTCTCTTTCGCACTTTTGTTTTCGCTTTACAGCTATTACTACAGTGCTGCTGCAATAACGCTTGATACCTATTCATCCGAAGAAATCGCATCAAGCCTTAATCTTTACGGAGATACATCAGAAAAAGGTTTTGAAACTGCGGGCAGAAAATTTGTTGAAACATTTCCCGATAAAGACACAATGGCTGTCTGGCTTATTGACGGCAACGGAAATATCATTCTTTCTTCAAGCGGATTTGAAATAAAGGGTGAGGTTGAAATGCCTGACTATGCTCTTGCAATGACCAACGGAGAGGGAACCGCAAAGTGGACAGGAAAGCTCCCGTCGGGTGAAAAGATAATGGCTTCAACCTGCATTTACGATTATCCGAACGGTGAGCACGGCGGAGCGATAAGATTTATGGTTTCCATGGAAGCGATTGATGAACAGCTTGTGAGAATCTGCCTTCTTGTTATCTCGGCTTGTGTTTCGCTTTTCTCTCTTGTTGTTATTTCGGGTTCGTTTTTTACCCGTTCAATTGTTAATCCTGTTAAAGCCATTGACGAAACGGCAAAGAGAATTGCCGGCGGTGACCTTGAAGCGAGAATTGACCATTATCCCTATAATGATGAGCTTGGTGATTTGTCAAAAACAATTAACGATATGGCAACGAAGCTTGCAGCTACCGACAGGTTAAAAAATGATTTCATATCAACTGTTTCTCACGAATTGAGAACTCCTCTTACCGCAATAAAAGGTTGGGGCGAAACGCTCCTCCAGCTCGGAGATTCAGACCCCGCAATGACAGAGAGGGGAATGGGTGTTATTATCAGCGAGGCATCCAGGCTGAATGATATGGTTGAAGAGCTTCTTGATTTCTCAAGAATGAGCAGCGGCAGACTTCAGATGAAGAATGAAAAAATTGATATTCTTGCCGAGCTTGATGAGGTCGTTTTTGCATTCAAGGAACGCTCGATGCGTGAAGGAATCGAAATGATTTACAATGCACCGAGATCTCTTGCCCCTGCAACGGGCGATGCGGCAAGAATAAAGCAGGTATTCATCAATATACTTGATAACGCAATAAAATATAATTCTCACGGCGGAAAAATAACGGTGGTTGCCGAAAAACCGAATAAGGCAAGTCTTGTTATAACCGTCAGCGATACCGGTGCGGGAATATCTTCAGAGGATTTGCCGCACATCAAAGAAAAGTTTTTTAAAGCTAATTCAACTGTCAGAGGCTCGGGAATCGGACTTGCGGTTTCCGATGAAATCATAAAGCTTCATAACGGTGAGCTTGAAATAGACAGCGTTCTCGGAGAAGGTACAACAGTAAAAATAACCCTTCCTCTCGAACGGATTGAGCAAAAGGAAGGAGACTCAAAATCAGATGAGCTCAAAGAAGAAATGTAATTATGTTGCCGTAGGCGGTCAGGCGCTTATGGAAGGAATAATGATGAGAGGCCCCGAAGGCACTGCGGTTTCGCTTCGTCTGCCTGACGGAACAATTGAAACACAGATGAAGGATTTTGTTTCTGTCAGAAAGAAATATAAAATTCTCAATATCCCGCTCATCAGAGGTGTTGCTTCATTTATTGAGTCCATGATTTTCGGCTATAAGCTTATTATGGAGTCGGCAGAGAAAACATCTCTTGATATGGAGGAAGAAAGCGAATCAAAGCTTGATAAATGGATAACCGACCATTTCGGTCCCAAAATGATGGCGGTTATCGGAGGCATTTCCGCAGTTCTCGGAATAGGACTTGCATTTGTGTTGTTTATGTGGCTTCCGAGCTTCGGTTTTGACCTTATAAACAATCACCTTGCCGACGGTGCAATTTCAGCGTGGAGAGCTGTTTTCGAAGGAATTATAAGAGTAATTATTTTTGTTGTTTATATGTATCTCGTTTCAAAAATGAAAGAGATTCACAGAGTTTATATGTATCACGGTGCGGAGCATAAAACTATTTTCTGCTTTGAGCACGGAAACGAGCTTACGGTTGAAAACATAAAAAAAGAGCTCCGCTATCATCCCAGATGCGGAACAGCGTTTATCTTTGTGACAATACTTCTGAGCATCATTGTTTCATCGGTTGTTTCAGTTGCTTTTCCTGCCTTGACCGCAAACAGAGCGGTATGGATTGCAGTAAAGCTTCTCATTATGCCTCTTATCATGGGCATCGGTTTTGAGTTTATTCAGCTTGCAGGCAAATACCCTAACAAGCTCACAAAGCTTCTTTCTGCTCCCGGACTTCTTATGCAGAGAATAACAACTGCAGAGCCCGACGATGCAATCATCGAAGTTGCAATAGCTGCAATGAATGCATGCCTCAGCGGAAAAGTTCCCGAAAACACCAACACCGATGTGGAGAATGAGGAATGACGGTTTCTGAACTTCTCAGGAAGGGAAAGGACCTTCTGAAAAAACAGAATATTGAAAATTATTCAAACGAAGCATGCTGGATTTTTGAATCGGTTTTTGATTGCGGCAGGGAATACATGGTGTTTCATGCCGATGAAGAAGCGGATTCTCAGAAGCAGAATATCTATATTGATAAAATTATCCGCAGGGCAAACGGCGAACCCGTTCAGTATGTTATCGGTACATGGGATTTTTACGGCGAAACCTTTTTTGTCGGAAAGGGTGTTCTCATTCCGAGACCCGAGACTGAGCTGCTCGTCGATTTTGCACTTGATTTTCTTAAGGACAAGAAGAATCCTGTTGTTTTTGATTTATGTTCGGGTTCAGGCTGTATCGGTCTGAGCGTTGCAAAAAGCATACCGGAGTCACAGGTTTATCTTGTTGAAAAATCCGAAGATGCGTTTGATTATCTGGAAAAGAATCTCAGAAGCTTTTGCTGTAAAAATGCAACTGCTGTTTCCGGAGATATCTTTGACGGATTTAAAAAATTCGGCTTGCCTGAGCCTGATCTGATTCTTTCAAACCCGCCTTACATCGAAAGCGGTGACATTTCAACCCTTCAATCCGAGGTTTTGTTTGAACCGTTAATGGCACTTGACGGCGGAAAAGACGGATATGATTTCTATAAAGCAATCAATGATAAATGGCTTCCTTACTGTAAAGGAGCAATTGCGGTTGAATGCGGTGAGGGACAGGCTGAAAAAATTGAGGATATTTTTTCATCAAATTGCGGCAGAACTTATTCGGTTACCGATTTTAACGGCACAAAAAGAGTTGTTGCAGGATTTATCGGTACGGAAAGGAAATAAAATGATTTTTGATTTGTTGAGAAACGGTTTTTCGATTGATGTTTTAATGAATCTTATGGCAAGAGTATTTGTTGTTTTTTGTACATTGCCTATCCATGAATACGCACATGCACTTGTTGCAACAAAGCTCGGCGATGACACCCCGAGACTTAAGGGCAGGCTGACCATTGCTCCTCTTGCACATATTGATATCATGGGTGCGGTTATGATTTTTCTCGTTGGCTTCGGTTATGCAAAGCCCGTACCTGTCAACCCGAGAAAGTTTAAAAATCCCAAAGCGGGTATGGCACTTACGGCTCTTGCCGGACCGCTTGCAAATCTTATCATGGCGTTGTTTTTTATGATTCTTGCAAACGGCTGCTCATTCCTTATGTCGGGCAGTGCTGCACTTGTTGCTCAGGTTTCAATGGTATTCTTCAGCGTTGCTGCTCAGATCAATGTCAGTCTTGCGGTTTTCAATCTTATTCCGATTCCGCCGCTTGACGGTTCCAGAATTGCGAATCTTCTTATCCCCCAAAAATATTATTTCAAAATCATGCAATATGAGAGATATATAATTCTCGGTGTTTTTGCACTTATTATTTTCGGAATTCTCGATAAACCGCTCAGCTTTATCAGCGGAATAGTTATGATCGGCATTAATTTTCTTGCAAGACTTCCGTTTTTACCGTTTATGTAATAACCGAAAGGGGTTAATTCCTTGGAAAAACTACAGTATAAGCTTGAGGTTTTTGAAGGTCCCATGGATCTGCTTCTTCAGCTTATTTCAAAAAAGAAGGTAAGCATCAACGATGTTCCGATTATGGAAATCATTGAGCAGTATCTTGAATATGTCCGTCAGATGCAGGATGATAATCTTGAAGTTTCAAGCGAATTCCTTGAAATGGCAGCGAGACTTTTATATATAAAAACAGTGTCGCTTCTTCCCGTGCACGAAGAAGCCGAAAAGCTTGTTGAAGAGCTCAGAGGTGAGCTTACCGAATATCAGGATTGCAAAATGGTTGCAGGAAAGCTTCAGAACCAGGCAAAGGGCTTTGAGTTTTATTCGAGACCACCCGAAGAAATCGAGGTTGATATGACCTACACGAGAATACATGAGCCTTTTGAAATATTCAAGGCCTATCTTGCTGCGGTCGGTAAAGGAAAAAGGAAGCTTCCGCCTCCCATTGAAGCCTTCAGAGGGATTGTGGCACATAAGATTGTTTCCGTTTCATCGAGGATTGGTTTTATTATCGACAAATTCAAAAACAAAAAGAAACACAGATTTATTTCATTTTTTGAAGAATCCGAATCCCGTTCTGAAATGGTCGCAACTTTTCTTGCTTTGCTTGCGATGGCAAAGGCAAAAAGAGTTCAGATTGACGGAGAGGGAGAAAACACCGAAATAATCTTGCTTGAAGGCGGAGAGGAGAGAATTGAAATTGACGAATGAACAAATACGAGCAGCCTGCGAAGCAATTCTCTTTGCTTCCGGAGAGCCGGTTGAGCTTTCGAGAATTGCTCAGGCTCTTGAGCTTGACCCTGACACTGTTTCCGGTGCGTTGTGGGAGCTTTCCGCTATTCTTGATGAGCGTCAGAGCGGAGTTTGTCTTTTACGGCTCGGCAGCAAATATCAGCTTTGTTCAAGGGTTGAATATGCTCAGCAGGTCAGAAATGCTCTTGACTTAAAAAAGAATGCTCCTCTTTCACCTGCTGCTTTTGAGGTGCTTGCTGTTGTTGCTTATAATCAGCCCGTAACCAAAGCTTACATAGAACAGATAAGAGGCGTTGACTGCTCGGGCGTTGTTGCAACGCTCTGCCAGAAAGGTCTTCTTGAAGAAAAAGGCAGACTTGATTTGCCGGGAAGACCCTTGCTTTACGGTACTACACCTGATTTCCTCAGATGCTTCTGCTTATCATCACTTGCCGATTTGCCCGAACTTCCCGAAAAACCTGAAATTGCTCAGGAGCAGGATGATGAAATTGATAATGAGCAGGGCGAGCAGATCAGAGACTTTTTCCAGAATGACGGGGAGGCGGTAGATTGACGGCACTTTTGATTATTCTCGGAATCATAGCATTTTTTATAGTCTTGCTTTCGGTAAAAGTTGTTGTCACCGTCCATTATGAAGATGAGGTAGAAGTTTCGCTCGGCTGGCTTTTCCTTAAATTCAACATTCTCCCATCAAAAGAAAAGGAAGAAAAGAAAAAGAAGGATAAAAAGCCCAAAGAAGAAAAGCCGAAGGAAGAAAGCGAGATTATTAAAGAGCCCAAAAAGAAAAAGCAGGATAATATGTTTGTCCGCTTTTACCGCAACCGCGGCGTTGAGGGCGTTGTTCAGCTTCTTAAGGATGCCGCCAAAGCGGTCGGAGGAATGTTCAGACGAATCGGAAGAGCATTTCTTTTTGAAGAGCTTTTTGTTTCGTTGACGGTCGGTAAAGGCGACTCCGCACAAACCGCAATTAAATACGGTGAAACATGTGCGGCGGCATTTCCCGCAATGGGACTTATCGTCAATACCATGAGGGTAAAAAAATACAGCATCGAAATCAATCCCGATTTTATTTACGGCAAAAGCAATGCAAAGCTCCACACAAAGGTTTCTGTAAGACCCCTGAAGCTTATCAATGCCGTAATAATAGTTGCATTTGAACTTCTGTTCAAGGTGGTTATAAAGCTGCTTAAGCACGGCAGGGCTAAGAAGCCCGTGGTGGAAAAGCAGGTTATAAATAATACGAATTCAAAATAAAGAAAGGCGGAAAACAAAATGAAAGAACAGTCAGCATCAGGAATTCTCGGCACATCAATCGAAAAGATAAAGGATCTTGTTGATGTCAGCACAATTATCGGTGAGCCCATTAAAATCAGTGAAACACTTCAGATAATCCCCGTGTCAAAAGTTACCTACGGCTTTGCTTCGGGCGGAACAGATTTCCCCTCAAAGAGCAATCAGGAGCTTTTCGGCGGCGGCGGCGGAGCAGGTATTACTATTTCTCCCGTTGCTTTCCTTGTTGTCAATAACGGAAGCGTTTCCGTTAAATACATCAATGCTGCAGAAGGCTCGGTTGAAAGAGTTATCGGAATGGTTCCCGACATCGTTGATAAGGCTACGGATGTTATCAGTCAGCTCAAAAACAAGGATAACACCGTTGATAACGCAATAAATGATTATATGAATTCTGCTGAACCTACAGCATAATTTTTAAGTATTACCATGACCATTCATCCGCATATATTCTATTATCTGAATATGTGAGGATGAGATAATTGAAAAAGAGAATAGTTGCTTTGTTGATTTCTTTCGGAATTTTGCTGTTTTCTGATTTGCGGGCGTATGCTCAGATCGGTGTATCTGCCGAGGCAGCGGTGCTTATGTGTGCAAACAGCGGTGAGATACTTTTTTCGCGAAATGCAGATAAAAAGCTATCAATGGCGAGCACAACCAAAATAATGACTTCGCTTATTGCTCTTGAATCGGCGATGCCTGATAAGGATATTATTGTAACCAAAGAAATGGTTTCTGTTGAAGGAACCTCAATGGGACTGATGCCCGGTGACAGCGTTTCAATGGAAGAGCTGATTTACGGAATGCTTTTACAGTCCGGTAATGATGCTGCAAATACGGTTGCACATGTTATAGGCGGCGGTCAGGAAGGCTTTGCAAAGCTTATGAATGAACGTGCGACACAAATCGGAATGAAAAACACCAATTTCGTTACCGCATCAGGGCTGGATGATGAAAATCATTATTCAACCGCATATGATATGGCACTTCTTGCATGTGAATGTATCAAGAATCCCGAATTCCTTGAAATATGCTCTCAGAAAAAAGCAAAGCTTACCTACGGAAATCCTCCGTATGCCAGAACTCTGACCAACCACAACAAGCTTTTGTGGAAATATTCCGATACTATCGGAATTAAAACGGGATTTACCAAAAAGAGCGGAAGATGTCTTGTAAGTGCGGCAAAAAGAAACGGCGTTACTCTTGTTGCAGTAACCCTCAATGCACCCGATGACTGGAATGACCATATCTCAATGTTTGAATACGGCTTTTCAAAATGCAAAGGTATTTTTGTGAGCTGCAATCTCAGTGTAGCTTCGCTTAAGGTTGCAGGAGGATTGAAGCCTTATGCACCCGTAAGGCTTGCTTATTTACCCGAATGGATTTCAGGTAAGAAATGCAGCTGCAGAATAGAAATCAAGCCCTTTGAATATGCTCCCGTTCCTGAGGGAACGGTTGTTGGAACAGCGATATTCTTTTCTGAAAAAGGTGTTGTTGACGAGGTGCCTCTTCTTGCTTCGGAATCGGTATATCTTAAACCGGCAGAAGAAATTGTTCAAGAGAAAAAAGGATTATTCTCGGATCTGATAAATAATTTAAAAGACTTTTTGAATATTTCGGTGGTGAAATAATTGGCCGATAACAAAATCAGGCTTCAGAAGTTTCTTTCGGAAGCGGGCGTTGCATCAAGACGCAAGGCGGAAGAAATGATAAGAAACGGTTCCGTGAAGGTTAACGGTTCCGTTGCACAGATTGGTGACAGCGTTGACCCGAAAAGGGATACCGTTGTTGTCAAAGGCAAAAAAATAAGAAAAGAAAGCTCGCTCAGGTATATTCTTCTCAATAAGCCGAGAGGATATGTTACAACAACGGATGATGAGCTCGGCAGAAAATGCGTACTTGAGCTTGTAAAGGATGTCAAAGAACGCATCTATCCTGTCGGCAGGCTTGACAGAGTTTCGGAGGGTGCTCTCATTATGACTAATGACGGAGCGTTTGCAAATGCAATGATGCACCCTTCAAAGCATGTACCGAAAACCTACCGCGTAACCGTTCGTCCCGATATAACAGCGGAACAGGTTGACATACTTTCAACCGGTATTGAAATTGACGGCAGAATGACTGCTCCCGCAGATGTTCATGTGCTTTCAAAAGAAGAAGGAAGAGCTGTTCTTGAAATAGTCCTTTATGAAGGCAGAAACAGACAGATCCGCAAAATGTGTGAGGCACTCAATCTTGAGGTTGCCCGCCTTCGCAGAATTGCTGTCGGTCCCGTGAAGCTCGGAATGCTTCAGACGGGAGAATGGCGTGACCTGACTGCACAGGAGGTTGAGAGCCTTTTCAAAGCGGCAGGATTAAAAACGGGCGGTGGTTCAAAATGATAAAGTTTCTTCCTTTTGAAAATGACGGCATATCCGGCATGAAAGCATTTGAAAACGATGCAGAGCTCGGATATTGCACTTTTACGCTCAGCGGTTACGACATGAAATTTGAAGAAATGCATTGTGATGATGATATCATTATCGAAGGACTTGCAAGAGCTGCCATGAATTATGCTGCAAATAAAAATGCATATATTGCAAAAGCTGATAAGGCATTGATGTGTGCCGCATTCAAAAGACTCGGTTTTGAGGGCGATGATATTATGACAGTTGAAATTCCCGAAGCATTGACAACGGGCTGCTCATGCTCTCATTCAAAACCGTTCTGATAATATAGGAGATGTTTTAAACAATGATAAAAAGTATGACCGGCTACGGAAGAGCCCAACAGCTCGAAGACGGCATGAATATAACAGTTGAAATCAAAAGCGTTAATCACAGATATTTTGAGTTTTCCTCAAAGCTTCCGAGAAGCTACGGCTTTCTTGATGAAAAGCTCAAGAGTTTTTTTAGCGGCAAGCTTACAAGAGGCAAAATGGAATGCTATGTTCAGATAGAAGCGGTTGAAGAGCCCGATACCGTTATCAGTCTTAATCATTCGCTTGTAAAAGGGTATCTTGATGCATATAAAGAGCTTTCCGAAACATACGGACTTGAAAACAACATAAAGGTTTCCGATATTTCAAGAGTAAGTGATATTTTCACTGTCCGCAAGCAGGCTGCAGATGAGGATAAAATCTGGAATGCTGTCAGCGTTGTTGCTCAGTCGGCTCTCGACGGATTTATTGCAATGAGAGAGCGTGAAGGTGAAAGACTTAAGGCAGATATCCTTTCAAGACTTGATGAAATAATCGGCAATGTTGAATTCATTGAAGCCCGTTCACCAGAAACAGTCAGAGAATATAATGAAAAGCTTCTCGGACGTTTGCGCGAGCTTCTTGCGGATGCACATATCGAGGAGCAAAGAATTCTGACGGAAGCGGCTATATTTGCCGATAAAATTGCTGTTGCGGAAGAAACAGTCAGACTTCGCAGTCACATTTCGCAGCTCCGCTCTTTCCTTGAACAGAGTGATGCAGTCGGCAAGAAGATGGACTTCCTTGTTCAGGAGCTCAACAGAGAGGCGAACACAATCGGATCAAAGGCTCAGGATGTTGAAATTGCCCGCAGGGTTGTTTCAATCAAGGCGGAAATTGAAAAAATCCGTGAGCAGATTCAGAATATTGAATAATTTATAACGGAGGAAGTGCAATGAAGCTTATAAATATCGGTTTCGGTAACATGGTTAACGCAAGCCGTCTTGTTGCGATTGTAAGTCCCGAATCAGCTCCGATAAAAAGAATTATTCAGGAGTGCAAGGAAAAGGGGACTCTTATTGACGCTACCCACGGCAGACGAACCAGAGCAGTTATCATAACCGACAGCGACCATGTGATTCTGACCTATCTTCAGAGCGAAACCGTTGCAAACAGGCTTAATGATGATATGGACGAGCTTGAAGAAGAGGAGGATGATGAATAATGGATAAAAACGGGATTCTTATTATTCTTTCCGGTCCCTCAGGCTCAGGTAAGGATACGGTGCTTAACGAGCTTATCAAAGACCGTGATGATGTCAGAGTTTCTGTTTCGATGACAACCCGTCAGAAAAGAGACGATGAAATTGACGGCATCCATTATTATTTTGTTGACAGAGAGTATTTCGAAAAGAAAATTGCCGATAATAAAATGCTTGAATTTGCAGAATATGCAAAAAATTATTACGGTACTCCCAAGGAGCCCGTTGATGAAATGCTTTCAAACGGTAAAGCGGTTATTTTAAAAATTGAGGTTCAGGGTGCCGAAAAAATCAGAATGCTTTATCCCGATGTTATCAGTATTTTCCTTATGCCGCCCTCAATGAGAGTGCTCGAAGAGCGTCTCAGGTCACGCAATACCGAGGATGAAGAAACAATCAATCATCGCCTTGTCATTGCCCGTGAAGAAATGAAAAAAGCACCGGATTATGATTTCGTGGTTGTTAACGACACGATTGAAAGTGCGGTTGAAGGAATAAAAACAATAATCAGTTCAGAAAGACTTAAAGTAAAAAGAAATAAAAAATTTATAAGTGAGGTAATCAACAATGTTTAATCCAGATTTAAGAGATGTTCTCAAAAACCATCTCAGCCGTTATTCTCTTGTAACTGCAACAGCAAAAAGAGCAAGAGAAATTTCTGAAAATGCAGAAGAAAACAAGATTATTATGACGGAAAAACCCGTCAGCGTTGCTATTGACGAAATAATCAGAGGCGAATACGTTATCGTAGAGCCTGAGGAGATCAGAAATATCTGAGTTTATTGAATTTTCAGGCAGGGGAGTGAATCAGATGAAATATGCGAAGGTCGCTGTTGAAGCGGCAACCTATACCTTTGATAAAGAATTTGATTATATCATCCCCGATCATCTTGAGGAATCTGCAAAACCGGGCTGCAGAGTAACTGTTCCCTTCGGAATAAAAAATAAAAAATGCCTTGGTGTTATTTTTGAAGTAACCGATTATTCCGAAGGAAAAAAACTGAAAAAAATTTCAGAGGTGCTTGACGAAAGCCCACTTCTCAATGAGGAGATGCTTTTACTTGCTTCATGGATAAAAGACAGAACCTTCTGTACTCTTTATGAAGCCGCCAAAGCAATGCTTCCTACAGGCATCAATCATAAAATGGTTGTTTCGTATGCTTCCAATCCCGATGCAGATGCAGATAAGGTTAACGCGTTGAGCGGTACCGAAAAAGAAATATATGATTTTCTTGAAAAGAAGAAAATATATATTAAATCTCAGACTCTTTTTAAATCTCTCGGAATTAAAAATGATCCTTCATTGCTTTCCGCTATGATAAAAGATAATCTGATTCTCTGCAATTCGGATGCGGTGCGTAACTTAGGCGATTTATCCGTGAAAATGATGCGTCTGGTTCCCGAGGCTCCCGAAAAGAAGCTTACTCAGAAGCAGCAACAGATTGTTGATGTTCTGAAAGATATCGGAACCGCCTCTGTCAAAGAAATATGCTATTTTACAGGACTTACTCCCGCTGTTGCAAACACACTTGTCAAAAACGGTATTGCTGAGTTTTATGAGCAGGAAATAATAAAGCTTCCTGATTTTGCCGATAAAAAGGGCGAAAGAAAACCGATTGAGCTTACCGATGAACAAAAAGCTGCTTTCGCAAAACTTTCGGATGCTGCATCGAAAGAGAAGGCATCTGTTTCACTTCTTTACGGTGTTACCGGAAGCGGAAAAACATCTGTTTATATGAGCGTGATTGACAAGGTTGTTGATGAGGGAAAATCGGTAATAGTTATGGTTCCTGAAATCGGACTCACTCCGCAGACTATCTCCCTTTTTTGCAAAAGATACGGCGGAGATATTGCTGTTTTTCACAGTGCTCTTTCAGTCAGAGAGAGGCTTGAACAATGGAAAAGAGTCAAAAGCGGAAAAGCCTCAATTATTATCGGAACAAGGAGTGCGGTTTTTGCACCTGCAGAAAACATCGGTCTGATTATTATTGATGAGGAGCAGGAGCATACATATAAATCTGAGCAGACTCCGAGATACAATGCTGTTGATGTTGCGAAGTTCAGAGCGGCATATAACAAGTGCCTTTTGCTTCTTGCATCTGCCACTCCCAGTGTTGAAAGCTTTGCTTCGGCACAAAGCGGAAAATATGAATTATGCAGACTTGATAAGAGATACGGCAGTGCTGTTTTGCCTGATGTTGTTACAGTTGATATGCGTAATGCGGAAAAAGCTGACGGCAGCCGTGCAATAAGCCTTACACTACTTGAAAGTCTGAAAAAGAATGTTGATGAAGGAAAGCAATCAATTCTGCTTATCAACAGACGCGGATTTAACACCTTTGCCGCCTGCAATTCCTGCGGTAATGTTGTTTGCTGTCCGCATTGCAGCATTTCCATGACCTATCACACAGCAAATAACCGTCTCATGTGTCATTATTGCGGTCATTCCGTACCGTTTTCGAGCGAATGTCCCGAATGCGGTGAAAAATCTGTTAGATATTCGGGTTTCGGTACTCAGAAGATCGAAGATGAGCTTGCACGCCTCATTCCCGAAGCGAGAATTATAAGAATGGATGCCGATTCCACATCGGGGAAAAATTCGCACGAAATGCTTCTGGATAGCTTTGCAAAGGGCGAATATGATATAATGATAGGCACACAGATGGTTGCCAAAGGTCTTAATTTTCCTAATGTGACGCTTGTAGGCGTTGTTTCTGTTGACCAGCAGCTTTATAATGATGATTTCCGCAGTCTTGAAAAAACCTTTTCACTGCTTACTCAGGTAGTCGGCAGGTCTGGAAGAGGAGAATTCAGGGGTACTGCAATAATCCAGACCTTAACTCCCGAGAACGAAATAATCCGTCTTGCCGCAAGGCAGGATTATGATGCGTTCTTCAAAACCGAAATCAGGCTTCGCAAGGCACTGGTTTATCCGCCTTACTGCGATTTGTGTGTTATCGGTTTTACGGGTGAAAATGAAACAGTAGTAAAAAACGCGGCAAGAGAGACCCTTGATATGCTTAAGAAATATTCAAACGGAGAATTCAGGGGTGAAAAAATTATTGTGCTTGGTCCCATGCCCGAAAGAGTGGCAAAAATAAGCGAAAAATACAGATACAGACTTGTTATCAAGTGTCGGAATACGGCACGATTCAGAGAAATGATTTCAAAATTACTTGTTGAAACGGGCAATGATTCCCGTTTTTCAAAAGTAACGGTTTATGCGGATATTAATCCGGAAAATACATAATATTACGGTTCTTGAAAGGATTGACATTTATGGCAATCAGAAATATCGTTAAAATCGGCGATCCGATTTTAGCAAAAAAATCACGTCAGGTTGAAAAATTTGATGCACGCCTCTGGCAGCTTCTCGATGATATGAAGGAAACCATGTATCACGCAAACGGAGTTGGTCTTGCGGCTGTTCAGGTGGGCATCTTAAGAAGAGTTGTCGTAATTGACTGCGGCGACGGATATATTGAGCTTATCAATCCCGAAATCACAAGTGCGGAAGGTGAACAGTTTGAAGAAGAAGGTTGCCTTTCTCTTCCGGGTGAATCAGGTGTTACCTGCCGACCTGCAGTTGTAAGGGTCAAGGCTCAGGACAGAAACGGAAAATGGTGCGTATATAAAGGCGAGCAGCTTAAGGCACGCTGCTTCTGCCATGAAATCGACCATCTTGACGGAATTGTTTTCACACAGAAGGTTATTAAAAAGGAGCTTTCGGAATGAGAGTAGTGTTTATGGGAACTCCTGATTTTGCCGTTCCCTGCTTACAGAAGCTGATTGACTGCGGACACGAGGTTACGGGTGTGTTTACTCAGCCTGATAAACCTCAGGGCAGAAAAATGATATTGACTCCGCCGCCCGTAAAGGTGCTTGCTGAGGAAAAAGGAATAAAGGTATACCAGCCTTCAAAAATGAAAGACGGTACAGCCCTTGAAATGCTCAAGGAGGCAGATCCCGAGCTTTGTATTGTTGTTGCCTACGGAAAAATTCTTCCCAAGGAAATTCTGGAATATCCGGAATACGGCTGTATCAATATTCACGCTTCTCTTCTTCCGAAGCTCAGAGGTGCTGCTCCGATACAGTGGTCAATCATCAACGGCTTTGATAAAACGGGCGTTACCTCAATGCAGATGGATGAGGGACTTGATACCGGCGATATGCTGATTATGCGGGATATTGAAATTGATGAAAACATGACAGCGGGTGAGCTTCACGATAAGCTTTCCGCTTTGGGTGCATCGGTCCTTGAAGAAACAATTGATGCACTTCAAAAAAATGAGCTCAGACCCGAAAAGCAAAACCATGATGAATTTACATATGCTCCCATGCTTTCCAAGGAATTGTCTCCCGTTGATTGGAATGCGTCAGCAAAAGAAATTCATAATAAGATAAGAGGTCTCTCTCCGTGGCCTTCTGCGAATGCGGTTCTTCACGGAAAAAAAGTAAAGCTTCACAATAGTGCTCTGACCGATATAAAAGGTTCAAAGCCCGGTGAAATTGTTGAAGTCGGCAAACGCCTCATTGTTTGCTGCGGGGATCTCAACTGTATTGAAATTCTTAATCTTCAGGCAGAAGGAAAAAAAGCGATGTCTGCAGCAGATTTTATGAGAGGAAATCAGCTCAGCATCGGAGATATATTTGAATAATCGAAAGGAGAAAGAACATGCCCTATTTCTTTGTGGATTATTATTACATTTTGCTCGTTATACCTGCAATGATTATTGCTGCATGGGCACAGGTTAAAGTAAAGTCAACCTATAAAAAGTTTTCTCAGATTGAGAATGCAAGAAGAATTACGGGTGCTTATGCAGCCCAGGCTATTCTCAGTCACTACGGAATAACCGATGTCAGAATTGAGCAGGTCTCAGGTAAGCTTACCGACCATTATGACCCTAAGGCCAAGGTTATCCGCCTTTCTGAGGGTGTTTATAACAGCACAAGCATTGCTGCGGTCGGAATTGCATGTCATGAAGCAGGTCATGCAGCACAGCATGCCGAGGCATACAAACCCATAAAAATCAGAAATTCTCTTGTTCCCGTTTGTAATATAGGTTCTTATATTGGTGTTCCTCTTGCACTTTTAGGCTACTTTTTAGGCTTTGAGCCTCTTATTACTGTTGGTCTTTTGCTTTATGCCGCTATTTTTGTTTTTCAGGTTGTTACTCTTCCCGTTGAATTCAACGCAAGCCGAAGAGCAATAAACTGCATATCCGAAAGAGGACTTCTTGCGGAGGATGAAGTCCCCAAGGCAAAAAAGGTTCTTTCCGCAGCTGCAATGACCTATGTCGCATCAATGATTGTTGCACTTGCAAACCTTCTCAGACTCATTCTGAGATTCAGAAGCAGAGATTGATTATTTTCCCCGAAAGGATGCTGAATATATGAAAAGTGCTAGGCAGGTTGCGTTTGAGGCGCTCCTTAAAGTACACAAAGACGGAGCGTATTCAAACCTGGCTGTTGACAGCCTTCTGAAGGATAATCCGGGACTCGATGAACGCGACAGAGCTTTTGTCTGCAATCTTGTTTACGGGACTCTTGACCGTCTGATGCTGATTGATTATAATCTCAGCCTGTATCTTAATCAGCCGGTAAGGAAGCTCAGACCCGAGCTTCACACCATTCTCAGAATGGGTACATACCAGCTTTTGTTTATGGATAAGGTTCCTTCAAGAGCTGCTGTTAATGAAAGCGTTAACCTTGCAAAGGTGAATAAATCATCCTTTGCGGCTTCGCTAGTTAATGCAGTTCTCAGAAGAGTTTCCGATAACGGACTCAGACTTCCCGAAGGGGACGAAAAGGACCCGAATTTTCTTTCAATCAAATATTCATGCCCCGAATGGATTCTTTCGCTCTGGATTGATGCATACGGATTTGAAAATGCAATTGCTCTTGCTGAAAAAGCACTTGAAGCACCTAATGTTGTTGTTCGTGCAAACACAACAAAAATCTCTGCCGATGAACTTGTATGGAAGCTTGCGGAGGAGGGTGTTATCTCTGAGAAAACAGATATTGTCAAAGATGCTCTTATTCTCAGTAACACAGGTTCGGTAGAAGAGCTTGATGCATATAAAGAGGGTCTTTTCCATGCTCAGGACCTTGCTTCACAGATCTGCTGCAAAGCACTTGACCCGAAGCCGGGAGAGGTTGTTTTTGATATGTGCTCCGCCCCCGGCGGAAAAGCCTTTACTATTGCCGAAACAATGGAAAATAAGGGCGTTGTCAGAGCTTTTGATATATATCAATCCCGTGTTGAGCTTATAAGAAGCGGTGCCGAACGTCTGGGACTTGAAAATGTTTTTTCATATCTTTCGGATGCTTCCATATTCAACGAAAATTACGGTCAGGCAGACAGAGTTCTCTGCGATGTTCCGTGTTCCGGTCTCGGTATTATCAGAAGAAAGCCGGAAATACGATTCAAAAGCCGCAATGATATTGACAATTTACCTGAGTTGCAGTATCGTATACTTTGTAATTCGGTTAAATATCTTAAAGACGGCGGCAGGATTGTTTATTCAACATGTACGCTTAACCCGAAGGAAAATTCAGAGGTTTGTGATAAGTTTCTTAAGGAGCATCCCGATTTTTCGGCGGTTGAGATTATGCCCGGGCTTCAGAGATACGCAGAAGGTGAAAAGTATCTTACTCTTATGCCTCATCTTCATTCAACAGATGGCTTCTTTGTTGCCGCTTTTGTGAAAAACGGAGGCAGCAAATGAGCAGGGATATTCTTTCAATGACCTTCGGTGAGCTGACGGACGCGTTTACTGAGCTCGGTATTCAGAAATTCCGTGCAAAGCAGGTTTATGAATGGCTTCATAAGCATCTTGCTTCGGATTATGATGAAATGCTGAATATTCCGAAATCACTGCGTACAGAGCTTTCCGAAAAGCTTCCGCTTTACACCTGCAAAATAGCAAGAAAGCAGGTTTCAAAGCTTGACAGCACCGTTAAATATCTTTTTGAAATGCATGACGGCGACTTTGTTGAAAGCGTTGTTATGAAATATAAATACGGCTATACAATCTGCGTTTCCTCGCAGGTCGGCTGTAAAATGGGTTGTGCATTCTGTGCTTCAACCCTCGGCGGCTTCAAAAGAAGCTTGCTCCCCGGTGAAATTCTTTCTCAGCTTTACACAGCTCAGAAGGATCTTGGTGAAAGAATCTCCCACATTGTGTTAATGGGAATGGGCGAGCCGCTTGATAATTATGATAATGTTTTAAGATTTCTGGAGCTGATAACCGACGAAAAGGGTCTTAATATTTCGATGAGAAATATTTCTCTTTCAACCTGCGGAATAGTTCCTAAAATCAATGATTTGATTGACAAGCACCTTCAGCTTACTTTGTCAATTTCCCTGCATGCACCGAGTGATGAGCTTCGAAGCAGAATAATGCCGGTTAATAATAAATACCCGGTTGACGAGCTTTTGCGTTCGTGCAGGAAATATGCAGCTGAAACATCGAGACGCATTTCTTTTGAATATGCTATGCTTTCAGGGGTCAACGATTCCGATGAGTGTGCTGCATTGCTTGCCTCAAAGCTGAGAGGTATGCTCTGCCATGTCAATCTTATTCCTGTCAATGAGGTTGCTGAAAGTCCGTTTAAGCCCAGCAGCCATGACAGAGTTGAACGGTTTGTTGAAATTCTTAATAAAAACGGAATTAACGCTACCGTGCGAAGAAAACTCGGTTCAGATATTGATGCATCGTGCGGTCAGTTAAGACAAAAAGAAAACAAAAACCGCAAGAAAGGAGTTGAATAAGTATGAGAATTGTTGCAAGAACAGACAAAGGCTTTGTGCGTGACAATAATCAGGATTCATATACTGCGTGCGAGCTTTCAGGCGGAGCCGTGCTTGCCGTTGTTTGTGACGGAATGGGCGGTGCCGCTGAGGGAGCACTTGCAAGTGCCGAAGGAATTAAAGCTGTCAGAGAATATGTTTGTGAGCGGTATCTTGAGGATATGAGTGATCTTTCAATCAGAACAATGCTTGTTTCTGCGGTTGAAAATGCAAACAAACATATATATAATCTGTCAAAAACCGATGAAAGCTATGAAGGAATGGGAACAACCGTTGTTGCCGTGCTTATAGCAAAATCATTTCTTTATATTGCTCACGCAGGTGACAGCAGGGCTTATAAGCTGTCGGGAGGAGAGCTTGTTCAGCTTACGAGAGACCATTCTGTTGTTCAGAATATGCTTGAAAAAGGTGAAATAACTGCCGAGGAAGCTGTTGATCATCCGAGCAAGCACATAATCACAAGGGCTTTGGGCGTTGATGATTTTATCAAGGTGGATTTCGGTCAGGAGCCGTTTGATGAAGATGAAATTCTTCTTCTTTGCTCCGACGGACTTACAAATTATTCAACACCTGAGGATATCCTGAGACTTACAAGTGACGGCTCTTATTATAAATATGCTGACAGACTTGTTAATCTTGCAAATCAGAATGGCGGCGGAGACAATATAACAGTAGTTTTTGTTGCTTACTGATAAAGATTTGACTTGCAGTTTTGAAAGGAATGTTTATATATGGATAATTACACCGGAAAAAGACTTGACGGCCGATATGAAATTCAGGAAGTTATCGGCGTTGGCGGCATGGCTGTTGTTTATAAAGCATATGACAATATTGATGACAGAACCGTTGCTGTTAAAATTCTGAAAGATGAGTATCTTGCAAACGAAGAATTCAGACGCAGATTCAAAAATGAATCAAAGGCCATTGCAGTTCTTTCTCATCCCAACATTGTTAAAGTTTTCAATGTCAGCTACGGTGACAGACTTCAGTATATCGTCATGGAGCATGTTGAAGGCATAACCCTTAAAGAGTACATAGAGCAGCAGGGAAGACTCGGAATAAAAGAAACAGTACATTTCACTATTCAGATTCTCAGAGCACTTCAGCATGCACACGATAAGGGTATTGTTCACAGAGATATCAAGCCTCAGAACATTATGCTTCTTTCAAACGGAAATATAAAAGTGACGGATTTCGGTATTGCAAGATTCAGCTACAGCGATACAAAGACCATGACTGACAGTGCCATAGGCTCCGTTCACTATATCAGCCCCGAGCAGGCAAGAGGCGATTCGACAGACAGCAGAGCAGATATTTATTCTGTAGGCGTTGTTATGTATGAAATGCTTACCGGTCAGCTTCCCTTCCAGTCGGATAATTCTGTTTCGGTTGCACTTATGCAGCTTCAGAGCGACCCGACAAAACCGAGAGAGCTCAACAGCAGCATTCCCGTCGGTCTTGAGCAGATCGTTATGCATGCAATGCAAAAGAATAATAAAGACAGATATCAGTCTGCAGCGGAAATGCTCCTCGATATCGAAGAGTTTAAAAGAAACCCCACGATCCGTTTTCAGCGTGATTATTTTGTTGATACTGATCCCACAAAGTTTGTCCCGAAAAAGGGCGTTGTGTCTCAGCCTGCAATAAAAACGCCTTCTCATTCGGCAGTGCAGCCTCAGATGCCTGTTTATGATGAGTATGACGATGAGGATGACGAGCCCAAAAAGAGCAAGGGCGGTCTTATTGCGATCGGTGTTATAATCGGTCTGCTTGTTATTTCAATTCTCGGTTTTGCATTCATGTATTTCTTTACAGATGTTTTTACCGGAGAAATGGTAACAGTACCCAAGTTTGTCGGCTATAACTATGAAACCGATATCAAGGATAATCCTGAATACAGAAACTTCCGCTTTGAAATCAGCACCATTTCAAACAGTGCTTATGAAAACGGAACTGTTTTTGACCAGGAGCCTGACAGCGGACAGAAGATGAGTAAGGATAATAATGTTGTTCAGCTTGCTATCGTTCAGAATGAGCAGAAGGTTGTAATTCCTTCGGTTGTCGGTCTGGGCTATGAACCCGCAAAACAGACTCTTGAGAATAAAGGTCTCACCGTTAAGCTTGCTCCCATGCTCAGTCTGACCGAGGAATTCGGAACAGTTATCAAGACCGATCCTGAAGCAGATACTGAGGTTGACAGCGGATCAGTAATTATTGTTTACTATGCAAGCACTGATGAGCTTGTTGAGGTTCCTGCAATTGCAAATGTCGGCTTTGACACCGAAACCGCACGCCTTTTCCTTGAATCCGTTCAGCTTGTGATGGATACTGAAATCAAGGAAGAAAACAGCAACGAACCTCTCGGAACTGTTATTGCACAGTCACCCGAGGCGGGCGAAAAGGTTATGCCCAACTCAAAGGTTACAATTACTATCAGTAACGGTATTCCCGAGTCAAGTGAAGCAACATTGAATATCAATCTTCCCGCATCGGGTTCGAGCGGAAAGTTTGAGGTTTATGTAAGCAATGAGCCTCTCATCACAAAATCGCTTCTCCTTGACGGAAGCCCCTATACCTTCACCATCGAAGGCAGCGGCGAAAATGTTTCGGTTAAGATTTATATTGATAACAAAGAATATTACACATGTGTGGTTGACTTCACAAAGGACCCTGCAGTTGTTTCCCAGGGAACATATTCTTCACAGAGTCCGATTGTTAACACAGGACGCATCCAGATGCCTTCCGTAATCGGAATGACAACCGACCAGGCAATTTCCTCTCTTGTTGCGGCAGGATTCAATTCCAATAACATTCATATTAACCCCACGATTGTTTACTCTGATTCTGAAAACGGCGTAGTTATTGCACAGAATCCTCAGGCAACATCTTCAGGCATTATCGGCATCACTCAGACATATGATTCAAACACACAGATTACTCTTACTGTCGGTCAGAAGGAAGGAATATAATTAATGACTTCTCTTGACGGAATAATCATTAAAGGTATCGGCGGCTTCTATTATGTTGAAGTCGCCGGTGAGATATATGAATGCAAGGCGAGAGGCGTTTTTCGTAAATCTGGAATAAAGCCGCTCGCAGGTGACCGTGTAACTATAAGCATCAACGATAATGCAGAGAACACGATTGACACCATTCGCGAAAGAAAAACCTTGCTTCAGAGACCGCCCGTTGCAAATGTTGATAAGCTTTTTATTGTTTCTTCGGTTTGTGAGCCGAAGCCGGTTCTTCTTATTATCGACAGACTTACCGCCCTTGCTACGGTAAAGGGTATAGAACCGATTGTTGTATTTACGAAAAATGATCTTGAATCGGCTGATGAATATATTGAAATATATCGCAGAGCAGGAATAAAGGCATATTCTGTTTCGTGTATGTCAGGTGACGGTGTTGGTGAAATCAAAGCGGAGCTGAAAGACCATATCAGTGCTTTCTGCGGAAACTCCGGTGTCGGAAAATCTTCTTTGCTGAATGCAATTGATCCTGAGCTTGCCCTCAAAACGGGAGAAATCAGCGATAAACTCGGCAGAGGACGCCATACAACCCGACACAGCGAGCTTTTTAAGGTTGAAGGCGGATATGTTGCGGATACTCCGGGTTTTTCTTCATTTGAAACGGATGAAACAGAGCTGATATTAAAGGATAACCTTCCGTATGCATTCTCTGAGTTTGAAGAATATATCGGTCAGTGCAAATTTTCAACCTGCCTGCACACAGTTGATAAAGGCTGCAGGATTATTCAGGCTGTTGAAGAAGGAGTCATTCCCAAATCACGACATGAAAGCTATTGCTCAATGATGGAGCAGGCGAAAAACATCAAAGAATGGGAATTGAAAAAGAAATAATGTAACGAAAAATATCACCGCTGATTATACTGTAATGAGCAAAGACTCAATCGGTATCATCGGGCGGTGATTTTTTTGAGATATGAATCCAAGGGTCATGTGCTTATAGCCTTTGCCTTGGGAATGGTTGTTGCAGCACTGTTTCCTTATACAATTGCCATTCTTATAATAGCCTTGGTGTTGATTATTGCAGGCCTGAGCCTTTGCAGATTTTTTTGATTAAGGAGGATCGGAATGAAAATAGTTGTTGTTCGCAGTCCTAAGGCGTTGCGTGGAATACTAAGAATGATGTTCGGAATCAAGAAAGAAGAAGTTAATTACCGTTAACATAAAAAAGGGGGGCTGTTTTCACAGCCCCCAAATTTATTAATATTCAAGTGATCCTTCAAAGACAAGCTTTGTTGAACCTGTGAGATAAACGCCTTCATCTGTGTAGTTAACAATAAGGTCGCCGCCTCTTACTTTAACGGTAATGTCGGTGTTCTTTTTGCAGAATCCGTTTTCAACTGCAGCAACTACAGCAGCACAAGCACCGGTACCGCATGCAAGAGTTTCGCCGTTGCCTCTTTCCCATACTCTCATCTTAAGAGTTGTTTCGTTAACCACTCTCACAAATTCGGTGTTGACTCTGTGAGCGAAAATATCAGCCTTTTCAAACTTGGGACCAATCTTTTCAATTTCAATGGTATCAACTCTGGGAACAAAAACAACACAGTGGGGATTACCCATTGAAACGCATGTGATTCTCTGTTCTTCACCGTTGATTGTAACGGGATAATCAATGAATCTGTTGGTGCCGATTGTGCTTGTAACAGCATTATCGAGGTCTGCCTTGCCCATGTTTGCACAAACCGAGCTTACCTTGCCGTTCATTGTGTAAAGCTCAACGCTCTTAACACCGCTTGCGGTTTCTATGGTTACCGTTTCAGTTGTTACATAACCCTTGTCATAAACATACTTTGCAACAGATCGCATTGCGTTACCGCCCATTCTGCCCTCGCTGCCGTCAAGATTGAATACTCTCATTTTAACCTGAGCAACATCCGATTTTTCAACAAGTACAACACCGTCGCTGCCAACTCCGTGATTTCTGTCACAAAGGCTTACGCAAAGGCTTTCGGGGCAGGTGATGGAATTGTCAAAGTTTTCGATAACGATATGATCGTTACCCGATGCATCCATCTTGACAAAGTTGAGTGTCTGTCTTTCGGAACGCATATCGTTGATATCGACAAGCTCAGTATTCTGCTGATTGAAACGGCTTGCAATAATGTCTGCAAGTGCATTTGCGGTATCAAGTGAGGTTATGCAAGCGATTGAAAGCTGAATTGCACGTCTGTGAAGAGCAATGTAATCGCCCATTGTTGAATCCTGAAGAGCGCCTGTATAAACAACATAGTCTATCTTGCCGCTTTCGAGGAGCTTGTAGATTTCTGAATTGTCATCATATCTGCTGTTGACATATTCAACATCAATACCGAGCTGAGAAATAGCATCTGCAGTTTCTTTGGTGGCATAAATGTTAATCTTGAGGTCGTCAAGCTTCTTTGCGAGTGAAACGGCATCGAGCATATCGTGGCTGTCAACGCTGAGAAGAATACCGATATTCTTTTCGGCTGTGGGAAGCTGGATTTTGAAGCCTGCAGAGGTAAGTCCTTTATAGAGAGCTTCTGCAGTGGTTTTGCCGATACCGAGAACCTCACCGGTTGATTTCATTTCGGGACCGAGAATGGAGTTAACATCCGAAAGTTTTTCAAATGAGAATACAGGAACTTTGACTGTGTAATAAGGCGGAGTCTTATAAAGACCGGTACCGTAACCGAGGTCTTTGAGAGGCTGACCGACCATTACCTTTGAAGCAATGTCAACCATTGGAACACCCGTTACCTTGCTGATGTAGGGGATGGTTCTTGATGCTCTGGGGTTAACTTCAATAACATAAAGCTGATTATGATAGATAAGATACTGGATGTTGACAAGACCCTTTGTTCCGAGTGAAAGTGCAAGCTTTTCAGAAACATCACAGATGTTTTCACGCATTTTATCGTTGAGATTATAGGGCGGATAAACAGCGATTGAGTCACCGCTGTGAACGCCTGCTCTTTCAACATGCTCCATGATACCGGGAATAAGAACATCCTTGCCGTCTGAAATAACATCAACCTCAAGCTCTGTACCCATCATGTATTTATCAACAAGAACGGGATTTTCAATTTCGCCTGAAAGGATGATATCCATGTATCTTTCAACATCGGCATCCTCGTGTGCGATTGTCATGTTCTGACCGCCGATAACATATGAAGGACGGAGAAGAACGGGATAGCCGAGTGTGTTTGCAGCATTGAGCGCTTCCTGCTTTGTCATAACGCCCATACCCTTGGGTCTGCGGATTGCAAACTTTTCAAGGAGAGCATCAAAGCGTTCTCTGTCTTCAGCAGTATCAATACCGTCAGCTGAAGTGCCGAGGATTGTAATACCGTTTTCATCAAGGAATTTAGTGAGCTTGATAGCAGTCTGACCGCCGAAAGCAACAACAACACCGATGGGTTTTTCAACCTTGATGATGTTCATAACATCCTCGGGAGTGAGAGGCTCGAAATAAAGTCTGTCTGCAGTGTCGTAGTCGGTTGAAACAGTTTCGGGGTTATTGTTGATTATTGCAACCTCATAGCCGAGCTCTTTAAGAGTCCATACGCAGTGAACGGATGAATAGTCGAATTCAATACCCTGACCGATTCTGATGGGACCGGAACCGAGAACAATAATTCTGTCTTTCTTGCTGTTTTCAAGGAAGGGACGTGCCTCACATTCTTCGTCGTATACCGAATAGAAATATGGTGCGGCAACGGGGAAGTTTGAGGAGCAGGTGTCAACGATTTTATAGACAGCATCCTTGTGAGCAGGAAGCTTGTCCACACCCGAAAGACGCTTGAGAGCAGCATCTGTATAACCGTAGTTTTTACCCTGATTATAAAGCTCTTCGGTAAGGTTGCCGTTTTCAATGGTCTTTTCAAAGTCAGCAAGATTTTTGAGCTTTTCAAGGAACCACTCGGTAATTTTTGTTATTTCGTGAACTTTCTCAATTGACATTCCGCCCTTGATAGCCTCGAAGACAGAGAAGAGTCTCATATCATCGGTGTTTCTGAGTCTTTCTTCAAGAGGAGCATTGGTCTTGGGTGCTGCATTGAGAGTGTCAAGAGAAATTTCCGCACCTCTGACCGCCTTCATAATTGCGTTTTCAAAGGTAGGACCGATTGACATAACTTCACCGGTAGCCTTCATCTGTGTGCCGAGCTGGCGGCTTGCATTAACAAACTTATCGAAGGGCCATTTGGGAAGCTTGACAACGATATATTTTACATCGGGCTCAAACTTTTCGCAGTTAAGTCCTGTAGTTTCGTTTTTGATTTCATCAAGAGTGATGCCGAGAGCAAGCATTGCAGTTACTTTTGCTATGGGGTAGCCTGTTGCCTTACTTGCAAGAGCAGATGAACGCGAAACTCTGGGGTTAACCTCAATAACAGCATAGTCCATGCTGTTGGGGTCAAGTGCAAACTGGCAGTTACATCCGCCGATGATTCCGAGAGCATCAACAATATCAAGTGATGCCTTGCGGAGCATCTGGAATTCTTCATCGGTAAGTGAAAGAGCGGGTGCTGCAACTATACTGTCACCGGTGTGAATGCCGACGGGATCGAAGTTTTCCATGCTGCAGACTGCAATGCAGTTACCCTTGCTGTCACGCATGGTTTCAAACTCGATTTCCTTCCAACCGAAGATGTACTTTTCAACAAGAACCTGAGTGATGGGGGAGAGGTCAAGACCTGTTTTTGCAATAACAGCAAGCTCTTCTGCGTTGTATGCAACACCGCCGCCGCCACCGCCGAGAGTGAATGCGGGTCGGATGATGATGGGATAACCGATTTTTTCCGCAATTTCAAGAGCGGTTTCAACATCATTTGCAATTTCGGAAGGAATAACCGGCTGATTGATTGATTCCATTGTGTCTCTGAACATTTTTCTGTCTTCAGCCTTATCAATGGCTTCAGCGTTTGTTCCGAGAAGCTTAACGCCCATTCTGTCAAGATAGCCATCCTTGCTCAGCTGCATGGCAATGGTAAGACCTGTCTGTCCGCCGAGTCCGGCAAGAAGACTGTCGGGCTTTTCTTTTTCGATAATTCTCTTAACCGTTTCAGCGGTAAGAGGTTCAAGATAAATCTCATCTGCAAGAGCTTTATCTGTCATAATGGTTGCGGGGTTTGAGTTAACAAGAACAACATCAAGACCTGCATCCTTAAGAACACGACAAGCCTGTGTTCCTGCGTAGTCAAATTCGGCAGCCTGACCGATAACAATGGGACCTGAGCCGATGACCATGACTTTTTTGATATCTTTATTGATTGGCATATTAAATACCCCCTTGAGCTGATTTAGTCTTTAAGAAGTTTAACGAGAACTGCTTTCTGGGCGTGAAGTCTGTTTTCTGCCTCTTCAAAAATTTCTTTTGCGTGAGCTTCAAATACCTTTGCGGTAATTTCTTCTTCGCGGTGAGCGGGGAGGCAGTGAAGAACCATTGCGTCGCTCTTTGCAACAGCCATAACGCTATCGTTAATCTGATAACCGTCAAAGATTTTCTTTCTTTCTTCTGCTTCGCTTTCCTGACCCATAGAAGCCCAGACATCAGTGTAAAGAACATCGGCATCCTTTGCAGCAGCAAGAATATCGGTTGTGCATGTGAAGTCGCCGTTTTCTGCAGCCCATTTCATGATTTCTGCATCGGGCTTATAGTTTTCGGGGCATGCGATGCTGACAGCCATTCCCATTTTGATACCGCCAACGATAAGTGAGTTTGCCATGTTGTTGCCGTCACCGATGTAGCAGAGTTTGTTGCCCTTGATTGAGCCTCTGAATTCACGGATTGTCATAAGATCGGCAAGAACCTGACAGGGGTGGCAATAATCGGTGAGTCCGTTGATAATGGGGATTGAACCGTATTCAGCAAGAGTTTCAACATCACTCTGGTCGAATGTTCTTATCATTATACCGTCAAGATATCCGGAAAGAACACGGGCTGTATCGTTGACGGGTTCACCTCTTCCGAGCTGTATGTCGTGAGAGCTGAGAAAAAGAGCCATGCCGCCGAGGTCATACATACCGACTTCAAAGGAAACTCTTGTTCTGGTAGATGACTTTGCGAAAATCATACCGAGTGTTTTGCCTTTGAGGTGATGGTGTTCGATTCCGTTTTTCTTTTCGTATTTGAGCTGATCAGCGAGATTGAGAATCTCATTGATTTCGTTTGTGCTCAAATCCATAAGTTTGAGTAAATGCTTCATATATGCCTCCAAAAACAATTGATAACAAGATTAAGTTTATATTCGATATATTATAACATATATAAATTATTTTTTAAATCCCTTATTCAAAAAAAATTGAATTTTTTTGCAAAAAAATACCGTCATCATAAAAGATGACGGTGAGATAATAAATCACATGAATAAACAGAAGCAATGCCCGTTGCACCAAGAGTGCAGCAGGTTGAGCACGATGTTGATTTTTTTGAAATCTCAGTCATTGCTTCCTCCCATTAATTCAATAAGCGAAAAGTTCTGTTCCTGCGAAAAACCGGAAACATTAAAAAGTATTATCACTTCATTGTATTCAGAGGGATTGATGCCTCTGATCTGTGTATGTGAGCAGTAGCGTGGGTCAACGAGAGTGATTTTTGAATAATGTTCTGCAAGAAAAGGAACAAAGCAATTTGCATAGCTGTCCTTTATAAGCAGAAGTTCTTTTTTTTCGGAAATACTTTTGTTTTCTATGCTGGAAATTCCGTGATTTCCCGAGAGAAAATAAGAATACTTATCTTTCTCATTGAGAAATTTTTCAAAATACAGAGATTCATGTTTTTCTTCCTTGACAGTAAAAACAAATTCCGTATCTGTTTTATACGCTTTTATGGTATCTGAGGTGATTTTTTCGTTGAGCGTTTTTGAATAAAGTGTGCCTCTGAATTCATCCGAAACACTTTCGATTTTAAAGCTTTCGGTGCCGAGAGGGGTAAAGCCGAGTTTTTCGGAAACTTTGACATATGCATTATATGCCGAGTCCGTAGTCCAATGGTGATCAGTTTTATAGAACGGATAATCGGTATCGTGTATTTCCCGGGAAACATCTGTGATTTCCACTCCGATGAGCTTGCTTTTGCAATATTCAATATAGTCCGCTTCGCTTTCGAGATTCAAATATGCAGGTAGCAATTCCGAATATATTTCCTGAGCGGTAATAATCGGTACGAAATAAAACGCAACATCGGGATTTTTGGATTTCAGTTTATTCATTGCCGAAATATTTCTGTCGGTCAGTTTATAATCAATGTTTTTGAATGTCTGTATAAGATTGCCGTTAATTTCGAAAACTTCGTTGATTTCGTTTTTACCAATTATTTTTTCAATGGAGTTTTTGAATCTGATAAATTCTTCTCTTAAAACAAAATGGTCTGAAAAATAATCTGAAAGACCTGTCATAAAAGAACGGTTTTTCCAGCTTTCAAAGCTCAGCTTCGGAAACTCGGCAAGTGTTTTGTTTTCGTTATAGCTGACTGTTTCTTTTTCACCCAAAAGTGTAAAAGCGGGTATTATAAGTATTATCAGGAAAAAGAGGATAACTCTGAGAACCTTTGTTTTCATTGTTGTCTCCTAAAAGTTAAAATAAAGGAAGGGATTATATGATGCATCAACAAGATATGCGATTGAAGCTGCCATTCCGATTGCTTCTCCCGCAATACATAATCCGTCAGATTTTCTGCCGGAAGATATTTTTTTCCATATTCTGAGCGGCAGACCGGATGAGGTGATCGCAGCGATTATAAGTGTTAAGGAATAATTATGAATTGCATTGAGGGTGAATGAATCATAAAGAATACCTGATGTGCCGAACATTGAGCCGATAAAGCTTAACATTAATGCAGGGGAGTATATTTCAAAAATAATCCAGCCGAAAACAACAGCGAGAAGTGTGTATATTCTTGTGATTACGGTCGGAAGCCTTTTTATTACGGATGCAAAAACGAATTTTTCGAGGATAAGCAGTATTCCGTAATAAACACCCCAGATGATAAAATTCCAGCTTGCTCCGTGCCACATTCCTGTTAAAAACCAGACGATGAGCAGGTTGCGTATCGTTTTTACTTTTCCGTTGCGGCTTCCGCCGAGCGGGAAATAGACATAGTTTTTGAACCAGCCGCCGAGAGTCATGTGCCATCTGCGCCAGAAATCACTGACGGTTTTTGAGTTGTAAGGATAATCAAAATTTTTCGGGAAATTAAAACCGAGCATTTTGCCCAGACCGACAGCCATGTCGCTGTAGCCCGAAAAGTCAAAATAAATCTGAAGAGTGAAAGCGATTATTCCGAGCCATGCGGTTGCAGCCGGAAGCGAAGAATAATCGGAATCTTTAACGGAAGTCCAGAGCTCACCGACTGAATTTGCAATCAGTACCTTTTTACACAATCCGCAGATAAAAATTGATATTCCGTTGCTTACAGCTTCAAAATTAATTTTTCTTTCTTCAAGCTCTTTGGCAATATCATCGTAAAGAACGATGGGTCCTGCAACAATCTGTGGAAACATTGTGACAAATGCTGCAAATTTTATGAAGCTTTTCTGAACCGTAATTTTTCTTCTGTAAAGGTCAATGGTATATGACATTGACTGAAAAGTGAAAAAGCTGATGCCGATAGGAAGCGGAAGATCAGGATTATAAAGTGAAAGGTTAAACAAAGAATTAACAGAGTCAATCAGAAATCCGCTGTATTTAAATACTCCGAGAAGCGAAAGATTCATAATCACGGATATAACAAGAGCGATTTTTCGGATTCTATTGTTGCTGTCAAATCTGTCCATGGTTCTGCCTGCAAGATAATCTATCAGAGTTGACAGAACCATAATCAGGACATAAACGGGTTCTCCCCATGAATAGAAGAGCAGACCTGTGAAAAACAGAACAGCATTCTTAAACCTGAAAGGCACTGCATAATAAACAAGCAGGGAAACAGGTAAAAACAAAAACATAAATACGGGTTCAGAAAAAACCATGATTTATTTTCTCCGATTAATTATTGTTGAGTGTTTCAAGAATATTGCCGACAGCATCAGGATTTTCGCAAATGCAAAGGATAACCGTTTCTGCAGAGGAAATGATTACAGCTGATTTTATTTTCGGAACCTGGTCAGGTCCGTAGCTGCTGTATCCTTCTTCGAGATAAGCTTTTCTTGAATTCACTGCTTCAAGAACCGTTTTTGCCGATTCGGTATCAATGCAGTTGAAGACTGCAATTTCATCTGCAGTTGCACCGCTTCCGACATAAATTGCGGCATCGCTGCAAAGAGCGGAATCAATGCCGTAAATCGAATATGCTGCCTCTGCGGTGCTTTTTTCAAGAGATTCTCCGAAGGTCAGAGCTGCATTGAGAGCATCTGCAGCAGCATTTGCATCATAATTTTTTGCTGTATTGTCAACACATCCGCTTATGCAGAAAAGCAATGCGAATGCCGCGATAATTGAACATATTTTTTTCATCTTTGTCACCCGGTTTAAAATTAATAGATATCTTCTGCGATAGCAAAAAGCCATTTTTTTGAATAGCTTTTGTTAAGATGTACTCCGTCACTTGCCGCTTCCGAAATGAGAGCTCCGTTTTCGGTAAGAAGCGATGACGGGGGAGCGATATAGCCGATTCCCTCATCGGCTGCAAGCTGTTTGATTTTTTGATTGAGAGCGGCGATTGTGGAGTTGTTTACTCCGTAGTTGTTTTCTTCGGATTCGGCACTGCTGACCGGAAGAATACCATGCAGAAATATTTCGGCACGGGGAACTCTGTCTTTTACCGCCTTGATAACCTTTGAATATCTCTCAATAAAGATATTCTGATTTGGCCATCCGCATTCATTGTCACCGAACATAAGAATTATTTTATCGAAGTTTTTTCCGTTAAGCTCGTTGATAACGGTGATATTACTGCCTGAGCAGGATTTTGTGAATACTGTGTCAACATTCAGACCGACAACAGAATAAACATTTTTTGCAAGTCCGTAATTCTTAAAAGAAATAAATCTTGAGTTTCCGACAAATGCACAATTATCAAAGCAGCTAAGATCAATTTCACCGGAGGGAGTTGTGGGAAGCTCCCTTGAAGGAGTGAATATCTCAGGAATTCTGAGAGTCGGAATCTGAATGGGAAAGGTAATTGTATCGGAAAATGACTTTGTTGTTGTTTCTGCAGCGTGAGTGGTGTTTTCATGTGTTGTTGACTGAGATTCAGTTGTTGTTTCGGTGTTTAAAACAGCCGTTGTTGATTGTTTTTTTTTGGTATGTTCAACTTTTGTTGACGTAATTTTTTCAGTGCTGTGATTGTCAGCGGATTCGGAAACAGCTGACGGTGTTGAGGTTTCCGAGATTGCATTCGGAAGAACTGTCTTCGAGAAAGAAACTCCTGCAGTGATAACGGCTGCTATTCCGCATATCATAAGGAGATATTTTGATTTTTTCATTGTTTTGTCCACCCTGTATTTTACCCTGTTTATATATGTTGAAGTTCAAAATAATCCAAAGTGTATTTTACAATAATAATACCGATAAATCAATGGATAATTAGTTACAGTTTTATAACAAAATATTACAATTTTAATGGGATTTCAACAAAAAACCGGCACCGCAAACCGGTGCCGGAAAAACAGTTTTTATTTAAGTCTTTCTTCGATGATTTCCTTAACTGTGTCGATTACTTTTGCGAGCTCAACCTTCATGCTGATTTCCTTGTCTCTCGTAACGATTTCGCAAACGCCTTCTTTGAGATTTCTGGGGCTGACGATAACTCTTACGGGTACACCGAGGAGATCTGCATCAGAGAACATTGCTCCGGGACGGATGTTTCTGTCATCATAGATAACTTCCATTCTGTCATCGAGCATCTTCTGATAAAGGTCATCCGAAACACCTCTGCACTCATCGTCATCTGCTCTCAGACAGCAGATCTGAACATGCCAGGGAGCAATTGACATGGGCCATATGGGTCCGTATTCATCGTGATGAGCTTCACAAACGGAGGCTGCAAGTCTGCCTACGCCGATGCCGTAGCAGCCCATAATGGGATACTGAAGATTGCCTTCGCTGTCAAGATACTGCATGCCCATTGATTTTGTGTATTTTGTGCCGAGCTGGAAGATGTTGCCGACCTCGATTCCTCTTGAAATGCTGATTGAGTGTTTACCGCATTTGGGGCAAATGCCGCCTTCCTTGATTTTTGCAAGGTCAATGTATTCAACATCTCCAATATCTCGGCTGATTTTCAGACCTTTATAATGGTGATCAAGCTGATTTGCACCGCATGAAAGATTATGAGTGTTTTCAAGTGATTTGTCAAAAAGAACGGTGAATTTTTCTCTGTCAAGATTATAAGGTCCGATAAAGCCTGCAAAAAGACCGCAATCTTCGGTAATAACAGCAGGATGAACAGCTTCGCCAAGGTAGTTTGTGAGCTTTGTTTCGTTGATATCAAGGTCACCTCTGACAAAGATAACAACATATTCATCAGTCATGTTTTTCTGATAAACAACAGCCTTGCATGATTCCTCAAGGGGTGTTTTGAGGAAGTTGCAGATATCTTCAATTGTGTGGATATCGGGAGTATAGACAAGCTCAAGGTCGTTTGATTCTCCCTCGATTTTGTTTTCAATAATGCTTTCCGCAGCTTCCATGTTTGCTCTGTAATCGCATTCTGAGCAAACTGCAATCGAATCCTCACCAACAGGAGACAGAAGCATATATTCGTGAGAAATGCTGCCGCCCATCATGCCTGAGTCGGAAGCGACGGTGATAACCTCGGGGATGCCTGCTCTTGCAAAAATTCTTTCATATGCTTTGTAGCAAATGTCATAATATCTTTCAAGATCCTCCTGAGAGGTGTGGAATGAATACGCATCCTTCATGGTGAATTCGCGGACTCTGATAAGACCGCCTCTGGGACGACCTTCATCACGGAACTTTGTCTGAACCTGATAAATCATAAAGGGATATTTTGTGTAGCTGTTTGCGTATTCTCTTACGAGCTGAACGGCAGCTTCTTCATGCGTCATGCCGAGAACCATGGGAGTGCCGTTTCTGTCATTCATTCTCATAAGCTCGCTGCCGATGCTTTCATATCTTCCTGATTCAGCCCAGAGAGATGCAGGCATAACAACGGGAAACTGAACCTCCTGACCGTCAATTGCATCCATTTCTTCACGGATAATGTTTTCAATTTTTCTTGTGATTCTTCTGAGTGGCATAAACGATGAATAAATACCGTTTGCAACGCCCTTCATATAGCCGCCTCTGAGCATGAGAGCATGGCTGTCAATGACGCAATCAGAGGGTTTCTCTTTAAAACGTTCACCTGCAAGTTTTTCAATTTTCATAATTTTACCTCCAATAAAAAAATCCCGGAGCCTTATTGGCTCGGGACAAACAAATTAAAGTCTGCGGTACCACCCGTTTTCAGATAAAAATATCTGCTCTCTTTTTCCGATAACGGCGGAAAACCGGCAAGGCTTACTTTTGTGTTTTTTCGGCCTGCGGCTCAAAGACGGGTTCGGCAAATCGAAATTAAGAGCTTTCACCCACCGCTCTCTCTCTGGAAAATTCAGAAATGCTTACTGTTTCTTATCGTTGCCTTTAAATTATCTATAATATTTTACATTAAAATTCTTGTGTTGTCAACAATTTATTTTTGCTTTTTTAATTCTCCTCTGAAATAATAAAAAAGTCGGACATTTACGGTGTTTTGTGCATAAAGATGTTGCATTTTTGCTTGATTTGTAATTTAAGATTGTGATACAATATAAAAAGACAAATTGCAACAAATTTGTTCACTTTTGAGCACTGGAAAAGGGGGATTACAATGAGTAACGGTGTTAATGTTATAACAGGCGGAAAGGGTCATGTAGGATATGCTTTGGTAAAGGAGCTTGCAGGCAGAGGAGAAAAAATTCGTCTGATTCTTCGTTCTGACAGTCCTGTTTTTGACAAGATTGACTGCGAAAAAGTTATGGGCGATATTTGTAATCCCGAGGTGCTTGACAAAGCTTTTGAGGGTGCCGAAACGGTTTATCATGTTGCGGGTGTTGTTGACATCAGCGGAACAAAGGATAAGCAGGTCTGGGAAGTGAATTATGAAGGAACGAAAAAGGTCGTTGAAGCTTGTAAAAAAGCCGGCGTAAAAAATCTCGTTTATGTTTCTTCGGTGGATGCAATCCGTGTTGATGACAGCATGGAGGTTATCACGGAAACCAATGATTTCGACCCTGATTTGCTTGAAGGTACATATGCAAAATCCAAGGCAGCTGCTACAAGATATGTTCTTGACAGTGCGGATGAAAATCTCAAAATCTGCGTTGTTCATCCCAGTGCATGCATCGGACCTTACGATAATAACAGAACATCCAGCATGATTACTGCAATCAATCTTTATTCAAAAGGATTCTTCTCGTTGACATTTGATTTCGGCGGCTATAATTTTGTTGATGTCCGTGATGTTGCCAAGGGTATGATCGGAGCTGCCGAAAGAGGCAGGAACGGTGAATGCTATATTCTTTGCGGAAAAGCATATACTCTTAATGAGTTTATGTGTTCGCTTGCTGATGTTTGCGGCAAGAAGCATCCCAAGATTACTATAAAAAAGAAGCATATTGATACCATTATACCGTTATTTGAAAAAATATCGGCTGCCGCAAAAATTCCTCCGGTTGTTAACGAATATGCAATCCGCAAAATTTGTGAGAATTGTAATTTTACATATGCCAAGGCTGAAAAAGAACTCGGATACACATCCAGACCGCTTTCCGATTCACTCAGAGACACAATCAAATGGCTTAAAAAGAATGACGATTAATTTAAAAAGCAAAAAGCTCGGCTTCGTTGTGAAGCTGAGCTTTTTTAAAACAATAAACCCGTGACCAGAGCCGAAACGCAGGCTGCAAGTGCAACAACGGTTAACGGAAGCCTGAAATAGGCGAGGATGATTGCAATAACGGTACCGACTGCGGCTGTTGCAGGGTTATCTGTCGAATAAAAAACAGCAGGAAAGGTCATTGCACTGAGTACCGCATAAGGGATGTAATACAGAACACTCTGAAGAAAACGCGATTTAATCTTTTTTCTGAAAACCGTAAACGGAATCATTCTTATCAGATATGTAACTCCTGCCATAACGGCAATGTATATTATCATACTCATTCTGCATTTTCCTCCTTTTCGGCAATTTCGACCGGAAACAGCAGTGCTCCGATTACAGCAGCTGCAACAGAGCTGATAATTATGGCAAAACCGAAAGATACATCGGGAAGAAAATATTTGAAAATCATGCTGAATGCCGCGGCAAAGCAGATTACAATAAGATCTTTTCTGCTGCTTCTGGCTGCGGGGACAATGATCGCAATAAACATTCCGTAAAGCATAATACCCATGGCTGCTGTTATTGCAGAAGGCAGGGCAGTGCCTGCAAGAGCACCGGCAGCCGTTCCGCCGACCCAGCCGAAGCAAGCAACGGATATCATGCCGTACATATATGAAGGTACGAGCTTTTCCTTCTGTGAAGACGCAACCGCAAAAATTTCATCGGTTATTCCGTATGAAGCAATTATGCGATGGAATGAATTGAATGATTTATCAAGCTTCTGAGAAAGAGAAAGTCCCATAAGTGAGTATCTCAGGTTGATAACAAATTGCGTAGCGGCCATTTCAAGAAATGACCCGCCTGCCGCGATTATTCCTACTCCTGCTGCCTGTCCTGCAGAGGTCAGATTGGTGAGTGAAATAATTATAGCGTTAATGGCACTGAGTCCTGATTTTACAGCCATTATGCCGAATCCGAAGGAGACGGAAAAATATCCGAGGGCAATAGGAATACCGTGTGTAATTCCTTTTTTAAACGGTGATTTCAATTTCTGTGCTTCCTTTCAATGCAGGAAAATTCCCGACCGTTTCTTAAAGAAACAGTCGGGATAATTTTTATTTATTTGCCGAGAAGGTTGGCAATTTTGTTGAAGCCCTTCATGATTGATGAGCCTGCGTATTTACCGAGAGAAATCATTTCCTGATAGTGGTCGCCGAGAAGTGACATTGAATAGTCGTTATCGGGAACAACGTATCCGATAGCATCGTTCATAAGACCGAAGCAGATTGTATCTTCGCCGAAGAGCTCATAGATTGACTTGTGACCGAAATCTTTGCCTGAGAATGAACCTTCAGCTGTGAGTGATGCACCGCCGCAGATAAGATCCTGAACGATTTCGCCGGGCATAAGAGCAACCTTGACACCGCCGATTTCCATGTAACCGATTTCTGCGAAAATAAGGTATTCGAAGAGACCGTTCTTGCAAACTGTATAGTTGACAAGATTGAGCTTACCTACAAGCTGAATAAGAGGATTGGTAACCTTGATGCCGACTTCATCAATAATTATGTTGAGGTTGGGTTCAAGGACTTTTTCTTCAACGGGAGTCCAGCCTTCATACCAGAGAGTGTAATTCTCGCCGCCGATTTTCTTTTCTTCTTCCATGACAGCTTTTTCTTCTGCAGTCATGTTTGCTTCGATCTGCTCAACGCTGTTTGTGAGGTTGAGTGCCATGTTGGCAACCTCGTGACCGTAGCGAAGAGTTTCTTCGTATCTGCGTTCTGTGGGAACACCGTCGCTTGCGGGGCCTCTGCCTTCATAGATGCCTGCGATAGCACCGTTGAAGAACATGAAGTTAAAGCCCTTTTCTTCGATTCTTTCGCCGAGATAATAAATATAGTCGCCAGAAAGATCCCTGCCGTTATCAATATCGTCAACAGGAAGACCTGCAACGTCGGGATGAGCAGCGATGTTAACAATCATGGTGGGCTTTGAAGCTGCGTTGTCGGGAGTGAATACAAATCTTGCAAGCTCGTCAATAATAGCTGTTGACTGGCTTCTGTTTTTGTTGTTAAAGTATTCTTCGTTTACTTCTTTAACAGCATATGTAAGAGTGCCGGGCTCCATTGCTTCAACAGCATTCTTCATTGTCTGAGCAGCGGTTGCATAGATGAATTCCATGTATTCCATGTCAACGCCGGGCTCTTTTTCAACGAAGGGGATGTATGAAAGAGCAAGGTTCTTGAAGAGCTTTGCAAAAAGGTTTGTCCAGAGACCCTGAGTATCAATACAGCTGTGAGTATGTGTTGATGAAACGTTGATGCTGTTGAAATCAACATCGGGAAGAAGCTCTACAAGAGCTTTACGGATCTCTTTGATATCACCGTTTGAAAAACCGATGCAGTCAATGTTTGCAAAAACAGAAACGCCTCTGCCTGTTCCGTCAGAAAGAGCAATAACTCTAATCTGCATGTCATCAATGATTTCTTCAACCTTGTTTGTCATGCCGTTGTTGGGGTCAATGAAACCGCCGAGATAATAGTCTTTTGTTTCCCAGTCAGAAGGAACAAGAGATGCCTTTGCGTGACCGAGGCTCCATTTACCGTTTTCGGGAGTCTTGGGTTCCCATTTTGTGCCTGAATAGAAATTGTCGGTGTTGCGTTCGGAAACATCAACAAATTCGGGACTGTCGGGAACGATCATGTTAAGTCCGCCGACAAGAGTGGTGAAAATAACTTCAACAATGGTAAGTCCGGCTTTTTCCAATGTTTTTCCGATATCAGCGGCTGCTGATGCACCCATTGATGATGCTCCGCCGATAAGGAGTGACATGGCAAGCACTACGCTGAGAATTTTCATGCCGATTTTTTTCATGTTTAAAATCTCCTTACGATTTGTTAAACTTTAGTATATAATAGCACCTTTTTCGGAATGTGTAAAGTATTTTTTGATGTTTATTGATTATCAATTTGAATTTTTTGAAAACTTTCAAAAATACTGTTCACGTTTGTAAATAAATAATGTATAATAGCTTTAGGCGGTGATTATATGACAATGGTTTTATTAACAGCAATCGGTGTCGGAGCGGCAACGATTATCGGAGCCGTAATCGGATTCATATTCAAAAATATAACGCATAAATTTTCCGATATTGTTCTTTCTTTTGCTGCAGGTGTCATGCTTTCTGCAGCTGTTCTGGGTCTGATTCTTCCGTCTGTTGAATACGGCGGAAAATTCGGAATACTTATTACGGTTGCCGGAATTTTTACCGGAGCTGTTTGTCTGAATCTTATGGATAAGGTTGTTCCTCATCTTCATAAGCTGACAGGTAATGATTCCGAGCATCACAGCAGCACTAATCTCGATAAGGTGCTTTTGTTTGTAACCGCAATTGCAATTCACAATCTTCCCGAGGGAATTGCCGCAGGTGTCGGCTTCGGAGCCGGTGATGATACTCAGGCACTTATAATTGCAGGCGGTATTGCGTTGCAGAATATCCCGGAGGGAATGGTGATAATCGGACCAATGCTTGCTGCGGGTGTAAGTCCTCGAAAAACATTTTTATGTGCGGCTGCAACGGGAATTATTGAGGTTGCAGGAACACTTATAGGATATTTTGCGGTCAGCGTTGCCTCTGCAATACTTCCTTTTGCTCTTGCTTTTGCAGGCGGAACGATGCTTTATGTTATCAGCGATGAAATGATTCCCGAAACCCATTCACACGGCAGTGAAAGGGGAGCAACATATGCTCTTCTTGCAGGATTCTGTGTTATGCTTGTAACGGATGTTTTGCTCGGATAAAATACAAAACGGCTTACAAAGAATTTATTTTCTGTAAGCCGTTGCTTTATATTATTTAGTAAGTTTTATTGTATAGAGCCAGTTGCTGTCAACTGTATCGGGATTGATTGCAGGGAAAATAATTTCCGCTTTACCGTTATTATTTCTTATTTCGAGCTCTGCATCGCTGCCGAGAAGGCTTGCTTTGAGGCTTGCATCGTAATCAACAAGCTCAAGAATCTGAGAACCGAATGGGAAGCGGTTGATTATTGCAAAAACATCATTATTCTTTTTTGTGTAATAAACACCGTTTTGCTTTGATTTGGAATAAACTTTTGTGGCATATATTGCTTCACCGTTGACTCTGAGCCAGTCACCCATCTGAAGAAGTCTTTCCTCCATGATAACGGGAATTGTTCCGTCTGCAGCAGGTCCGATATTAAGAAGAAAGTTGCCGCCCATTGAAACAAGGTCGCAAAGCATTTCTATAAGCTCTTTTGCGGAGAGGTAATCTTCGAGGTTTTCATTTCTGTTGAAACCGAAGGATCTTCCGATTCCTCGGCACTCCTCAAAGGGTCTGTCAAGCTCCACATCTTCAATTTTTTTGTTTGCTTCAATCCATCCGTATTCAGTTGTAAAGTTTCCTCCGAGATGACCTCTTGTTTCTTTACCCCAGCGGTCGTTAGGAACAATGAAATCTTTTACGCTTGATTCGTTATAGAGCCACTGAAGGAATTCTGTTGAATGCCATACAGATGAAGGATGATCCCATTCTCCGTCGGTGAAGAGGGTGTTGGGCTGATATTTCTCTACAAGCTCCTTAAGCATGGGAATGAGATGCTCGAGGGCATACTGCTCGGGATTTTTGAGATATGTCGGATGAAACCATTCATAAACCGAATGATAAACGCCGAATTTTACATCCGTGCCTTCAAGAGCATCCTTCATTTCCTTAAGAAAATCACGGTGGGGACCAACATCAACGCTGTTCCAGTTCCATGCGTAATCGGATTTGTAAAGACAGTATCCGTCATGGTGTTTAGAAACAAAGTTGATATATTTTGCACCGCTTCTCACAAAAAGATCTGCCCATTTATTTGCATCAAAAAGCTCTGCGGTAAATCCTTTTACGAAATCCTCGTACTTAGCATTTTCGCCGTAAACGCGTTCGTGGAATGCATAAGATTCTGTTGTTTTATCCTCGATTTGTCTCATATACCATTCGGCATAGTCACCTTTTTTTGTGAAAGCAGGAACCGAATACAGTCCCCAATGAATAAAGATGCCGAATTTTGCATCGCCGAACCATTCCGGAACGGGACGGGAATTCAGTGATTCCCAATTATTTTCATACATAATTATATCCTCCGACTCTGTTTTTATAAAGTATATCATCACGGTGCTTTGTTGTCAACGAGAAAGAAGATTAGTTTCCATTTTGCAAAACATACATAGTTCTTGATTTTCCTTTCTGATATTGCTATTATGTATTTATAGCATTTTGTCATAATTAAGGAGGCTGATTTAGTGAAAAATTATGACTGCATTATTAATGGAATCAAACTTGGAGTTTACACAAACACATGCTTTAACACATTTTGCATCGGGGTTATTGTTAGAGCCGGAAGTATGTTTGAAAGTAATAATTTTAACGGAATATCACATCTTTTGGAACACGTCATTTTCAGAAATCTTAAAGAACAATATAAAGAAAATTTTTATGAACTTCTTGCATTGAACGGTATAGATATTGATGCTTGTACTTATAAAGAGTTTTTATATTTATCTATCAGCGGTCCGTCATACTCTTTCGGATTTGGCTCTGAATTATTAAGCAAGATTTTTGGTAATATTGAAATAAGTTCAGATAATTTTAATCGAGAAAAGAATCGGATTAAAGCTGAAATTCGTGAAAAAGATGAAAAGCACTCATTGGATTATTCATATAATAAAGCTGTTTGGAAGGGAACTTGCATAGAAAACAGCATTCTTGGTAACTACAGCACAATAAACAGAATATCTTTGAAGAAACTTGATGAATTCAGAAGTGAAGTTTTTTCTAAAAATAATATTTATGTTGTTTTAACGGGAAATATTGGTGAAGCCGATATTGAAAAAATAAAAAACAAATTAAATGATTTCAATATTAATCAAACTGAAAAAATTTTTGAAAACAAAGTGAAGAATACAGAAGGTTTTTTCAACAGAAGCACAGATATTATAGTCAAACAAGATTACTGGCATTATGTGAAGATAGGTTTTGATGTAGAAACAGCAAAATACAGAGGCGGAGTTCACGACTTGATTTATGCTGTTTTGTTCAAAGGCGATAAGGCTTTGTTTTATCGTTTTCTATCCGAAGACAATCCGCTAATTTATTCTTATGATCCTGTATATGAACAGTATAATGATGTTGGTAATGTTTCTGTTAAGTTTGAAGTTTCTGATGAATGTTTACATGAAGCATTTGAAAACATTGTAAAAACTTTAAAGAAACTTAAATCAGGTGAATTTAATTTTGAAGCAAACCTTCAAAGTGAGTTAGCCTCATGGCGAAAGACGGCTGACAATATTGATAACCTGAACTGGAACATAGGTTATTACAATTATGTTTTAGAAACAGAACCTCTTGATTTATCTGAAGAAAAATTCGGAAGACTTAAATGTGTCGATAAAGATCAGATTGTAGAAGCTGCAAATGAAATATTTAAAAAATCAAATATGACAGTTGCTATCAAGGGGAATAAAAGAAAAATTAACATTCAACAAATAAATGAAATATTAAGCAAATTAGATAAATAACGAAACATCAATTGTTTCTGACAGTAGTGCTGTGTAAATGTGGTAAATTCATTTTCCACATTTACACGGCTTAATTTTTTATGCTATGTAATAATCAACGAGAAAGGCGGCTAATTTAATGCTTGCAAAGTAGCATGAAATATAGTATTATTATTTAAGTTAAAAATTTATCAGAAGGAATGTTTTGATGCAGTTTGTTGTAATGGATCTGGAATGGAATAACACATATGCAAAAAAAGCAAACGGATATATCAATGAAATAATCGAAATCGGAGCTGTTAAGCTTGACGAGGACAGAGAAACCGTTGACACCTTTTCGTGCATCATCCGTTCTCAGATAGGAAAGAAGCTCAGAGGCACCGTCAAACGCCTTACTCATCTTACAAATGACGATATAAACGGCGGAATGCCTTTTACAAAAGCATTTTCTCTTTTCAGGAAATGGATAGGAAACGAAGATACCGTTATCATTACATGGGGTGACAGCGATATCCGTGTTCTTCTTGATAATTTCAAATATCTTAACGGAATCAAGGTTGTTCCGTTTCTTAAAACATATTGCGATTTGCAAAAATGCTTTCAGAAATATGCCAAAACAGGAAGAGGTCAGCAGACAGGTCTTCTGGCTGCTGCAGAAATGGTTGGAATTGACCCTGAAATGTATATTCATCACCGTGCCCTCGGTGACAGCATGCTTACTGCAGATATTCTTAAAAAAATCTATGATATGGGGTTTGTTGAGCCCGAGTTTGTTTGCTGTGACGATGATTTTTATTCAAGACTTCTTTATAAAGCAAAGGTTATCAGAAATATTGACAATCCTCTTGTTGATAAAAAGCGTCTTAACCATACCTGCGAATCCTGCGGCAACGCATGTGAACAGCTTTCAAACTGGAAATTTCACTGTCAGTTTTTCAGAGCAAATTTTTATTGCTCGCATTGTGACCTCACATATTCTGTAGGGGTGCGTTTTAAAAGACTTTATGATCAGGTTGAATTCCGTAAAATAGTTTCAGTTGTTGAGCCTGAGCCTGTAATTGAATCGGAGGAAAATGAAGAATGAAAATATTGGTTACCGGCGGTGCGGGATTTATCGGCTGCAATTTTGTTTATTACATGCTTGATAAACACACCGATTATAAAATCGTCTGTCTTGATTCTCTTACATATGCGGGTAATCTCAGAAGCCTTGAAAAAGCAATGGAGAATCCGAATTTTAAGTTTATTAAGGGGAGCATTTCAGATAAAGAGCTTGTCAACAAGGTGTTTGAAGAGGAGCAGTTTGACATCGTTGTTAACTTTGCTGCCGAAAGTCATGTTGACCGTTCGATTGAAAATCCGTTTATTTTTCTTGAAACAAATGTTATGGGCACCGCATGTCTGCTTGATGCAAGCAAGAAATACGGCGTAAAGCGTTTCCATCAGGTTTCAACTGATGAGGTTTACGGCGATCTGCCTCTTGACAGACCCGATCTTTTCTTCACAGAAGATCTTCCTCTTACCGCTTCAAGTCCTTACTCGGCATCAAAAGCATCGGCGGATTTGCTGACTCTCGCTTTTCACAGAACCTACGGTCTTCCCGTTACCGTTTCAAGATGCTCAAATAATTACGGTCCTTATCAGTTCCCCGAAAAGCTTATCCCGTTAATGATTGTAAGGGCTCAGGAAAATCAGAGCCTTCCCGTTTACGGTCAGGGTCTCAATGTGCGTGACTGGCTTTATGTTGATGATCATTGCAAGGCTATTGATATGATTATCCATAACGGAAAAGTCGGAGAGGTATATAATGTGGGCGGTCATAATGAAAAGAGAAATATTGATGTTGTGAAAACAATTCTTTCTCAGCTTGGAAAACCCGAAGAGCTTATCACTTATGTCAAGGACCGTGCGGGTCATGACCTCAGATATGCTATTGATCCCACAAAAATTTCGGATGAACTGGGATGGCATCCCGAGACTGCTTTTGATGATGGAATGAAAAAAACCATTCAGTGGTATCTTGATAATACTGCATGGACCGATGAAATCAAAAGTGGGGAATATGCCGAATACAGCAAAAGAATTTACGGATAACAATCAGCTTAATATAGTAAAACTGCAAGCCTTCCTTATAAAGAAGGCTTGCAGTTTTTTATGAAAATATCAACAACTGAAAAGATTATATATTACTGAAATTGCATTGAATATAAATCCTGCGAATCTTAATGTTGATGTAAAAACAGCAGAAATCTCGATGTCTTTACCTTTTTCAATAATAACGGGAGCTGCTCCGCTTCCGAGTCCGAGCTCGTTGAGCTTTTCAAGAATAACCCTTGCAATTGTTTCGTTACCCTTTGTGCTGGGATGAATTTCATCATCTGCATAGTTTTCCATATCATCGCCGAGTGCGGATGCAACATCGACAATTACTATTTCTCCCGGATTTTCTTCATTGTATTTTTCGATTGCGGCGTTTATTCTGTCAGCACCCTGCTGATAAGGTGCACGAAGATAACCCGACTGCGGATTATAAAGAGTTTGCATAAGTATAACTGCATCTTCGTTATGTGAGTTGATGATATCAATTATTTTGGTGAAGTTTGTGTAAAAACCGTCTGCAATTCTGTCAAATTCACTGTGATCGTTCTTTACGATTGAATCAAACATAAGACCGATAAGATTACTCATAAGAAAGTCGTTTCCGCCGATTGAGATGCTGATGATATCTGCTTTTTTCAGGTCTGAAATAACAGTTTCGTCGTTAAGTCGGTTTATCAGATTTGTTGTTGTGTGACCGGGAATGGAGTGGTTGACATATTCATATCCGTTTGTATCGGCTACGATCTTTCCGTAGCATGCTTCTCTCGGATTGGAAAGTCCTGACCCGTAAGCAATGGAATCTCCGAGTACGAGATAAAACGGTTTTTCGGTTTCGGCATATCCGCAAACGGTGAATATGCTGAATATCATTGCGAAGCTTAAAATTAATGCAGTTGATTTCTTCATTTTCAATTCTCTCCTTTTTGATATTTTCTAAAATATAACATAAAAGTAATCTGACGGTCAATAAAAAAATCAGCTTTAAAACATAATCGGATTATATTGAATAAATTTAAACATAACGCTTTTATATTTATTATTGAAACAAAACAGCATTGTAAAGTATAATGTATATATAAAATTAGATCAGAGGTGGTTTGATGAAAAAGAATATTCAGAAAGTATTGTCTGTTGTGCTTGTGCTGTTGCTTTTGTGCGGAAATGCTGCGTTTGCCACAAGCGGCGATGTAGACCCGGAAATAATAGCAGAAACAAGAGAAACCGCAATTCAGATTGAAAGCGAAGGAATTGTTCTTCTCAAAAACAAAGATAATTTTCTTCCGCTTGAAAACAAAAAGGTAAATATTTTCGGAGCAGGTTCGGTGTGCCCGTTTTTCGGCGGAGCAGGCTCGGGTGCAATAACAACAGATGACCCGATAACTCTTTATGAAGCTTTTGAAGCTGAAGGTGTTGAGTATAATCAGGAGCTTCGTGCTCTTTACGAGAAGCATTGCCTTTCAAACGAGCTTCCCAAAACAGATAATACCGTTATCAATAACCTTCTTCAGGTGCTTCTGGCTAAGAATACTCTTAATGAAATGGACCCCAAACACCTGACGAAAAAGCTTTTTGATAATGCTCTTGCTTTTTCGGATACGGCGATAATTGTAATCAGCAGAACCAGTGCGGAAGGAACGGACCATACGGTTGAAACCCTGAGCCTTTCTGATGATGAAAAAGCGATGGTTGAAAAGGTAACATCATCGTTTGAAAATGTTGTTGTACTTTTCAATATCGGCAATGTTATGGAGATGGGCTGGATTGATGATTACGAAAGCATCAAGGCTGCTGCGATTATATGGATTCCGGGTGAATTCGGAATGACTGCAGTGCCCCGCATGCTGGACGGAAAGGTCAATCCCTCGGGTAAGCTTACGGATACAATTGCATACAGTATCAGCGATCACCCCTCAAGCGAATGTTTCGGAAGCAATAAGTATAACGGCGGCGAGCATTTTGTTGAATATTACGAGGGCATTTATATAGGCTACCGTTATTTTGAAACCTTTGCAAAGGATAAGGTGCAATTTCCCTTCGGCTACGGTCTTTCTTATACTTCTTTTGAAAAATCTGTTGTTTCAACAGACTTTAACTCAGAAGAAATCAGCGTAAAAGTGAAGGTAACAAATAAGGGCGAAATGGCAGGTAAAGAGGTTGTTCAGCTTTATTACAGTGCTCCCTATACCGAAGGCGGCATTGAAAAGAGTGCGATCTGCCTTGGCGGCTTTGCCAAAACCGATACGCTTGAGCCCGGTGAAAGCGAAACTCTTACAATCTCATTCAAAACCGATGACATGGCTTCTTATGACTACAAAGAAAACGAAGCATGGCTGCTCGAAAAGGGTACATATAAAATCATCGTTGCCAATGATGTCAGAAATCACATAGTAAGCTATAACTATGAAATACCGGAAACGAAAATAATAAAAAAAGATTCTGCGACCGGTAATGAAATCGAAAATCTTTTTGAAGATGTTTACAGCGGTTATGAAATTATGTCAAGGGCTGATGTAAACGGAACATATCCTGAGCTTCGTGAGCTTGATAAAGGCGATTATCTGATTGATGTGGATAAGCTTCCTGATCCGGTAACTGAAGGTGAAAAGCCGAAGATGGGAGTCAGATACGATAAAACAATAACTCTGCAGGATGTTGCAAATGATGAAACACTCTGGGATGCATTTCTTGACCAACTTACTCTTGATGAAATGACTATGCTTGTTATAAACGGCGGCTACGAAACTCACGGAGTTGAGCGTCTCGGAATTCCGCACACGATGGATAATGACGGACCATCAAGCGTCAAAGGCAGAAACGGTCTTGTTTATACCGACAGCGGTACGGCTTATCCGTGTGCAACTGCAATAGGCTGCACATGGAACGTTGACCTTGCATACGAAATGGGAAAGGGTGCAGGCAAGGAAGCCAAGGATATGGGTACCGATACATGGTATGCTCCCGGTGCAAATATTCACAGAAACCCCCGTGGCGGCAGAAACTTTGAATATTTCTCTGAGGATCCTGTTATTTCCGGTGTTATGGCTGCTGAAATCATAAAGGGTGCAAATTCCGAAAATCTTGTGACAACAATAAAGCATTTTGCACTTAATGACCAGGAATCTCACAGAAACGGAATTTTTACCTGGTGCGATGAGCAGACGATGCGTGAAATTTATCTTAAAGCTTTTGAAATTCCCGTTAAAGAAGCACAGCCCAGAGGAATTATGTCGGCATATAACCGTATAGGCACAAAATGGTGCGGTTCAAGCTCGGCACTTCTGAAAGACCTTCTCCGTAATGAATGGGGATTTGAAGGATTTGTTGTTTCTGATTATTCATCAAACTTTACGGGCAGCGGATACATGAGTCCCGTTCTTGCGGTTTATAACGGAAACGATACCATACTTTCGGGAATGTGGGCGTTGCAGGCTGTGCAGCATAAGGCGGCTGTCAAGCTTGCTTACGCAAATGATCCTATCGGATTCGGAAACGCATTGCGTGAAGCCTGCAAGAATCTGTGCATTATGAAAATGGAAACCAAAGCGTTCAAAAATCCCGAAATAACCTATGACTCATCACTTATCGGTTCACTTGATACGCTTGATGACTGGGAATTTGAATTCCCCTATGTATTTACATTTATCAGATTTATTTTCAATAATTTCCTTAATGTTATAATCTATGCCTTCAGATTCATTCTGTAATTAAAATTTAAGGGAGAGAGAAAAAATGATTCAGATTTTACAGAGAATAGTCGCGGTTATCATGTCTTCGTTCAGTGTTTTTACAACCTTTATCGGCGGCTTATCATCCGAAGAATATGATGTTTTCAGCAATATTGCTTACGGTGAGGCTGAAAGAAACGTTATGGATATCTATGTTCCTGAGTCTGCTTACAACAATGAATATAACGGCGTTATTCTTTATATTCACGGCGGTTCATGGACCGGCGGGAAAAAAGAGGATATGGCGGAAAAATGCGAAAGGTTTGCAAAGAAAGGCTATATTACCGCAACAATGAATTATACGCTTTATGCTGACGGACTTTTCGGAAAGGTTACCGCTCTGACAATGTGTGATGAAATCGGGAAAGCTATAGATAAAATCAAGGCATTCTCTGAAGAAAAGGAGCTTAACATAACAAAGCTCGCGGTTTCCGGCTATTCCGCAGGTGCACATCTTTCAATGCTTTACGGTTTTTCAAGAGCAGATGAGTCATCAATTGAGCTTGTGTTTACGGCAAATCAGGTCGGACCTTCCGATTTTCATTCGGAGGTGTGGGGCAGCACAGGTCTTGCAAGCATGCTTTCGGGTATCGAAATCACGGAGGATATGATTGCTGACGGAAGAGCTGAGGAGGTTATCGGTCTTGTTTCGCCGACTGCTTATGTTACCAAGGATACCGTTCCTTCGGTGCTTGCTTACGGAGGCACGGATATGATTGTTCCTTCGGGCAATGCAGAAAGAATAAAGGCTGCTTTTGAAAATGCAGGTGCTGTTCACAGCTATATACTTTATCCGCTTTCAAATCACGGCCTGGGTCTTGACCCCTTGTGCGAAATGGAATATATCAACACGGTTGAGCAGTATTGCCTTGAATATTTCGGTTATTAAAAATAAAGGAGAAATAATAAAATGGCAAAGATAGTTTCAATTCCGCTGGCAATAATTATGAGCATTGTTTCGTTGTTTTTCCCAGGAAAGGTTGAAAAACCTGACAGTGAGCAATGGTCCACCAACTATACTTATGTTTTTGTTCACGGTCTGATGGGCTGGGGAGAATATGATGCACATTATAAGCTGATGCCGTACTGGGGAATGTTTGGCGGCGAGCTGCTCCGCAAGCTTGATGACAAGGGGTATGACTGCTGTGCCGCATCGGTTTCGGGTACTGCAAGTGCATGGGACAGAGCATGTGAGCTTTATGCTCAGCTTACCGGAACGGTGGTTGACTACGGTAAAAGCCACAGCGAGCAATGCGGACATGACAGATACGGAAAGGATTTTACCGGCAAAGCACTTGTTGAAGAATGGGATGCGGAAAACAAAATCAATCTTCTCGGTCACTCATTCGGAGGTGCAACAATCCGCGTTTTTGCAACCCTTATGGCAAAAGGAAATGAGGCTGAAATGAATGCAACTCCCGCAGATGAAATTTCGCCTTTATTCACGGGCGGTAAAGCTGACTGGATTTATTCTTTGACTTCTCTTGCTGCTCCCCATAACGGTACAACCGCCTACGGACTTGAAGATTCATCGCCTGAAAACACGGATTCAGCCGCATACGATATGTTTATTGACCATGCAATGGAAATCAACAGAAACATGGTCACCGATGAAAACACATATTATTTCTCGATTCCCTGCACTGCAACAACTCAGAACAGTGACGGCACATTCAAGGCAGACAAGAGCAGAATGGAGATTCTTTTCCAGAGCAGTGCCGATGAAATCGGTATGCTGAAAGGTACAACCTCCGGTGGCTATGTTGTGGATGAAAGCTGGTTTGAAAATGACGGTCTTGTTAATACCGTTTCAGCAAAGGCACCCTCGGATGCACCAACAAAAAACTATGATAAGAATGATATTGATCCTGGAGTATGGCAGATAATGCCTGTTTATCAGGGCGACCACATGTCGCTTCAGGGCGGATTTTTTAAGGTTAACACCGATGTTGAGCGACTTTATACAGAGCATCTCGATATGATTAACAGGATTTCAAAATAAACAGTATAAATAAAAAAGCGGCTTGCAGAGTCTGAAACTCTGCAAGCCGTCATTTGTTATGTTATGCAAAAACCGTGTTGAAAAATTCTGTTATTGCACCGAATATTATGTTGAGAGAAATTCTCGGCATTTCTGAATAACCGTTAGTTCCGTAGTTTTCATAGAGCCATTCCGAAAGATTTTCAAAGAAGGTGTAATCCTTGACCTCTTCAGCTTCCACAGCTCCGATTTTTACAAGGATTGCGTTGAGTCTGTTTTCAGCTTTTTCAAAATCGCCGGGCTCGCAAACGGTAGTATCAAGGAGAGTTTTTGCCTGAAGTACAGCTGCGTCAAGTTCCGCCTTGTCTTCAGCCGAAAGCGAAGCTTTGTCTATGCCATCTACGATTTCAAACATTTCGTGAAGATCCCACACATCCCTGCCGATGTTGAACTGCGGGAAAGCGGGTGAGGAATAAACGTCTGTGATATCATCATGTGCTATAAGATGAAAAGCAAGCTTGAGAATAACGTCATTATTACGGGTTCTTTCGTGTTTCTGACCGTCGAAATAGAAGGTTGTGTCAGGCAGAAGACCTGTTGATGCATCTACAACTCTGTCAGGAGAAATGTGATTGTGTTCGGGATTAGAACAATAGGTGTTTGCCTGAACATAATCCTCCGGAAGTGTTTCACCGACTTTTGCAGCATAAGCTCCCATTGAAGTTGAATCAAGCTGAATTATGTAGTCGGCATTCTGAGTGTTCCAGTTTTCTCCGACATTGATCATGTTTACATCATATTCGGCAACGTTGAATATCTGAACGCCCTTCTCAAGGAGCTTTTTGATGTTTGCATCTGAGTTGAGCTGTGCCTGATAATATTTGTAGGTCTGTTCTTTGATGCTTGCCATTTCGGGCTTTGAAAGATACAGCTGAGCAGCGGAGGGATAATCACCCGAGGGGCAGAGTGCCCACATGCTTGTGCTTCTTGTCATAATATCTTCAACAAGGTATTTAACGCCCTTGTTAAGAGCACTCATAAGAACTTCATCGGGAAGGATTCTTGCGATAACCTCAATCATTCTCGAGGTACCTTTATCCATAAGTCCGCTGTTTTCAAGGAAACCGTGATAAAGATAGTCGGGATTGAGGAAATTGACTCTTCCGTTGAAAACATCGCCGATAATGGTTGAACCGTCAAGAGCGGGAACAATGTATATTACCTTATGAAGAACATCCATGATTTCGGGATAATATTCAAAGATTGCATTTGCAAAGGTTCCGCCCTGGCTTATGGGAACAAGATTTATTTTGTTGTGTCCCGTCTGTTCCATAACCATATGAATGTAATCGTAAAGCTCTTTTGTTACATCAATATGGTTACCGAATGAGTTGTAGGTAAAGTAATAAAGATGATCCTTCGGTAGGTCTGTGTGATAAAGCTCAAAGGGAATATGCTCGTTGATAAGCTCCTGCTCTTCTTCGGTGCATTCCGAATAGGGCTTGTAATATCTTTCGAGAATAACGTTGCCTGTATTCTGAGCTTCAAGATCGCTTGCGTTTATTTCGAAGCAGGTTTTGATAACATCCGCAAAGGCATCCGAAAGTCCTGCGTCACGCTGGGTTATAAGCGATAAGAGAGCAGGTACGAGAGCTCTTTTGATGATCTTGGGAAGCTGAATATAAGCAGGAAATGCCGAAACTCTTTTTCCGCTGTCGTCAACAAGAATTTCACCGTTTTCGTCTGCAACAAAAACGCCTGACTGACCGAGACCGGGAATGATGATTGTGGGATAAAACTCACAGCTTCCATCGCAGTCGGTTTTCTTTTCTTCGACCGCAAAACTGCTGATGCCGAAAAGCGAAACAACAATTGCGGCACAAAGAAGGATTGAAATGATTTTTTTCAATTTTTACACGCTCCTTTGGTTTGGGTTAATCTGGTAACCATGATAAAAGTATATTATCACAGAATAAACAATATTTCAATAAAACTTTAACATATTTTTGTAACGTTACATATTTTATTCTTCAGCTTTTTGCAATTTTTGTGCGAATGGACAACTTTATATTGTAAATAAAGAAAAAGTGATATATAATCATATTGAATCGTTATGAAGGGAGAGCTTTTTAATGACTGCCGTGAAACCCGATAAAACCGCAATCAGACGCGAAAAAGAAATCAGAAAATGGGAAAAGGAAAAAGCAAGACCTAAGAAAAATATGTATTTCGTTTATCTTGTTTTTATTATAGCTCTTATCTATGCAACGGATGAAATTGCATCGCAGATAGGCACGCTTATGAAAACGGAAATTGCAAACGACCTTTTTTCAAAATACGGCGAAAGTTCTGTAGGTTTGCTTGATATTCTTTCCGTTCTTGTTGTTCCGTTTCAGGCTCTCGGACTTCTTTACAGACCGCTTGCTGACCGATGGGGCAGAAAAAAATTCCTGATTATAAATACCTTTGGCATGAGTCTTGCCATGCTTATTATTTTTTTGTCAGGAAATCTGTTCGTATATTTTATCGGTGCTGTTCTTGTGCAGTTCTTTATTCCGCATGACATGCATGTTGTTTATATCATGGAATCTTCCCCGACAAAGCACAGGGCACGCATCTATTCATCAATAAAATTTTTCGCAAACATGGCAGTAATGCTTATTCCTCTGCTGAGAAAAGCGCTGATGCATGATGCTTCTGAATGGAGACTTGTTTATTTTGTGCCAGCGATTGTTGGTGTGATAACATGTTTTATTGCTCTTGTTACTGCAAGAGAAACCGATTCTTTTATTGATTCCCGTCTTCGCCATCTTCGCATGACCGATGAAGAACGTGAAACAGAAAAGAAACAGAAAAATGCTGAAAACGCACAGGGCGGACTTATTCCTGCACTTAAATTTGCAATGAAGCATAATCAGCTGCGTTGGTTATATATCACATCGGCACTTGCGAATCTCGGCTTTATCGGCACAATCAATTATCAGGTTATCATGTCTTACGGATTTGCAAGGAATTATGTGGAAAACGGACTTTTTGCTTCACTCGGAGATGAAGTGATGAATGCCGTAAGCATCGGACCCGTTACCGAAGCTTTGTTCATGTTTCCTGTCGGCTGTGCGGTTTCGCAGGTTATAATGGGCTTTGTTTCAGATTCAAAAGGACGAAAAACTGCCGCGATAATGACTGCAGTCAATTGTCTGCTTGCATTTATAGGCTTTTCGGTCGGTGCAGGTATGGGATGGAATACATATCTCGTCGGATTCCTTTGCGGTGCCTGTATCGGAAGCTTCTATTCGACAAATGATGTTCTTATTATGATGATAGGTGAGTCATCACCCACCAATCTTCGTTCTTCAACAATGTCAGCACAGTTTATTGTTACCGCCGCGGGCGTTGCGATATCTTATATCGTAAGCCTTCCGCTTATAACCTTCCTCGGTAACAGCGTTACGGGCATAGTTTCGTTTGCACTTCTTGTTCCCGGATTTATTGCTGCATTCTTTGCTCTTGTGCGTAAAACACACGAAACAAAGGGAGTTGATATGGATAAGGTTACGGGTACCGAATGGGATTGATATTTGCAGGTGGTTGTTTTTGACGGCTTTGTTGCATTTACATTTTGACGGTAAAATAATAAGGTCAGGATTTCCGTGCTTCGGAGCTCCTGACCTCAATTATTTTATATTTGTATCAGAATGCGATTATACCTGCATATGCGGCGTTTCGGCTGCTTGTACCGGTATAAACCGTGTAGTCTTTGTCAAGCATCCATTCACCGCTTTCGGGATTATAGAATTTAATATCATCAAAGTCAACTGTGATTTCAGCAACTGCGGTTTTTTCTGCATCAACCGAAATGCGCCTGAATCCCTTGAGCAGCTTGACAGGTCTGTCTGTTTCGGTGTTGTTGCTTCCGATGTAAACCTGAATAACCTCGTCACCTGCACAGTCACCCGTGTTTGTGACCTCAACGGTTACTTTTATGCTGTTTTCATTTTTGGTAATACGCGGTTCACTAATACTGAAGTCGGTATACGAAAGTCCGAAGCCGAACGGATAATCAGGCTCTGTACCTTTTTTGTCGAAAAGAGTATATCCGTGATAATATCCGTAGTCAATGCTTTGATGTAATCCATTAATATTGCACCTCATTTATTTTATTAAGATACATTTCAAACGTTTTTTTCGGGTACGGAACAGGGGATACATCTCTGAAAGAAATCCCGTTACTGCCCGTTATGCTCAGATATTTTCTGTATTCAGTATTTTCTTCTATGATTTTACCGTTAACGGTAAAAATGCTTCCGCCTCGGCTGCCGGTAAGCGGCATTTCGGAAAGTATTGCTTCAAGAAGTGCTTTTGAGGCTGTAAGCATGTCTTTGTCATAAAAATATTTGCTTAATGTTTTGTTGCTCAAAGGAAGGTTACTAAGAATAATGTTAATTTCTTCAAGAAGCGCTTCACAGTCTTCTTTTTTTCTGATGAATGAAGCACACCTGCTCATTTTGTCGGGAATAAACCCGTAATCAATGCTTTCTGATACACAGAATCCGGATATAAGTCGGGATAATCTTTTTTTCGCATCTTCAAGTGCATGAACATCGGGCATTGCTGCAGGGTGGTTTTTAATATGTTCCGCACACACAAGACCTCCGACCTGAGTATCATTGAGAGCAGAGCCGCCCGGTCTTGTCAATCCGAAGGAGCCTGCTGCTTCGCCGATAACATAAAGACCGTTTATGCAGCTCTGATAGTTCTCGTCGGTGTCAACTCCGCCGTTATTATGCTGAGCGGATACCGAAATTTTCAATTTTTCGGTGTAAAGGTCAATGCCTTGACGCGAATAAACGTCAATTGCTTTTGCGTTCAGGATTTTTAATCTTTCAACTGGTGTTTCTGCAACAGCATTGTTTGCCGAAAGATAGTATTTAGCTTCATCTGAAAGAGCGTTGAAATCATATCCCGCAGGATTTTTTGTGAAGTCAAGATAAACGGTATTTCCTTTTGCTGTTTCTTTGTGAACAGCAATGTCAATCCCTGAAGAATAAAGGATTTTGTCATAGCAGAAGGGCCACTGATATCCCTTCAGAAACACGTTATCAAGTGCCTCTTTTGCACTTGGAAAGCAGTCAAGGAGAAATTCATTTTCAGTTCCGTTTTCGTCGATGCTTACAAACCTCGGAATAACCTGCATAAAGCTTCCGGAAACGTTCCAACGGAAGTCTACCGATGCCGGACCGTACTGCCACTGCGTAAAGTTACACAGCTTTACACCTGAATTTATAAGAACTCCCGTCATGCCGTGCTGTGAATGCGGATAAACAGAGTTTTTATAGATACATGCAGGTGCTCCGGTTGCGGCAACAACTGTTTTTGAAGCAATTATTTCAATCGAATCTGTTTCATTATTCAATACCGCAACGCCGTGAACCCTTCCGTTTCTGACAATAATTTCGATAACCTGTCGGTTGTCGAGGAGGGGAGTCTTATTATGCTCAAGAACTCTTCTTTCAAGAGCATATGTCATCATTTTTGATGTCAGCGGACCTGCAGAGGTTGCTCTTGTTGTGTTGTCATGGTCGGTCTTGTAACCGGGATATCCTCCGAATTCATCTTTTGGAAAATTTACCCCGTAACGGCAAAGACGAAGAAAACATTCGGTGCTGTTCAGTGCCTGCTTATATGCTTTTATTCCGTCGCAGGAGCCGAGTGAACATATATCCTCTGCCATTTTATATGCACTGTCAGCCGAATGACCGTCCATGGATATTTTATAATAGGTCTGTTTATCGCTTCCGGTGTTTCTTGAAGTGCCTGATAATCTGCTTTCGGTAATAACAGCAATGTTTGTTATTCCGTTTTCAAACAGACGGTCGGCGGCACAGTATCCTGCCGCGCCGCTGCCGATTACTATTGCATCATAAATCTTCATCATAATATTCTCACATTAAATCCGCCGTCGCAGTCGATGACAGTGCCCGTGCAGAAATCAAAATTACCCTGAGCAACCGAGAGAACACATTTAGCAATGTCCTCGGGCTGCCCCATTCTTTTTATGGGTGTAATGCCGTTTTCAATAAGATTAACATATTTTTCTTTGACTTTTGCGGTCATATCCGTTTCGATAATTCCGGGGCGGATTTCGATAACGCTGACCCCGTATTCTGCAAGTCTTGCCGCAAAAAGCTTTGTCATCATTGATATTCCTGCTTTTGAAATGCAGTATTCACCTCTGTTTACCGATGCTGTATAGGCGGACATCGAAGAAATGTTAACAATTCTTGATTTTGGATTCTTTATAAGAAGAGGAACGAATTTCTGAGTTACAAAAAACGTACCTTTTAAGTTGATATCCGCAACAAAATCAAAATCCTCGGGAGTGATTTCAAGGATATCTTTTCTCTCTCTCGGTGCAACACCTGCGTTATTAACAAGCAAATCTATCGCTCCGAATTTGTTTTCCGTAAATGAAACGAGCTTTTTTATATCTTCGGGTTCCGAAATATCAGCGGAAACAAAAAACAGCTTATCGGTAAATTTTTCTCTGAGTTTTTTAATTTCAGAACTTTCTTTTCTTGAAGAAACAACAACCTCAAAGCCGTTATCAAGAAGCAATCCGGTGATTCCGAGACCGATGCCCCTGCTGCCTCCCGTTACTACTGCTACCATCATAATCTCCTCATTTCTTTAAAACATGTTTTTGATAGAACGGCATGTAAACTCCGCTGTCTCTTACGGGACAGCCGGCAACGCTTGCGTTTCTCATAAGCTCGGAGCATTTGCTGCACCTGAGACATACTTTGTTTTTTTCAAGACTGCCGTTCAGAATAAAATCTTTATAGAAATCGGGATAAGCAAAAGCCATTCTGCCGAATCCGGCAAAATCGGCAACACCATCTTCTATGATTTCGGCCGCATAATCGAGTGCTTTTTCTGCGTTGAAGCTGAGTCCTGACATTACAAATTTAATATCCGGAAATGTTCTTTTGAGTTCTGCCGTAATATCACGGATACGCTTTATGCCGATATTTCCGTCCTCGGGAGCATTGATGCACGGTCGGTTTATATGCGGTATCAGGTATGGATTACCGAGCGTAAGATTTATAAGCTCGATCCCTTTTTTTCTTAATTCCGTAATTATTATTTTTGTTTCGGTAAGGTCAATGTTGTTGTTTTTGTCAACACCGAATCCGTAAGGATAAGGAAAGCAGTCACAGGCATTCAGTCTTGTTGTTACAAACACATTTTTTGTGTTGCTTCTGACGCTGTCAATGCAATCGAAATAAAGCCTTGTTCTGTTTTCAAGGCTTCCGCCGTAAATGCCTTCACGGTTTGCCGCACTGAGAAATTCATTGAAAAGATATCCGTGACAGCATTTGACGTCAATTCCGTCAAAACCGACTTCTTCCGCAAGTCTTGCGGTAACAGCATAGTCTTTGGCTATTGATTTACAGTAATCGTCTGTAGCGACTACATACGGCTGATTTTCTTTTCCTTTTTCCCAATGAGAATTGCGGTAAGCGACAATAGGTTCAGGTGTGCCGTCAGGCTTACTGAATCTTCCGCTGTGAGTAAGCTGAACAATGATAATCGGTTCAAATCCGTTTTCCGATAAAGAGGTTCTACGGATTTCGCAAATAAGTGCTTTGAAGCTTTCTTTTGTTTCTTCGTTGAGATAGAGCTGGCGTGGGTTTGCTCTGCCTTCGGGACATACAGCCGTTGCTTCAAACCAGATAATACCCGCACCCGATTTTGCAAAACGGCGGTATCTTCTTGCTGTAAGCTCGTCTATGGCACCTTCTTTTGTTCCGTCACAGCCCTCCATTGGTTGAAGTACAATTCTGTTTTTTGTTTTTTTACCGTAAATCTCAATCGGATTTTCAAGAATACACTTCATTTTCAAACCTCGCCATTCAATTTATATTCAGCATAACAGAAACATTCCGATAATGCAAATATTTTCGATAAAATCATTAATAAACTTGCATTATTTCCAATATGGATTTATAATTAAATAAAAATGAAAAAAGGAGAATCGTTATGTCGAAATATGATATAGTCATTGTCGGAGCATCTACAGCGGGAAGCTATTTTGCACGCAGAATGTCTGAAAAAGGCTTCAGAGTTCTTGTGATTGATAAAAGCTCAAAGGAAAGAATAAGTCCTGATTATGATATTTTCCACATGGGAAAGAGTGAAATGGAGCATTTCGGTCTGCCTGAGGTTAAAAAGGGTGACGGAATATATGCTTTTGAATTTTCCGAGCAATATATGTATTCCGCTTTCGGCGGTTATCCCAAGCCTTCACCGACTCACGTCATCGGAATGCATAAGCATGATTACATTATCCGCATGAATGAATGGGCATGCGAAACAGGAGCGGAGATAGTCTATGAGGCATCCTACGACTCCTGTGATTACGATGAAAACGGCAGGATTAAAGGACTTACATATCAGAAAAACGGTGAAAAAATAAACGTTGAATGCCGTCTGGTTGCCGATTGCTCCGGTATTCCTGCTGTTGTAAGACGCAGCTTGCCTGATAATTACGGAATAGAAAAGTTTGAGCTTACCTCCGATGATATTCTGTATGTTATTCTTAAATACATTGATTTTACCGAGAAAAAAGAAGAATGGCTTAAGTCACACTTCTGGATTGCCTATAAATCATGGGTTGCACCCGCTGAGGTTACGGATGCTCTTATCGGCATCGGTTCATGTTTCGGCTTTGATTATGCAGAAAAAGTATATGAACAGTTTACACGGAATGTCAGGCTTCCGTCACACACCGTGAAGAAAATCGAAAAAGGAAGAACTCCTTATCACAGAGCACCATATTCATTCGTTGCGGACGGATTCATTTGCATGGGTGATGCTGCGTGTATGACCAAGCCCAACTGCGGTGAGGGCTGTACAGCTGCTCTTGTGCTTGAAGATATTGCTGTTGAAATTGCTTCCGATGTTATGAAAAATGATGGATATCCTACAAGAGAATCGCTCTGGAGTATCAACAAAAGATATAACGACACGCAGGGCAAGGAGTTTGCGGGAATGATGGCTCTTCTTGCTTCAATTGTCAGACACAGCCCGAAAGCAAACGAATTTCTTTTTAAGCATGATGCAATCTTCAGCAAAAAAATCCTGGCAGGCATGGAAGGCGGACTTACTCTTGATGCATCCGATTACCTTAAAACGGTTGTTTTTGTTGTTATCGGATTGGTTTCTGGGAATATCAGAATTTCTGAAATCAGGAGTATACTTGCAGGTGTAATCAACAGCGGTAAAATGACCGAACTCTATTCCCGTTTCCCTTCAACTCCCGATGGATTTGATGAATGGGTAAAGGAAGCGGAAGAGCTCTGGAAAAAAGCCGGCAAACTTGCCGACTGGAAGCCTCTTGGATAATAATAAATCACTTTTCTGAAACACATCCGGAATTCACGGATGTGTTTCTTGTAAAAACCGTATATATTTATTTAAATATATTCATTTTAACTTGATTATTTTAAAATATAGTGTATAATGGATAATATAGCATCAGTATAGGGGGAATGGGCATGAAAAAGTTTGTTTCGCTTGTAACTGCAGCTGTGCTGTGGGTGACCGTTGCGTTCAGCGGTATGTCTGTCGTACCTTCTTCGACAATTCCCGAAATATTGACTGTTCAGGCAGACGGAAACGGCGAATACGGTTATGTCGACTATTCTTTTGTTGACGGCGATGGTAACGAGCTTGATATTTTCGGTGAGAAATCATATAAACCGCAGCAATCCGAAATTTCTCTTTTTTCGTTTTTTACCAAGAATAACTCTCTCTCACTTCCTGCTGCTTTTGATTCAAGAGATAATAATTGTGTTACTCCCGTGAAGCAGCAGGGCTTGTCGGGAAATTGCTGGGCTTTTTCAACCATGAGCATGCTTGAAAGCGATGCGATATTAAACGATATTGATGATTTAACTACTGCAGACTATTCCGAGGCTCATTTTTCATGGTTTACTTCAAAAAGTCTTACCGATAACACAGACGACCCGACCTACGGTGACGGATTTAACTTTGATTCTCCGTTTGAGGTCGGCGGAAACTGGATGATTGCCGCAGGCTCTCTTGCCAGATGGACGGGTGCTGCAGAAGATGCCGATTATCCTTTCAGTCCCATGGATTTATCTTCCATGGGAAACTATGACGAAAGCAGCAGATATGACAGAGGCAGCGGAGTTATTATAAAATCTGCAGAAGAGCTTCTTGATATGAACGATGCCAAGCAATGGATAATGGATCATGGTTCTGCAACGCTGGCTTTCTATTTCGGAGACGAATATTATAACAGTTCTTCGTGTGCTTATTTTTATAATGGTACAAATACTCTCAACCATGAAATAACCGTTGTCGGTTGGGATGATAATTATTCTTTATTTAATTTTAATGCGGATTGCCGGCCTGAGGCCAACGGTGCCTGGCTTTGCAAAAACAGTTGGGGTGTCAATTGGGGAGATGACGGATATTTCTGGATCTCATATTATGACACTTCCATTGAACAGTTTGCAGGCTTTTCTGTAAGGCCTGCGGATGATTATTACAGAAATTATACTTATAACGGTGCAGGGTGGGAGTCATATATCAGCCACAACGGCAGTGCTCAGCTTGCGAATGTTTTTACCGCAAAAGGACCCGAGCTTCTGAATTCGGTTTCAACATATACAATGAGTCCTGATCAGGAAATAACCGTTAAGATTTATAAAAATCTGCCTTCGGGATATACCGGTCCCGAAAAGGGAACTCTTGCACTTGAATATTCTACTGTTCTCAGAAGACCTGGCTACCACACCATTGAGTTTGATAACAAGATTGAGCTTGAAAAGGGAACTGTTTTTTCGGTTGTAATCGAATATGTGTCAGACGGAATTATTTATATTCCTTTGGAGTCAAACGGACGCGGAACAAATGCTTATGCCTGCAATGCCTGCGAAAGCTACGCTAACCTTCCTGCCTATAATGCGGGATGGTATGATGTTCTGCTTTATGGCGTAGAGAATGTTTTTATTCAGGCGTTTACCGAGTGCAACCATAATACTCAACCCTTAATTCACGAGCCGACCTGCACTGAAAACGGATATGAAATCAACATATGCTCTCTGTGCGGAAAAACCGTCAGCGAAAATATCATTTATTCATCCGGTCATAATTTTTCGGAGTGGAGTGATTATGTTCACGATTTTGAAACCGATAAAGAGATAAGCTCAAGAGAGTGCCTGAATTGCGGTCATACCGAAGAACGCACGGTTTATTATGTCAGAAACACAATCACTATAAATGATCTGATTGATATGCTTTATGAAATGATAACCGGATTTTTAAGAAATATATTTCTGAACTGAGAAAGGGGAAGGCAAATGAAAAAGAAAAGCTCTGTAATGTTAAAGGCAGCAGGTATTACTGCAGGTGTTGTCGGTGCACTGGGCTTTACTGTTTTCCATGAAATAATGCACAGAGATGCCTCGCTCCCCGAAAAAATGAGCAAGTTTATCAATAAGCAACCTGAACCTGCAGAACCGGTTCTGATTGATGAAAGATCCTTATGGTTTCATAATCAGGTGCTTGAAGAGTTTGAGATAATTAACGCAAGGGGATTCAGATTAAAGGGTTATCTTCTTCCTTCAGATAAACCTTCAAAGGTTTTCGTTTTCTGCAGCCACGGCTACAGAAATTGCGGCACCGGAGAATTTCATTGCATGGCAAAATTCTACCACGATAAAGGCTGGAATGTTTTTCTTGTTGATCATCAGGCGGCCGGAATGAGTGAAGGAAAATACATAGGATTCGGTTACCATGAATGCCGTGACAGTCTGCAGTGGCTTGATTTTATGAATAATCATTTCGGCTCCGATATAAAAATTGTGCTTCACGGAGTATCAATGGGAAGTGCAACGGTAATGATGATGAGCGGAAGCGGAAGGCTTCCTTCAAACGTAAAATTTACTGTTGCCGATTGCGGATATACCTCGGCTTATGATCAGTTTGTTCATAATGCAAAGGGAATGCATGTTCCTACATTCCCGATAGTTAATGCCGCAAACTTTTTTAACAGAATAATTTCCGGCTTTGATTTCAAAGATGCAAGCCCTATTGAGGCTGTAAAAAATACTGTTGTTCCGATGATTTTTATTCACGGCGGAAATGACGATTTTGTTCCGACCCGAATGGTTAACGAGCTTTATAATGCATGCTCAAGTGAAAACAAGGAGCTTCTTATTGTTGAAAGTGCTGCTCACGCTGAAAGCTATCCTACAGACAGCGAAAGCTATGAAGCTCTGATTAACAGCTACGCTGAAAAATTTATTGATTGAATCCGCATTGCGGAAGAATGGAGAATGTTATGAATTATCTGATAGTGGCAGCCCATCCCGATGATGAGGTTCTCGGTGCAGGTGCAACAATTCATAAGCTTACTCAAAGAGGTCATAAGGTTGATGTGTGTATTATGTCAGCTCAGGCGGCAGCAAGAGCATTCCGACCCGAAGACGGTGAGCTTGAGTCTGATACGGATGAAAGCATGAATATTCTCGGTGTCAATAACCGTTATAAGGGCGGATTTCCGAATATTGAAATGAACACCGTTCCTCATCTTAAGCTTGTTCAGTTTATTGAGTCTGCAATTCTGCAGTCAAAGCCGGATGTTGTTATTACTCATCATCCCTGCGATACAAATAACGACCATCTTCACACTTCTCTTGCCTGTCAGGCGGCAGTAAGAATTTTTCAGAGAAGAACGGATGTGAAGCCGGTTGACGAGCTTTGGTTTATGGAAATTCTTTCGGCAACGGATTGGTCTGTCAACACCGCAGTGAAAAATTTCACTCCGAATACCTATGTTGAAACAGGTAAGGAAGGAATAAATATCAAGCTGAAAGCGCTTGCACAGTACAGAGGTGTTATGCGAAGCTTTCCGCATCCCAGAAGTGAGGAAGGCATTTTCGGTCTTGCAGCAGTCAGAGGCGGCGAAAGCGGCTGTATGTATGCTGAAGCATTTGAATGTGTATTTAGGAGAATTACCCGATGAAACGCAGAATTTATTTTTTTTTGAAAAGAGCATTTGATATTATTGTTTCTTTTATCGGACTTGTTGTTTCATCGCCGGTATGGCTTATTGCTGTTATCGGAATTGAAATTTCTGACCCGGGTCCGATATTTTACAAAGCAAAACGCATCGGAAAAGATAACAAGGAATTTGTTATGTGGAAATTCCGCAGTATGCGTGTTCCTAAAAAAGAAAGTGAAAAAAGTGAAGCAAGCTTCAAGGCGGATACCAACCGTATCTTTCCTTTCGGGGAGCTATGCCGCCGTTTGAAAATAGATGAGCTTCCTCAGCTTATCAATATTTTCTGCGGCACAATGTCAATCGTAGGTCCGAGACCTGCGGCTGTTGACCAGGTGGTGATAATGCGTGCAGGAAAATATAATATCGCATCTACCGTCAAGCCCGGTCTTACGGGTCCTGCAGCGATATATGACTACATATACGGTGACAGTGTTGAGGACCTTGAGGACTACAAGCGTCTTGTTCTTCCGACCCGACTTGCACTTGAGGCGTATTATCCCGAAAATATGGGTGTTTTCTTTGATATCAAAATGATATGGTATACTGCTGTCTGTATTCTTGCATCGGTTTTCGGAAAGAAGCCCGACAAGATTTATAAAGAGCTGACGGAATGCGTTGCCGATATCAGAGAAGATGTTTTTCAAGAGGCGAACATATGAGTGATAAATCCAAAACAATTCTTATAACGGGATCATCAGGCATGATTGGTTCTGCGGCAGTTGAAGGCTTTTTGAATGCGGGATACCGTGTTATCGGAATTGATATTAAAGACTGCGGTAAATCTGCAGAAAATTACCGTCACTATACAGTTGACCTCGGTGATTCCTGTGCTGTTGAAAGCATAATCAAAGAAAACTGTATTGACCGTGTTATTCATCTTGCGGGACTTGCTCATTCCGTTGACGGAAAAGAATATACATGGGATGACTATAAGCATCTCAATGTTGATTGTAGCGTTAATGTTCTTGAGGCTTCAAAAAATATTCCCGTTCTCTTTATCAGCACGGTTGATGTTTACGGCTTTACAGATTCTCCCGTAACTCCCGAAACAAAGGCAAATCCCGTTTCTTATTATGCAAAATCAAAATTGATGGCAGAAAATGAATGCATAAAGCATCCCTGCCACAGTATTTTCCGATTTTCTCCTGTTTACACGGATGATATCAAGCGTGATATTCAGAAAAGATATTATCTCAGATGTCCTTCTGTTGCCTACCGTATCGGTAAGGGGACTGAATATGAAATACTTAATATAAAAAATGCCGTCAGGGCTATGGTGGAATGGTGTGCGGAAAATCCTTGCAACGATATACGTATTATCAAAGACCCCGTGCGGATGAATACTGCCGATTACATCAAAGCTGAAAAGAATGAGGGCAGGGCAAATTTCGTTTTATATCTTCCTGAATGGGTGGTAAAAGCCGGATACAAGCTTCTCAGGGCTGTTACGGGAGAAAATAAATACACATATTTACTTAACAAGGCGGTTTGCCCTCTAAGGAGTGAAGATAAGCAGGATGGCTGATTACTCAGGAACAAGAGTTCTTATTATTGAAGGATATGCAAGGCAGTGCCTTCCTCTTATCCGTGCTTTCAAAAAAGCGGATTGCTTTGTTTCGGTGCTTTGTAACTCAAAACTCGATGCCGCTTATGTTTCAAGATATACCGACGAAAGAATTCTCGGTGTGTGCGACCGTGAGCGTGAAAACGAAACGGTTGAGCAGATAAGAGCACTGCTTAAAACACGGAAATATGATGTTGTTGTTCCCTGTGTTGATTTCTCAGCTTCAATTCTTTCGCGAAACAAAAAAGAGTTTTCGCAATATGCAAAAATAGCATCAAACGACTGGAATGTTTACCGTATTGCCGCAGATAAGCAGGCAACAATGTCAGTCTGTATGGAAAATGATATCCCTGCACCAAAGACCCTGACCGATGTTGAAACGGTTTCGGATATTCTGAATTCAGATATTAATTATCCGATTGTCATGAAGCCAAAAACAGGCTACGGTGCCATCGGTTTTAAAAAAATCAACGATAAGGATGAACTGGAAAATTTATTAAGAGAAAACGGTAAAAAGATTTCTCAATATGTTTTTCAGGAATATATTCCGCAGACATTACTTCAGTATGAATGTGCAATGTTTATTGATAACAACAATGAAATGAAAACAGCAACTGTTTTCAGCAAAAACAGGTGGTTTCCTGTTGAAGGCGGGTCAAGCACTCTCAATATAACTGTTGACCGACCCGATATTGTTGAAAGCTGTAAGGCTTTGCTTCAGAAAATCAACTGGAGAGGTGCCGCAGATATTGATCTTATTGATGACCCGAGAGACGGTAAGGCAAAGATTATGGAGATCAATCCCCGTGTTTCCGGAAGCGTTAAAATTGTTTTCGAGTCGGGAGTTGACCAGGCAAGACAGATGCTTGAGCTTCTCAGCGGTGATGAGGTTTCTTTGCAGACCGCATACAAAAAAGATCAGCGGCTCAGATGCACTCAGACTGATGTTTTGTGGTTTCTGAAATCATCTGACAGATTCAGAGCAAAGCCCTCATGGTTCAGCATAAAAAACACAAAGGACCATACTTTTTACATCGATGACCCGTTGCCGTGGCTTGCTTTTTCTGTTTCGGGTCTGCTTAAATTCAAACAGGAAATGGGTAAAAGACAATGAGCGGTAAAGTGAACTCTATTGACGAAAAAAAGCTTTCTCTTCTTTGGAGGGACGAAAACAAATCGTTATATGAATACAGTCCGACTCCTTTTTCTTTGCTGTATCATGATTTTGAAAAAATGACCTTCCCGAGAAGAATAAGGCTTCTTATGGAGTATTTTGCAAAGGGCAGTTATAAAGTTTATTATCTCTCAGTTGACGGAAATCTCGTTGCTCATTGCGTAGTTGCTTACGGTAACAGAAGACTGAAAAGATCTTCTGAAAATGATATAGTGCTCGGTCCTTATTATGTTGCCCCTCATTTCCGTGGAAAGGGTTATGCAAAGGATATCATAAGATTGACTCTTTCTAACACTACCATGAGCTACCGATATGCCTATGACTATATCAATAAATCCAATATTCCCTCTGCGAAAGCAACTCTTGCATGCGGATTTGAAAAATGCGGGGAGCTTGATATTGAAGGCTTTCTGCATAATCTTGTTGAACGAGAGGGCGGGGAGTACGATATTTTCAGATTCACTCCCGATAAATAAAAAGATTTAATGGAATGTTTATATGAATATATTGTTTTTCAGTCAGTATTATCATCCCGAGCAATTCCTTATCAATGATATTACTCCCGAAATTGTGAAAAGGGGTCACAAGGTAACCGTTGTAACCGGACTTCCGAATTATCCCTCGGGTGTTATTGAAAAAGGATATAAAAAAATCCGACACGAAAATGTCAACGGTGTTGATATTATCAGGTGTCCGATTGTTCCGAGAGGAAAGAATAAAATTCAACTTTTTATTAACTATTTTTCTTTTATGTTTTCGGCAATCAGAGAATCGAAACGCATTAATGATGATTATGATATTGTTGTTTCGTATCAGCTTACTCCGATTTTTCAGGTATATCCTGCAATCAGATTCGCAAAAAGAAAAAATCTGAAGCTTCTTATGTATAATCTCGACCTCGCACCGATGAGCGGAAGCAAATTCGGTGAAAACAAAGCCTTTCTGTTTTCTCTCTATGCGAAATTTTCCAAATGGGCGATGAACAACTGTGACCGAATTGCAGTAACATCGGAATCTTTTATCGAGTATAACAACAGAGTCAATTCAGTACCGCCCGAAAAGATGATTTATCTTCCTCAGCATGCTCCGGATTTTCTTCTGAATTCGGAAATGCAGTCCGAAGATAACGGAATTGCCGACTTCATGTTTGCGGGCAACATTGCAGGCGGTACCGGTCTTGACACAATTGTTGAAGCAGCTGCAAAACTGAGAGAAGATTCAGTTTTCAGAATTCATATTGTCGGTGACGGTTCTTATCTCCCGGCTCTCAAAGAAAAGGTTTTATCCTTGGGTCTTTCGGATTATTTTATTTTTCACGGAAGATATCCCGCAGCGGAGATGCCCGAAAAATATAAGCTTGCAGATGCATTACTTATAACCCTGCGTGAAGGACAGATTACGGTTCCGGCAAAGCTGCAGACCTATATGACAACCGGAAAGCCTGTTTTCGGTGCCATGGACGGTTCCGGAAAAGATATTATCAATAAAACCGGATGCGGTATCTGTGCTGATGCAGGAGACAGTGATTCGTTATGCAGAAACATGAAGGATTTCATAAATAATCCTGACGCATACAAAAATTGCGGAGAAAAGGGTCTCGTTTATTTTAAACAGAATTTCACTCTCGGAATATTCATAGACAGGTTTATGAAAATTTTATCAGAGATGAAATAGATATACTTTATATATAATGTATATATTTTGACACAAAGGTCAATGTGTATAAATAATCTGAAAAGGAGCAAAGGTCATGAAAAAAATCACGAAAATCCTGGCAATCGTGTTGTCACTCGTCATGCTTCTCGGTATTGTGCCTCATTCACTGGCAGCTGAAGCAAGCAGCCTTATGACAACGGCATCAAAAAAGGTTTCGGCACTCGCCCCTGGTGTAACGGAAACCGAAGTTGTTTCGTATGACAAAAACGGCGACAGAGTTGTTTATTATGTTGTTAATGCGAACATTGCCAGCAACCCGGATGTTAAGGTCAAGGCTAACTACCATGACAACGACAACACAGGTGTATGGGGCAAGGCGACAGTTGTTGAACAGGCAAATGCCGCCAAGGAAAAGCGTGGTTACAATGTTGTTGCAACCACAAACGCTGCTTACTATAATGTTTCCACCGGCCAGCCGACAGGTGCGTTCGTTATGGAAGGCGTTAACATCAACGGCGACAGCATGGGTAACTCCTATGAATTCTTTGCCATCATGAAAGACGGCAGCGCAATGATCGGCAAGAAAGGTACCTTCAGCCAGTATTCTGCAAATATTGTTGAAGCTGTTGCAGGTCATCTTCTTCTTGTATGGGACGGAGCAGTTGTCAGCGGACTTAATAATGTTGACAAATATCCCCGTTCAACTGTAGGTATCAAGGAAAACGGTGATGTTGTTCTTATGCTTGCAGACGGTAATCAGAAGCCTTATTCGGCAGGACTTACTTTTGCTGAGCAGGCTCAGATTATGCTTGATCTCGGTTGCGTAACTGCTATTGAACTTGATGGCGGCGGCTCCGCAACATATGCTGCAAAGCCCGAAGGAACTGATGAAATCGTTGTCCGTAACTCCTGCTGTGACGGTACCGTTCGTTCCGTTTCAAACACACTTATGGTTATTTCAACGGCAGTTGCAGACGGTACGTTTGACCATGCAAGCGTTAATTCTGCTTATCAGTATTATGTACCCTATTCAGAGGTTGCTTTTGATATAGTCGGTGCTGATAAGGCAGGCGGTCCCGCAGATATTCCTGCAGAAGGTGTATCCTGGAAGCTTTCAGATGATTCGTTCGGTACTGTTACAGACGGTGTGTTTACTTCAAACGGAAAGATCGGTGAAGTAACAGTTGAAATGATTTATAACGGTGCAACTGTCGGTTCGGCAACAATAAATGTTGTTAATCCTGAAGTAATTGCTTTTGATGCAACAGAAAAGAGCATTCCTTACGGAAAGACCGCTGCAATGAGCATCACCGCTACATACGGCCTCAACAATGAAGTGTTCATGGGCATTGATGCACTTGAAATTACACTTTCAGATAATGATGCCGCTACCATTAACGGTGCCATGTTTACCGCAGCTCCCGAAAGCTCTGGAAAAACAGGAGTTACCGTTACTGCTGCATATAAGTATGCAGATATCGAAACAACATCGGTAACATATAAGTTCGGTAAGGAGTCGAGTGTTCTCTTTGACTTTGAAGGCGATGACGGTTCTCTCTGGACAACCGATTTTGATACCGCAAAGGCAGCTCTTGAAGGCAAGCCTATGATAGATATTCCCAATTCGAGCAACGGTATTGAATCCGGTCTTCGCATGGATTCGTATATCAGTAATGATTACTCAAAGACAGGTGACAGTTCACTCGCAGTCAATATCGACTATACCCAGTCTGAATCCTTTGGTAACTGGATGTATATGTATCTTTACTATCTTGGTGAGCCTGTTGTTTACCGTGATGTTGAAAACGGTGTTCTCGGCACAAGACTCGGCATGTGGATGTATATTCCTGAAGAAGCTGTCGGTATGTGTGCCCGTCTTTGCTATGCATTTGATAACAACGGCACCATGAACGGCAACTATCTTTATATGACATATCAGTATGTTGCCAAGGGCTTCTCAAAGATAACAAGTGCAACCATTCCCGAAGCAGGATGGGCATATGTATATGTTGATTTCTTTGATACCAATACAGTTGGTTGCGGCAGCGACTATTTCTCATCTCTTGAACCCGGTGCAGCAACAAACAATAAGGGCGCAAATTCAGACTATTATCCTGCATTCATTCAGTTCATCGCATCCTCGTCACACACAGGTTGCGAAGATATGACTTTTTATATTGACGACATTACTCTTGACTACGGTGATGTTGCTCCCGACAGAGATGCTCCCTTAGTAAGCGATACAAAGGTTTATTCGGCAGATGGTCTTACAAGCGCAGTTATTGACAATAAAAATGTTCTTGCGTTTAACCAGATTACTGTCAGTGCAAATGTTGCAGAGGATTATTCACACGCTGCAGCAAACGCAACAGGTCTTGATCTTTCAACCGCTCAGGTTTATGTAGACGGTCAGAAGGTAGCAACCAATGTTGTTAACGGAGTTATGTCATCTGATGTCATAACTCTCCCTGATGGCGTTCACGATATCGCATTTGAAATTGCCGATAACACAGGCAACTACACAAGAATCACAAAACAGATCACCGTAAGTGCAGGAACTGATTATCCTGTTGTTGCTCTTGACGGTCAGGCTTCAACTGACGGCAATATCCTTTGCGGTTCAATCTATAATTTGCTTCTGAATGTTGATCAGATTGAAAAGATTCAGAGCATAACAACAACTATCCATCTTGGCAGTGCTCACGAATTTGAAACCGACGGAATTACAGTTCCTGCAGGCTTTACTGCGTCAGCCGATGTTGATGAAGCTGCAAGTATTCTTACTCTCAAGGTTGAGCGTACAGGCGATAACGACCTCACAGGTCCTGCAACTCTTGCTGTAATTCCCGCACGTATGTGGGCATGGGATGCAGAGGAAACAGGCATTTCCGCTAAAGATCAGTGGGAAGCAAAGAATGGCGGCGCAGCTTGTTCACCCGTTCTTAAGTTTGAATATAAGATCAAATCAGGCTCGGTTGAATATGTTGACGGATACGCTGTTGATGAAAACGGCTATGTTCCCGGCTTCTCAAATATGAATGCTTCTCTTACAACAGAGCTTAATACAGGTATCGGAAACCTTAAGTCAGCAGGTAAATACTGGCATGTCCATTCTGACTATTCAGATACATGGACAACATCCAACAAGGCGGCAACTTGTGATGAAGCAGGTTACAGCGGCCGTGTTACCTGCGGTAAGTGTAACTCCGTAATCGATTGGGGTACCGCAATTCCCGCAACAGGTCATAAATATGAATTCAAAGACGGCATTCTCTGCTGTGTAAATAATGATTGTGATTCGCTCTTCACAGGTAACTATGAAGGTGTTGAATATGTTGACGGTTCAGTTGTTGCAGACGGTTGGAACGGCGATGTATACTTCAAGGATGGCGTTAAGCTTACCGGTATGCAGCTTATCGACGGATATTACTACTGCTTTGACGAAAACGGTGTTTGTGCAGAACAGCTTAAATTTACAGGTCTCTTTGAGCTTGACGGTGCAACCTATTACGCTATCAACGGAGAGCCTGTAAAGAACCGTTGGATTCAGGTAGACGATGCGTGGTATTGCTTCAGAAATGACTATAAGGCATATACCGGCGACTGTGAAATCAGCGGCAGACTTTATCATTTCGGCGAAACAGGTGCTATCACCGAAGGTCAGTGGTTTGATGTTGACGGCTATCACCGTTATTATATAGGACCCAATTACTACCGCAGCCATTGGGGTCTTACAATCAAGGAAATCGATGGCGTAGAATACGGCTTTGATGAAAACGGCGATACCGTTAAGGGTTATTGCTACAATATTCTTGCAGCCGGTGACACAAAGAAGCTTTATCTCTTTGATGAAAACGGTGTAAGACAGACTGTTCCCACAGAACCCACAATCATTGTTCTCGAAGGTGAATACCGTTATATCGACGGCGGCGAGCTTCAGGCAAACACAGGTCTTGTTTGCGTAGACGACAGTTACTACTATGTAAAGGGTAACGGTAGTCTTGTAACAGGCAACTATTATATCAGTGAAGCAAAGAGCAACGGTCTCGGTTATGTTGGATATTATGATTTCGATGAAAATTGCAAGATGATAATGAAAGACGGCATTGTTAACGGTCATTATTATCTGAACGGAATCATGCAGACAAATCTCGGTCTTATCTGTATTGACGGCGACTACTACTACGTAAAGGGTAACGGTAATCTTGCAACAGGCAACTACTATGTCAGCGAAGAAAAGAGCAACGGCCTCGGCTTTGTAGGTTACTTTGATTTCGATGAAACAGGTAAGCTTATCAAGAACGGTATCATTGACGGTCATTATTACATCGACGGTGTTCTTCAGTCTAACCTCGGTCTTGTTTGCGTCAATGGTGACTATTACTATGTAAAGGGCAACAGCAATCTTGCAACAGGCCGCTACTACATCAGCGAAAAGAAGAGCAACGGCTTCGGCTATATCGGTTACTACGATTTTGACGAAAACGGAAAGCTTATTCTCAAGGACGGCATCGTTGACGGCAACTACTATGTCGGCGGCGTTATGCAGACTAATCTCGGCATCGTAATTGTTGGCGAAGATTACTACTACGTAAAAGGCAACGGTAATCTTGCAACAGGCCGTTACTATGTAAGCGAAGCAAAGACAAACGGTTATTTTGCAGCAGGCTACTACGAGTTTGACGAAACAGGTAAAATGATTATTAGCACCAAGGAAGGAATTGTTGACGGTCACTACTATGTTAACGGCATTGCACAGTCAAATCTCGGTATCGTTGAAGTAAACGGTGATTACTACTATGTAAAGGGTAACACCAGTCTTGCAACAGGCCGCTATTATGTAAGCGAAAAGAAGGCTAACGGTTACTTTGCGGCAGGTTACTATGAATTTGACGAAACAGGTAAGATGATTGTTGATGAAATAGTCAAGGAAGGTATCATTGACGGTCATTACTACATCAACGGTGTTGCACAGTCAAATCTCGGTATCGTTGAAGTAAACGGTGATTACTATTATGTCAAGGGTAACACCAACCTTGCAACAGGCCGTTACTATGTAAGCGAAGCGAAGACCAACGGCTACTTTGCAGCAGGTTACTATGAATTTGATGATGCGGGCAAGATGATTGTCGCATAATTTCTGAGTCCTTATCGGGGAATCGGTTGATTTTCAATCGGTTCCCCGGTTGAATCGAAAAATTTATTCAGCAAAAAGAAGGCAGGTATCTTTATGTGCATACCTAAGGTTATTCATCTCTGCTGGTTCGGCAGAGGAGATTTTCCAAAGCTTGCGAAAATGTGTATTGAAAGCTGGAAGAAATATCTTCCTGATTATGAAATAAAGCTCTGGAACGAAGATAACTATGATGTCAATAAATGCAGCTATACTAAAAAAGCATATAAAGAACGCAGATGGGCTTTTGTGAGTGATTATGCACGCCTTGACATTCTTTATAATCACGGCGGAATATATATGGATACCGATCTGGAAATAATTAAAGATTTTACCGACCTGCTTGAGGAAAAAAGATTTGTCAGCTCTTATATTGAGGGCGGACTTATAACTGCAGGCTTCATTGCCTGCGAAAAAAATCATCCGTTTATAAAAAAGATAATTGATTTCTATGATGGGGAATCAAAAAAAATTGAGAATAATCAGCAGATTGATTATATAATGAATCCTCTGATTTTTACCGAAGCCGCAATCAGAGAATATGGTTTCAGTTTAACCGACAACAGCTTTGAAAATGATGTAATAACCGTTTATCCTATAGATTATTTTATGGCATATAAAAAGGTGACGTTCGGAACATCTTATGCTCATTGGCGTTACCGTATAACCAAAAACACTTGTGCACTTCATCATGATATGTCATCATGGCACAAGCGAAAAAAGCTCACGAAGCTTATCAAATCGACTATAAGGCTGGTATTACCGCAGAATATATATATATCAATGAAAATCAAAAAGAATCTTGAAGAAATTGAAAAACGCAAAATGAATAATTGATTTTCATTTTTATTTTTGGAGAAATCTATGAATCAAATCAGAATTGTAAGCAGTCGCAAATCCTTGCACGACATAATAGTTGTTTTGTTTCTTTCTTTTGTTGCAGCTATGCCATTCTGGGCTTTCGGTGCACACGGGAAGGACGAAATCTGCATTTTGTCTTTTGTTTTCAACAGCATTGTTTTTATTGCGGGTATGACATCGTCATATAAGAAATATTCGATATCCATGGAGCTTGTTTATTGGGTTTTTATGTATTTCTTTATGTATTTTGCACCGCTTATTCAATATTTGACCTCTGTTTATCCGTGGAGGGGTTCGCTTACGGATAATGATGTGCTTATAACAAATCTTGTTATTTTTCTTTTTAATATTGTTTTTATTATCTCTATGATGACGGCAAGAAGAGTTAAAATTAAAAGTATAACCAATGCAAACGTAACCAAGTTTCTTTGCAGTAATTTTGAATTCGGAAAGAAATTTAAAATTCTTGTAACTGTTGTTGCTGTTTTGATGGCAGTTTTTTCTTTTTCAAGAACTGGTCTTGCAGGAATTGCCGTTTCGAGAGTTCAGGCAACTCAGGTTTTCTATTTGGGAAGCAATTCTGCAATCAAAATGATTGTTGAATCTGTTATTCCCGCATTTCTTGCCTATATTGTTGCAGAAGCAGCACAGAGCACAATTGCCAAAAAAGAAAATCCAATCAGATTTATAATTCTTTTTGCAGCATTGCTTATTTGTTTTTTTCCGACCTCGCTTCCCAGATACAAGACCGTTACGATTTACGGAACCGTTTTCCTCGTTTTGTTTCCGAAGCTCAGAAAAGGTGCAAAATTTTTCTGGCTTTTCATTATTGCAATGTTCTTCATGTTTCCATTGATGAACAGTTTCAGACATATTCTTTCGATGGAGAGCTTTCGTTCTGTTTTTGAAAACGGTTTTATGTCTGTTTATGTTGAAGCTGACTATGATGCATACAGAATGCTCAGTTCAGCGATTAAATATGTAAGCAGATTCGGCATAAAATGGGGTTTCCAGCTTCTTGGTGTTTTTCTTTTCTTTGTACCGAGTGCTGTCTGGGGAGGCAAACCCGGCGGCAGCGGAGCGATGCTTATCCGCTCTGAATTCGGAAATGATGTTGCTTCAAATGTTTCATGTCCGTTCATAGGCGAAGGATATCTTAATTTCGGTATTCCCGGTGTAATATTTTTTGCTGTTTTTCTCGGTGTCGCAATATGCAAAATGGATATGGGTTATTGGCGCACCAATAAAGATAAGGAATACATTGCATTTTCACCCTATCTTTTCATGATGTTCATGATTCTTTTTATGCTTCGTGGAGACCTGCTGAGCAGCTTCGCATATATCTGCGGCTTTGTCGCAACAGGCTATATGATAAATGTAGCTGCGAAATATATTTCATAATTAACAGAGAGATTTTTTATGTCAGAATCTTTGAAAGAAAAGTCAATAAATTCTTTTGTGTGGAAGACAGCGCAATCGGTCTGTACCCTCGGTATGACCTTTGTGATTCAGCTTGTGCTTGCAAGAATACTTGCTCCCGAGGATTTCGGAGTTATAGCAATCACAACGGTTTTTATGACTCTTGCAAATACCGTTATCGAAACAAGCTTTTCTTCGTCGGTCATTCAGCGAGATTCACTTGATAATAAGCTCACGTCATCGATTTTTTTCGCAAATCTTGTTCTTTCTCTGGCAGTATATGCGGTTTTGTTTTTTGTTGCTCCCGCCATTTCCGGATTCTATAAAGAACCGATACTCGTTTCCGTTTTGCGTGTTCAAGGCTTGCGAGTTGTTATTTCGGGACTTTATTCCGTACCTCAGGCTTTTCTCAACCGTAAGATGAAATTCAGACAGCTTTTTTTCTGCAGTCTTGCAGGTTCGGTTGCTCAGGCTGTTACGGGTCTTGCAATGGCTTATGCGGATATGGGGGTCTGGGCACTTGTTGTTTCAACTCTTGCGAGCAGTATTGTAGCGGGTGTTCTTATGATAATAATTGAACCGTGGAAGCCCGATTTGTTTTTCTCGTTCAGACTTGTCAAGGATGCTCTTTCATTCAGCTCAAACGTGCTTGCGATAAGGGTTGTGAGAAAGCTTTTTTATAATATCCGAGTGCTTGCAATAGGTAAGGTATATGATACTCAGATTCTCGGCTTTTTTAACAAAGGCTTTCAGTTCCCTTCAACCGCAATGACGGTTGTTGACGGTTCGCTGACCTCTGTTGCTTTTACATCGCTTTCTAAGCTTCAGAATGATAAAGAAAAGCTTCTCTCATCGCTCAGACAGTATGTTCGCATTCTTATGTTTATATGCACTCCGATGATGGTCGGAATGGCACTTGTTGCAGAACCGATGGTAGTTGTTCTTCTGACCGAGAAGTGGCTCGACTGTGTTCCGTTTGTTCAGATAGTTTGTTTTACTCAGCTTCTTGTTCCTCTTAATGTTAAAACAACTGCCTTTGAGGCTCTTGGTGACAGCGGCACATCAATGATACTTCATGTTTCATCTGTCATTCTTTCGCTGGTGCTTCTTGTTGCTGCAATACCTTTTTCGGCACATATTATGGTGCTCAGTGGATTTGTCAGCAGCCTGATATTACATATTGCGGTAAGTGCAGCTGCAAGCAAAAAGCTTGATTATAAAATTTTTGATCAGATTAAGGATGCATTGTGCGGAATGATTCCCACGGTTGCAATGGCAGCTGCCGTTATCGGGGCAGGCTTCATTGACTGCGGAGTTTTTGCGAAGCTTTGCATTCAGATTATCTTTGGAGTAGCTGCGTTTGTTGTTGTTGCTTTTATCAGCAAAAATAAAGTCTTTTATTCAATTCTTGATATTGCAAAAAAGAAGATATTGAGGAGAAAATAATGTCATTAAAAAAGCAGATAAAAAAGAAGCTCATTCCTGTGGCTTGTAAAATATTACTTGCACCCAAAACCTTTTCGGTTCCCGATAAAAATATCAGAGTAATCCGTTGCGACAGAGAAAACGCTGTCATGATGTCGAATACAAGCAATAATGTTATCCGTCTCAGAGTTGACGGCAAAACGGTCTATTTCAGAGAATGTAAGCTTCGTAAGAATATTGAGGAATACGTTGCGGATGAGTTTGATTATTACTACGGTCATATTCATCCCGAGCTTCTGAAAGATAAAGAATTTATCGTTAATGCTCTTTCCGATAAAAACAATCTGAATAAATTTGTTAATATGGGAATGACAAATGATGTTTCGTCAGGTGCATATCAATTCTGTATGGGCAACGGAGGAGCATATATAGGTCTTGACGGTATGACATATGAGCAGGACGAAAGAATCAGGGAACTTGTTCAGTTTGTCTGGGGTAATCTGTTTGCTTATACACTTAATAACGGTGTTGAAAACGGCTGTTATCAGACTTATAATGCTGTCAGGAGTATTGCATTTTCCAGAGTATCAAGGCTTCTCGGTCTTTGTCATATGATACCTGAAACAGAATATACACTTCTTTATATCGGTGATGAAGCTTCACTTTTCGGAACGGTTATGGACAGCGCTCCGGGCATTTGTATGGAAAAATCCGCTGCTGAGGAAAGAATAAACGTCTGTTCGCCCGAATTGCAGAGAGAACTCAATAATCTTAATCTTCTTGATGTTCTTTGCTTTGAAAAGGATCACCGTGCAGGGAATTATAACGTTCTTATTAAAAACGGTAAAGCCGTTTCGGTTTGTGCTTTCGATAATGATTCGCCGAATTCTTTCGGTATGGGCGGCATATCATTTAAAACATATATCGGCTGCTCTCCGTGGGCAGTCGAAGGAAAAATCAACAGACCCTTTGTTGATAAGGAACTGGCAAAATCGGTTATGAATCTCAACGAAAAGGATTTGTGTGCTGCTGTCGGAGATTTGTTTAATGCTTATCAGATTTTTGCACTTAAACGAAGGCTTAAAGCGATAAAAAGAATTCTTTCGGAGGTTCCCGAAGAAAAACTTCTTACCCGTAATCAGTGGAATGAAGATACGCTCAGAACGGAGCTTTCCGGGAATTACGGGGATACTTATCTTTCGAAATTTTTGCAGGAACAGCAGATAATGCATCAGCCGTGGATAAAAGAAAAAGTTTTAAACACTGTGGCAGAAGATAATTGAATTATCTTTGTTTGATAATAAAAACCTCAACACAAAAGGGAGAGAAATTATGAAGAAATCCGTTAAACTCACAATTGCAGTTATTACTATTCTTGTTGTGATTGCAGGCGTTGTAACGTTTTTTGCTCTGAAACCCGCCGATGAAATCGGTCAGCCTGTCGATGCCTCCCGGATTTATACAGACCCGACCGAAATGCCGCTTCCGTGGGAAAACGGCGGCAAAAATACCGATAAATATACATGGGAAGAATATCAGAGATTGCCGGATTCTCAGAAGGATGCTTTTTATGAAAGCTTTTCAAGTGCAAAGGAATTCGATGAATGGATGAATAATGCCAAGGCAGCTGAGCTTCCCTGGAACAGCGGCGGCAAAGAAGCTGAGGACTATACATGGGATGAATATCTTGCACTTTCAGATTCTGATAAGGAATTGTTTTTTGAGAGTTTTGAAAGCTCCGAAGCGTTTGATGAATGGATGATAAAAGCACGAAACGATGCTCTTCCGTGGAATAACGGAGGTAAACACCCTGCGGAATACACATGGGAAGAATACGAAAAGCTTGACGGATATCAGCAGGAAGCTTTCTATGAAAGCTTTGAAAATGATGCCGATTTTGAAGCGTGGCTTAATGCCAATCAGCCGGAGTGATAATAATATGAAAATATTTGCATGATTTTTTTACTGAATTCAAGCTGCACTTGTCGGTTGTTTTGCAGACGGCGGATACGGAAAAAGCAAAAGTGCAGGGGAGACTTATTTTAACTGTTTCACTAAAACGGCTATAAGGATTATGGTTTACCTCTTATTCAGCAAAAAAACGGCTCAGATGAAATATTGTTTTTTGAGTTCAGCGGTAAAAAAAGAAGCGGTGATTAAGGCATCACCGTTTCCGATTATATTGAATAAAACGACGGCGGTAATTTCAACAATTACTGCCGTCGTTTTATTATCACTATTCTTTTATTTCGTCATAAAAAAGATTGATGATGAGATCTTTGAGCTTTTCGTTATCAGCATGAAATTCAACATATTCTTTGGTGTCATCTGTTATACCTTCAGGTGTGATGATTTCATTTATTTTATAGTCTGAAAGCCTCTCAGCGGTTTCCGATAAAACGGTTATTGAACAGTCGGTAACGGTGTAGTCGGTAATTGCATTGTATGCATTGAGAACAAGCTCATCATCTGATTGATATGCAATTTTGATTTTTTCAGCAAATGCTGCCATATACTGACGCTGTCTTACCATTCTTGACGTGTTGGTCATGTCACCGACACTGCCTCTGCCTCTGACATAAGTCAGTGCTTGCTTTCCGTTAAGCAGAATGGTTTCGCCTTGAATAAGGGAGGGGTCAAGCTCAGAAAAATCGTCAAGAATTTCAAGCTCAACACCGCCAACAACATCGTTAAGAGCCGAAACAGCATCCATATTCATTGAAAGATAATTGTCTATTTCAATCTGATAAAGAAAGTTTGAAACAGCTTTGACGGTGTTTTTGCAGCTTTGCTCAAGTCCGTTTCCATAGGTGTGTGCAAGTGCGATCTGACCTGTAATTGTTCCGGCTTTTTCACCTGTAACACCAAGCACGTTGATTTCCGTAATCGTGTCTCGGTTTATCTGAAGAACAGTACATGTTTTATTGTTGTTGTCAAATATAAGCAAGGCTAAAAAGTCTGCCTTATTCTGGTTGTTATATGCTGTGCTTTCGTAAATCTTACCCTGACTGTCGGTGCCGATAAGCAAAACGGTATCAACGTAATCTTTTGGTTTATATTTTTTGTTGTTGTGATATATGTAGTTTTTTTCTTGATATGAGGTAGCAGGAACGGAAGAAATTATATTCGCATCCGCTTTTTTCACAAAATAATCCTCAACTTTTGACATTCCGAAAAAGATGCCGCCGAGAGCTATTATTGCAGAAAAAAGCGCTGCGAGGAGTTTAAAAGTGGAACTTTTCATACTCTTCATAGCGCTTCACCTTTTTGATTTAATGATTTAAAACCGGATTATTTTGCCCTTGCACGCTTCTTTGAAGCAATAATCATGCATACAGAACCCATGCCGAAGACAGCAGCGAGAGCCCAGAGAGCGGCTGTGCTGATGTCAGATGTAGCGGGGGATTCAACAGCACCGTCATTTTCTGTGAGGAATATAACGGGGCAAAGCTTATCAAAGATAACCGTAACTGTGCCGTCGGGATTAATGGTTACGGATTCAACAAATTCCCAACCTGACTCGTCAGAGCAACGGGTAAGAGCCATGATTTTTTCGTGCAGCTCAGCACCGATATCAAATCTTACCTGAAGTTTTTTACCTTCCTTGAAGATATCTTTATATGTGCCTACAAGAGTTACATCAAAGAAATCGCGGACTATCATTCCGACAGGGATAAGCTCATGGAGCTCCCGAAGACTTCTTGCACTGAGGATTTCCTCGTAAGAAGCTTCGAAGTAAACAACATCCACTCTGCCGTCAGCGGTGTTTTTTTCAGAATAAGCTGTAACGATAATCTGACCGTCGGGATTTTTATAGGTTACAAGGTGAATACCTTCGATAACCTCATTGTATCCGTCGAGAATAAGAGCATCAAAAGAAACACCGTTGAAAAGCTGAGGAACAACTTCAGGATGGTCCTTTGAAGGAACGCTGGGTCTGAATTCAGCAGCAAAAGCCGAAAGGCTGAAACTGAGAATCATCACAACTGAAAGTATAATGGAAATTGCTTTTTTCATAAACATCATCTCCGGTTTAAAATATTTTTTTTATTAAAATTTTTCTTCTTCGCAAACTGCCATAACAACATATCTGCGTGAATAATCATTTTCAAAGCAGGTTGAAAGCATCAGAACCCTGTCACCGTGATTGATAATAATGTCTTCATCAAAAACAGTCATTAAAGATCGGGTTTCACGGATATCGCTGAAATACTTTTCAAAAACCAAAGCATTATTAAAATTATGATAATATAAAATATGTGAATTGTCAAGCGGAACTGCACAAAAAACACGGTAAGTGAGCATTTTTTCGGGAGTATATACCATTATTTTGTTATTCTTATTAAAGGTTTCGGGATTTGTGTAAATCTCCTGGAGCTTTCCGAACATTTCACCCGAGCTCAGATGGTGACCGTAAATAATCGTAACAGGGTCATTAAAGTCCGGTTTATTATAGTCTTCAATAAACAGTGAACCCTTACGGTCATATTTTCCGTATATGTTTCTTCTCAGATAATATGAGTTGTCACCTTCGCGAAAAACAACGGGATAGTTTATATCAGTGCCGTCAATGCTGAGCCATGAAAAAACATCCGGTGCTTCTTTATGGATTTCTTCAAAATCTATGGGACTTTTATAGATTTCTTTATTTTCGGTTTCCTTTGTTGACGGGAAGATTATCTGAGTCGGTGCGGCGACGGTGGGAGTATCGGGTTCCTTTTGCAGAAAAAGAGCAAAAGCTGCACAGATGATGCAAAGTAAGCCGAGAATGATACCGGCTGCAGTCAGGATTTTATTCTTTTTCATATAAACAATGCCTCCGCAACAGAGGAATTATCAGCGAAAACAATTGTTTCATTTTCGGAAATTCTTTTAAGTGCATCATTTCCGAGCTTTACTTCAATAACCTTGTATGCTTCACCGAGATTCGGTCGGCGTGTTACAACATTGTGACAGTCTGAGCCGAGAAGGTGAATTTTGTTTTTTGACATCAAAGATAATGCGAGCCTCGAAGTTCTTTTATCTGTAAAAAAACTTGCGTTTGCCTGAATAAGAACGGGCAGACCACTGAGTTTATCAATGATTTTTTTGTCATGAAGCAGCTTTATGTATCGGTCCACATGAGCGATAAGCGGTATCAGTCCGGTTTTTTCGTGAATTGCGGAAAGTTCTGAAAGCATTCTCCCTGACCATCTGCACATCGGCATTTCAACCATAACAAGGGAAGTACCTTCAATTTTTAACTCGGAAAGCTCGGGGCAGTCGCTCATACCTTCAAAATAACTAACCTCTGCTCCGGGTATGATTCCGGGAAGAGCACGGTTTGCAGCCGCATCAGACAACCTTCTGAAAGAATGCAATCTTGCCTCGAGAAATCTTTCGGGATTTGTATCGGAGGCATAGAAATGCGGAGTTGCAACCATGCAATCAACTCCCTGCTGTTTTGACAGGGTGAGTAATTCAAGCGATTCATTTGTGCTTGCACTTCCGTCGTCTATTTTCGGAAGTATATGAGAATGAAAATCAATCATTTTGATTCCTTTTTTCGTAGCTGTCAGGTGTGTTGTAGTCGCTGCCGTAGTATTTCGAGTAATACCTGCTGTACTTGCCGTATTTACCGTATTTGCCGTATTTGCCGTATTTACCGTATGAGCCGCTTCCGTCGGTGGCACCGTTATAAACAAAACCGATAATGTTTGCTTCAACAAATTCAAGTTGCTTTATTGCATCCTTGAGAGTGTCGGTTCTGCAATAATCCTGACGGACAACAACAATCATGCCGTCAGTAACCTTGGAAACTATAAGTGCATCCGAAACGGCACAAACGGGAGGCAGATCAATAAAAATATAATCATAGTGTTGCTTGAGGGAAGCAAGAAGTGATGACATTCTTTTTGAGCCGAGAAGCTCTGCGGGGTTGGGAGGCAGGTCTCCGGCAGGGATGATATCGAATCCGATATTACTGTTTGCACATGTGTATCTCTGGAAGGTTTCTGTTACTTTATCAAGACCCACAAGCAGATTGGAAAGTCCGGTTCCTTTGTTCAGTTCAAGCTTTTTGCTGATTGAAGGGATTCTCATATCGGCATCAATCAGAAGAACTCTTTTTCCGTTGAGAGCCATTGTGTATGCGGTATTGATAGCGGTAACGCTTTTTCCTTCACCTCTGAGAGCACTTGTAATTCCGACAACCCGGCATGTGGAATTATCTGCAAAAGAGAAAAGAATGTTGGTTCTGAGACGCTTGTAAGCCTCGGATGAAGCAAAATTCATGTTTTCGCATATTGCGGTGCCGTCAAGCGTGTTTCCCGAAGCAGCGTGATTTGCTTTATTCTTTTTGAATACACTCATTTTTCTTCTCCTTTCCGCAGATCAGTTTTCCGAATATGAACTGTATGACGAAGATGATTTTGAACTCTTCATGTTGGGTATGGCAGCAAGAATGGGGTAGGGGTATGTCTGGCTGAGATATTGCTCTTCTCTGACAAATACATCGAAGAATTCTTTAAGAACGATAATTGCAACGCTGAGAAAAATACCGAGGATTATTCCGATAAATGTATTTTTTGCGTAGCTCGGTCCTGAACGAGATGTAGGAATGATTGCGTAATCAACAACTCTCACCGAACTGCCGTCAACAATTTCTGCAATACGCTTGGGAAGGAGCGTTGCAATTGCATTTGCAATTTTTTCAGACTCTGCAGGGTCGGTGCTTGTGACAACAACCTCAAAGATTTCAGTTGAATTGACGGGAGCTGCCGAAATCATGCTCTGAAGCTCGGCGTAGTTTCTGTCAAGCTCTGCATATTCAATTATTTCGTTGAGAGAGGTACGGGCTTTTAAAATAACAATATATGTATTTACAAGCTCCTGAGCGGCGCTTAAGGATGAGGTTGAAATATTGAAGCTTGTGTTGCCGACCGAGAAATTGCTGTTATTGACATAAAGCAGAGTTCTTGCTTCATAGGTCGGTTCAATAAATACATATGTCATTCCGAAGGTTGCAACTCCGAAAATAATTGCCGCAAGAATAACGGCCCATATTTTTTGCAAAACAGCCTTGGCAAGTCTGAGAATATCTATTTCAATTGTTTCGTCGGTTTTTCTCATTATTATTTCACATCCTATAAGTAAACATTATTCTTAGTAATTATAATATATATTTATTTAAAAATCAACACTTTTCAAATAAAAGATTAACTAAGATTCAAGTTAATATTGACCGAGGAATTGTGATAATGTTGACATTGCTTTGATTTTAATTATATAATATCAAGAGAAAGGCGGTGCGGAGATGCAAAAAATACTGAGTCTGATTATAAGCTTTATTACAGCGATAAGTCTTGCAAGCGAAGGATTACCCTATTTTTTTGAACCGACGCTTGAAATTGATGCCTCGATAAGCGAAGGCGAAATATCAAGCAGAGCAACGGGATTCCTTTACGGCCTCGCGCAAAACGGAGTTCCTGATGAAGCGATGGTTGAAAGTATTGATATATCAAGCGTATCTCAAAAGGTTATCGGTGGATTACAGCATCCTATAGGTGATGTTGACGATGTTGCACCCGCACTTGACAATTGCGATTACATTACTGTTTATCTTCAGGATTGTTTTGATACATGGTATTACTGTCACGATGAGATATGGGATATGCGTAAGTCGGGAACCTATGATTGCGTTTCTTTTGTTGATAACCGCTTCCTTCCGCTTGTCAGAGAAAAGGTGACATTGCTTTCTCAGAAGGATTATTCCGACAGACTTGTTTACTGTCCTTATAATGAAACCGATAATGCCGTCTGGTTCGGAACTCTTTCCGATGACGGAACATGGCTTATGTTTGATGATGCGGCAAAGCAAAGGTTTTATGATGCGTGGAAGGTAACATATAATCTTATTCGTACCGTTGATTCTGATGCAGTTATCGGCGGTCCGGGTTACTGTGATTATGACAGCTTTGAAATCCGTGATTTCCTTGAATATTGCAAAAATAATAATTGCCTGCCCGATGTTATGATTTATCACGAACTCGGTGAAAACTCTTCTCTTTATTGGCAGGAACATATTGATGATTACAGGTCAATCGAAAAAGAACTCGCTCTCAGCGAAATGCCGGTAATCGTTACCGAATACGGCACAATGCAGGAATGCGGTGCACCTGCCGATATGCTGAAATATGTTGTGAATATTGAAAAATCGGGAGCATATGCCAATGCCGCATACTGGCGTCTTGCTAACAATTTATGTGATACTGCGGCAGATAATAACAGCCCCAATTCCAATTGGTGGCTATTCCGTTGGTATGCGGATATGGAAGGCTACAGACTTCAGACAAAGATTATAGACATACTTCACTCGGATTTTGCAAATGTTATCAAATATAACTATAAGCGTTTTCATTACAAGGGATTTACCGGTATTTCATCTCTTGATTCCGAAAAAAATAGGATTGATATTCTTTGCGGAGGCTGTGATTATCCGGGTAACATCAGCATTCTCAATCTTGATGAAGCCGGGTTTGACGGTAAGGTTAATGTAAAAATTGAATGTGTTTATTATGAAGGTCTGAGCGGTATTGTTTCATCACCCGTGATCGTCAGGGAATACACTGATAAAGCTGTTTTCGGAAAGCTTAAAATCACTCTTGATGATATTGATCCTACCGCCGTTTACCATGTTACGGTGTCAAAAAATGACGGTACGGATAAAAACTACAGAAACACACGCCTGCCTTTCCGTTGTGAATTTGAAAAGGGTGTTCTCACAGGTGGAGCCTATACTTATGACAGTGCTTATGCAACAACGGGGCAGCAAAACGGAATGGTGGGAGGTCTTGAAAACATCGGTGATTCCGTTACCGTCAGTTTTGATATTCCCGAAAGCGGTTACTATGATATGTCGCTCATCTTCGGTAATTCAAACGACGGAAAAACTCCCGATGACCGTGCAGACAGCTATGCGAGGATGACCCTTGACGGTGAATCCTCTGTTATATCGTTTCCGAACACGATAAAGAGTGAATATACCGATAAGCTGACTTTGCTTCGATATCTTGAAAAAGGTCAGCATACACTTACGCTTGCCCATGAAAAAGGAACCTTTGTTGTTGACAGCCTTCTGATAAAACCGCATCCTGATGAAAATACAATCACCGTGTTACCCGATGCAGACAGAAGCATAAACGGAGTGAAATCCTTTCTTGCGGTTGCACCTGATGACGGATTTTATGAAATGAATATCGGTATATCTGCTGAATTGGAAATTGACGGAGCAGACTATGAAACAAGTGGTGAGAATACACTTATATATCTTCGCAGAGGTTTGAATTATATTGATATTAAAACTGATAAGGATGTTTCTTGTGTAATTTACAAGACTGAAAATACCGGATTTTCTGTTTCTGTTTCTCCTGATGAAATGATTTTATCGGACGGTGCAGTTTTGACTGAAAGAAAAAACGGTGTATACGTTGACGGCATTTCTTCCCTTGGCGGTTGCACACAATTTACGGTCAACGCCCCTGAGAAGGGTGGCTACAGAATGACACTGTCTTATGCAAACAATGACGAAGGCGGTGTTCACAGCTATAATGTAGACCTTATAGAACGATACATTACCGTTGAAGTTAACGGAAGGAGCTCAATTCTTTGGTGCCGTAATACATACAGCTGGGATACGGTTAAAACGGTTACAATGAATGTTGAGCTTGAAGCAGGAGAGAATGTAATAATATTCTCAAATGACGGCTCGAATAAATTCAACAACCGCGAGTCTTATGCACCTCATATTTACGGCATCACTATCAACAGATAAATTTAAACAGGCTGTAAAAACGCAAGTTTTTTACAGCCTGTTGTTATTTTATTCTGTTTCAGAAATCATATCTATCCCTTTTTGCAGAGTTATTGTATCAATTGCTCCCTGTGCCTGTGCAATAAGAAGTCCGTTTGAATCAATGAAATAAGTGACGGGTATGGAATATGTGTAATATTTACTTCCGGCATCCTCGTTTATATCGTAAAATACAGGGAATTCATAATTCTGACTATTGATAAATGAATGTGCCTGCTCAAAATCTTCACCGTTATATCCGTTGGTGAGATTTACCATCATAAACTGAATCTCGTTACCTTGTTGTTTGTAAACTTCATCGAAATGAGGCATTTCCATTTTACACGGGGAACACCAGCTTGCCCAGAAATTAAGAACAACGGGTTTTCCTCTGAAATCGGACAGTTTGTGTTCATTTCCGTCTGCATCAATAACCGTAAAATCAGGTGCGGGTTTATGTTGATCTTCGGTTGTTTTTTCGACGGAATAGTCCTGCGTTTCTTGCGTAACGGCAGATGTTGTGAATACATCGGGTCTGTATTCTTCGCTTAGTTTATCATATGCCACATAGGCACCGATAATAATGACTGCAAATACAAGAATACCTGCAATGAGTTTAATTTTGTTGTTCATAGATTTCACCTCAACTTAAAATACCGAGCAGTCTGCCGAGAAGTCCTGTCATCATGGCGATTCCGACAATAATGAGCAGACATCCGCAAATCAAATTAATTGTTTTGTAGTTTTTCTTAATGAAAGTGAAAGCTTTTTTCAGCTTATCAATAAGAATTGCACTTGCAACAAAAGGAATTCCGAGACCCATTGAATAACATAGAAGCATTATGATTCCCGTAACCGTCTGACCTTGCTGAGAAGCAAGCATCAATGCAGACCCGAGAAATGCTCCGACGCACGGTGTCCAGCCGACAGAGAAAACAACACCGAAAAGCACTGAAGAGAAAAATCCGAGCTCTTTTCCTGCAAAAGGATTGTTGATTCCTTTAAAAATATTAATTTTAAAAACCCCGATATAGTTAAGACCGAAGAGTATAACAATCAAACCTGATACGAAATTTACAGCGGTCTGATATTCCTTAAGAAATCCGCCGATTGTGCCTGCAAGAGCACCCAAAATCACGAAAACAAGCGTAAAGCCCGAAACAAAACCGAGTGAATTTTTTAATGTTTTTGATGTTGCTCTTTCACTTCCGCCTGCAAAATAAGAAACATAAATCGGTAACATAGGCAAGAGGCACGGTGAAATAAAAGTTATAATTCCTTCTAAAAACGAAACAAAATATTGCATATTGTACCTTCCGTAAAATAATAATTGTATTTTTGCCTTTTATCAGAAAATTATGATCTTTTTGTCAGCTTTCCCGCAACAAAGCAGATTATAAATGCTGCAATATCTGCCGCTACAATTGTTGAACCGACGGGCGTACCATAAAGAATAGCAATGAATATTCCCGTAACGGCACATATAACGGCTGTAACGGCTGAACTAATGATAACGGAGAAAAAGCTTTTGAATAATCTCATTGCGGAAAGGGCTGGAAAGATAACAAGTGCAGAAATAAGAAGTGCACCGACAAGGTTCATAGCAAGCACAATTACAATCGCGGTAACAACAGCAATGAGGGTATTGTATGCTTTTGTGTTTGTGCCTGTTGCGGATGCAAAGTTTTCATCGAATGTGACGGTGAAAATTCTGTGGTAAAAAAAGATATAGACAAGCAGAACGATAACCGTCAGCACAATACAGAGTATAACATCCGTTTTTGAAAGTGTGAGTATTGATGTTGAACCGAAAAGCGTTGTGCACACATCGCCGCTGACATTGGAAGAAGCGGAAAAAATATTCAGCAGAAGATAGCCGATTGCAAGAGCACCGACAGAGATCATTGCTATCGCTGCATCACCTTTGATTTTTGCACTGCTGTTGATTCCGAGAAGTATAATTGCTGCAATAACTGTAACGGGAAGAGCAACCGTCATCGGAGCAAGATTCATGACAGTTGCAATTGCAAGTGCCCCGAAAGCAACATGAGAAAGTCCGTCTCCGATCATTGAATATCGCTTAAGAACGAGGCTGACTCCGAGAAGAGCGGCACAAAGAGAAATCAGAACTCCTGCAATAAGAGCATATCTGACAAACGGATAGCTGAAATATGTTGTTAGTGTTTCAATCATGGTCATGCCCTCCGTCGCAGATAAAGCAGTGACAGCCGTCGCTGTTTTTGTAATCTTCTTTTGTGCCGAAAAATAACGGCTTGTTACCTATATGAAGGATGTGTGAAGCAAACTCGATGGCGGCATGAATATCGTGCGAAACCATAATAACGGTAATTCCCGATTGGTTTATATCGGAAATCAGTCTGTAAAGATTTTTGGTAACAACGGGGTCAAGACCTGCAACGGGCTCGTCAAGAACAAGCATTTTTTTGCTTGCACAAAGAGCACGGGCGAGCAAGACTCTCTGCTGCTGTCCGCCCGAAAGCTCTCTGTAGCATTTTTTTGAAAGGTCCGTAATTCCGAGCTTTTCCATTATTTCATATGCTCTTGTTTTCTGTTGTTTTGAATAGAAAGGACGGAGTCCGCATGAATTCAGAAAACCCGATAGTACAACCTCTTTTACAGATGCGGGAAAATCCTTCTGAACCTCTGTCTGCTGAGGAAGATATCCGATTTCGTTTTGTTTAAGACCGTCCGAAAACTCAATTTTACCCGAAAGAACTTTTTTCTGACCGAGCAGAGTTTTCATCAGAGTACTTTTTCCTGACCCGTTCTCTCCGACGATGCAAAGATAATCACCTTTTTCAACGATAAAATTCAGGTCGCTGACTATTGATTTTCCTTCGTATCCGAGAGAAACGCCTTTTACATTTATCAGAGCCATCAGTTGAGTGCCTCCCGAAGTATTTCAAGATTTGATTTCATAATTCCCATGTAGCTTGTTCCTCTTGATATATCTGCCGAAGAAACAGATTGGCAGGAATCAAGAGAACGGATTGATGCACCCGTTGCGTCGCTTACTGTTTTAGCAAGTGAGCCGTCGGAACCGTCTATGGTAAGAATAACAGGAAGTGCAAGCTCCTTTGTTTTATCTATGAGAAAAGCCATTGTTTCAAAGCTTGCTTCGCTTTCCGAAGAGCAGCCTGCAAAGGCAGCAAAACAAGTGATGCTGTAATCCGCCGACAGATAACGGAAAGGGAACCTGTCTGCAAATAAAAGAGTTTTTCTTGCAGAGGATTCAATCAGTGCGGAATATTCCGAATCAAGTGCCGATAAATCTGAAATGTAATTTTTTGAGTTGATAAAATATTCTTCAGCATTTTCGGGGTAAACATTGCATATTGTTTCACAGAGCTTTTCTGTTATTGTTACGGCATTTTTCAACGAAAGCCAGATGTGTTCATCTTCACTGATGTGATCGCCTTTATGTATGCCGCTGTGTTCATGCTCATGTTTATCCTGCTGCATTCCGACGAGATATTCCTCTTTCAGAGTATCAACAAGATCCATCGTTGCAATTGTTGTGAGGTCGGGATTGTTTGCGGATTCAAGCACTCCTTCAACCCAATCATCTGAAGCTCCGCCGCCGTAAATGAATATATCGGCAGAACCGATTAAAATTATATCCTGTGCCGTCGGCTCATAGCTGTGAAGGTCGGCACCGTCATCAAGAAGAAGCGTGAGTCCTTCCTCGGTGCCGATAATGTTTTTAACAAAATCATATTGCGGGAAAGCGGTGCAGACGATATTTATACCGCTTGTTGTATTGTTTGTTTCCGTTCCGCAGGAGCAGAAGGTCAGAGCGGTAACTATAACCGCCAGCAAAATCGAAACAGCTTTTTTCATTGTATTTTACTCCTTGCAGGTATTACATTTTCCGAGCAGCACCGTGTGACTGTCAATTTCAAAATTTGTTGAGCTTTTTATATCGTTCTGAATTGTGGAGGTTATTCCGCTGTCAAGATGATAAATTTTTCCGCAGCCGGTGCACTTCATGTGAAGATGTCCTTCACATTTTTCGGTGTTGATGTATTGATAAACAAAGCTTCTGCCCGTATTCTTTGCGGAGCGTTTGACAATTCCGTCAACGCAAAGCTTGGTCACCAGACGGTATGCAGTGCTCTGGCTTATGCCTGAATCACCGATTGAATTCAGAATTTCTTCGATTGTAAATGCTTTGTCTCTGTTCTTTTGCAAAAAGTCGATAAGTATTTTTCGTTGTTGTGTGTGATAAACTCTCATTGTCATATTCACCTCAGATTTGAGAATAACTCTTAATTTATTATACGCATCTGAGAATTAAAGTCAATAAAAATATTATTTGGTTGACTTTGGAAAACAAAAATAGTAAAATAAAATGCGAAAAAACTTTGAACGGAGGATTCCAAAATGAAAAAACGCATCATTTCCGCAGCACTTGCTCTCGTGCTTATAATCGGAGCATGTTTTTCCGTAAGTGCCGCAGAAGCACAGTCACCTCTTAAATTTGACGAAAACGGTGAGTTTAAAATCATGCATCTCTGTGACTGTCAGGACGGCTATCCTGCAGACACAAGAATGCTTAAGTTTATTGACTCATCAATCAAAACTTATCAGCCCGATATCGTTGTTCTCGGCGGCGATAATGTTGTTGCCGATCACGATTACAAGGAGGCGGGTATCGCCGAGCTTGTAAAGATTTTTGTTGATAACAAAACATATTTTACTCTTGTTTTCGGCAACCATGATCATCAGCAGGGTTATACAGATGATGAACAGCTTGCCATGTATCAGAAATACGGCGGAGAATACTGCCTTGCATATGATGCAGTTCCTGAGCTTACGGGTACCGCAACTCATGCACTCCCCGTTCTTGGTTCAAAGAGCGGAAAAACTGAGTTTATGCTCTATATGTTTGACTCAAACCAGTATGTTTCCGTTAATGATTTTGAAGATGAATACGATTGTGTTCACGAAGATCAGATAGAATGGTATAAAAACACAAGTAAGGCTGTTGAGGCACAGGAGGGTAAAAAGATTCCTGCTCTCGCTTTCCAGCATATTGTTGTCGGCGAAGTATATGATGCTCTTTTCTTCGAGTCGGCTGTTGATTTAGGTGTACTTACACCCAAATTTAACGGAAAAATTTATTCCTTCCTTCCCAAAACAGATAATTTCACCGGTTTCCTCTTTGAATTCCCTTGCCCCGGATATTACAACCACGGTCAATTTGATGCAATGGTTGAAAGAGGAGATGTTCTCGGTATTTTCTCGGGACACGACCACATTAACACATATGAAACCGAGCTTGACGGAATCAAGATTATCAATACCGGCGGTTCAACCTTTAATTCATACGGCAACGACATGACAAGAGGCGTGCGTATGATTACCGTTAAGGAAAATGACACATGGAATTTCGAGTCGGAAATGGTAAGCATCAGCGGCTATGCACTTGAAAACGAAGATTTTGCAAATGATGCCGGTATCGTTGCTTTCGGTGCTGTTCTTTCAGAGGCATTCGGCGAGCTTCTGCTTGCTCTCGGCAAATTCTCCGGAATATTTGCTGGAATTCTCGGCTTTGTAATGTAATAACTATGATAATAAAAAAACAGTAGCTCTTTCGGGAGTTACTGTTTTTTCTTTGGTTATAATATCCGTGGGTGATATTATGATTTATATTATTGCGCTGTCGTTGATTTCGTATCTTATCGGAAGTATTAATACGGCTGTTATATTTTCAAAAAAGCTTTATAATTCGGATATAAGAAATATAGGAAGCGGAAATGCAGGTGCAACAAATATTTTCCGAACCTTTGGGAAAAAAGCAGGTGCCGTTGTGTTTTTTCTTGATTTTTCAAAAGGTCTTATTGCGGTTGCAGCAGCAAAATGCTTTGTTTTGATGCTTGATGCACCCTATGAATGCATTTTCTTTTCGGGCTTTTTTGCTCAGCTTGGCCATACTTTTCCTGTATTTTTCAGATTCAGGGGAGGAAAGGGAGTTGCAACGGCAGCGGGTGCCGCTCTCGGGATAATGCCTTTTGCGGCATTGCTTTTGTTTGCGGTTTTTTCAGTTGTTGTTTTGCTTAGTCGAACGGTTTCGCTTGCATCTGCATTGTGTGCCGTGCTTTATCCTCTTCTTGCGTATTTCTTATACGGCAAAAATGAAGAAATGTTTTTTGCTTACGCGGCTGCTTGTTCGGTTATGATTGCAGTTAAGCATATTCCGAATATTATCCGGATTCTCGACGGCAATGAAAATAAAATCTGATTATCTTTTTATACTTCTTTTTTGATTTTTTCAATTATTCTCTTTTCAAGCCTCGAGATATAGCTCTGAGATATTCCGAGAGCATCCGCAACTTCCTTCTGGGTGTATTCCCTGCCGCCGCCGATGCCGAAACGCATGGTCATTATCATGCGTTCTCTTTTGTTGAGTGAATTGACGGCTTTATAAAGTCGGTTGCGTTCATCTTCAGCTTCAACATCTCTGTAAATATCATCAGGTTCGCTTCCGAGAACATCTGAAAGTAACAGCTCATTGCCGTCCCAGTCGGTATTGAGCGGCTCATAATATGAAACCTCTGCTTTTAACGGGTTTGTTTTTCTGAGATACATCAGAATTTCGTTTTCGATACACCGTGATGCATAGGTGGCCAGTTTGATATTTTTTGCTGTTCTGAATGTGTTGACTGCTTTTATCAGTCCGAGCGTTCCGATTGAAATCAGATCTTCAACAGGAATTCCAGTGTTTTCAAATTTTTTTGCGATATAAACAACAAGCCTCAGATTATGAACAATAAGCTCTTCTCTTGCGTTCTTATCGCCTTTTTCCAGCTTATAAAGGCATTCGAGCTCGCGTTCATTTGTTAAAGGTGCGGGAAGTGTTTCGGGGCCGTTTATGTAATCTATTTCTATTTCGTAAAGCTTTGAAAATAGTCTGAGGAAAAAATTCTTAATAAGTTTTATTGTCATACTGTCATAATACCCCCTTTTAATTTAGTTTCAATTGTTTCGAGAAACGGAATTCCGAAGAGTGCGGAATATTCTCCCGAAACAATTTTTTTGTTTGTGACAGCAATATAAATTTCATTGCTTTCATACCATTTTCCGTCAATGAATATTTCTGTTTTATCCGGCAGAAAGGCAGGAAGTGCTCCCGAATCGGCGATTGTTGAAAACGGTATAAGTCGGAAGTTTTTCATTCCGGTAATATCATTATCGCATATTTTACTTATAAATTCTTTTTCGGCGATAATCACCGGTTTTCCGGAAAAGCAATCGCAAAGTGTGTTACCGGAATCAAAAAGAGCTTTTCCTTCAGCGTATTTTCCGTTGTATGTAATCTTAATTGAATATATGCTTTTCAAAGGTTTTTTGCTTTTTGTAAAACGCGATATGATACTCAGGGTGAAATAACAGATTATTGCACCGCCGGTCAGTGTGAAAATACTGATATCAAAATAAACAATGCCGTTTTTGTATATTGCAGAGTCGGGAAAAAGAGTTGTGCATAACGCAAACATAATTCCGGCAAATCCGAAATTGACAAGAAAAAAAGCGGATATATCTTTGATAAAAGATTTTATGTTTCCGGATCCGAATGCAATAAAAACCATGAGAGAAAGCAGAATGATTTTTATCATTATGTTGGCAATAAGCGGAATATTTTCGATGAATATCATCAATGAAAAGAGACTGCCGAGCAAAGACGAAGCGAGAAGACGAAGGGCTTTGAATGTGTGACCGGTTATCATTGCACATGCTCTCAGAAGCAGATAATTCACAATCAGATTAATAATGATAAGAATGTCAGCGTATATTACGGTTTTCAGCTTTATCACCCCATGTTCAATTGTGATTATAACTCTGTGCGGTCAATGGATTTTGTCGTTTTGAGTAAGAAAATTCAAACTTTTCTATTGAACATATCTCAATAAAGGTATATAATTATAAACCGACAGGAGGAAGGCATAAAATGAAAAAATATCTTTTTGATACACATGTTCACACTAAAGAATCAAGCTCGTGCGGCAGAGTGAGTGCTGCCGACATTGTTGCAAGATATAAAAATCTCGGATATGACGGAATCATTATTACCGACCATGTTCATGCAAGCCAGTTCAGCAAGCACGGAACAACTTATAAAGAGCAGGCAGAGAAATATCTTGAAGGCTACAGAGCGGCGAAGGCTTTTGAGGACGATAATTTTCATGTTATTCAGGGAATGGAAATAAGATTTCTTGAAAATGACAACGATTATCTTCTCTACGGCTTTGATGAAGATTTTATTTTCTCCGACGATTTTGCACATTATGAAACACTTGAGGAATTCAGACCCGTCGTTGAAAAAAACGGCCTCATTCTTTTTCAGGCACATCCCTTCAGATGCAATATGACGGTTATTGATCAGTCGCTCCTTGACGGCGTTGAGGTATATAACGGCCACGGTGACCATAATTCGAGCAACGATATTGCCTATAAGTGGGCTCAGAAATATTCCCACAGAATGCTTTCGGGTTCGGATTTTCACGGAAACGATACCATGGAGCCCGGCGGTGTGTTTTTTGATGAATATGTAAAAAATTCAAAAGAAGTTGCCGAAGCTCTGAGAAACGGAAAGTATTCTCTTAAGATTTTCACGGAATAAAAGTCCGTTCCTTGCTTCGGCATGAACGGATAATAGTATGTTTAATATTTTTCTTGTAAAACTTCTCATTATATGATATACTATATAAAATCTTTTAACAGATTCAAGGAGAAAATAAATGAAATACAGAGAGCTCGGAAAAACCGGAGTTGAAGTTTCGGCACTTGGCTTCGGATGTATGAGATTTCCCGTTGTTGACGGTGACGGAGATAAAATAGATGAAGCGAAAGCGATAGAAATGATTCGTCACGGAATAGATAACGGAATTAATTATCTTGATACCGCCTATTTTTATCATGGCGGCAACAGCGAAAGACTTGTAGGCAAAGCACTAAAAGACGGTTACCGCAATATTGCATATCTTGCAACCAAGCTTCCACTCGGTGAGATTAAATGCGAAGATGATGTAGAAAGAATTTTCAACGAACAGCTCGAGAAGCTTGTTGTTGACTATATTGACTTCTATCTTCTTCATGCTGTCAATAACGATTCGTGGGAAAACCGTGTTATTAAATTTGATATTCTGCCCAAGCTTGAAAAGCTTAAGGCGGAAGGAAAAATAAAGCATCTCGGTTTTTCGTTCCATGACGATCTCTGGGTATTCAAAAAAATAATTGATGCATATGAAGGCTTTGAATTCTGCCAGATACAGTTCAACTATATTGATGTTGATTATCAGGCGGGCATCGAAGGTCTTGAATATGCCGCATCAAAGGGTCTGGGTGTAATTGTTATGGAGCCTCTCCTTGGCGGAAAGCTTGCTTCTCCCAACGAAAAGGTTACTTCTAAGCTTTCAGGTGATAAAACACCCGTTGAATGGGCTCTTGATTTTATCTGGAACAGACCCGAGGTTTCAATGCTTTTGAGCGGAATGGGTTCAATGCAGATGGTTGACGATAACATTTCCTATGCCGATAAATCGGCACCCGGTATGCTTACCGAAAACGAGCTTGAAATGCTTGCGGATGCCAAGAAGGCATATGATGAAATGAATCTTGTTCCATGCACAGGCTGTGAATACTGCATGCCCTGTCCCGAGGGTGTTATGATTCCCAAGGTGTTTTCTGCATTTAACAATATTGCAAACGGCGGCAGAAGACTTGTAAAAGAAGTTTTTCCCGGTATTGAAGAAAATGCTTCTCTTTGTAAAAAATGCGGCAAGTGTGAAAAAGCATGTCCGCAGCATATAGAAATTATCGAAACCTTGAGAAAGGTCAGAAATCAGTTTTGAGGTGATACAAAAATGAAAATTCTTTTTCAGGGGGATTCAATAACCGATGCGGGCAGAGACCGCTCCGATTATCATAATCTCGGCGAGGGATATCCCTTTTATGCAGCTCAATACATAAAGGAAGATAACCCCGATATTGATTTTGAGTTTATAAATCTCGGTATCAGCGGAAATCAGACGAAGGATCTTGTTGACAGACTTCAGAGCGATTTTATTGATATTCAGCCTGATATCGTTTCAATCCTTATCGGTATTAACGACACATGGCACAGGGCACTTTTACGCAAATGGCTCAGCAATGACGTTTTTGAAGCCAATTACAGAAAAATCCTTTCGGAAATCAAAGAAAAAACAAATGCAAAAATTATCATGCTTGAGCCGTTTCTTCTTTATGCTCCGGATAAGGAGTTTTTCAGAAAAGATCTTAACCCTAAAATTGATATAATCAGAAAGCTTGCAAAGGAGTTTGCGGATTTTTATATTCCGCTCGACGGCCTGTTTGCTTCTGCAAGCATAGGAATTGAAGATCTGCATTGGTCCGAAGACGGTGTTCATCCGAATGCAAACGGAGCTGAGTTTATCGGTGATATATATGCAGATGTAATCAAGCTTATTATTGAAGAAGCAGGGTCACACGAATAATGAAAACAATTAAAAATATCTTTAATTATATTTTTGTTGACGGACTTTCCGGAATGGCACTCGGACTCTTTGCAACGCTTATTATCGGAACCATTCTTGAACAAATCGGGAATTTTCTTCCGGATAATATCGGAGTATATTTTATTTATGTTTCTTCTGTTGCAAAGTCTCTTACGGGTGCGGGAATAGGCGTCGGAATGGCTTTCAAATATAAGTCATCACCTCTGACGGGCGTTTCAGCCGCAGTTGCAGGTATGGTCGGTGCATTTGCATCAAAGCTTCTTGCAGGTGCCGCAATAACCGGTTCGGGCATGCTTTATTCCGGTCCGGGAGATCCTCTTGCCGCATTTATCGGTGCATTCTTTGCGATTATTGCAGGTAAGCTTGTAAGCGGAAAAACTAAGCTTGATATTCTTGTTACTCCCGCTGTTTCGATTGTTGCAGGCTGTGCGGCAGGATTCTTTATCGGGCCGCCTGTATCAAAAATTACAACATATATCGGCGAAATTATAACCTGGGGAATGGAACGTCAGCCTATAGTTATGGGCATAGTTGTTTCTGTTGTTATGGGTATTTGTCTTACTCTTCCCATCAGTTCTGCAGCAATAGCAATCATTCTTAATCTTTCGGGTATTGCAGGCGGTGCCGCTGTTGTCGGATGCTGTGCGAATATGGTTGGTTTTGCCGTTGCGAGTTACAGAGAAAACAAGCTCGGAGGTCTTCTTGCTCAGGGTATCGGAACATCAATGCTTCAGATGCCGAATATAGTAAAGCATCCTCAGATATGGGTGCCAGCGATTGTTGCAAGTGCCGTTCTCGGTCCGATATCATCCGCCGTACTGAAAATGACATGCTATGCTTCGGGTTCGGGCATGGGCACATCCGGTCTTGTTGGTCCGATAATGACTTATTCATCAATGGTTGATGCAGGTGTTGATTCTGAAATTGTTATTATTGAAATCGTTGTTATGCATTTTATTGCTCCGGCAATTATTGCTTTTGCGGTTTCTGAATTCATGCGCAGAAAAAAGCTTATAAGCTTCGGTGATATGGAGCTTAAGAATATTGATTAAATACGGAGGTTTATTATGGCAAAGAAATTAACTTCACTCATTCTTGCATTTGCGGTTATATTTACTGCGTTTGCAATCCCCGCATCCGCAGATGACGGCACATCAGATATCGAAAGAGGATTTTACCGTTTTGTTGACGGCCTTCTTGATACCATTGTTACCGGCATTGCATCTCTTATCGTTGAACCCAACAGCTTTGTTGCCAAGGATGAATATGAGTCAAAGAACTTCTATGAGGGTCTTTCACCTGAGGAATTCCTTGATGTTCCTGCTGAAAATGCACAGTGGAGCCTCGGCTATTCAAGTGCTTCAATTCTTACCGGCAAAGAGCTTGAAGAAGGCAATGACCACTATGTCGGCGGCAGCCTTTCCGTTACTAAGAAGCTCGCAACAGCTCAGTACGATGATCAGAAAATCAGAACAGTTGCAATTTCTGACGGCAGAGGAATCAGCATTTTTGCTGCTGTTGATACCTTCGGACTTGCAAATAATGAAGTAAGAGTTATCAGAGAAAAGTTCCAGGCTTATGCAGATTCAAAGAATCTTGACATTACAAGCATCAACATCTCTGCTCTTCATCAGCACAGCTGTGTAGATACTTTTGGTCTTAACGGCGATATTATCAATGCACTTTTCACTTCTTCCTTCAGAAACCTTTTCGGTATGGAGCTTCCCAGCGGTAAAAATAAGGGATATATGGAAAACCTCTATAAGGTATCTGTTCAGTCAATGATTGATGCTGTTGAAGATATGGAAGCAGGTAACCTTTATTACGGAAACGCAGACATGGCCGAGCTTATCCGTGACAAGCGTGATCCCAAAGTTTTCGACGGTAATCTTAACAGACTTCGTTTTGATCCCGCTGATGAAAATTCAGAGGAAACATGGATTGTCAATCTTCCGGTTCACTGTGTAGGTCACGGCGCATCGGGTACTGTTCTTACTGCTGACTATCCCTATTACATGGAAAAATATATCAATGAAAATGCAGGCGCAAATTTCATGATGATTCTCGGTGCTGAGCTTGCGATTACTTCAGAATATCCCGTGGATATTTACAGAGATCCCGAAATCACTGCAGAATACGGCGACGGTTATGCAGGTCTTATCACATTCGGTCAGCTTCTCGGTGAAATTGCATGTTCGGTATCAAACGAAGAGATGGTTGCTCCCATTCTCAATATCAGACATGCAGAAGTTTTTGTTCCTGTTGATAACAGCATCTTTAAGCTTGCTGCAAGAGGCGGACTTCTTACCAACACCGTTGTTAAAAACGGACTTGCATATGAAGCTGCATCCGAGCTCGGTTATGCGGAATTCGGTACCAATCTTGCTATTGCAATTATTCCCGGTGAGCTTGCAGCTGAAATCGCTTACGGCGGTGCAATCGGTGCTGAGGATTCATGGGACGGTACTGAATGGAATTACAGTGCATTTGTTGACTGCACAGACAGAAAGCTTCTTGTGTTCGGAATTACAAATGATCAGATCGGTTACATGATGACAGACAATGACTGGCGTTCATATCTTACAGAAAACGAGGAAATCGTTTCAACCGGACCCAAAGCAGGTGCATACATTGCAGATGCATATCTTACTCTTTTTGATGAAATCAACTGATTGAATTTCTCCTTTTACCCCACGGATTACTCTGTGGGGTAAAGGTGTATTTTAATTAATTACAGTATTATTTTATTTACGGCGGTGATTTTTTGGGCAAGAAAAGCACAATTAAATATGCTCTGAAAGAAACCGATTTTCTGCTTTATCTCCTTTGTGTTCTGACATCGGCATTCGGTGCACTCATGGTTTACAGTGCAACAAGAAATGATGCGATAAATTCGGGCGAGTTTATAAGCCGCGATTGTCTGGCAATGATTGTTGCGGCAGGTGCAGGTATTATAATCTGTCTTTTCATATCGCTTCTTGATTATGATGCTGTTGTCGGTTTATGGCCGCTTGTGGGCGGTGCGTGTCTGCTTCTTTTGCTGCTGCTTTTCCCTTTCGGTGAAGGAACGCAGGACAGACCTGATGCAAGGTGCTGGCTTCCGATTATCAAGTCGGGAGATTTTGCGGTTAATTTTCAGCCCTCGGAGCTTGCAAAAATTGGCTTTATTGTAACTTTTACGGCTCATGTCAACGCTGTAAAGGATAACATTAACAGCATCAAAAATATTCTTCTTCTTGCACTTCATGCACTTGTTCCCATCGGCATAATTATTATTACTGATGACCTCGGATCGGCAATGATTTTTGCTTTTATGTTTGTAGGTATGATGTATGTTGCCGGTGTCAAGATACGGTATTTTGCCGTTGCTATCGGAATGATTGTTGCTGTTATGCCTCTTTTGTGGACCAAGTTCCTTGCATCTTTCCATAAGCGAAGAATCCTTGCGATTTATTTTCCGTCTGCGTTGAGTGAGGATGTTTACAAAAACATTATTTATCAGCAGCAGAGAGGCGTAAACGCCATAGGTTCGGGTATGTTCTGGGGTGACGGTCTGTTCAAGGGCACCTATACACAGTCTGCTGCAGGTGTTCCCGTAAATGAAAGCGACATGGTTTTTACCGTTGTAGGAGAAGAGCTGGGATTTATTGGCTGTATTGCTCTTCTTGCCGTTTTTGCTTTTATCATCCTGCGAATTGTTTCGGTGGGTAAAATGTCCAGAAATTTAACCGGAAGTCTTCTTTGCTTCGGAACTGCATTTATGCTTGCTTCTCAGGTTATTATCAATATCGGTATGTGTCTGATGCTTCTTCCCAGTATCGGCATAACTCTGCCGTTTATGAGTGCGGGCGGCTCATCAAACCTTTGTGTATATTTTGCTGTCGGACTTGTAATGAGCGTTTATCGGTTTAACTGCAACCGTGAGCCGATAAATTTCAGATTGACCCGTATCAGCACGCCGTTTGCCGAAACCTGATAAAAATTTATAAGGACTGTCTCGTTTGAGGCAGTCTTTTTTATTACAATATCTTGACTGAATATTGGTTAATATGCTTGACAAATCACCAAATGTGGTATAAAATCATTATAACTGTAATAATAGGTTAATATTGATTAAAAATATATTTATGATTGGAGTGGATTTCCAGGTGAGCGAAACTATGGTTCAGTATGTTGCAGCCGCATGTAACGGTGATACCGATGCAATGGCGAAGCTTTATTCAAAAACCCTTAAGGCATCATTCTTTCTTGCCGATACACTTACCGCCGGTGACGGTTCTGCCTCAGAGATAACAAAGAAAGCATATGCAAGAGCCTTCTGTACTATTGATAAACTCAAAAGACCCGAAGCCTTTGAAATCTGGATGAAGCAGAATGTTGCTCTTGTATACAAAGAAACACAGAAGTTTGTTTTTGGTGATGCAGAAGCAGGAGCTGAAGATGTTTCTTCCGATTTTCTTCCTGAAAGCGTTCTTTCAGACAGAGAGGCTTGTGTAAAAATTCTTGAAGCTGTTGCAGCTTTAAAGCCTGTTCTCAGAACTGCAATTGTTCTTCATTACAATAACGGAATGCCTGTTCCCGCACTTGCAAAGTTTCTTGGTGTTTCCGAGAGCACTGCAAATGCACTTCTCGGAAAGGCAAGAGCTGAAATTCTTGCTTTTTGCTCAATTTCGTCACGCGAATCCGAGCAGACGAAAGCACTTCCCGTTTTAACAAGAATCTTTCAGTTTAAGGCTGTAGATACAGCAATTGATAATACAGCCGTCAGAGATATTTTTATATATGCAATTGATGCATATGAGGCTTCAAAGCCTGCAGCACCGATTGTTCCTCCGGCAGAAGAGGTAACTGAAGCTCCTGCTGAGAACAGTGCTCCTTCTGTTAACGAAGAAGCAGCACCCGAAGCGGCTGAAGAAACAGCTGAAGCTTCGACTGAGCCTTCAAATATTATTTCTTTCAAGCAGAAAATCAATGAAATTCTTGATAACGGAAGTGCTTCCGAAGAAAAAGAGTTTTCCGTTGAAACAGAGACTGAAAAAGAAGAAGAAATTGATATCCCGACTTTTACCGTTTCGGATACACCTTCTTCTGTTTCCGATGAAACCCTTAACAACTTTGCTCCTACTGCACCCGTGATGACTGAATCACCGAAGCAGCCCGAAAAGAAGTCAAAGCCCGCATTCAAAATGCCGAATATCAAGGCAAATCCTAAAATTCTCGGTATTGCCGGTGCTCTTCTTGTTGTTCTTATCATTGTTATTGCAGTTGCTGCAGGCAGAGGTGATGAACCCGACGTAAGCACTCCCGATGCAGGTAATGTTGCACAGACAACTCAGGCTCAGGCAGTCAATGCCGAAGGATATAAGTGGGTTGAAGGCGGATTTTCGGAATGTGAAGAAGTAGTTTATCTTGATGAAAACTGCTGCTATTTCAAATCAAAGACAACCGGAAAATACGGACTTATGGATTATCAGGGTAATGTTATCCTTCAGCCCTATTATGATGGCTTTGACCGCTGCAGCAGCGGCAGAGATTATTCTGAAAGAGACAGCTATCACAGTCTTGTAAAATACGGCAACGAATCATACGAGTTTACTATTGAAAACGGTGTAGTTACTCTTTCACAAACTCCTCATTCGGCTCATTCAATTGATACGGATTCCATGGGTGATGTATCATATGATGAACGCGACCGTTATTTTGAAGGATATGCGGCTGCAAGAAAAGATGATAAGTGGGGCTATGTTAGACAGGAAGATGACAAGAGAGTTATCAAGTATGAATATGAAGCGGTAAATGAGCTTCAGCTTGGTGCAGCTGCAGCATGTGATTTCTGTCGCCCCGTTACAAACGGACTCATTGCTGTCAAGAAAGACGGTAAGATGGGTATCATCAACTTAAAAAATAAAGAAGTTGTTCCTTTTAATTATGATAATATCATGCCCGGTAAAGACGGCGTGTTTATTGCAAGCAAGGATGGCGTGATGGGTGTTATTCTTGTAGGTGATGCAGTCGCAAGTTTCAAGGGTGTAAATATCAATGTTATTGAGCAGGAATCAACAGATATTGCTGAAAATCCGGATGAAGCAATTCTCGGAAAATACAAGGTAACATCTGATGACGGTGCAAATATCAGAGATGCTGCAAATGCAAATGCTAACCTTGTCGGTGAACTTGATTCCGGCGATGTTGTTATCGGATATTCGGTAAAAACCGCCAAAAACGGCAAAGAATGGCTCGGAATTAAGCACGAAGGTAAAATTGCCTGGGTTTCAATGCTCAATCTTGAACTTGTTGAAGAATAATCAATTGATCCTGTCCGCAACCGTCATTTAAGGACGGTTGCGGAATCTTGACAATCACTTTGAAAGTGATATAATATCAATATAAATATTTGAAGCCGTGACGGGGAAGAATTCTTCGCTTGCTTTACAGAGAGAAAACCGAGCTGCTGAAACGGTTTTCAGGCAAAAAAGCGGATTAAGGCCGCCCCTGAGCTCTGCCGTGATGAACGGCGGCGTTGCCTGCGTTAAAGGTTTTGAGTGGTGCGTTGCACAATTTGGGTGGTACCGCGGTTTTGAGCCGTCCCATTACCGAATTGTTGAATTGCACCTTTTTTTATTTTTTTGTAAATTTTTCGGAGCTTTAAGCTCCACAGGAGGATATTTAATTATGAAATGGATGGGTTTAAATGAATTAAGAGAGAAATATCTCTCGTTTTTTGAGTCAAAAGAGCATCTGAGATTACCCAGTTTCTCACTTGTTCCCCAGGGTGATAAGAGTATTCTGCTTATCAATGCGGGTATGACTCCGATGAAAAAGTATTTTACGGGTGAGGTCACTCCTCCCAGAAAAAGAGTTACTACCTGTCAGAAGTGTATCCGTACACCTGATATCGAGAATGTAGGTAAAACCGCACGTCACGGCACATATTTCGAAATGCTCGGCAACTTCTCATTCGGTGATTATTTCAAGCGTGAAGCAACCGCCTGGGCATGGGAGTTCTTTACAAAGGTTCTTGAAATTCCCGAGGAGCTTCTTTATGTAAGTGTTTATCTTGAGGATGATGAAGCATATGATATCTGGACAAAGGAAGTCGGTGTTGATCCTTCTCATATGGTTCGTTTCGGCAAAGAAGATAATTTCTGGGAGCACGGTGCAGGTCCCTGCGGTCCTTGCTCGGAAATATATTTTGACAGAGGTCCCTCAAAGGGATGCGGCAGCCCCGACTGTAAAGTCGGCTGTGAATGTGACAGATTTATTGAAGTCTGGAATCTCGTATTTACTCAGTTTGAAAATGACGGTAAAAACAACTATACCCGTCTTGCAAATCCCAACATTGATACAGGTATGGGTCTTGAAAGACTTGCATGTGTCATGCAGGATGTTGACAATCTTTTTGAAGTTGATACCGTGCGTAATATTATGAAGCACATCATGGAAATTGCTAAGCTCAATTACCATGATGATGAAAAAAAGGATATTTCACTTCGCGTTATTACTGACCATATCAGAAGCACAACCTTTATGGTAGGTGACGGTGTTCTTCCCTCAAACAGCGGCAGAGGCTATGTTCTCAGAAGACTTCTCAGAAGAGCTGCACGCCACGGTAGACTTATCGGCATTGACAGACCCTTCCTTGCAGAGGTTTGCGATACTGTTATTGCAGAAAATGCTAATGCATATCCCAACCTTGTTGAGAAGAGCGATTATATCAAAAAAGTTATTTCAACTGAAGAAGAAAGCTTCTATAAAACAATTGACTCGGGTCTTGGTCTTCTCAATGATATGATGGAAAAAGCTGAAAACGGCATTCTTTCCGGTGATGATGCTTTCAGGCTTCAGGATACCTACGGCTTCCCCATTGACCTTACAAAAGAAATTGCAAACGAAAGAAATATTACAGTTGATGAGGAAAGATTCCGTCAGCTTGTTGAAGAAGCAAGACTTAAGGCAAAGAGTGCAAAAAGAAATGCAGCAGACTCTGACTGGAGAAACAGTGGCGTTTCATTTAAAGATATAGCAAAAACCGAATTTACAGGTTATACGGAAAACGGTACCGAAGGTATTGTGCTTGCTCTTGTTTCCGACGGAGAAAGAAAAGATTTTATAAATGACGGTGACAGTGCAATTGTAGTTCTTGATAAAACTTCCTTCTATGCTGAAAGCGGCGGTCAGACAGGTGATGTCGGTGTTATCAGAATCGGCGAATCTGTTTTTGAGGTTACAAACACAACCAAGGATCCCGACGGAGCATATCTTCATCACGGCACTCTTACGGGCGACGGTATAAAAGTCGGTGATGCAGCTGTTACGGTTTATGACGAAGCATCAAGAGCTTCAACCAGAAGAAATCATACCGCAGCTCATCTTCTTCAGGCTGCACTTCGCGAAATACTCGGTTCACATGTTGAGCAGGCGGGTCAGCTTGTAAATGATACCGCGATGAGATTTGACTTCACACATTTTTCGGCACTTACTTCAGAAGAGCTTGAAAAGGTTGAAAACAGAGTTAATGAAGTTATTCTTTCCGCACTTCCTGTAACAAGCACGGAGATGCCTATTGAAGAAGCAAAAAAAGCAGGTGCAATGGCTCTTTTCGGCGAAAAATACGGCGATATCGTGCGTGTTGTAAAAGCAGGAGATTTTTCAACAGAGCTTTGCGGCGGTACTCATGTTGACAATTCAGGCAAGCTCGGTCTTTTCAAGATTATCTCTGAATCATCCGTTGCTGCAGGTGTACGCAGAATAGAGGCTGTTACAGGATTCGGTGTACTTGAATATATTGCAAAAAATAACGCACTTATCAATGCAACAGCTGCAACCATGAAGCTTGCAAATGTGAGCGATCTTGATAAAAAAGCCAATGCTCTTATGAATGATCTTAAGGCAAAGGATAAGGAAATTGAACAGCTTCGTGCAGAGCTTTCACAGCTCAAAACAGGTGACCTTATGAGCAATGCAGTTGATGTAAACGGTATCTGCCTTGTTACAACAACTGTTGAAGGTGTTAATCCCGGTGACCTTCGCTCTATGTGCGATAAGGTTAAGGAAAATGAAAATGCTGTTGCTGTTATATGCGGTATTAACGGTGCAAGTGCCAACTTTGCTTGTGCATGCGGTAAAGAAGCAGTTGCAAAGGGGGCACATGCAGGTAATATCGTAAGAGAGGTTTCAAAGCTTGCAGGAGGCTCAGGCGGCGGAAGACCCGACAGTGCAATGGCAGGTACAAAGGATGTTTCAAATATCGGTGCAGCTATGGAGGCTGTTTCCGGAATTCTTAAGGGAATGCTTAAATAATTGACAGGAGAATAATTATGGATTGTCTTTTTTGTAAAATAATTAACGGTGATATTCCTTCATCAAAGGTTTATGAGGATGATAAAGTCCTTGCTTTCAACGATATTGAACCCCAGGCACCCGTGCATATTCTTATAATTCCCAAAGAGCATATTGCTTCCGCGGCAGAAATCAATGCAGGTAACAGCGGTCTTGTTGCTCATGTTTTTGAGGTTGCCGCAAAGATTGCAAAAGAAAAGAATCTTGACGGATTCAGAATTGTCAATAATTGCGGTGACAGTGCGGGTCAGACCGTAAAACACATTCATTTTCATCTTATGAGCGGCCGTGAGTTTACATGGCCTGCAGGTTGATGGAGGTGTTACTGTGTCTGAATATTACAGAGTTGATATTGCAGGTCTCAAAAGAGACCTGCTCAGATGCCCGATAAGTGAAAAGCTTGATATTGCTGCCTTTATTCTTTTCGGTGATGTTGAAGTGACGGTTCATTCGGCAACAAAGCTTCTTGAAAGACTTCCTGAGTTTGATTATATTGTTACTCCCGAAGCGAAGAGCATTCCTCTTGCTTATGAAATGTCAAGGCAGAGCGGAAAAAAATATTTTGTAGCACGAAAAAAAGCAAAGCTTTATATGAAGGATGCTGTTTCGGTCAGCGTTCGTTCGATAACTACTGATGCAGAGCAGACGCTTATTCTTGATGGTGTTGAAGGTGAACAGATAAGAGGCAAGCGTGTGGTTATTCTTGATGATGTTATCAGCACCGGTGAATCTCTCAAAGCGGTTGAGGCCCTTTGTGCAAAGTTTGATGCTGATGTTGTTGCAAAAGCCGCTGTTCTTGCAGAAGGTGATGCGGCGGAAAGAACGGATATAACATTTCTTGGCGTAATCCCTCTTATTGAAAAATAATCATTTTGTGGTGGTTTTATGCCCCGTCCCTTTGCCGTAATAGGTTTTACGGTGTTTTTCATAATTTCATTATTTTTTAATTATGATACCGGAGCGATAACGGCTGCACTTTGTGTATTTGCTGTCGCTCTGGTAATAAGTGTTTTTATTACTGAAGCGAGAAAAAACAGAGTTTTTCCCTGTGCGTTTGCAACGGGAGTAATAGCCTGCCTGCTTTTGCTTTCGGAGCTTAATTTTAATTATATTCCTGCAGTTGATTATGCCGGAAAAACGTGCAAAACCACCCTTCTTCTCACAGATTATCCTGAACAAAATTACGGAAATTATTATTATGATGCTGAGGCACTGACTGTTGACGGAGAAAAATCAGGGGTAAAGCTCAGAGTTGTGTTTTCATCATTACCTGATGCAGAACCATATGACATTGTAGAGGGGAATTTCACTTTTTATGTTCTCGGAGCAACAAGCGAAGAGTTTCTTGCGTCAAACAAAGCAAAGGGAGTTTTTATCGGAGCATATCCGCATGAAGGGGAGTATTCCGTTAAAAACATCCCCGAATCCGAAAAGCCCTTTTCAAAAACGGTGGTTGATATCCGCAAAGTGATAAAAAATGCTGTCCACCGTGCTGTGCCGGGAGAAAGTGGTGCACTTGCAACCGCACTTCTTATCGGTGACAGAAACGATCTTTCATCCGGATTACTCAGTGATTTTCGATTATCCGGAATGACTCACATAATTTGTGTTTCCGGTTTCCACTTGTCTTTGTGTGCCCATTTCATTCTCGGATTACTTAAAAAGATGAAAATCGGCGAACGCATTTCGAGCAGTATAACCGCCTTTGCAGTAGCAGGATTCATGCTGATTGCAGGTATGACCTATTCGGTGGTTCGTTCCGGAATAATGATGCTTCTTTATCTACTCTCAAATATATTACATAAAAAGCGTGATTCCCTTAATTCTCTGGGCTTCGCTCTTACTGTGATTGCTCTTTTCAATCCGTTTGCCATGGGCTCTGTCGGCCTTCAGCTTTCCGCTCTTTCAACGCTCGGGCTTATTATGTATTCACAATATGTAAAGCCGAAAATTGATGAGCGTTTCAAAAAATCCGACAATATTTTTATTACGGATATATTACATTCTTTTATCGGTGCAGTTATGATACCCGTAAGTGCAACCGCATTTACCGTTCCCGTTCTGATGAAAATATATTATGAATTCAATTTTGCGGTTTATGCATCAAATATGCTTGCGGTTCCGATTGCTTCTTTGTGTATTATCTTTTCCGCTGCAGCAGCAGTGTGCGGAACCGTTTTCGGAGAAAATTTTGATTTCCCGGGAAATCTTGCGGATTTTCTATGTAGCTTGCTGATCAGAATTTCACGCTTTTTTGCGGATTTTGATTTGCTTACTTTCAGAGCAGACAGTGATACGGCAGCTGTAATTGTTTGCGGAGTATTGATGCTTTGCTTTATGTCTTTGTTTATGGCATATTTCGGAAAGAAACTTCCGGGACTGACATGTGCTCTGTGCGCCGTTATTTTTACATTCGGACTTATGTTTTCTTCCGTTTCAAGAGAGTCCGAAACAAGGCTAAATATTCTTGATGTCGGTAACGGAACCGCTGTTCTTGCATCAAAAAACGGTGAAAACATTCTTATAGGTTGTGGAGGAACCGAGTTTTTCGGCAGTAAAACCATTGCGGATACTATTCAGAAATACGGAAATTCTGTTGATTGTATGATAGTTCCTTCTTCTGATGAATATTCATCGTCTTATCTTATTGATACTCTTTTGTTTACTAAACCCGAAACACTTTATTACGGAACTCTGCCTCATGGAAGCATGCATCTTCTTGCAGAAAGCAGAGTGTTTGAATTGAATAAACAAATTGAAAGTGATAATTTCAACTGTGTTTATTATCCGACAGATAATTCCGGATGTATTTATCTTCAAACTGTTGATATGTCAGCACTTGTGTGCTTTGATGCAGTTTTTGATTATTCTGCATTACCTGATGAGTGTAAAAATGCCGATATTGTTATAACAAGAAACGATTATCCGGAAAATCTTGAGAATAAAAAATGCAGTTTAATGATAGTTAATTCTGAAAATGACAGAGGCATTATCCTTCAGGATGAGCTTTCTGATTCCGGAGTCAGATGCGTTGCGACCGCGGGCTGTGGAGATATTCTTATCCGTGCAGAAAACGGTTACATCAGTGCAAACAGAAATTGAAAAGAAAGGATAGTTTTTATGCCGGTTTTAAATGAATCTTCTTTAAAAGAAAAGCTGAAAGAAAATCCTGTCGGTGTTTATGTTATTTACGGCGAAGAAAGCTACCTTAAAAAAATATATATTAATAAAATCATAAAAAAGACGGTTGACGAATCCTTTGCAGATTTTAATTTTCATACTTTTGACGGAAAGGATTGCACTCTCTCGGATGTCTACGAGTGTGCGGAGGCTGTTCCTATGATGGCAGAAACCAAATGTGTTCTTGTCAAGGACTTTCCTCTTGATTTACTTGACGACAACGGATTTGAACAGCTTGAGCGTGTGCTTTCTGATAATCCGGATGACTGTGCGTTGATTTTTTCGTTTACGGCACATGAACCCAAGGGTGCAAAATGGAATAAAGCTGTAAAGCTGTTTGATAAATTCGGTTATGCCGTGAAGCTTGACAGAAAAACTCCTGCAGAGCTGATAAAATTAATCGAAAGCGGTGCAAAAAAAAGGAACAAGCCATTTGCCAAGGGAGTTGCTTCATATCTTATTTCGTGTGTAGGCAGTGATCTAAACACACTTCTCAATGAAATGGAAAAAGTATGTGCCTATGCGTCCGGTGAAGAGGTTACAAAGACGGATGTTGATTCGGTGTGTATCAAAAGTCTGGATGCAAAGGTTTTTGATATGATTAAAGATCTGATTTCAGGCCGATTTGACAGTGCTTTCAGAAAGCTTTCACTTCTTTTTGAGCAAAGAGAAGATGAATTTCAGATTCTTGGTGCACTTATTGCACAGTATTCCGATATTTATCGGGCAAAGGCTGCGGTAAAATCCGGTAATCGTGCGGAGGATGTTGCAAAATATTATAATTATGCAGGAAAAGAATTCAGACTTACCAATGCCGCAAGAAACGGTTCTTCGCTTTCGTTTGCGGATATTGCTGAGTGTATGGAAATTCTTTCGTGGGCGGATACAACTCTTAAAAGCTCCGCACTTGATAAAAGACTTGTACTTGAACAGACAGTAGTTAAACTTGCGAGGGTAGTCAGATAACATGATTAAGATAAAACAAGCGGTTATCGTAGAAGGAAAATACGATAAAATAAAGCTTTCAAATATGATTGATGCACCTATTATTCAGACCGACGGCTTCGGCATTTTTAAGGATAAAGAGTTGCAGCTTATGATTCGTAAGCTTGCAGAGAAGCGCGGAATACTTGTGTTGACAGACAGCGATTCTGCTGGTTTTAAAATCCGGTCTTTTATTGGTTCAACAGTTGATCAAAAAAATATTTTTCATGCATATATTCCCGATATTTTCGGAAAAGAAAGCCGTAAAACCGAGCCCTCAAAGGAAGGAAAGCTTGGCGTTGAAGGTGTTTCCGAAGAAATAATTATGCAGGCACTTTCCAATGCCGGAGTTCTTTGTGAATCATCGCCCGAGCCCGAAAGACCCATTACAAAGCTTGATTTATATGAACTTGGTTTCACCGGCGGTGAAGACAGCTCCAAAAAAAGAGCTGCCATGCTCAGATATTATTCTTTTCCGGAAAGACTATCGGCGAATTCACTTATCAAAGTTCTCAATTGTGTAACAACATATGAAAGATTTCTTGAAGATGTCAAAGAAATTGAAAGGGAGATGAAAGAATGCTCAGAATAGGTCACGGATATGATGTTCACAAGCTTACCGAAAACAGAAAGCTGATTATCGGCGGTGTTGAAATTCCTTATGAAAAAGGTTTGCTCGGTCATTCTGATGCTGATGTGCTTCTTCATGCAATCAGTGATGCGCTTCTCGGGGCAGCGGCACTCGGAGATATCGGATGTCTTTTTCCCGATAATGATGAAAAATACAAAGGTGCAGACAGTCTTGTTTTGCTTACAGAGGTTGTTCGTGTTGTTAATGAAAAGGGGTATTCAGTTGTTAACATTGATGCAACACTTCTTGCACAGAAGCCGAAAATGCGTCCATATATCAATGAAATGAGAGCGAATATCGCGTCTGCTTGCGGTGTAGAGCTTGATTTTGTGAGTGTAAAAGCAACAACTGAAGAGGGCCTCGGATTTACCGGAAGCGGTGACGGAATGGCTGCACATGCTGTGTGCCTTATTGAAAATTAATTTTTTGTTAAATTTGCAGTATTTATTTGAATCCTGAGATTCTTTATGTTATTATTTTTTTGCAGTTATTAGGAAGGTAGGTCGTAATTTATGACCGCATTAGAAAATGTAATGGATTTTTTCTCAAAAATCCCGTCGCTTAAATTTGGAATAACGGATTTTCTTGATATTTGTCTTATAACATTTCTGATTTACAACGGAATCAAGCTTATCCGTGAAACCCGTGCGTTTCAGCTTGTGAAAGGTCTTATTTTACTTGGTGCAGCATTTGTCGTTATTTCTGCTCTTGAAATGCAGGCAAGCTCGTTTGTTCTGAGTATTGTATTTCAAAACATAATTATTGTTCTTATTGTCCTTTTTCAGCAAGAAATCCGCCAGGTTCTTGAAAAAGTCGGTAACAGTCGTTTTTCGGGACTTATCGGTTTTCTTAAGGGTAACAATTCTGAAAGAAAAGCAGTGCTCAGCGAGTCAATAATCGAAATTGCAAAGGCTGTTTTCCGTATGAGCAATACCAAGACGGGCTCACTTATTGTCATGGAAAAAGAAACTCTTCTCGGCGATGTCATAAAAACCGGTAAGATTGTTGATGCACAGATAACACATGAGCTTATCGGTAATATTTTCTTCCCGAAATCTCCCTTGCATGACGGAGCGGCAGTTGTCAGAGAGGGCAGGCTTCATTCCGCCGGATGCGTTCTTCCTCTTACAAGAGAAAATGTTGCCAGTGACCTCGGAACAAGGCACAGAGCGGCTATAGGAATTAGTGAGCAGAGTGATGCAATGGTTATTGTTTCGTCTGAGGAAACAGGTATCGTTTCGGTTGCTTTTAAAGGAACGCTGACCAGAGGTCTCACCGAATCAGAACTGCGCGAAATGCTGATGAACTACCTTGTTGAAGATTCCTCCGAAGAAGGAAACAGCGACGGAAACATATTCACTAAATTATTCAAGGGTATAAAGAAATGAAGAAGAAATTTAAACTCAGTGATCTTTTTTATAATAACAGGTTTCTTTTGGTTTTTTCCGTTATTGTTGCAGTCGGTTTCTGGCTTTTCGCTTCGATTGAATTTGCTGCCGTAATTACCGAAACCAAAACCAACATTCCCGTTCAGATTGACTATAAAAAAATTGAAGAGAATTTTGGGCTCAAGCCTTTCGGCGAAACTGATTTTACTGTTGATGTTACTGTCAGCGGTCAGAAATATGTTGTTGATGCAGATGATATTGTTGATGATATCGTTGTAACAACTTCAACCGTTGTAAGTTCTCCGGGCACCCAGACATTGAAGCTTGATGTTTCAACAAAAAGTGAAAGACCCGGCTATAACATTATTGAGCTTTCCGATGATGAAATCGAAGTATATTTTGACTATCCGAAAACAAAAGAATTTCTTGTTGAAGCTGAAATAGATATCAGCGAGAGCTCAGTTGCAGACGGATATCATCTCGGTGATTATATTTTTCAGGAAGCGGATAAAGTCAGTGTCTCGGGTCCTGAAATTCAGGTCAATAAAATTGAAAAAGTAGTTGCGAGTGCTGTTGTTGACGGTTTACTGACCGAAAATACAACTGTTGATGCTGCACTTTCGGTTATTACCAAAGACGGTTCAGGAGTAAACTACATTAAATTCAACCGCCAGTCAGAATCTATTCAGATTACTCTTCCGGTATATAAAATTTCAACGCTTCCCGTTGAATGCAGCTTTGTCAATATTCCTTCGGAATACATCAATGAATTCCCGTTTGAAGTTAAAATAGAGCCTTCAACGGCTGTTTTCGGTATTCCCGAAAAGAAGCTTGAGGGTATTGACGGAATTGATATTTACACTATTGATTTTTCCGAACTTCGTCCCGGAGTCAATACCTTTGATGTTCCCGCTTCAGATATTTCGGGTGTTGTTATGCTTGACGGAACTGAAAGATTCACCGTTACCGTTGACACCGGAAATGTTGTTTCATCAATTCTTGAAGTACCGCTGAATATAGAATTCAATAATCTGCCGAGCGGAATGACAGCTGAACTTGTTAATCTCAGTTTTACTCATATGACAGTTTGCGGACCGAAGGAATCTCTTGATAAGCTTACAAAAGACAGCATGGTTCTTGTTGCAAATCTTGAAAATACCGATGATTCCGCAAAGGGCGAGATAGCGGTTCCCGTTACATTGTCAAGCGGTGACTGCTGGTCATACGGCAGTTATATTGCAACGGTAAGATTATCATAAATCATTAACTTACCATCTCCATTTTTACAGGTGATGTTATGAATTGTAACGAAGCAATCGAATATATTCACTCTTTGCAAAAATTCGGTATAAAGCCCGGAATGGAACGTATAAAAGCATTATGCGATGCACTCGGGAATCCTCAGGAAAAGCTGAAGGTTATCCATGTTGCGGGAACAAACGGCAAGGGTTCAACCTCGACCATGATTTCCAATATCCTCAGAAAAAGCGGTTATAACACGGGACTTTTCATTTCTCCTTATGTAACTGATTTCAGAGAACGCATTCAGTATAACGGTAACATGATTGAGAAAAGTGAGCTTTCAGATTGCGTTGAAAGGGTTAAAGAAGCGATTGATGTTCTTTTGCTGAATGATATTCAGCCCACCGAGTTTGAGGCGGTGACAGCTGCTGCATTTCTTTATTTTGAAAAAAAGAAATGCGATTTTGTGGTGCTGGAAGTCGGTCTCGGCGGAAGGCTTGATTCAACTAATATTATAAATGCTCCTTATGTCAGCGTTATAACAAGTATTTCGCTTGATCATATCGCAATTCTCGGTGATACGATAGAAAAAATTGCTTATGAAAAATGCGGAATTATAAAATTCGGTGCTGAAACCGTTATTTACCCGTTTCAGGATGAGAAGGCAATGGAAATTATCAAAAAAACCTGCAGGGATAAACACAACTCTCTCAGGATTCCTGATGTTTCTGAACTTTCTGTTGAAGATGAGGATATGAACGGAACGCAGGTTGAATATTGCGGTTTATCCTATAAATTACCTCTTGCAGGCAAGCATATGGTTTATAATTCGTGCACGGCAATTGAGGCGATAAGGTCTCTCGAAAGGTTCAATATTTGTATTTCCGATGAGGTAATCAAATCGGGAATTGAGATGACCGTTATGCCTGCGAGAATGGAGCTTCTGAGAAAAAAGCCTTTAATTATTCTTGACGGAGGTCATAATGAAGGGTGTGCAAATGCACTTTCCTCTTTTATAGAAAAACATCTGTCTGATAAAAGAATTGTTATGCTTTCTTCTCTTATGGCGGACAAAGATTATTTTTCATATATTAAATCGGTAGCTTGTTATGCCGATACATTCATTGCAACAAAAGCTGATGTTCCCAGAGCACTTCCGAGCGATGAACTTATGAAATCCGCAAGTATGTTTTGCAAAAACTGTTATGATATTTCCGACCCGGTAAAGGCTGTCAAAGCCGCCGTGAATATTACGCAGCCGGAGGATGCACTGGTTGTATGCGGCTCTTTTTATCTTGCAGGTGAAATCAGAAATTATCTTCTTAATTTATAAAAAATCAAAAATTCAACATTATTTTTATTATCAATCCCTTATCCTATGGATGAGGGATTTTTTTATGTAAAGGAGAGTTGAAATGGCAATAAAAATAAACTCATCACCCGTCAGACTTACGGTTTTTCTCAGCGGTGAAATTGATCATCATAATGCTGCTGCCCTCAGACTTGAAGCGGACGAGGCGATACAAACTTCATCAGCAAAAAATATCAGATTTGATTTTGCGGATGTGACATTTATGGACAGTTCGGGAATAGGTTTTATTCTCGGAAGATACAGACTTGCCGAAAGTTTTGGAGCAAATATTGAGGTTGTTAATCTTTCAGGCAGACTGTATTCAATGATGAGACTTGCAGGGCTTGAAAAACTGGTAACATTAAAAACAAAATGAAAGGATGATGAAGATGAAAGCTGTTAATGAAATGAAACTCCAGATTGAAAGCCGTTCTGTAAACGAGGCGTTTGCAAGGGCGGCGGTTGCGGCTTTTGCAGCTCAGCTTGACCCGAATATAGAAGACTTATCTGATATAAGGACGGCAGTAAGCGAGGCTGTGACAAATTGTATAGTTCATGCTTATCCGGATTCGGTCGGTAAAATATACATATGGGCAGGAATATATGAAAACGGACTTTTTAAAGTCAGAATCAAGGATAAGGGCTGCGGTATTGCCGATATCAGACAAGCAATGGAGCCGCTGTTCACAACGCTTGGCGGAGAAAGGGCCGGGCTCGGTTTTGCGGTAATGGAAAGCTTCTGTGACAAAATCAAAGTAACATCAAAAATTGAAAAAGGAACGGTTGTTACTCTTGAAAAAATTTTTTCGGGACGGAGTGCAACCGATGACCGTGTCTGAATCCAAAAGAAACGAAACTGTTGAAAATAATCTCGGACTCGTTCATTCATGTGCAAACAGATTCAAAGGCAGGGGAGTGGAATATGATGATTTGTTTCAGGCGGGTTGCGTTGGACTGATAAAAGCCGCAGATAACTTTGATGAAACAAAGGGGTTTTCTTTTTCCACTTATGCCGTTCCGGTTATACTCGGAGAAATTAAAAGAATATTCCGTGACGGAGGACCGGTTAAAATCGGCAGAACCGTCAAGGAAAAATCAAGAATGGCGGTTAAAATCCGTGATATGTTATCATCGGAGCTTGGACGGGATCCTACGATCTTTGAGCTTGCGGATAAAATAAAAATTGAGCCGGAAGAAGCTGCGATGCTTCTTAATGCAGCAATGCCTGTTGTTTCTCTTACTGCGGGTGAAGAAGGCGAGAGTCAGATTGATATTCCGGTTGATTCGCCCGAAAATGAAATAAATGATTTTCTTGCGCTGAGACAGGTGCTGCAATCCCTTGACGAACATGACAGAAAAATGATTGAATTAAGATATTATTCGGGTATGACTCAGTCAAAAACCGCACTGAAACTCGGAATGACTCAGGTTCAGGTTTCAAGGCGTGAAAAGGTAGTGCTTGAAATTATAAGAAAAAAATTGAATACATAGCATTGACAAAGCGGTATATTAAGTTTAAACTAATAGCAGCAGATAAAACTGCCTCTTAAACTATTTTCAGGAGTGAAAAAAATATGATAAAAAACATTCCCGACGGCGTATATCCGACTATGGTAACTCCGTTTACCTCCGATAATAAAATTGATTATAACGGAGTTCTGCAGATTCTTGAATGGTATTCCGAAAACGGAGTTGACGGTGTTTTTGCAATTTGTCAGTCAAGTGAAATTTTCTTTCTCTCATTTGAAGAAAGACTTGAGCTTCTCAAATTTATAATGAAAAATAAACCGTCAGATATGAGTATTATTGCATCCGGTCATACTGCAGACGAGCTTGACCGTCAGATTTATGAAGCAAACGCTTTTATAAATGAAGGTATTGATGCATATGTTTTTATTGCTAACCGTTTTGCCAAGGAAAATGAAGATGATTCAGTATTTCTTAAGAATTACGAAAAGATGGTTTCGTCAATTCCCGAAATCGGTCTCGGAATATATGAGTGTCCTTATCCTTATAAACGCATTATGAGCCCTGAAACTCTCAGACAGTGTGCTCTTGACGGAAGACTGAAATTCTTAAAGGACACCTGTTGCCAGATTGAAATGATAAAAGATAAGCTTAAAGCTGTTGAAGGTCTCGGACTTAAGATTTATAATGCAAACTCAGCAACTCTTCTTGAGTCTCTCAGAGCAGGCTGTGCAGGTTTTTCAGGTGTTATGGCAAACTTCCATCCTGAAATTTATTCATGGCTTTGCAAAAACTACAAATCTGAACCTGAAAAAGCAGAAAAGGTACAGGCATTTCTTGCTTTTGCTTCAATTGCTGAGTGTCAGATGTATCCCATAAATGCAAAATATCATCTTGGCCTTTGCGGAATTGACATCGGATATAACTGCAGAGTTAAGGATGCATCTTTATTTGTTGAAGGAAGAATTAAAGAAATTAACCAGATGTATACTGTTGAAAAGATGTTTAAAGAGATGTTTAATATTTATTAATTGGTTCAAAAATATACATTTTGTCTGAAAAAAGCTATTGATTTATAGTAATTATTATGTTAACATTATATTGTAGCATTTTGACAAAATTTATTTTTTTTGGAGGAATTCAAAATGGCACAGAAAAAGACGGTATTCCTTACCGGTGCTTCGGGCACAATGGGTTGGGAAGGCTTTCAGCAGCTTTATGCTAAGAAGAATCAGTTCAACATTGTTGTTCTTCTTCGTGACAGCGATAAGAACAGAAAGAAGTTTGCTCCCTACATGAACGACCCCTCTGTTAAAATTGTCTGGGGCGACCTTAAGAAGTATGAAAGCGTTCTTGAGTGTGTAAACGGTGCTGATTATGTTCTTCATGTCGGCGGTATGGTTTCGCCCTCAGCTGACTATTATCCCATAAACACAATCAAGACCAATGTAGGTGCTGCAAAAAATATTGTTAAGGCTGTCAAGGCTCAGCCTGATCCCGATGCAGTTAAGGTTGTTTATATCGGTACTGTTGCAGAAACAGGCGAAAGAGATGATCCTATCCATTGGGCACGTACAGGCGACCCCATTAAAATCAGCGTATATGACCATTATGCAACTTCAAAGGTTCTTGCTGAAGCTGTTTTTGCTGAGTCAGGTCTCAAGCATTGGGTATCACTCCGTCAGTCAGGTATTCTTTATCCTGAAATCGTTAAGAATATGGAACCCATTATGTATCATGTTGTTATCAACGGTGTTCTTGAATGGGCAACAGTTGAAGACTCAGGCCGCCTTCTTGTAAATGTTTGCGGTGATGATATTCCTGAAGAGTTCTGGAGAAGATTCTATAATATCGGTTCAGGTCCTCAGTACAGAATCACTAACTTTGAATTTGAAAAGCTCCTTCTCGGTAAATACGGTCTCGGTCTCGGCGATCCCAGAAAGCTCTTTGATCCTGATTGGTTTATCACAAGAAACTTCCACGGTCAGTGGTATCTTGACTCGGATGTACTTGAAAAATATTGTCATTTCCGTGCTAATATGCCTATTGAAGACTATTTCAAGAGTGTTATGAACAGAGTTGAATGGTTCTATAAGCTTGCAAAGCTTGCAAAGCCCTTCGCATTTGCTGTTAAGCCCTTTATGAAGAAGATTGCTCAGACACCTGTTTACGGTACTCTCTGGTGGAAGGCTAATAATGTTACTCCCAGAATCAATGCTTATGTCGGTTCAATGGAGAAATGGAATGCAATCGGTAACGATTGGAGCAAGGTTAAGGTTTATCGTCCCGATGATAACCCCAAGAATGCTCGTGTTCTTGATCACGGTTATGACGAAACAAAGGATTTCGATTCACTTACTCTTGAAGACCTCAAGAAGGCAGCTGCTTTCAGAGGCGGCGAATGCCTTGCAACCGAAATCGTTGATATGTATACTCCTGTTCTCTGGAAGTGTGCACACGGCCACGAATTTATGATGTCACCCAACCTTGTTCTTCGCGGCGGTCATTGGTGTAACGAAGAGCTTCCCTCAACCCTTGAAAAGGCTGAGCAGAAGAAGTTCCGTTGGGCTTATGATGATGAAGCAAAGGTTAACCCCTTCTTTGCTCAGGTTTGGTATCCTCTCCATGATAAGAGCGAAAATAATGTTTATACCGAAGAAATCTATAAGGATTTCAAGGAATATAAAAACTGATAACGGTTTTATTGCGGTATCTCCTCCGGGAGATACCGTTTTTTTTATAAAATTTATTGTATCTTTTTAATTAATATGGTAAAATATATAAGAATATATTTTAAGGGGTATTATTACCATGAAAATAAAAAGAAAGGCATTGATATTTTTTCTTTGTCTTATGTTTGCATTGTTACCGGCTTGTAAAAATAACGGCGGTTTTTCTTCTGTCGGTTCGGAATTGAAAATAGGAGTCAGCGGTCTCAGCGGCAATTATAACCCTTTTTATGCGGAGGGAGAGGCAGATAAAGAGATTATCTCTCAGATGTTCCGCACTATTCAGATCAAAGGAACGGATAATACTCTTATAAATCACAGCGGAAGTATTTCATATGAATTTATCGGGGAAAAACAAGTTAAATATACAGTTTCTATTGATGACGGAATGACTTTTTCCGACGGCACGCATATAACGATTGATGATGTTATTTTCTTTTATCATTTTATTGCTGATGCAACATATGACGGTATATATAAAAACTGGCATCTTAATGATATTGAGGGTCTGAAGGAATACTACTATGATGATGAGAATTATGAAGAGTCATTAATCAATATTGAAAATACAGTAGCAGAAAAATATACATTATCAACAATTTCACTTGAGGATTATACTGACTATCTTGTCAAAACAAAGCTTGACGGCAAGTATGAATCTGCCGATTCCAAAACAGCATCGGGACAGTCATGGAAGGAATACATTGCCTCTCTCGGATATGAAAGAGAAATCAAAGAGCTTGGTGAAAAGCCTGATGAAGATGCATGGCTCAGGCTTGCGGCAACCGCAGAAGCAGAAAAAAATCCCGGTGCATATAATCCCGAGCAATGGTACAGAGAGTATCTCTTTGAGAACTATCTCAAATCAAATTATCTTGACGGTGCGGATGTAACTCAAATTTCGGGTATAAAGAAGATTAATGATTATACTTGCTCGATTCTTTTTAATTCAAGAAATATCAATGCGATTTCTCAGATTAATGCTATGATTATTCCTAAAAGTGTGTATTCTGCCGAATATGTCAAGGGCTCATCGGAAACCGTAAAAGAGATGACCTGGTTTGCAGTCGGTTCAGGTCCGTACATTATTGCGGAAAACTCTGAAAATGAAGTGAAAATGACTTATAATGAGTTTTATTCTGATGATAAAGCGGGGTTCAGAAATCTTAAGTATATTGATTTGGATACAAAAGGGTATGATCCTATAGAAGGCGTAGTATCCGGTAAAATTGATGTTGTCAGAACAAGTGCCGATTCAAATTCTGTAAATTCACTTAAGGATGCACCGATTCGTTATTTTATCGGTAACTGTAACTTTTATGTTTCAGTATTTTTCAACACCCGTTCGCTTGATATTGATACCAGAAGAGCATTGATGGGATTGTGTAATCCGACGGAATATATTGAAGGTGCTGTCGGTTCATATTATACCGGTCTGACAAGCCCGTTCAGCGTTCGTTTTGAAGAATATCCTTCAGAAATAACCGAGCCATATTATACCGAACAAACCTATACTATTTACCGAGAACTTAAGGATTCTCCGGTGAAAAAAATAACGGCGTATTATTGCGGTGATAAAAATGATAAAGAATATTCTTTTCTTGAGTTCTATAAAAATAAGCTTTCAGAAAAAGGAATCTCGCTTGATCTGATTATTGCGGATGAAGAAAATTATAATGCTGCAATTTATTCGGGCAAAGCTGATTTATGGGTTGAAAGAGTATATGACGGTCCGACAATTGACAAATTTGAATATTTCAATTCTCTCGGAACGCTTAATAAAACGGGAATCAATCTTCCGCAGATTAACACTCTGACCTCATCAATCCGTTCTTCCGTTGGTTTTACGAATAAAACCGGCATGACAGAGGAGCTCTTGAAGCTTGTTATGCAGGAGGCTGTTGAATATCCGCTTTATCAGCTTCAGGAGATAACAGTTTATAACACGGATACAATTGCAGAAGATTCTTTTGAAGAAATAAATGAGGCAGACGGTTTTACTTATTTAATCCCGAAGCTCAGGCCTGAAAAATAATCGGAAAGGATGGATGTTATGTCAAAATTGATTTCCGCCGCATTGCTTGCCTCCGGTGCAGCAATTGCACTGAAAAAGCTTAAGGTTAATCCTTTTAAGCTTTCTTATCCGGTTGATACCGTTTATGATAACGGCGTTGCACTTACTCCTCCCATGGGATGGTCAAGCTGGAACACATTCCGTAACAGAATAAATGAAGATCTTATTTATGAAACGGGTAAGGCACTTAAAGACAGCGGTCTTGCTGATTGCGGATATGTTTATCTTAACATTGATGATTGCTGGCAGTCATCAATGCGTGATTCCGCAGGCAAACTTCAGAGCGATTTTGTTTCTTTTCCGAACGGTATAAAAAATCTCTGTGAAAGGGTCAATGCTCTTGGTCTGAAGCTCGGAATTTACAGCTCAAACGGTACTTTAACCTGCGAAGAGCTTCCGGCAAGTCTCGGAAATGAAGCTTTGGATGCCGATACTTTTGCAGAGTGGGGAATTGAATATTTCAAATATGATTTTTGCCATAATGTTCCCATTCCGTCAAGAGCTCCCAAAATTGAAAAAATAACGGTTTCCAGAATCGGTTCATCAGAGGATAATGTTTATCTTGCTTCTGATGCTGTTCTCAGCGGTGATGCGAAGCTCGTGACTGAATCTGCTCTGACAACGGGCATGTATATTGACGGATTATCATCCAACGGCGGATCTTGTGAATTCAACAACATAATCGCTGACGAAGACGGAGAATATATTCTTACCTTTTGTGTTTTCAAAAAGAGTAACAGCAATAAGTATCTTGAAATTATTGTAAATGATACAGATTGTTATAATACTGTTTTTCCTCCTTCAAAAGGTTTTACTCCTGAAGGAAGACATCAGGTTATTATCAAGCTGAAAAAAGGCATAAACACTTTGAAATTATATAATCCGATTGCTTCCAGGCAGGACAGTACGGCAATTCAATACACCAATATGGGTAATGAGCTCAGACGTGCAACAAAAGAATATGCCGAAAAAAATAACTGTCCCGAAAAACCGATTGTATATTCAATCTGTGAGTGGGGTAAAAACTTCCCGTGGAGATGGGGCAGAAAAGCAGGCAATCTCTGGAGAACAACGCCCGATATCCGTCCTTCATGGGCTTCGGTTGTCGGTATTTACGAATTCAATGTTCTTCTTTACAGATATGCAGGTGTTGGCTCATGGAATGATCCTGACATGCTTGAGGTAGGCAACGGAAGCCTGAGTTATGAAGAAAACAAGAGCCATTTCACTCTTTGGTGCATGATGGCAGCTCCGCTTATACTTGGTAACGATATCCGAAAATTCATTAAGGCAGACGGTACAGTTGATGATGAGAATCCCGCATATAAAATTGTTTCAAACAAGGAACTGATTGCTGTTGACCAGGATTCTCTCGGCGTGCAGTGTCGCAGAATAAGAACAAACGGTGCAGAGGATATTCTTTTAAAACCTCTTGAGAATGATGAATTTGCTGTTTGTTTCTTTAACAAAGCAAGCTCTCCTTCAAGAATGGAGGTTTCGTTCAGTGAAATCATTTCAAAGCCGTTCATTGCAACCGAGTCTTCCGAAGAGTATATATGCCGTGACCTTTGGAGCGGTAAAGAAAAAACTTTCAGCAATAAAATAGAAGCAAGTGTTCCTGCACACGGAATAAGAATTTTCAGAGTGAGGGTTAAATAAAATGATATTCGATTTATTTTCAAAAAAATATAAAAACGGAGCGGGGGATTATACCATTCCCTGTATCAGACTTGATGAAAAGCCTGCAAATCTGCCTGAAGAACTGAATTATCTTTATGATTTTCAGATTGTTGACAATTCACTTGATTATCTCGGTCATCCCGATTCCGTACTTTTTAAGGACGGCAGCTTTATGACTGTTTATCCTTCCGGTCACGGTAAAGGTGCTATCCGCGGAAAAATCAGTATTGACGGAGGTCTTACATACAGCAAGGATATTGATAATCAGCCGAAAAGCTGGGAAAATTCAAGAGAAACGCCTACTGTTTACCGACTTGAATTTTCTGACGGTACTCCGGATAAAATTCTCCTTGTTGCCGGAAATCCTGATTGGCATGACGGAAAAGGTTCAATAGGTGGTTTTAATTTTTCTCTTTCCGATGATGAAGGAAAAACATGGAGTGAGTTTGAATCCGTCTACACCAAAAAGCAGGGATATAATTATATTCCAATCGTTGCCATGGCATCCCTTACAAGACTTAAAGAAAACGGAAAATTTGTTGATAAGTGGATGGCTTTCTTCCATGACAGAAAGTTCATCAATTATAAAACCATACTTTCTTTCGATAATGGGAAAGCTGTGTGGAGTAAGCCGGAGCCTTATTTTTCCGCACACAGAAGCATTGAGAAAAAAGCACATATGTGTGAGGTTGAAGTAGTCCGTTCTGACGAAGGAAAAGGTGATGAGCTTTGTCTTATTGCGAGATGCAATAATAAAAACTATAATTCCATTCTTTCATTTTCAAAAGACGAAGGAAAAACATGGTCTGAGCCTGTTTTTGTTCCTTCTTCGCTTAACGGTGAAAGACACAAGGCAGACTACACCAAAGACGGCAGATTATTTATCACATTCCGTTCAATAGAAAGAGACAAGGAAAAGAAAGAAAAGAATTTTTCAGGTTCTGCATGTTGGTTCAGCGAGGGATGGGTTGCCTGGGTAGGAACATACGAGGACCTCAAAAACGGCAGAGAAGGTCAATACAGAATAAAGCTTGCCCATACCTACCTCAAGGATCAGACAAAAGTTGAACTTTCTGCCAACGGTGATACCGGATATTGCGGCAATGTGGTTCTTGATGACGATACAATTGTAACCTCAACCTACGGTGCATTTGGTGAAAAATTAAAAGACGGCACATATAAAACCTATGTTGTTTCCAAAAGAATAAAGCTTTCGGATATTGATAAGCTTGCAAAAATAATATAAAAAATAAGACGCGTTCACAGATCCGGTGAATGCGTCTTGCTTTATCATGTTATTGTGAAAAATATTATACATGCAGCTTTATGAAGTGTTGACACGGTAAATATTAGTGATATAATAAAAATAATATTTTTGTGGAGGGATTGTGTGTCTAAACGGTATTCTCTTGACATGACAAACGGTCCGTTTCTGAAAAAAATTCTTATTTTTTCTGTGCCTCTTATGCTTACCGGTCTTCTCCAGATTGCCTATAACACTGCAGACGTAGTAGTTGTGGGTAGATTTGTCGGAAAAGAAGCACTTGCGGCAGTTGGTTCAACGGGTTCTCTTGTCAATTTGTTTCTGAATGTTTTTCTTGGTCTATCTATGGGCTCCGGTGTTATGGTTGCCCGTCATATCGGAGAAAAGGACGAAAAGAATGTTCACGATTGTGTTCATACGGCGATTCTGCTCAGTGTTATTTGCGGTGTTTTTGTAGGCTTTCTCGGCTTTTTCGGTTCTTCCGGAATGCTCAGGCTGATGAATGCTCCTGAGGATGTAATTGATCTTGCTTCATTATATCTTAAAATATATTTTTTAGGCTCTCCCGGACTTCTTGCGTATAATTTCGGGGCATCAATCGTCAGGTCCACGGGTGATACCAAACGACCGCTTTATATTCTGACCTTTTCCGGACTCATCAATGTTGTTCTTAATCTTATACTTGTAATAGTATTTCATTTCGGAGTGAGCGGTGTTGCAATCGCAACAATAGTTTCGCAGTATATTTCTGCTTTTCTTGTTTTGCTTTATCTTTCAAAAATGCCGAATGCCTGCAGACTGAAGCTTTCTGAGCTTGGGTTCAATAAAACCGAATTGAAAGGAATTCTTCGTCTCGGATTGCCTGCGGGAATTCAGAATTCATTGTTTTCGGTGTCTAATGTTGTTATTCAGTCAACCGTAAATTCCTTTGGTTCGGTTGCAATGGCAGGAATTGCTGCGGGCTCGAATTTTGATTCTTATGTTTATACCTGCACAAATGCAGTTGCACAAACAACAATGACTTTTTCTTCGCAGAATATGGGTGCAAGAAAGTACAAGAATATCGGCAGGATTTACCGGAATTGTCTTATATTGACTACGGTTATAGGCATTGTTATGGGCGGTGCAGGATGTATTTTTGCAGAACAGATTGTTGGTCTGTTTTCGGATGATCCTGCTGTTGTAGCAATCGGTGCAGACAGATTGCTTCTTGTTATGCCGTTTTATTTTTTCTGTTCACTTATGGATGTTGCCGCGTGTCAGATAAGAGGAATCGGCAAATCGGTTGAACCCATGATTGTTTCTTTGATCGGTGCGTGCGGAATCAGAATATTCTGGATTTATTTTATTTTGCCGATTAACAAAACTTTGACTAATCTGTATTGGGCTTATCCCGTTTCGTGGGCAGTAACATTTTTTGCGTTGTTCATTATGTATTTTGTTATTGTCGGAAATATGAAACGCAGGGGTAAATTCAATGATGAAGTATTTTAAAAAGGGGATATAAAAATGATTACAATTATCAAAAATTTCGTTGCGGTTATAATGTCTTTTCTTAATATTTTTGCATCTCCGTTCTTAGGCGATTTTACTGCACCTTTTGAACCGCTTGAGCCTGCAGACTGTAAGCTTAATATGGCTGTAATTTCGGATATTCATATGACAGATGAGTTATATCGTTCATTAACGCTTGAGTTTGGTCTTACAGACATGCAGAATTCACTTTATCCCATTGATGCTCTTGTTGCAACGGGAGACCTTACTGACCATGGCGAGCTTCAGGAGTGGGAAATGCTTAAAAACACATTTGCAAAATACAGTCCTGCAAAAAATATTATTCTTGCTCAGGGAAATCACGATACATGGACAGAGGATGACGGATATAATCTTGCAAAGGATTATTTCATTAAGTACAACAATGAAATAACCGGAAATGAAACAGAGCATGAATATTATTCGGAAAAAATCAACGGATATACTTTTATTGTTCTTGCAAGTGAAGATGACAGGACCTCAATGTATATGAGCGAAGAACAGCTTATATGGCTTGAAGAAGAAATGGAAAAAGCTTCCGAAGGCAATCTTCCGATTTTTGTTGTAAGTCATTGGCCTCTTAACCAGTCTCACGGGCTTCCCGAAACATGGGGTGATGATGAGCCTGAGCCGGATGACGGCGGAATCGGAGATCAGTCCGCACGGGTTGAAGAAATTCTTAAAAAATATGATAATGTGTTCATGCTTTCAGGCCATATTCATAACGGTTTTGTTAAAGAGGGTCAGGAAGCTGTTTACGGATATAATACCGTTGAATCCGACGGCTCGTTCCACAGCATCAATCTTTCTCAGTTTATGTATCCGACGATCAGAGGCAGGGTTGCAAACGGTACCGGTCTTATGATTGAGGTTTATGATAACAGAGTTGTTATCAGACCCAGAAGCTTTACCGCAGGCGTATGGTATACGGACTATAATGTTACAATTCCTCTTGCGTAAGGTGATTCTATGAAAAAGACGATAGCTTTAATTGTTTCTTTATTGACAGTTGCTTGTATTGTGATTTCTTTGAATACAAATGATGTTGAATCATCTGAAATTCCTGTTTTCAAAGAGAATAACAGTATTGATATGATTTCTACAATTGAATCGGATATCCGCTTTGCCGAGCAGGCTGCTCTGAGAGCTGCAACATCATCGGATGCATTGAACTCAGGATATCTTGTTGTTACGGATTATCTTAAGGCAGACGGAAAAAATGATGTTTCAGATATAATTCAGGATTTGATTGATAATAATCCAAACCGTACGATATATTTCCCGGACGGTGTATATCTTATAGGTAAGTCGATTTTTACTCCTGCCGACCCGAAAAAGAGTGTTGATCTTCAGCTTTCAAATTATGCTGTAATCCGTGCTTCTCAGGATTTCAGCGGTGAAGCACTTATCCGTCTCGGCGGTAAGGATGCTGCGAATGATACACATACAGCAGGCAGCAATTATTCACTTACAGGCGGAGTTATTGACGCTTGCGGCAAATCAAACGGTGTCAGTATTGACAGCGGCAGAGAAACCGTAATCAGCAAAACTTCAATCAAGAATGCTGTCATCGGAATTCATGTTAAATACGGTGCAAACAGCGGCTCATCTGATGCGGATATAAGTGATGTGAATATTATCGGAACGGGTTCGACAGATTCAGTAGGTATTCTTGTTGAAGGGTTTGATAATACTTTTACCAATATCAGGATAGGAAATGTTTTTATCGGGGTTCATCTTAAGTCAGCATCAAATTCTCTCAGAAATATTCATCCGCTCTATTATTCGGATTACACAGATTATGAAAACAGTTGCGGTTTTTTTGATGAATGCGGAAGCAACATCTATGATTTTTGCTACAGTGACCAGTTTTGTGTCGGCTTCAGAACGGTAAACGGAGTATCAAGCATCTATGATAACTGCTTCTGTTTCTGGTATTCAGCGACCGGCGGAAGGGAAATTGCTTTCAAAGCAGACGGCGGTTTCAATTCCGTTTCATCCAATTTCCGTTGCGGATTCAGGGGCGATACCGAAAACTCAGTTCTTGTAACCGATAAAAATAAAGGAAGAGGAATTTTCGATAATCTTCTTTACTACAGCAATGATGTTTCGGATTTTGCTCATAAGAAATATACTGAAGGCACATTTTTAAACATTATAAACAGACTTTTTTCATAAAAAAGGACTTGCAATGCACAAACAAATCTGCATTGCAAGTCTTGCTTTTATTTCAGCCTGCTGTTCCATTCTGTTTCTTTGAATCCTATCAATGCAAAATCATCAGAAACAAGAAGCGGTCTTTTAACAAGCATTCCGTCACTTGAAAGAAGTGAAAGCATTTCTTCTTCATTCATGGAGTGAAGCTTATTTTTCAATTCCATGGATTTGTAAAGAAGTCCGCTTGTGTTAAAAAGCTTTTTCAAAGGCTGACCGCTGAGAACATGAATCAGACCAAGCTCTTCATATGTGGGTTTATTATCTTTGATATTACGCATCTCATATTGGATTTTATTGTCATCAAGCCATTTTTTTGCTTTCTGACATGTTGTGCATTTCGGATAGCATATAAATTTTAACATAATCTTCACCTCGCATATAATTTTAATTCACAATTTTATTATTGTCAACCGATGCGGCAATTTTGTCAGCAATATATCCTTTTTCTTTTTGTGCATACAAAGGCAGACTGTTTTTTATGAGTATGTTTTTGAGCTCAAGTTTCCAGAGAATCGAAAGCTGTCTTCGTCTGCTGACTTTGAAATTTGACTTTGCTTTTCTGACAACATTGACTTTATCCTCTAATATACATATGATTCCCCAGAAATCAGGCACTTTTTCCTGTGCACTTTGCAGATGCTTATGGCTTACAACAATATAGTTGTAATCAAAGAATCGGTTATACTGAATTATCTGTTCATTAAGTCTGTTGTAATTGTCAAGGTCGCTTTTGATTTCATATCCCGTAAGATTATCGCTGACAACCATAACATCGCAGATTGAGTTGCCGATGCTTTTCTCCTGATAAATTCTGATTTCATCATTTAAGGATTGCAGATAGGCAATCAGAATTTTTCGAATGCTCTTGTCGTTCATGTTCTCGCCTCCGTAATTAATTTAGCGGAAACGGTGCACTGAAAATGTCCCATATAATATTGCATAATGGTGTCAATGATGATAGAATAAACACAGAGGTGACAAATATGGACTCAATGCAGCCGAAAAAATTGCTCATAATCAACATTCTTGATATTCTCAAGAAATATACCGATGAAGATCACCGCCTGAGTCAGAAAGAGATTGCGGAAATTCTCGAAACGGAATATGAAATGAAGGCAGACCG
>JAFQRY010000027.1 GCA_017409845.1 Clostridia bacterium
GTCAAAGAATTCCATCGGAGTTACACCGAGATACTCGCAAATATAAAAGAACACGGTCATTGACGGAAAATTCACACCGTTTTCGATGTTGTTGATGTAGCCTGCACTCTGTCCGATTGATAAGCTCATATCACGGGCAGAAACACCTTTATTCATTCTTAATTCAACCAATCTTTTGCTGAATTGTTCTTTCTCCATGGAACTCACCCACCTTCGCATATAATTATACTAAACACCCACCGCATAAATATCTAATCTATTTATCAATGTGCATTGACATATCTATTTAAATTAGATATAATCGACTTGTACCTCTACTTTGTTTAGTATTAGCAAAAACAGATTACATAAATCTTAGATGACCGCTATACACATACAATATGTTTATATGGGCTGCGCGTTTGAATTAACGCCCCGCTCGGATGCTCCTTAAGTGGAGATGCTGCAGATAGCGAGGTCATTAAGATAGCCCGACGAACATTAAAGTCCGTCGGGCATTTTTTATTAGGGTGATATTATGAAAGAACAAACCGTAACCTTCTTCGGTCACAGAGATACCCCAAAAGAAATAGAGCCAGCCTTGCGACTGACTCTGATAGACTTGATTGAAAATAAAAATGTAACTGTGTTTTATGTAGGCAACAACGGCAACTTTGATACTATGGTCCGCCGTCAGCTTGAAGATTTATCTCAAACCTACCCCATAACCTACAGTGTAGTTTTAGCCTATCTCCCGACTGAGAAAAACAAGTACGACAACTTAACAAACACCATTTACCCCGAAGGCCTCGAAAACGTACCCAAACGCTTTGCAATCTCTTACCGCAACAAGTGGATGATACAGCAGGCGGATACTGTTGTATCTTATGTTATCCGAACCTACGGCGGTGCGGCAAAGTTTAAGGAGTTGGCGGAAAGGTTAGACAAGACAGTATTTGAATTATAGGGATATTCTTATTATAACACTCAATCTCACATTGACTTTAATTCCTTTTTACAAAGCATTACAGTCAAGCAAACACGCCCATGAGGTTAAGTGATTAACCTCACAGGCGTTGCTCTTTTATTGTTGATTTGTTAAGGTCTCAGAATGCCTTTTCCACAATCTCGACATTGCCGATTTCATTGTTTACATATTCGCCGTTTTTGTAATATGGTACAGAATTGATATTTACAGCAGCATTTGACGGCGCATATAAAACAGCGTTCATATCTTGTGGGAGAGTAAGGTTGATAATGTAATTATCTGAATTCTTTTCGTAGTCCAGAGTAATCAACCCTTTTACGCTCGGGACGGTACAATTCATACTGTCAGACATAGTGTACTGAGGATCGATTTTAACCTTTTCATAGCCTGCTTCAATCGGGGTAATACCTGCAAAATGCTTACTCATTATAACAAGAGGTCCGCCGGTTGATGCGTGATTTTTAGTGCCTTGCCAAGCGGCCCAGAATTCCCATAAGGTTGAATAATCCTTGCCTACCATTTTTTCATATCTGTCTTTTATTCTGCCTTCGGCAAGGTCATATTCTCCCATTTTGCAAAGAGCTTCAAGAACATAATATTCCATATACGGACCTGAATTTTGAGTAGCTGCAAGTACCTTTGTTATGATTTCATACTGCTCTTTTGTTGCAAGACCTGACAAAACTGCAAGAGCATTGGCTCTGTCATCGGGTTTTTTAGTGTCTTCACTTTTGAATCCATCTTCTGTCCAGAGTGATTTATAGCCCTTTGCGATTGCTTCTTTTCTTTCAGTAATAAATGCGATATCTTCATCTTTCCCTAAAGTTTTCGCCATTTTTTCTGTGGCGGAAAGAGCATAATAAACCCATGCATTCTCAATGGCGGTCACATCTGCTTTGTAGCCCCAGTCAACCCAATCCCATGAGCCCTCACGGTGAACAACAAGATTATTCTCTCCCATTTCCCAAAGCTTCAGGTAATCGAGTGATGCATCATAAACCTTTTTAATAAATGCCTTGTCACCGGTGTATTCATAGTAGGTCATAAAGCCTACAATTCCTGCAAGCCCCTGAACCGGAAGCTCAAAATAGTCGCCGCTTATGGGCACAACTGTCTGTAACACCTTTGACTCGTCACCGTGGGAAAGCATTGCCTCAACGCCCTTCTGATACAACAAATATGAATTGCTGTCCATTGAGTACATCAGCATATTCATTTCGATTGTGACATCACCCCACCATTGAGCTCTTTCTCTGTCGGGGCAATCCATAAGATTGTCACGCATATTGACATAGAGTGTACGCAATGACTTTTGCCACAAGGTGTTCATAAATTCATCATCACAAATGAAGTTGCCGGAGAATTCACTGTCATATCCCGTTTCACGGTACATGAGAGAAACAACTGTAACACCGTGTGGTATGTAATAAGAAATATGCTCTCCGTTAAACCAACCCAAGGCCTCAAACTCCTGCTCGCCCTCCTTAGTTACATAGGTAGTTGAAACTGCACCGAGCGGAGTGTTCTCTGTTATCATGCGGATCTTTTTACCTTCAGGTGCTATAATTTTAAGATATGGTGTAAGCTGTGCGTTATATGGAACATCTACGGTTATTTTTTTGCCAAAAAGATTCTTTACAGTATAGTTTTCATATTCTTCTGAATTTTCATAAGCCTTAAGACCGTAATCCTTAAAAAACGGTATTCCTCTGGGGTAAAGCTTACCATATGCACCCTCGCCACCGACACCATATTCGGTTGCATTTTCCCAGGAAGAAGCATCGTAAGATGCATTTGTCCAATCACCGATATCTTCCCTTGCATCGTAATAAATACTATGTTCGGCAAGTCTGTAATTAGGCTTGAAAAGAATGCTGTCTCCGTAAGCACTGTGTTTTTTTATTTTCCAGCTCCGGTCAGAAAGTATAGTAATATCATCATTTATGGCTTCAAAAATAAATCCACCCTGACCACTGCTGTTATACGAATAGCTTGTTTCGTTGTCCCAATACCACACCAAAGCACAAACAGTGTTTTCGCCCTCTTGTAAGTATGGTGCAATATCTATACTGTCATAATAACAACTGTTCTCAGAAGGTCCGCGCTTCACGCTTCCATCAAAAACAACAGTTTCACCATTTATGTAAAGCCAATATTTTGAGTCGGCCGAGATGTGAGCAATAAGTTCTTCAGGAACATTTTCAAGAGTAACCTTTTTGTTAAAGCACATCCATGTATTCTCTTCTGTAAGATTTTCCTTATCCCAAATCCAATTAGCCTTCCAATCAGTTTTTTCAGCAGTAGAAATTGTTTGATATTGCGGAATACTTTCAGGAATTTTGTAATCATTTGCAAATGGTGTCATAGTCAAATCTCCCAACAATAAAAGCGGGGAAAAATATGAAATAACAAGACTTGCCGCTATTAAAACAGCGGGAATGATTAATAACAGTATTTTTTTCATGGTAACATCTCCTTTACAAAATAATTATACCACCCACACATAACAAAAAGCAACAGTCTTCAGGATGTTGTATCTAAGGTTTCAGTCCGATTGGAATTTATCGGTTAATCCACTCATTTCTTGAAATCGTAAATACCTTTGTAATTTCATTTATCTCATCAGAAAACTCATCTACTTGTCTGCAGCCATATGAGATAGCAGTTTTTACAGACGGCTCATTTGTATATTTCATATAGGAATAAATAACATTAAACGATGTGTTATTAAAAGTCCAATCCCCGACCGCAATCGCAGCTTCTTTGGCAAATCCGTTCCGTTGCTTGTCAGCTCTGATATGGTATCCGATTTCAGGCTTTATCTCTCCGCCTATAAGCTGCATTGTCAAGCCGCAGTCACCTATCACTTCACCCGTCTCTTTTAAGCATACTGCCCATAAGCCAAAACCTAATACCCGATATCGTTCAATATTTTGCTCAATCCAATTTCTTACCCTGTTATCATCAAAAGCATATTCAGAGATAACCGAGTATTATCAACAGCATACAAAAGACCGCAGACAATGAAAGGCGGACACGAATGGTGGAAGTATGTGTATGATGAATACAACGACTGGATAATATGTCCCGAGTACCACGAGTTAAGATATGTGACAACCAACCGAGAAGGTTACAGAGAATACAAAAGTAATCCACGCATATGTGAAAAATGTCCGACAAGAGAACTATGCACAAAATCCAAAGACTGTGTTAAGACCGTAACCCGTCATATCTGGAAAGATTACGAAGAACTTGCGGATGATGCGAGGTACACGGAGAAATATCAGAAGTTGTACAAACAGCGAAAAGAGAAGATAGAGCGTGTGTTTGCAGATGCAAAAGAGAAACACGGCATGAGATACACGCATTACATGGGGCTTGCTCAGGTTACCAACTGGGTCAGGCTTAAATTTGCTGCCATGAATCTGAAAAAATTGGCGGTTTGGAAGTGGAAAAGGACACACCACAAACACAATTATTCTGTTGTTTTCACAATATCACCGATTTTCTTCCCCAAATATCAAAAACCGTGCATAGCTTAATCGCTATACACGGTTTTTCAACAGTCTGTATTAACAAACATTTGTTTGTTAATATTCTATATCTATTTTCAGTTGCTGTCAAGATGTGAAACCGAAATTGGAAGATGCCACTGTTAATGGCACAACACATAAACAAGAAAACAGACAGCTCTGCGATTAACAGAACTGTCCGTTTTCGGTTCGTCAAGGAGGATCCATATATGAAAAAACTTGGAGGAGATTAGAAACATCTGAAAATAAAATAGCAAACGGGAACAACGAAAAGTGTACTGTCAAAGCGGTCAAGCACTCCACCGTGACCGGGCAGAAAATTGCCGAAATCTTTGATTTTGCATTCCCTTTTTATGTATGAGAGGAATAAATCTCCGAGCAATCCGAAAACCGATCCGAGAATACCCATAACAATAAAATTCAGCCAAGGCACATCGGTTTTGCAGTAATAAAGAATAATTCCGTAAATGAGCATGCCGAGTATTCCGCCTGCGACTCCACCAAATGCACCTTCAACACTCTTTTTGGGACTGATTGACGGTGCAAGTTTATGTTTTCCGAATTTTGAACCGACAAAATATGCGCCTGCATCGGCACACCAAGCTGAGATAAACGGAATCAGAGCAAGATTTCTGCCGTTTTCAAGGTTCATCATCGGGACAAGAAGCGAGATGAAGAACGGAAAAATATAAGCACCGAAGAATGATGCAAAGATTGCGCTTGTGCCGCTTTTTTTCTTTGAAGATATTTCAGCAAAAAACAGAATGAACACAAAAACAAACATCATTGCAATAAACATATATATATCCGCTTCGTAATATATCAGCCACGGAACCATCATCGCCTGAATGATGCAGAACGCACACATCAATTTGTTTTTAACAAGTCCTGTGTTACACACAAGCTCTTTTGCCATAAAGAAACAAGCGATTGTTTCAAGAATTCCCGTTGCCCATACAGGCAATTTAAGCAGCACTATCAGACAGACAGCAATCCAAACAACCGCAACGGCAAGCCGTGTGCCGAGCGACTGAAATTTCGTTTTTGAATTTCCCATTTTAAATTCCTCATTTTTTAGCTTTTATTACAGCTTTTATTCTGTGAATTCCGTAAAGCACAGTTGAAATAACCATAGCTGCTATCGAAATTATAATAAGTGTATTCGCAAGCCATAGCGGAATATTTGTGAAAAACAGTAAAATGAGCATCACTGCATAAAGGATAACCGTGCAGGCTTTGCCGTACCATAAAGCGCTGTTGATTTGAGCAGAATACTTTGTTTCCATAATTGCAGTTACGGTCATAAAAATTTCTTTTATGACAAGAACAACAAGTGCAGGCAGCATAAGCTCATATTTAGTGAGCAGGCAATACATCATTGCCGCTTGCGTCAGCTTATCTGCAATAGGGTCAAGAACCTTGCCGATATCCGTTACCATATTGAAACGGCGTGCAATTTTGCCGTCAAGAACATCGGTAAGTGCCGAAAGAGCAACGAATATTACCGTCAGAAATCCGTTCTCTTTTTCGCAGTAAGCCCAAATAATAACGGGAATAAGAAGCAAGCGAAGATAACTGATTAAATTAGGCACGGAGAAAAAATCTTTGAATTTGATTTTTATATTCATAATATAGCTCCTTACGGTCTGATTGTTTTGGCAACAGATTTAGTATTACGGTCAATTCCATCAACATCTCTGGAGTTTGCATAAATCTTTTTCATTTTCTCATCAGGAAAATACTTATCAAGGAAAATTTCTATTCCGTTTGAAGGCTCTGCTCCTTTTTTTCTTTTATTCCATCGGAGTGCGGCAACAGCGGAAAGCCCTGCATCGAAAATAAAGAGAACTATAAATGACCAAACAAGAATATGACTTAAATTCGCAGGAACAATTTCTGTAAATTTATCTGTCAGCGGCATAACGAGCTTAACCCATACAATACCGAGCATTCCCCAAAATATCGAATACAGCAAACACACTCTACCATTAATATTCAGCGGTAAATGGCTGTAGTCCCATGCAACGGAGCCGAAAACTATTTCCTGACCGAGCGAGCATATATATTCTGCAGCCGTGCCCACAACAAAAGAAACAAGAAACACTTTCAAAAGAGAAGAATCTGTGAAATTTGTAAGAACGGCGGAAAGCAAAACGCCGCCCATTCCGTATGCAACACTGAAAGGTCCGTAAACCAACGATTTACGGCTTTCAATATAACCGTTTTTTATCAGGCACCAAAATGTTTCAACCGCAAACCCCACCACACAACACAGAATAAAAATATATACATACTTATAAAATGTGTTCATAGTTTTATAATTTTCCTTTCTTTTTATGAGTTTAAAATACACATAAATTCTTCGCCTGTAATTGTTTCTCTTTCATAGAGATGCTTTGCGAGTAAATCGAGCTTTGTTTTATTTTCTTTGAGTATATTCATTGCTTTGTCATATTGTTTTTTGATAAGTTCAACCACCTGACGGTCAATTTCAGTCTGTGTTTCAACCGAGCAGGCAAGAGAAGAATCTCCGCCGAGATACTGATTAGTAACTGTTTCAAGAGCAACCATTCCAAATTCGTCGCTCATGCCGTATCTTGTAATCATTGCCCTTGCAAGCCTTGTAGCCTGCTCGATGTCATTGGCTGCGCCCGTTGACACCGAGCCGACCGCAAGCTGCTCCGCAGCCCTGCCACCCGTATAGGTAGCGATTTTATTTTCAATCTCTTCCTTACTCATTAAGTAGCGGTTGCCTTCGTCAACCTGCATTGTATATCCCAACGCACCTGATGTTCTGGGCACAATCGTGATTTTCTGAACGGGTGCTGAATTTGTTTGCATAGCGGCAACAAGTGCATGACCGATTTCGTGATAAGCAACAATCATTTTCTCTCTTTCGGTTAAAATAGAGTTCTTTTTCTGATATCCTGCAATGACAACTTCAATACTTTCTTCAAAATCAGCCTGCATAGCCGCCTTGCTTCCTCTGCGAACGGCACGTAATGCGGCTTCATTAACTATGTTTGCAAGTTCGGCTCCTGATGCACCCGATGCCATTTTTGCAATTACACTGAAATCAACATTCGGGCCAACGCTGATTTTTTTGCATGAACCTTTAATATTGCCTCTCGTCCTTTGAGGTCGGGCAGCTCAACGGGAACTCGGCGGTCAAATCTGCCGGGTCGGGTTAATGCAGGGTCAAGAGATTCGGGTCTGTTGGTAGCAGCAAGAATAATAACACCGGTATTATCCTCAAAGCCGTCCATTTCAGTAAGAAGCTGGTTGAGAGTCTGCTCTCTTTCGTCATTGCCTCCAATGTGGTTATCACGCTTTTTGCCGATTGCGTCAATCTCATCAATGAAAACAATGCACGGCGCTTTTTCTTTTGCTTGTCTGAAAAGGTCACGCACCTTTGATGCGCCCATCCCGACAAACATTTCAACAAATTCAGAACCCGAAATCGAGAAAAACGGAACGTTTGCTTCACCTGCAACAGCCTTTGCAAGCATTGTTTTACCCGTACCCGGAGGTCCTACCAGCAGAATGCCTTTCGGCATTGATGCACCGATTGATTTATATTTATCGGGATTATGAAGATAATCAACAACTTCTGCAAGGCTCTCTTTCGCTTCGTCCTCACCTGCAACATCCTTGAATTTTATTCCGCTTGATGACTTAACATATATTTTTGCATTACTCTTGCCCATGTTGAACATCATCGAGTTCGGACCGCCGCCTGCCTTATCGGTAAATTTCTTCATCATAAGCTGACCCAATCCGACCATTAAGCCCATAGGAAGAATCCAGCTCAGCAGAAAACTCAGCAGCGGAGATGCCCCCTGAACAATTTCACTTCCGAATTCTGCACCTGCCATATAAAGACGTTGAGTCAGTGCAGGGTCATCCATAAGACCGGTTTTATAGTAATTGCCGTTTTTGTCGCTGAAAATAATCTGATTATCCTGAATTTCAACTTTATCAACGCTAAGCTCCGTTGTCATCTGAATAAAAGTTCCGTAGTCAACCTCTTTTACTCTCATATTGTTCAGAAGCGGCATTATAAATGCATTAAAAAGAATAATCACCGCAAGGAAAATACCGTAATAAAACATCATCGGCTTTTTAGGCGTTTTAACTTCGTTCATCAATTTCTCTCCTCAATTTATATTTATATGTATTTGCTTATGAAAGCGCAGGCGTTTTCAATATCTGTGCTGTCCGGATGGTTTTCTGAAAGTGCAGCTTCTTCCAGAATTTTCATAGCTGATTGATTATCGCCCCGTTCAATCAGCTTATCATATATTGCTTTAACAACATTGTCGGGAATTTTTCCTCTGCACATAAACAATCCGCAATAATCACAGTCGTCCGGCATAAACGGAAAAAGCTTCTTTTCTACATCTTTTTGATGCTTTTCGGAAGGGTCTAATCCGCATGTTACAAAAAACATTATCCTTTTTCCTTGAAGCTCATCAAGAGTATTAATTATATCAATTGGAACTGTTCCTTTATTCATACCGAATCCGATGATATATATATCCGCTTTGCTTGTTATTCTTTTATGAGCCAGGTTTGTTACCAAGGTTTGATTGTGCGGAAGACTGTCCGCTATGCCGTGGGCTAACTTTTCCGCATTACCCGAAAGGCTAAGATATGCAATCTCATATTTCATTGATTCAGTTCTCCTTTGGTTGATATTTTTTGGGTTCGGATTCGGCAATACTTTTACGAAGATTATCCATACGGTTGTCTAATGCAGCACTGGTTTGTGCGCATTCCGAAAGCTCTTTAGCCATTTTTTCTGTAAAATCAACATCTTTCTTATATCGTATCTGATGCTCCAGGCTTGCCCAGAAGTCCATTGCAATTGTTCGCAACTGAATCTCAACTTTTATCAAATGCTTTTCGTGAGCCAAAAATATGGGAATGGCAACAATTATATGCAGACTGCGATATCCGTTGGGCTTCGGATTTGCAATGTAATCCTTTTTTTGAATAAGAATGATGTCATCTTGTCTCAAAAGTGCTTCCGCAAGCATATAAACATCTTCCGGAAATGAGCAGATTACACGAACTCCTGCAATATCATTCAGAGTTTCTTCTATTGAATCGGGTGTTGCAGGTATACCTTTTCTCTGCATTTTATCCCGTATGCTTTGAGGTGTCTTGAGACGGGTTTTTATTGAGCTGATGGGGTTACGGTCATATTCAAGAGAAAACTCTTCGTTCAGCACATTGAATTTTGTCTCAATTTCCATCATTGCGCATTTATAATAAACCATCAGAGTCATCAATTCTTTGGTTTTCTTTTGAATCCATTCAGTTGTTGAATCATCAGCAACCGAGAGAATTTTCTGAATGTTTAGTTCATCTTCCCGATTCCATTCGTACATATACGGTTCACCTCACTCATACCAATAAATGATTACAGTCGGATTTTATAATTCAAAACTAAACTGAAACTAAACAAAAGCCGCTATGTTTGTTTAAACACAGCGACTTTTTTGGGGGATTTTTTAACTAATGCTCAGGTGAATAATTTATGATGCCTGTTCAAACTGGCTGTTATAAAGCTCGGCATAGAACCCGTTTTTTTCAAGCAGTTCTTCGTGATTGCCGCTTTCAATGATGTCTCCGTCTTTGACAACAAGAATTAAATCGGCATTCTTAATGGTTGAAAGTCTGTGTGCAATTACGAATGAGGTTCTGTTTTTCATCAGTTCATCCATTGCCTTCTGAATCTGCACTTCTGTTCTCGTATCAACGGAGCTGGTTGCTTCATCAAGAATAAGCATTGGTTTATCTGCGATCATTGCCCGTGCAATTGTGAGTTGCTGCTTCTGACCTTGAGAAAGAGTTATGCTGTCCGTCAGAACGGTGTCGTAGCCTTTTGGAAGAGTGTTTATAAAATGATCAAGACCAACAGCCTTACAGGCTTCAATCATCTTTTTCTCTGTTGCGCCCTTTGAGCAATATATCAGATTTTCCCTCACCGTACCTTCAAATACCCATGTATCCTGCAGTACCATACAGAACAGAGAGTGAACGTTTTCACGGGTGAGCTTGGCGGTGGGAATTCCGTCTATGCGTATCTCGCCGCCTTGTATTTCATGAAAACGCATCAGAAGATTTACAATTGTTGTTTTACCTGCACCCGTAGGTCCGACAATGGCAATTTTCTGACCGCGTTTTGCCGAAGCGGTAAAATCTTTGATAACCAGTTTGTCAGAATCCTCGTACCCGAATTTAACGTGGTCAAATTCCACATAACCTCTGGCTTTTTTAAGAACTTTCTTTTTATGGCTTTCATCTGCCATTTCTTCTGCTTCAAGGAACTCAAAAACACGCTCTCCGGCTGCCGCTGCAGACTGCAAAGCCTGAGCTGCCTGCGCTATCTGAGAAAGAGGCTGCGTAAAATAACGTACATACATCATAAAAGCAACAATAACCTCAAAGCCTATGTCGCCGTTAAGTGTAAGCATAGCACCGACAACGCAAACGGTAACATAACCGAAGTTACCGATAAAATTCATAAGAGGCATCATTGTTCCGGCAATGCATTGTGCACGGAAACCGCAGTTGCGAAGATGAGAATTCATCTTGTCAAATTCCTCTTTTGCATTATCCTCTGCATTGTATGCACGCACTATTGTTTGCCCTGAATATATTTCTTCAATCTGACCGTTAATTGCTCCGAGAGCTTTTTGTTGACGTGAAAAATACTTTTGGGAGCGTCCCATAATCATTCCCATCAGAATAAATCCGATAAGAACCGAAAGAATGGCGGCAACCGTCATTTTAATATCGGTAATGAGCATCATAATAATTGAACCGACGAAAAGAGTTATGGAGTGAACAAGCATTCCGACACTCTGGTTGAGAGACTGTGCAATCATATCAACATCGTTTGTCACTCGTGAAAGTATATCTCCCGTAGACGTTGAATTGTAATACCACATTGGCAAACGGTTAATCTTTTTTGAAATATCCGTTCTCAGACTCTTGGACACGTTCTGTGTAACACGGTTCATAACAAGCTGCTGAAAAACCGAAAGAATCCAGCTGCAGGCATAAAAAGCTATAAGCGTCAAACCTATTTTTGCAACACCGTCCATATCAATACCGACGGTAATTCCGTCAGCAATCAGTTTGGTGAGGTCAGAAATTTTATCCGGTCCGAGAAGAGTAAGAACGGTTCCGACTGCTGCGGCAACAATGGCAAAAATCATACCTGCCCAATATTTTCGGCAATATTTTAATATCTTTTTCCAGGTGCCTGCGGTATTTTTAGCTTTTTCAGGACCACCCGGCATTCCTCCGGGTCCGTGACCCGGATTTTGTCTGTGGCTTCGGTTTCTTGTATCCATTATTCAAGTTCCTCCTTCGAAAGCTGAGAATAAGCAATTTGCTTATATACCTCACAATTATTCATAAGTTCTCTGTGACTTCCGTATCCTGCCATTCTGCCTTCATCCAAAACAATAATTCTGTCTGCATCACGTATTGTTCCGATACGCTGTGCCACTATGAGCTTGGTTGCTCTGTCGCAATCCCGATTAAGATTCTGACGCAAAGTTCGGTCTGTTTTATAGTCAAGAGCAGAAAATGAATCATCAAAAATCAAGATTTCCGGTCTGCGGCAAACGGCTCGTGCAATTGAAAGTCTTTGTTTCTGACCGCCCGAAAGATTGCTTCCCTCCTGTGCGATTGCTCCGTCATATCCGTTTTCCATTCTTTCAACAAAATCTGCAGCCTGTGCAGTAAAAACAGACTCAACAAAATTCTGCTCCGCATTGTGTTCGCTTTCTCCGAACACAACATTACTGCGCACAGTTCCTGAAAACAGAGTTGCTTTTTGCGAAACATAACCGATTTTATTTCTCAGTGTTTTTAACTTATAATTTTTAACATTGATTCCGTTTACCAGCACTTCACCGTCTGTTGCATCATAGAATCTGGGAATCAGATCAATCAGAGTGGTTTTTCCACTGCCTGTTGAACCGATTATTGCAACCGTTTCTCCTTTGTTTGCTTTAAAGCTTATGTTATGTATGACGTCGGTATCAGAATCAGGATAACGAAAGCTTACATTTCTGAATTCTATTTCGCCTGTTCCGACAGATTTTTTATATTCTTCGTTTCCGTCAACCACAGAAACCTCCGTATTAAGAACTTCAAGAATTCTTTTTGCGGAAACCGAAGCACGAGGCAGCATGATGAAGAGCATAACAAGCATCATAAATGCCATAACAACCTGCATCGCATATTGTGAAAAGACTATCATATCCGAAAATAATCCTATTTTTTCGGTCATTCCCGCATCATTTATAAGCGCAGCACCAATCCAATATATAGCAAGGCTGAGACCGCTCATAATCATCTGGATAGTCGGCATCATAAACGCTGAAACACGACCCGTAAACAGGTGTGCTTTCGTAAGGTTATTATTTGTAAAATCGAACTTTTTCTGCTGATATTCCTCTGCATTATATGCACGTATAACACGGATACCGTTGAGATTTTCTCTTGTTATTCGGTTAAGGTCATCCGTCATTATCTGAACTTTGCGAAATTTCGGAAACATCAGTGCAATTGCAAGAATAACAATAATCAGCAGGCAGATTACTGCAATTGCAGTTGAAAGAGTCCACGTTTCATTTTTATCGGCAATTTTTATTATTGCCCACGTTCCCATCATAGGTGCTTTGATTATTGATTGCATACCCATAATAATGAGCATCTGAACCTGCATTATATCGTTTGTTGTTCTTGTTATTAAGCTTGCAGTTGAAAATTTTCCGATCTCTGCTTTTGAAAAAGATAAAACTTTGTAATAGAGGCTGCTGCGAAGATCCGCACCGAAATCCGTGGCAATCCTTGCAGCCAGAACAGAAACAACAACCGCAGACACAAGGCTTCCCAATGCACAAACAAGCATTTTTCCGCCGGCAAGCAGCACATCTCTCATTTCGTTGCCCGGTGTCTGAACCAACGTTGTTATTTCGCTCATATAATCAGGCATTTTCAGATCAAGCCATACCTGAGCTGCAATAAACACAATTGCAACTGCAATATACAGCCAATCTGATTTTCTCAGTTTTTTGAATATCTGAATCATCAGAAAAAACTCCTTTCGGTTTTTATGTAGCGTTTTTTGATTTTAATGGAGTTATCTAAACTGAAAATAAACAGACAGCCATGAAATTTCATAGCTGCCTGTGCTGTCTGTTATTTGATTATGTGTTTTTAGGAAGTATTACCGTGAATTCCGTAACATTGTTTGCGCTGCTTACGGATACCGAACCGTTATGCAATTCGGCAACTCCTTTAACAAGAGCCAATCCTATTCCGTTGCCTTCAGAGGAATGTGATTCGTCTGCCTGATAAAATTTATTAAAAATCCTCTTTTTCTGCTCTTCCGGAATCTCGCTTCCTCTGTTAAGAACAGAAACGCTTATGTGTTCCTTCGTTTCGTTTACGGTCAGGTCTATTGTGCTGCCTGAAGGCGAAAACTTGATTGCATTATCTATCAGATTAATCCACACATGCTTGAGCATTTCTTCGTTTGCGCTAATCATATGTTCTCCGAAATCGAGGCAGAAATCGATATTTTTGCTTCGCCACTTTCCTTCAAGTACCAAAATACTACTGCGCAGCTGTTCCGAAAGATTAAACTGTGTAACGTCCGAAAGAATAGTCTGATTTTCTACTTTTGCAATATTGAGTACGTTGGTTGCCATTGCGGAAAACCGAAGCGATTCTTCCTCTATTATGTCAATATACTTTCTTTTTTGTTCTTCGGAAAGATTACCTTTTTTCAGCAACTTTGCAAAACCGGAAATCGAAACAATCGGAGTTTTGAATTCGTGAGAAAAATTGTTGATAAAATCATTTCGCAGCAACTCTGTGTTTTCAAGTTCTTCTGCCATTTTATTAAAGCTCTCGGTAACTTCAACAAAAGTGGGGTGAGAGTTTATTGGTTTTCCCAAAGTTAATCTTGCTTTAAAATCTCCCGCCGCCAGACGGTTCATCTGATTTACAATTCTGTTTACGGGCTTCAATGAAAATCTGCTTATAATCGCAACCAGACAAGCACCTATGAAAAGACTTATACCTCCCATAAACATCAGGCTTTTAACGGGACTCGGATATTCATTGCCGCTTGAGATGACACCTGTTTTTATCATCATATAAACAGAAATTCCTGATAAGGCAACGGTAACAAGGTTTATTGCAAAAACAATTGCCGAAACCAACAGAGTTAATGAAAGTCTGTGTTTTCTTTCTTCTTTTTTCATACCTTTTTAACCGCCCTGTATCCGAGACCTCTGACGGACTCTATTTCAAATTCATTCCAGTTTTCAAAGCGTTTGCGAAGCCTGCCTATATGAACAGTTACCGTTTCCCAGCCGGTGTCACTTTCTGCACCCCAAATTTCATCCATCAACTGTATTCGTGTAAAAATCTGACCGGGATAAGACAGCAATTTATATAGCAGAAGAAATTCTTTTTGCGGAAGCACCTGCGTTTCTCTGCCTTTTGTTACTGCAAACGAATTGTAATCCAATATAACTTCGCCGATTTTTATCTTTTGTTCGTTTATGATCTGTGCACGGCGAAGAAGCGCTTTTATTCTTAAAAGCATTTCTTCTTCGTCGATAGGTTTGGTTATGTAATCATCTGTTCCGACTATAAATCCTTTGCGTCTGTCAATTGGGAGATGCTTTGCTGAAACCATGAGGACAGGCAAATTGTTGTCTGAATCCCGAAGCGTTTTTGTGAATTCATAACCGTCCATTTCAGGCATCATAACATCAAGAACAACAAGATCGATATGTTCTTTATCCATAACTTCCAGAGCTTCTATTCCGTTTTTAGCCGTAAAAACGGTGTAATTCTCCGCCTCAAGCACTGCCTCCAGCAACATTCTGGTGTGTCTGTCGTCATCAACTACAAGAATGTGAAACATATTTTTTCTCCTTTCAATGGGTATATAAAAGCGCATTTGCCTATGCTGATAATGATATACCGAAAAATAAACTGAATCTAAACTTTTTTGAAATTCAGTTTATTTTTCTTGCTCTTATTTATAATACAGAAAGATGTCATAAATATGAACTGAAACAGACATTTTTATAAAAAGCAAAAACACGGGAAACAAAAGAAAAACTTAAGTTTCCCGTGTTCGGTTTTTACCTGTTCCGTATTACGGATAAATTGCTGTCACACCAATACTTTATTCACGGAGTATAAAGTGTAACAAGTTTACTGTTTGAATTTTATCTCATATCGGATAAAGGTGTGTAGTCAGTGTTGGTTCTCAAATATTCTTCCATCTTGCCGCTTAACAACAATTCAACATAACTCAAAGGCTCATTGTAAATGAGATAATCAAGTTCGGATGTTTCGTACATGTTGTTTGCATATTCGTTTTCAACGGCAATGCAGTCGATTGACACCATAGAGCCGTCGGTAAGTTTAACTTCAACGCAGGCGGTATCAATATTAAATTCACAAGATTTGATATAATTCATTAGGATACCTCCAAGATTTATTGTTTTGAAAGTATTTCAGCGTGGGTTTGGGTGTGGTATCCTTAACTATGTGAAACTCCGTTCTCCCAACAGCTGACCGCCTGACGGGTAACAAAAACCTTTTCGGCAAGCTCATCCTGTGACATACCGTTTTTTGTTCTGAGTTCAAGAATAATATCTTTTGTTTCCATAATTTTATCACCTCAGTATTATTCTAACGCCGAATGGTTTTATAAACAAGCAACTTGCTGTTGCTAACAGTTCAATATATAGGAATTTGTTGTTATGATTCGTTAACGATTTTTCCCGTGACGTGTTCGGGCTGCAATTCATAACAGACAGTATCTTTTGCAAATTTCCGGATTTCAGACTCAATATATTCAATGTCAGAAGTATATTTGAGGCTCATACTGCGATATATTTCAATAGCTTTTTCCGGATCTTCAACAGTATGCATCCTGCCGAAAACAATTACACTTCTGATATTCAGCGACCATTCACCGTCTTTTCTGTAGCCTTCGTCATACACGCAAAACGAAACTTTGTTGTCAGATGATATGGCATCGGTTTTGTGTCCCTTTTTGCCGCTGTGGAAATAAATGTATCCGTTTTCTTCGTTATACCAGAAATTAATCGGCAAACCGTAGGGATAACCGTTATCACCGCAAACAGATAAAACGCCTCTTTTTTCCGCCTTCAATATTCTGACAATCTGATCTGATGTAAGAGCTTGTTTTTTTCTTGCAACTTCTCTGAACATAATTGATTCACCACACAAAAGCTTATTTCCGCATTGCCGTTTATTCTTCAAGGAAAAATCTGTTGAGTTCGAGCAGCTTGTCTTTGCAGAGGGTCCAGCAGGGATCTTCGGGCCCGCAGCAGGTGCGTATTACCGTACCCCACACACCCGCTTTTTTGTATACGTCCAGACCGTATTTTACCAAATCCCAGTATGCTTCGGAGTGCTCTTCCCAGAGTATATCCTTTGAAGCGATGTAGCTCACGCCTTCGCCGCAAACAAGTTTTCTGCCGCCGCACAGACGGATTGCATCGTCAAGCATAACCTTGCAGATACGCTTGTATTCGCTGCCGCTTGCTTTCAGTTTTTCTTCAAGAGCTTTTTCAATTTCGGGCAGATATTTCGGGTCAATATCATTGTGCTTTGCCACACGATCATACCAACCGCCGTCAACGGGTCTGCGATTTTTGCGTGAATTCATAACATCTTCGGGGGTTATTTCATTTCTGAACCATTCGGGATGTTCGGCGAAAACACTTTCGTAAATTCCCCAGAGGTAGTAGGCGTGGAAATTATAAACATCCGTGTTTTCAGGCAGGGTTTCTTTTACCTGGCAAGAACCTGCCGTATCGTAGGCGAAGATGATATCCGGGTGCTCTTTCTGCAGAAAATCTATCACTTCAGCATGCTGTCTGCCGAACATCGCCGCTTCTTCATCGGTAACATTTTTGTTTGCTCCCCAGTCACGCTCACCGCAGTAATACGGGTGCTCGTTTACTTCATTGAAGATTTCAACAAACGCGATCCGACTGTCAAGATTCCGCTTTTCGAGTTCAAGCAGAATATAGTGCCAGAATTTTCCGAAAGCCTCAAATCTTTCTTCGGGAGGAATTGAAAACAACTCATCCGCAACGGGGTCACCTGCTTTGTGATACCAATAGGTGTGCAGATAATACCATTGCGAAAGGATGATGTAAATGCCGTATTTCTTTGCACATTCAAAAGTTTCAATCAGTCGGGCAAGAAGGTCACACGGTCCGCCGTCACCGATAATGTGCTCCTGACGGGGGATTTTTTCGTATTCGCCGAACATATCGCCTACATCAAACGGTCCACGCAGATTGCCGTCAAGGTCATGGATAAGTCCCGCACCGCTGTCAATGCGTATGCAGTTGAAGCCTCTTTCGGCGTGCTCATGCATAGCTTTGTCAATGTCGTAATACGGCGAGTTTTTGCCCTTTGTACCGTAAATCAGCCAAAGCGGAAAGCTGACGGTAAGCCTCCCGGGAAGTCTGTCAAATGTATTTTGCTTCAAAGCCCTCACCTCCCGACAGCATTATGAAGCAGTCTTTTTGAATTTTGCAGAGAGCTTATCAAGTCCCCTGTCCACAACGGGGAAAAGGAATTTTACGATAAATACGGCAATAAGCCCGCAGATTGCACCTGCGATAATTCCGCCGAATACATCCGTGCAATAATGCACCTGAACATAGATTCTCGAAAAACCCATAATCGCCGCAAAAATCACCGTCGGAACCCCCCACTTCCTGCTGTGCCAAAGCAAAGCGGTTGCCGCTGCAAAGGCAGATGCGGTGTGTCCCGACGGGAATGAGTAGCTTGAGGGCTTATAAACAAGCCCGGGGAAAACATATTCCTCAGCCCATGCGGCATATTTTTCCGGGTCAGACTCAAAGAGATTAAACGGTCTCGGTCTCGCAAAAAATTCTTTGAGAAAAAGATCGCTGCAAAGAAGCATTACAATAAGAGCCACAAGCACGGCAAGCCCCGCCTTGCGGTATTTTTTTGTAAACAAAAGCACAAAACCGAGAACGATAAAAACCGCACCTGCATTGCCGAGTGTTGTAACGCCGACCATAAGAGCATCAAGAAAACCGTTCTGAATGCCCTGAACCCATCGGAATACACTGAGATCAAAGCTTAAAAGCGAATCAAAAAACAAATCCATAGTATCTCTTCTTTCTTTTTTATGAATGTATTGTATCAAAAAGAAAACCGGATTGCAATGATTTTGTATATCCGTGCAGCGTGGGTTGCAAGTTATGCTGCTATGGTTTATAATGGTTTTGCAAAATGAAAATAGCCGATAACAAGTGAGGTGCTGTTATGCCGCTGCAAATAATAAGACAAGATGTAACAAAAATGAAGGTTGATGCGATTGTCAACACCACCAACGAAGAAATGGTGGGTTACAGCGGGGTCGACCTTGCGGTGCACACCGCCGCAGGTCCGATGCTTGATGAGGAATGCCGTAAAATCAGACCTCTCGGTCTCGGCACCGCAAAGATTACGGGTGCATACAATCTTGATGCGAAGTATATCATCCACACTTCGGGGCCCGTCTGGCACGGAGGACTTGTGGGCGAGAGCATCATTCTCAGATCGTGCTACACAGAATCCCTGAAACTCGCAGTTGCAAACGGCTGCGAATCCGTTGCATTTCCGCTGATTTCCGCAGGTGCTTACGGTTATCCGAAAGACCGGGTGCTGAAATTCGCAATTCAGGTTATCACCGAGTTCCTTTTTGAACACGAACTTAACGTTTATCTCTGTGTTTATGACCGAAAATCATATGAATTCAGCAGAGTTGTTTTCAATGAAATCAGCGAGTTGATCAACGATGACTATGCTGAAGAGAAAGCATCTGTTTTTTCATCGGAAGCCGAACGTTCCGAAAGAACAGTTTATTTAAAAGAAAACAGACGAAGAGATAAATTAAAAGCCCCCGAGCCAAAGCTTTGTTCTTCAATGCCTGCACCGCAATCGGCTGAATATGGCAGTGTAAAGAACAAAACACTTGCAGAATATATGAAAGCGATGGATAAATCCTTTGCATACAAGCTTTTTGACCTGATTGATTCAAAGGGAATGACCGACGTTGAGTGCTACAAAAAAGCCAACGTTGACAAGAAAACATTTTCCAAAATCAAGTGCAATCCCGATACATACAAGCCGTCAAAGCAGACAGCAGTTGCATTTGCAATTGCTCTTGAACTGACCCTTGACGAAACGCAGGATTTGCTCGCATCTGCAGGTCTGACCCTCTCACGCAGTTTCACTTTTGATAAAATAATCAGATATTTTCTGCAAAAGGGTGTCTACGATATTTTTGAAATAAACGAAGCACTGTTTGAATTTGACCAAATGCTGTTGGGTTGCTGATAATTGAAACGAGGAAATCAAATGACTTTTGAGTGTATAAAAGAGGATATCTCAATTGCCGAAAAAGCATTAAAAGACAGTAAACTTGATGTAGCTGTATCGGGTTATGAATTGCTGTGTGAAGTATATTGTCTGACACCTTTTCATTGGCAATCGTTTTATTTGCGTATATTCGACGGTGACGAATATATATTACAGTACGCCAAACCGTATATCAAAAATTATTATCAGGATGAAATTGTATCGGTCCCTTTCAAATATGCTCTTAAAGCAGAAACACATGTTGCTTGCGAAGGAAAGATTATCTGTGGACTCAAAAAGTTAAAAAAAGATAATTCAACCATTAACACACTGTTGGATTGTATGCCTGTAAAAAACGAAATCCATAACAGTTTAATGACAGACGGAACATTAACAGCTGTTATCAACAGAAAAATAAATCCTCCCATTGCTTTATGTTTTAAAACAGGTGAAAGTTTTTCTGAAAACAGTTATACAAATGAGAATACAGAATTTCTCCATGATTTATTTTTGATAATAGAGGAAATAATCGGTAATTCAGCAACGAGAGATAAATCGTATTTGTGTATGCAGGAAATGTACTGTGAACAAAAGTCTCCCGTCAGGCGACCAATTGAATAAAAGAAATCGCTATAATGTGGTTGTAAGGTTGAGAAACCAAGCAACCACATTTTTATTTTTGGAGGACAGAACAATGAAAAACAATATCACAGAACTCGTATTTATCCTTGACAGAAGCGGCTCAATGGCAGGTCTTGAGGCAGATACAATCGGCGGATTCAACGCTATGATTGAAAAACAGAAAAAGCAGGACGGCGAATGCTATGTTTCAACCGTGCTTTTCGATAACGTATCCGAAGTGCTTCACGACAGAGTTAAACTCTCCGAAATCAAGCCTATGGCAGACAAAGATTACACCGTCAGAGGCTGTACTGCACTCATTGATGCAATCGGCGGTGCGATTCACCACATCGGCAATGTCCACAAGTATGCACGCCCCGAAGATGTGCCCGAAAACACAATGTTCATCATCACAACCGACGGTATGGAGAATGCAAGCCGTAAATATTCAAGCGATAAGGTCAAGGCAATGATTGAAAGACAGAAAGAAAAATACGGATGGGAATTCCTTTTCATCGGTGCGAATATTGATGCTGTTGAAACCGCCGCAAGATATGGCATCGGTGCGGACAGGGCAGTAAACTATAATGCCGATAAAGAGGGCACAAGCATAGTCTACGAATCCGTCGCAAAAGCTGTCTGCAACGTCAGAGCAAGAGCTTCCCTTGATTCAAGCTGGAGCAATGAAATCAATGAAGATTATATCCGCAGAGGACATACGGCGGAATGAAGGCATCCCGCCCTGCTCCTGCAGGGTTGTCAATGTAGTTTTTTTATCAATCCTCCGTCATTTTCAAAGGAGACTGACGAGAATCGAAACACTGTCTTTTCGTTTGTGTTTCAGTGACTTTATCGACAGTCAAAGCAGGCAACATCATACAAGATGTTGCCTGCTGTTCTTGTTTATGCTGTTGTTTTTTCTTCAAGCTTCCTCATGGATTTTCTGAACTGAACCGCAAAGAGTATTGATGTGAAAGCAATCGCAAGAAAATCTGCGGCAGGTTCTGCAAGATAAACGCCCATTGTTTTATCTGCAACGAAATTCGGGATGATGTAGATAAACGGGAGAAGCAGAACGAATTTACGCACTATAGCAACGATGATCGAGCAAGGTGCGTTGCCGATTGAAACAAAAGTCATCTGGCAGGCTATCTGTATTCCGAAAAGGAACATAGCGCCGCAGTAAATACGGAGTGCCTTTGCCGTGAAATCAATGAGTGATGCGTCGGGTGTGAATATTCCTGCAAATATGTGCGGAAATATCATAATCAGTGTACAAAAAACAACTGAATATGTAAGGCAGCAAGTGAGTAATAATCGGAATGTTTTCTTTACTCTGTCAACATTTCCTGCACCGTAGTTGTAGCTTGAAATGGGCTGTGCACCCTGAGCGATTCCCTGCATAGGCAGCATTGCAAACTGCATAACGCTTGTGAGAATCGTCATTGCACCGACGGCGATATCTCCGCCGTATCTGAGAAGCGATGAATTGAAGCAAACGGAAATAACGCTCTCACTGCTCTGCATGATAAAGGTAGCAAGACCGAGTGCAACGCAAGGGAAAACAAGTCTTGCTTCAATCTTCATATCCGACATTTTGAGTTTAAGATATGTTTTCTTGCCGCAGAGGAAAGAGATTACCCATACGCACGAAATCGCCTGCGAAAGAATGGTTGCAAGTGCCGCACCCTTAACACCCATATCAAATGCAAAAATGAATATCGGGTCAAGAATAATATTGCTGACCGCACCGATAATCACAGTTATCATACCGATTTTTGTGAAGCCCTGTGCGTTGATGAACGCACCCATACCGAGAGTAAGCTGAACAAACACCGTGCCGACGGCGTAAATGTTCATATAATCCGTTGCGTATCCTATTGTGTTTTCGCTTGCACCGAAGGCAAGAAGCAAATCCTCGTTCCATATAAGCAAAACCGCAGTTAAAACGGCTGAAATAATAATCTGAAGCGTAAAGCATCCGCCGAGAATTTTCTCTGCGGATTTTTTGTCGCCCTTGCCCATATTTATTGATGCTCTCGGTGCACCGCCCGAGCTTATAAGAGCCGCAAAAGCCGAAATAATCATAATTATCGGCATGCAAACACCGACACCCGTCAGAGCAAGGCTGCCCTCTTCAGGAATGTGACCGATATAAATGCGGTCAACAATGTTATAGAGCATATTTACGAGCTGTGCAATAACCGTAGGCACTGCAAGCTTGAAAAGCAGCTTGCCGACAGGTTCCGTGCCAAGGAATTCTTTGTTTTTATCCATAGCGGTCTCCTTATTTTTGTTTCAATGTATTATACAACCAAAATATGTCCAAATCAAGTTATAAAAATAAAATAACAAAACAACAACAAATATTAAATATCAGCAAAATAATTCCTGAAAACTTTGCAAACAAACGGAATATATAATCAGCTTGCAAAATGCGAAAGGAGCAAATCAAAATGAACAGAAATGACAAAGAATTTATCGTGCAAAAAATCAGAACACAGTACACCGAGAAAGAAAACACATAGCTTGACGCCCTCAAAAAGCTTGATGCAAAGGTTAAGAAGCCCGCAAATGTATTTGCGTATGTTTTCGGAAGCATTGCCGCAATCATTATGGGCAGCGGAATGAGTCTTGTTATGACCGAAGCAAAACAGCTGCCTCATTGAGACAGCTGTTTTGAAAAATATATTTGTTAGTAAACGAAAGGTCTGAATATAAAATTCTACTATATAAGACTTCTCCATTCTTCTTTAACGGATGCGGTGTGCTTTAACAGTATTTCGTCTTTGCTTTCGGCAAGGATTTTGTTCAGCCATTCGATTCCTTCCTGTATTCTGTCGAGATAGTAATTGTTATCTGCAATTATCCCAAAGATTTCGTGTCTGACATTTTCCTCCGTTGCTTCTTTATACTTGAATAATTTTTCTGCCGCTTCAATGGATTCTTCATACATTTCACACTGCTGATACAAATAAGGTAACTGCGAGTTTGTTTCCCATGAATCGCCTTCGATTTCAACTACTTTTTCAAACCAGTTAAGCGCCGATTTATATTGATGAAGTGCAGCCAAAGCAGTTGCAATGTTGTAAGCATGGTCTGCGTTTTGGGTTGATTCAAACATTCTGTATCCGTAGGGCAGATAATCAAAATCTTCGCTGTTGTCAAAATGTTCGTTTGCTTTGCTTATTTCCGATTCGGTAAGAGGTTCAGACAAATTTTCAGGAGCACAAAAATCACTGTCAATACGGTTGATTCGCTCGTGCTTATGCTCATTCAGAAAATCAACAACCTGCGGGATAAGTTCCTCTCTTGCATAAGAAGATTCTGCATACCAATAGTTTTGCTGACCAAAACCTTTACCCTTTCCCTCAACAGAAGCTCTTCCTATAACAAAATTCCTTGAGGTTTCGGGAAGCAGATAGCAGTTTTCTGCTTTTGCTTTTGTGAAATACCAACGATCAAGACCGAATGCAGGCGTAACAACGGAATTCTGATAGTATCTGTATACGGTTGCATTTTCATACCAACCCACAATAACCGTTTCGTTGTTGTCGTTAAGTGCACACCAGACAACGGTCACATCGTCAACCGTATCATTTCTTTTGGCATCCTCATTGATTCTTTCAATTGAAAACCGGTCGCCTTTATTCATAACGAAACCGTAGCAGTATCCGTTATAATTCAGGAAATTCCACTGTTCATGGGCATCCTTGTTTTTCTCTACCCATTCACCGCCTTTGTTGGGCATATCCTCGTCTGTTATTCCGATATAGTTGTTCAAATAAGTAATGTTGCAAAATAAAATATTCATCGATTAATCTCTGCCTTTCTTTCGAGTATGATTCGTTTTAACATTTCGTGTCCTTCGTAAAACTGGGTTGTTGCGTTTCTTCCGCGTCCCAAACGGCTTGTCTGCTCAACTGTCTGCAACGGCATACAATAATATTTTTCTCTGTCTCGCTCAACCGAAATTCTTATTATGTAATTTTCGGGGAGCAATACATCCAGAAGATAAAACATCTGATTGAAACTTCTCATCAGTTCTGCCTTTATTTCGTTTATGCTGTCAGGAATTTCTGTTATATATCTGTCCAGATATGATAAAACCACCTTGAGTTCTCCCTCTCTCATTTCAGGGTTCATCCTTGACATCTGATACTGCTCCAGAAAACTGATAGGACGCCGTTTCTCAAACAATTGCGCCATCCAGCACAGATCAATATCCAGCAGATTTGCGAACTCAAACAGCAATTCCGCATCAACAGTATCTCTGCAAAGAATGCCGTCAAGAGTTTTGTAGTTTCTTCCGAGTTTATCTGCAACCTGCTTGATGGTGTATCCCCGCATTTTTATATACCGTTTGATAATTTTGCTTATTGTAAGATTATTTTTCAATGGCATGTCGCCTCCGTTCCCGTGATCACAACCTCATTATAACCCATCCTAACGCATTATTCAACACACGAAAATCTTTGTTTTTAAGATTTTGAGCGGATGTCTGTTGAAAAAAGCAAAAAATGATCGCATAGATTATTGCAGTCTTTTCGATTTCATTCCATGTTGCAATTAAGCTGAAACTTTGGTATTATAGTTAATAAGCCTATAAGTAAAGGGGAAACAACATGGCAGACACAATCTATAAAGAAACCCGAAAAAAGCACGACCTGACAAGAGACGATGTTTGCGACAAGGCATCGCTTATGGATAATCCCATTCAGCCTGAGCGACTTGAAAGAATTGAAAACGGCAAATTTCCTATAACTCCCGATGAGGTGATGCTTCTTGCCGAAATCTACGGCGAGCCGACTCTCTGCAACCATTACTGCTCAAAGGAATGTCCTATCGGTGAAAAATACGTGCCCGAAGTTAAAGTGAAAGACCTCGCACAGATTGTTCTTGAAATGCTTTCGTCGCTCAATTCAATGAAAAAGAGTCAGGAAAGACTCATCGAAATCACAGCCGACGGTATGATTGATGATGACGAAATCAAGGATTTTGTTTTTATTCAGAAAGAACTTGAACGCATTTCAATCACGGTTGAAACCCTGCAGTTATGGGTTGAGCAGATGCTCGCAGACAAGAAAATCAACATAGAAAAATATAATCAAATCAAAGGTGAATAAGAAATTACGGTGTCTGATATCAAATCGGGCACCGTTTTTGCATTTATTGTGAAAAATCAGGGTGTGTTTTCCGCACAAAGTGTAATTCAGTTCTGCGATTTGTTGAGCTATCATATAGTCAAGGAAAACACAAAGGAGTGTTGCATATGAGTCCGAGACAGAGAATGCTGACAATAAAACTGACAGAAAAACTTGCAAAGAATCCCGAATATGCACGAACTATCGGGGTAGAGATATCAAACAAAAAAGACGGCAAGGATAATTCAGACGGCAATATAATAATATCAAGGAGTGATTTATATTGATTGAAATAATATTTTCGATTCTTGCAATCTGGCTTTTCTTCAAAGCCATAGGATTGGCATTCAAGTTAACTTGGGGTGCTGCGAAAATCGGCGCAACGATCCTGCTTGCAATTGCAGTGCCCGCATTTATTCTTCTCGCAATTTTCGTCGGCGGATTTGTTCTGCTTTTACCCGTTGCACTGATCGCAGGTGCGGTGGGATTGCTTAAGGCGTGCTGTTGACTGTAAAAAGAAATTTCGATATAATAATATAGACTAAACAGCAGTTTAAATCGTCTTATAAGTGAATGGCTAAAACAGACTTATAAGAAAGAGAGGCTTTGTCTTATGATGAAAAAACAGAATGCAAAAAAGATTATTTTTACCGTTTTGCTTATTGCGGCTGTTTGTGCGGTGCTTTACGGTGTCGGATATGCCGTTGGGAGCTTTCTTGGCGGAATTTAATTGCAGATTGATTTTTACGGAAAAAGAGGAGTGAAAAATATGAAAAAATCAGGTATAGTACCTGTTATTACAGGTTTGATTACGGGCTTGGTTACGGCTTTGATTATATTGGCAGCAGGATTTTTTATTTCAAGCACCGCAATCAACATCCATAATCCGGGCTTTTGGGTTATTGTTATCCTCGCCTTGTTTGCGGCAATCCTTGCCGGCAGACTTGCAAAAGGGTGCAAAGATTTCGGTTGGATAACCGTTTCAAAAAATACAGGTTCAAAAGGACGCACAAAGAAATACAGCGAGTTCAGATTTTCAATAGTGCCTTACATTCTGCCCATCGCCCTGACTGTTATTATTATCGGAGCAGGGATTATCGGCAGCACTATGTTCAATGCAACCTCTTATGCAAAAATTCTGAAGGTTAATGACTCTGATTTCACCGCCGATTTATCGGAGTCCGTTGAAACAGATTCCATAGCTCTCATGGATACCGCATCGGCACGAATGCTCGGTGACCGTGAAATAGGTGCTCTTTCGGATGTCGTCAGTCAGTTTGATGTTTCAAACGATTACATACAGATTGACTACAACGGAAAACCCGTAAAGGTTTCTGCTCTTGAATATGCAGGATTCTTCAAATGGATGAACAACAAAGAGGGCGTTAAAGGTTATGTTACCGTTGACCCCGTTTCAATGTCAGCTTCGTTTGAAAAATCCGAGGGCATGAAATATATTCCCTCCGCTTATTTTTTTGAAGATGCAAAAAGACACATCTGGCTGAAATATCCCACGTTGATGACAGAGAATCTTCATTTTGAAATCGATGAAAGCGGAAAGCCTTATTATGTTGCATCAATCGTTGATAAAACAATTTCTCTTTTCGGCGGAAAAACCGTCAGCGGATGTATCGTGCTTGACCCCGTATCGGGCGAAATTGTTAAATATGATGTTGCGGATATTCCGAGATGGATTGATGTTGTTTTCCACGGCGACCTTATCTGCGAGCAGTATAACTGGTACGGAATGTATCAGAACGGGTTTATGAACAGTCTGTTTGCAAAAAAGGGCTGCAAGCAGGTTACAACCTACAGCTCCGAGGATGATTCTTCCGATGAAAAGCCCGTTTCCGATTACGGTTACGTTGCCAAAGACGGCGATATTTGGATATACACGGGCGTAACTTCAGTTAACGGCGACAGCTCAAACATCGGCTTCCTTCTTGCCAACGAAAGAACGGGCGAAAGCCGCTACTACGCTATTGCAGGTGCCGATGAAAAATCCGCTATGGCAGCCGCAGAGGGTGAAGTTCAGGAAAAGGGCTATCAGGCATCGTTCCCCTCTTTGATTAACGTTGAGGGCAATCCCACATATATTATGGTGCTTAAGGATTCGGGCGGACTTGTGAAGCTTTACGCCGCAGTCAATGTTGAGCAGTACAACATCGTAACAACTGCCGCAACGCAGGCGGAATGTATCGCAAAATACAAAGCTATACTCGGCATAAGCGAAGTTCAGACTCCTGCCGATGAAGCGAAGAATGTAACCGTTACAATTGCTTCCGTAAAGTATATCGATATTGACGGAAACACCTATATTTATCTGATTGACACAGAAAACAACATTTTCAAGGCAAAAGCATCAGAGCACGAAAATATGCTGCTGCTTGAAGCAGGCGATACCGTTGAGCTTTCCTGCACGGGTTCAAAAATATTAGCTTGCAAGCAGATTGTCGGTTAAAAAATCAAGCCGCCCGAGTTTAAGCTCGGACGGCTTTTGCGTTATATCTTCTTTTTCATCAGACCGTGTTTATTGCAGTAGATATACAGATATCCTCTGCCACGGAGTTGTAAACGGGTTTCTGCGTTGCCTTCGGGATAAAACTTGACAAACTGCACTCTGTCAGACGTAAGATAAGCGATAAACGAAATAAAATGAGTCTTTGTCATTTCGTGATTGACCGTTATGAAATGCTCGTCTTCAACCTTTTCAACGGTTACACCGTGTGCTTCGTCAACATCTTCAGCCTCAAGCGGCGGCAGAGTGATTCCGCAGCAGCTTATGACCGTGTCACCCGTTGTGCGGATTACGTTACCGCATACGGGACAAACGTAAAACTTTGAACGCAGGATATTTGACGAAATATTTTTATTGATAACCGTATCGCCTGACATAAGCTCCATAACCGAAACACCGAGTGCCTTTGCAAGCGGTTCAATCAGCGTAATATCGGGCAGACCCTTTGCCGTTTCCCACTTTGACACAGCCTTATCGCTTACACCTATCTGCTCTGCAAGCTGAGTCTGCGTGATTCCCTTTGCTTCACGCAAGCGTTTGATTGTTGCACCTGTAATATAATTATCCATATCCGTTTCTCCTTTATGGTTACAGTATAACTTATCATCGGCAAAACCACAACCTACGCTGCGTGGAACTGCTCATCCGATTACACATAATTCAAGAGTCTGCTCACAAAATAAGACCTTATCAAATTGATTTTTACGTGATATAATCACAACAGAAGCTTCGAGAAAAATTGAAAAAGGTGAAAATGATGAACAATATTTTCAGCGACAATCTCAAAAAATTCCGTCTTGCAAAAGGTTTGACCCAAGAGCAGGTTGCGGAAAAACTCAATGTTAATTCTCAGACTGTTTCACGTTGGGAATGCGGAACGACTCTGCCCGACGTTCTGACATTGCCTGAACTTGCAAAGCTTTACGAAGTGACGGTTGACGATTTTTATAAAAAGAGCACCGTTGCTTACGATAACTACGCACAGCGTCTTGCTTCTGTTTATGAGAAATCCCGTGACCCCGAGGACTTTATGCGTTGCCGTATCGAATACGAAAAGCTTATAAAGAAGGGCGAGATGTCAACCGAGGATAAGTGGCTCTACGGTTGGATTCATATGTATATGATGAATTATTGCAGGGACATTGCAGTTGAGTGGTATGATAAAGCCGTCAGCGATGACCCGAACGATGACCCCGAAAATTATCAGCTCGCCTGCATGCA
>JAFQRY010000006.1 GCA_017409845.1 Clostridia bacterium
AATCGCCCCTACAGTTTTGCTGACTCATTCGGGCGGATGATATCCACCCCTACCCATACGAGTGATATACGCAAATGCGTGTGATATATTGCTGACGCAATGTGATATTTTTGCCGATGGCAAAAGTGATATTCGCCTGACGGCGAGTTTCGCCCTTATCCACAAAAACCGCAGGGGTCGGCGACCCGACGACCCGTTTCCATACAGAATGCAGTAGGGCGGGATGCCCACATCCCGCCGTTTAAAAAGCAAAAAACTGCACGGTTCTTTTACCTCCTTTTCAAAGGAGGTGGATTTTTGCGAAGCAAAAAGACGGAGGATTGAATTCGGGCGATTCGTGAATCGCCACCAGTTTTGCCGATTCATTCGGGCGGAATTTTTTTGAAAAAATTTTTCAAAATTCTTTAAAATTCCCTCGTTTTTTTGAAACTTTTTAACCTTTTTAGGTTAAAAAAACAGGCTGTTCCGCCTATAAGTGAAGGGACTTTTTTAAAAGGTCTGAAAAAAGGAGGTAACAGCATATGAAAAAATCGGAATGTAAATCATTTATCAAATTCCCGAGGGCATTGATTGAGTCGCCCGAATTTTCGGATTTATCCGTAGAGGCGAAGGTGCTTCTGGCACTTATTCTTGACAGATACGGCGTGTCTGAAATAAATGCGGAAAGATTTACCGACGAGAGAGGAATCTTTGTTATTTTTACCATTAATAAAATCTGCGAAAATCTCGGCTGCGGTAAAACTAAAGCGTTACAGCTTTTAAGAATACTTGAAGATAAGGGGTTGATATTCCGCATAAGAGGCAATAACTGTAAGCCATCAAGAATATATATTACCCGCTTGTTTTTTGACAGCTTGAAAAACGAACCTGTGAAGCGTGAAAAACAAACCCCGCGAGGTTCGGAAAACAAACCTCGCGAGGTATCAAAAGCAGTCGTAAATTATAATAATAAGAGTAATAATAAATTCAGTAATAATAAATCATCAATCATCGGCTTTGAAAAGACGGAGGATGAGATAAGAGAACAGATAGAATATGACTGCATTGTTTGTGACGAAAACAAAGAGCTTCTTGATGAAATTGTTATGATAATTTCCGATGTTCTGAGCGGCACAAGCCCGACCGTCAGGGTCGGCAGGGACGATATGCCCAGAGGGCTTGCCGTTTCAAGATTCTGCAGGCTCGATGCCGAGCATATTCTTTATGTTTTATCGGGCATCGGCAGAAACACAAAGAAAATAAATAACATCAAAGCTTATCTCACAACGATGCTTTATAATGCTCCCGCAACAATGGAAGCCGAGGCTGCCGCACTTTTCGCACGGCATCACGGCTGAATTTATATGAGTATATATGTTTCGTCTGCTGCGGTTTCAAAAGAAACGGTGCTGCCGTCTTTTGAGAAAGGGATTTCTTTTTTATCGGCTTCACGGATAACGGATTTTATTCCGTCGCATTCAACCGTGCATTTTCTGCCCCTGAGGCTTCTGATTTTCAGAGAAGAAACCTTTTTGTTTTCAAGCGATGCGGAAACAAGGAATGCACCGTCCGCACGCAGATTTTCAAAGGCTGCGTTCATATTTTTATCCCAGCAGGGGAAAAGCCTGATAACGCCCTCGTAGCCCTGAAGAAGCATTTCGTTGACCGTTGCAGGCACCGTTGTCAGATGCTCGATTCCGCCGCCGTGGTGGCGGAAAAGTCGGTTGGGAAGGGCGAATTCCTTTATGTTGCGGTGAATTCCGTCAATCAGAAAGGCAGGGTCAACGCCGATTCTCGCACCTGCGGGGAGATAGGAATTCGAGCCGTTGTCGTCAAGCGTTCTGTCGTTGATGAAATAGGTGTTTCTTGCGATTTTAAGAAGCTTCTCATCCGAAGAAAAGCCTATCTGCGATGCGGGGTAAATATGCTGAAGACCGACAGTGTTGTCATCTCTCCAGCGTATGCCGAATTCTGAATAGCGGAAGCATTTTTTGCCCTTTTTGATGAAGGTCGGGAAATCGCTCAGGTTTTTGTTGATATCCTCCCAGAGAGAATATTTTTCTTCGTTAAGACCGAGCTCCTTCGCCATGTCATAAACACCCTTGAAAAGCAGCTTTACAAGTCCGAGCGAATTGATTGCATTAACGGTGTTGAGCTGACCGAAGTGAGTGATGTGTCTGAATTTTTCGCCGCGGTAAAACGGAATTTCGTGTGCGGCATCTTTCTTTATTACATATCTGCCTCTTTCCTTGACGAGATAATCCTCCCAGAAGGCTGCGGTATTGAAAACAAAATCATAGTAGTTTCTGAGGGCGTATTCCTTGTCGTAGGTTGAAAACCAATGCATCAGAGGAATAACGCAGGCGTAGGCAGCATGGCTTTTCTGACCGAGGAAAAGAATGCCGTGCTCCTTGCAGTCCTTCTGAGAATAAACGTCGAGAGCCTTGGGACCGAAGCTGACGGGGAAGGCATAGCCTTTGCAGCCGAAGAGCCCTGCCATTCTTTTTGCTTCCTCACGCATGTCGTTTACGGGCACCATGTAGCCGTCAAAAAGCTCGGGATGATTGGATGAAAAAATGCAGTAATAGGGGGCTTCATAGTTGTAATTCATGTGATAATCTCCCGCCCAGGGGAAGAAGTCATCGGTGATGAAATTGCCGAAAAGTCCGGGCGGAAATTCCTTGTTGCCCATGCAGCCTGCAAGGTGATAAAGGCTTGAATTATAAAAGCTCTCGATTTCCTTATCCTCAAGAGTTACCTTTGAGGCGGAGAAGAATTTCTGCCATTTTTCGCTTGTTTTCTGCTTGCAGAGGTCATAATCGCAGTCTGCAGCCAGACGGACAGCCTCCGAAGCGTAGTCAGGACTGTCAAAATTCGTTGCGGCGGAAACGCAGAAGCGGCTGATTCTGAAGCCGTCGGATACCTTGCTTTCAAGCTCACGAAGGCAGAGGGCAGCACCCGTTTCTGTGTTAACCTCCTTGCCGCTGAATTTGCGGACAAGGCATTTCATTCCGTTTGTTTCGCTTGCGGAATTTTCCGAGCTGCAGGTGTCGGGCATTTCAACGGTAACGGGCGGAAGCTCATCCGTTTCGGGCACCTTTATTTCAAGACAGACGGTATTTTCGGGAGCAACGAAAATTTCGGCGGTAATTCTGCCGAAGCGGCATTCGAGAAGCCCTTTATCAAAATACTGCCTGATGTTATATTCCGATAAATCAATGTTGCGGATTCTGATGCTGCCGACGGATTTTATTCCGCCGTCGTTGTGTGCACCGGGAGCAAATTTCCAGAAATCGCATTTTGAAATATAAATAATGATATCCTTTTCGCTGTTGTCAAACACAATTCCGAGGTCGCCGTTGCCGCTCATTGCACCTGCGGGGATTCTATAAATAATCTTGCCGCCGTCGGTATTGACGGGCTTTGAGGTTATTTCGTTGAAGTAAGTATTCATTTTGCATCACCTTCCTTCCCGTATTATAATTGCTTTTTGTTTTTTTATCAAGCGGTTTTTACTCTTGACAACGGGGAAAAAAGCGATTATAATACTCAACAACTGAATAAGAATTATCCGGATACGGTTTGAAACGCCTTGCGGAGTAAATCAAAAGGGAAATCAGGTCAGAATCCTGAACAACCGCCATTACTGTAAATCACAATTTTTTTGTGTGAGTCAGAACACCTGCCGTATCAATTCCGGTTAAACACAACTTTGGTGAGAAGAGTGCAACCGATTAACTGCTTGACAGCTATCGGTTTTGCATTTTTTTGCTTTTACAGCCATTGTTGAGTTGTTTATCTGTTGTACTCTTTTAACTTTTTTCGGGTTAAAAGGGTATTTTTTTATGTTCAGAATCAGCGGCCGCTGTTTTGATAAAATTCAATAAAAGGAGTTTTCAGAATGAAAAAATTATTTTCCGTTATTCTCGCATTCCTTATGGTTGCGGGATGCATGAGCACGGCATCCTTTGCGGATGATGATGCCTCCGCAACCGTTTATGTTTCGGTTTCCGACAAGGGTAAGCTTGTTGCCGCACAAAAGAGTGTTAAGGTCACCGATACAGACGGTGACGGAACCCTTACTGTTAACGATGCACTTTATGCGGTGCATGAGTCTGCATATCCTGGCGGTGCAAAAGAAGGCTACGGTTATTATACACACAAGGATTACGGCCTTTCAATAAGCAAGCTCTGGGGAGACACAAGCGGCAATTTCGGATATTACCTCAACAATTCATCCTGCTGGAGTCTTTCCGATACTGTTGAAAACGGTGATTATCTTAATGCTTTTGTTTATTCGGACAGTAAGAGCTATTCCGATAAATATTGCTTTTTCAGCAGCTTCACGGTTACAGCGGATGTGAATTCCGCCATTGAGCTCACTCTGAGCAGTGCCGGGTATGATGAATACTGGAATCCGGTAACGCTTCCCGTTGCGGGTGCGGAAATAACCGTTGACGGCACGGCAACAGGCGTTAAAACCGATGAGAACGGCAAGGCAACAATACAGATAAGCGGTGCAGGCAGTCATGTTATAAGTGCTGTTTCATCATCGGAAATCCTCGTTCCTCCCGTTTGTACGGTGCAGATTAACGGCGGAATATTCGATCACATTATTTCTGCAATAACCGCTTTTCTGTCGGCAATTGTCAGCTTCATACTTTCGGTATTTGCCTGATTTATGAAGATGTTTCACAGATTTAAGCTTTTGTTTGTTGCACTGATTATCGCGGCGGCAGGATTGATTCCTGCTGCTGCAAACGGCAACGGTGCAAAACAGAATATCGAAAAAATTATTGCTTATAATCTTCAAAGCACATCCGCAGAGTCGGTTCAGGAATGGATTGACGGAGGGCTGACCCGTGATGCGGGAGCAGGCTCAGAGTGGTATGTCATTGCTCTGAGCAAGCACGGCAGCTATGATTTTTCGGCGTATACGGCTGCTCTGAACGGGTATCTGTCGGAAAATGAAATCGGCTCCGCATCCTCACGCCTTAAATACGCACTGGCTTTTATTGCGGCAGGTGATAATAATAATCCGTATATCGGCGAAGCTCTCGGAAATTCAATCGGTGAGCAGGGAATAATGAGCCTTGTGTTTGGCTTGCATCTGCTTAATAACGGCTGCAAAAGCAATGCTTATCCCGTGAACGGGCTTCTTGCCGAACTTCTCTCTCTGCAGCATGCCGACGGCGGATGGTCGGTTACGGGAGAATACGGAGATGTTGATGTAACCGCAATGACCGTTCAGGCATTGGCTTTTCACTACAGTTACAATGAACAGGTTGAGGATTCTGTAGACAGAGCTCTTGACTTTCTTTCTGCCCGTCAGCTTGAAAGCGGCGGATATTCCGCTTACGGGGTTGAGAATCCCGAAAGCTCGGCACAGGTTATTATTGCTCTGTCGTCTCTGGACATTGATGTCTGCAACGATGACAGATTCATAAAAAACGACCGCACGGTTTTTGACGGAATAAATAAATTTTCTTTGTCTGACGGAAGCTTTTGCCATAAAGAGGGAAATGCCTCGGATTCAACCGCAACGGCACAGGTTTTCTGTGCGTCAGTTGCTTATGAAAGCATGAAAAAGGGCGGATTGCCGTTTTATGTCTTTGACGGAAAAGCTTCCGTGGAGTCAACCGCTGCGGCATCAACAGAAGCTTTTTTATCCGAAGAGGCTTCGGTAAATGCGGCTCTGACCGGAATAACCGTTGCTGAGGAAACAACACGCTTTGTTGAAAACAAACAGGAAGCGGCAGAGGCTGCGACAGCCTGCGAAACCGCACAAGCCGCAACACGGGCTGCAGCAACAAATGAAACGGGCGGATTTTCTTTCGCTCTGATAATCGGCTGCATCTGCATTGTTTCGGCGATGATATGTGCCGTTCTTTTTGTAACGGGAAGGCGGAAATACGCCGTCTTTGTTATTGCTGCGGCAATTGCTGTCGGCGGCTTCTTTGCGGTAATATCGGATAATGCTGAGGAGCATGTCGGCAGCGTTACCGTGAGCATAAGCTGCGGGCTTATCAGAAACGAGGATAAAAGCTTCATCCCCGAAAACGGAGTTATTCTTGAAAAAACCGTGGCGGAAATCGAAAATGATGATACGGTTTATGATGTGCTTTCAGAAGTGTGCAGGGAAAACGGAATTATTCTTTCTTCGAATATGGGATACATTGAGGGAATAAACAATATTTTTGAAACCGATTTCGGCGAAGAATCGGGATGGATGTATTTTGTTAACGGAGAAGCACCGTCTGTCGGCTGCGGAAGCTGTAAAGTGAAAGACGGCGACTGCATTGAATGGCATTATACTCTTGAAACGGGCAGAGACCTTGACATTGACTTTGAAAAATAATATAATCATACTGCGGTTTGAAAGGCTTTTGCCGAGTAGATTAAAAGGGAAATCGGGTTGAATTCCCGAGCAACCTCCATTACCGTGATTGCATTTTAATGCATCAGTCGGAACACCTGCCGCGATTTGGTTTATTATCTTTGGACGGAAGAATACAGCCGAGCTGCACCCGTATTACGGGTCAATCACGCTGTATATTTATGCCTTTTGCTCTTTCAGCCGTCCGGTTGAAGGAGTTTTTTTATTTGGTGAAGGATAATGATAAACAGTAAAAAGAAAGAATGGGCAGCCGAAGTGCTCCGCCTGAAAAGCGAGGAGCTCGGAAGACTGCCTAAAAAAAGTGATTTTGACGTTGTTACAATGTCACGCATAAAAGCTTTTCTCGGACCGTGGCCGAGGGCTCTGGAGGCGGCAGGGCTTAAAGAAACAAAGAAAAAATAACGGTGAAACCTATGAAACAAGACGCATTTTCAAAACTTCATCCTGCGGTGAATCTGCTGTTTTTCATCGGAGCAATGTGCTTCGGCGTGCTTCTGCAGCACCCCGTTTATCTGCTTGCGGG
>JAFQRY010000028.1 GCA_017409845.1 Clostridia bacterium
ATTTTTCCATTCTGCCAAATCTGAGAGATGTGCTTTAAGCTCTTCGGGATAGAAAAGCTCACCCGCAAGAATTGTTTTCTTTTGGTATTTATCGGAATAAAACGGAGCTATTCCTTGTTTTGTTGAACCGTATTTTTTATCCTTGAGTCTCATTTCCTCAAGCTCATCCAAATCGCGGTGCCAAGGGAGCAGGAGCGATGCACGGTCACTTATTTTGAGATTGTCAGGGGTAAGTGAAACTCCCTGTTTCATAACATCCTGTATTTCGTTCCAGAGATTTTCGGGGTCAAGAGCAACACCGTTTCCGAGAATATTCACGACACCTTCTCTGAAGATACCCGATGGAAGAAGGTGCAAGGCAAATTTTCCGTGCTCATTGATAACGGTGTGTCCTGCGTTCCCGCCGCCTTGATAGCGGACTACAACATCATAGTTTTCAGTCAGCAAATCAACCATTCTGCCTTTTCCTTCATCGCCCCAGTTGATTCCGACTATTGCACAGTTTGACATTTCAAATCCTCCCTTATATATGCTGCTCAAGGCGTTTCATGACCTCTGCATAAGCATCTTCAACGCCACCCAAATCACAGCGGAATCTGTCCTTATCAAGCTTTTCTCTCGTTTTGGTATCCCATAAGCGGCAGGTATCGGGGCTGATTTCGTCGGCAAGAACTATTGTCCCGTCAGCAAGTCTGCCGAATTCAAGCTTGAAATCAACAAGTGTAACACCGCATTCAGTCCAGAAAGCTTTCAACTGTTCATTAACTCCAAAGGCATATTTTTTGATTGTTTCTATTTCTTCGGGTGTCGCAAGTTTCATTGCAATTGCGTGATATTCATCCATAAGAGGGTCACCCAAATCATCGTTTTTATAAGAAAATTCAATGGTAGGAGTTTCAAACACAAAGCCTTCCTCCACTCCGTAGCGTTTGGAGAATGAGCCTGCTGCAATATTTCTTACAATCACTTCAAGGGGTACAATGGAAACCTTTTTAACCAGAGTTTCCCTTTCTGAAAGTTCTTTGACAAAATGAGTGGGAATACCAACTCGCTCAAGCCTCTGCATAAGAAGGTTGCTCATTTTGTTATTGATAATGCCTTTGCCTGCGATTGTTCCTTTTTTTAAACCGTTGAATGCCGTTGCATCATCCTTATAGGAAACAATCAAAAGCTCGGGGCTATCAGTCTTAAAAACTTTTTTCGCCTTTCCTTCGTAAAGCTGTTCTTTTTTTGTCATTTCAGTGTACCTCCGTTCAAAATTAAAAAAAGGCAATGACACCTTAATGAATAAACATCAAGACGCCATTGCCTATATCCGCTTGTTTAATTTTCGATAAAAAAAAGGCAGAGACACTTCGAGAATCAAACTCAAAGACGCCTTTGCCTTTAATGCAGATATTATACTCCAACAGACGGCAATTTGTCAACCTCTGATAAAAGATTATTTTTAATACTCACAGCTTCCGGGTGTTCTGTGGAATGGAATAACATCACGGATATTCTCCATACCTGTTACATACATAAGCAACCGTTCAAATCCCATGCCGAATCCTGAATGGTCGCAGCCGCCGTATTTGCGCAGATTCAGATACCACCAAAGACTTTCTTCGGATATGCCGAGCTCATCCATTCTGTTTTTAAGTAAATCATAGCGCACTTCTCTTTGACTGCCGCCCATAAGCTCTCCCGCACCGGGAACAAGAAGGTCAACTGCAGCAACGGTTTTGCCGTCATCATTCTGATACATATAAAAAGCCTTAATATCCTTTGGCCAATCATAAACAAATACAGGTGCTTTGAAATACTTTTCCGTAAGATACTTTTCGTGTTCCTTGGCAATATCCTGACCGTATTCGGGCTCAAATTCAAAATTTTCTCCCGCTTCTTTAAGGATACGGATCACTTCTTCGTGACGAACTCTCACAATTTCTGACTCGGTAACAGCTTTCATTCTTTCCCGAAGCGGAAGATTTGTGTATTTTTCAAGAAACGCAAGCTCATCGTCACACTGCTCCATGATATATGACAGCACACTTTTCAGAAAATCCTCTTCAACATCCATCAGCTGCTCCAAATCGCAGAACGCCATTTCAGGCTCAATCATCCAGAACTCAGCCATATGAGTTTTGGTGTTGGAGTTTTCTGCACGGAATGTGGGACCGAATGTATATACATTTCCGAATGCCATTGCAAACACTTCTGCTTCCAACTGACCCGTTACCGCTAAAGAAGTATGGAGCCCGAAGAAATCGTTTTTATAGTCGGGTTTGTTACCGTTTGCTTCGAGCGTAGTAACCGTAAAGGTGTTTCCCGCACCTTCGGCATCGTTTGCCGTTATCAACGGTGTATGCACATAGAGAAATCCCTGCTCGGTGAAATATCGGTGAACTGCCTGTGCCGCCACGCTTCGTATTCTGAATACTGCCTGAAAAAGTCTCGTTCTCGGTCTGAGATAAGCATTTTCTCTCAAAAATTCAACCGAATGGCGTTTCGGCTGCATAGGATAATCTTCGGGGCAGTCGCCGAGAAGATCTATTTGCGAAACATTAAGCTCAACCGTCTCATTCTGAAAGCCTTGTCTTACGGTTCCTGACGCTTCAACGCAGGAGCCGTTGCGAATTGACTTGATTTTTCCGTCGACATCACTCTCGGCAGAATATACAAGCTGCAGGGATTTGAAGCAGCTGCCGTCATACAGCTCAATAAAGCCCATATTTTTCTGCTTGCGGTGGTTTCTTACCCAGCCTCTTACGGTGACTTCTTTTCCGATTTGCTCTTCGGATTTTTGAAATAAATCTTTGATTTTTATTCTTTTTTCAATACTCATTATAAAAGCACCTCTTATTTACCGCTGTCGCCGTAGTTTGAGAGAACTCTGGCTGACGGGTCGTTTACATTGCATCCTTCCCACTCTTTGTTGGGCATCCAGAAATCTGCAATCATTTCTGCCTGACCGGGATAATATTTTTCAAAAAGCTCTCTGTAAAGAAGAGATTCCTTCGTAAACGGCTGTGCGTGAGAATATTTTGATTTTTTCACTTCATATTCCTCATCTGTGTAACATGTTTCGGCGTATTCTTTAAGATAATCCACCATTGAATGACCTACAGCATCCGAAAATGCAGCCTTTTCACGCCACAGAATTTCATCGGGAAGATAATCTCTTTCAAAAGCATGACGGAGAAGGTATTTTCCCTTTCCGTATTTATTAAGTTTTTTATCGGGGTCAACAGACATAACATAATCAACAAAATCAAGGTCACCGAAGGGTACTCTTGCTTCAAGAGAGTTTGATGAAATACACCTGTCTGCACGAAGAACATCATACATATGAAGCTCACGGATTCTTTTTTGCGCTTCTTTTTGGAAAGCACGAGCATCGGGGGCAAAATCGGTATATTTATATCCGAAAAGCTCATCCGAAATTTCTCCCGTAAGCAAAACTCTTATATCGGTCTGTTCATGAATTGCCTTACAGATAAGATACATTCCCATGCTTGCTCTGATTGTCGTTATATCGTAAGTTCCGAGAATATAAATGACCTCTTCAAGAGCATCAAGAACATCATCCTTTGTTATGATGATTTCCTTATGCTCGCTGCCGATATAGTCCGCAACCTGCTTTGCATATTTAAGGTCAATTGCATCCTCGCTCATACCGATTGCAAATGTTTTAATGGGCTCGCTGCTTTTCTTTGCAGCTACAGCGCATACAAGAGAGGAGTCCAGTCCGCCCGAAAGAAGAAATCCTACCTTTGCATCGGCAACAAGTCGCTTTTCAATGCCCGCAACAAGCTTATCGTGAATGTTCTTACAAACGGTTTCAAGATCATCGTTGCATACCTTTTTGACCGCCGATATATCTCGGTAACAGATAAATTCTTCATTTTTATAATAGCATCCCGGAGGAAACGGCATTATTTTATCCGCAATGCCGACAAGGTTTTTCGCTTCGCTGGCAAAAAGAATATCTCCGTTTTTATCGTATCCGTAGTAAAGCGGTCTGATTCCGATAGGGTCTCTTGCCGCTATGTATTCCTGTTTTACCCCATCAAATATAACACAAGCAAACTCAGCATCGAGCATCGCAAACATATCTGTGCCGTATTCTTTATAAAGCGGAAGCAATATTTCGCAGTCGCTCTCGCTTTTAAATGAATATCCTTTTTTTATTAAACGGTCTTTCAGCTTTTCAAAGCCGTAGATTTCACCGTTACAGACAACATAGCTTCCGTCAAGCTCAAACGGCTGCATTCCTTCGGGGTGCAAGCCCATAATTGCAAGCCTGTGGAAACCTACAATCCCCTTACCGGTATCGATTATTTTAGTATCATCAGGCCCTCTTGAAATGGTTTTGTCAAATCCTTTTTTAAATTCATCGGCAGCTGCCTTACTGCTGCACCAGCTCATAATTGAACACATAATATCACTATCCTTATATAAATAATAAATCACTACGAGCCAAGGCAGTTTTTTCAACTGCCTTGGCTGCAATCAAGCGGGGTCAATCCCAAGTTGTAGTGTTTTGAGAATATTCGCTGCAAACTTCATCTTTTATCGAAAGAAAAGCCTTTTCGTACATCGAATCGATTTGTTTTCTTTCAAGAAGCATATCCGGAGTCTGCTCTGTGAATGTTATGTGAGAAATAAATTGAACTTCTGTTTTTTGCATAAGATTATGCTCCTTTCACAAATTTATATTTATCATTCAACATCCTGAAGTGCATCATAGCCTTCTTCTCCGGTTCTGACCTTAACAGCATTTTCAACATCATAAACGAAAATCTTACCATCTCCGATGTGTCCCGTATAAAGAATCTTTTTTGCTGTTTCAATTACCGAACGAACGGGAACCTTGCTGACTACAATATCAACCTGCACCTTTGGAAGAAGATTTGCTTCAACCTGAACACCCCTGTAGTATTCGGGTTTACCCTTCTGAACACCGCAGCCGAGAACATGAGATACCGTCATACCTGTAATACCTATGTTCATCATTGCGGTTTTAAGAGCTTCAAACCTTGATTCTTTGCATATAATTTCCACTTTCGTCATTTTAGGGATACTGTTATCAAAGGTTGGAATCTTTTTTACGGGTATCGCCTCTGCAACGGGGACATCGCCTGTAACCTCAATCGGCTTATCTTCATCAGCAACCGTCGTGTCAGGAAGCATTGCAAAGCCGGCATAAGCGGTGAGTAAACCATGTTCCGAAACATCAAGACCTGCAAGCTCGTCTTCAGGCTCTGCACGAAGTCCTATCGTATGCTTGATAGCAAGAAAAACAACGGTAATCACAACTGCAACGTAACCTGCAACCGAAACCACGCCTAAAGACTGAACTCCGAGAAAATGCAGACCGCCGCCATAAAACAAGCCTTTTTCGGTTGAAACACCGGTTGCGAAAAATCCGGTAAGAATTGTTCCGAGTGCACCGCAAACACAGTGCACGGAAACCGCTCCGACGGGGTCATCAATTTTTGCGATTTTATCAAAAAATTCAACCGCAAAAACAACTGTAACACCACAGATAAGTCCGATTATCGCTGCACCTACGGGACTTACCGCATCACATCCGGCCGTTATTCCGACAAGACCTGCAAGAGCTGCGTTGTATGTCATTGAAACATCGGGCTTCTTATAGCGAATCCAGGTTACGATGAGTGTTATGCAGCATGCAACTGCAGCTGCAAGATTTGTATTGAAGAACACAAGACCTGCGCTTTCAACAAGCTCATCGCTGTCCATGCCTACAGTTGAAGCACCATTGAAGCCAAACCAGCAGAACCAAAGAATAAACACGCCGAGAGCCGCAAAAGTCAGATTATGTCCGAGAATTGCACGAGGCTTGCCGTTTTTATCGTATTTTCCTATGCGGGGTCCGAGAATTTTTGCACCGATAAGAGCACAAACTCCGCCTACCATATGAACCGCTGTTGAACCGGCAAAATCGTGGAATCCAAGTTCACTAAGCCATCCGCCACCCCAAATCCAATGTCCTGAAACAGGATAGATAATGAGAGAAATTGCTGCCGAATAAATACAATATGCGCTGAATTTTGTCCTTTCAGCCATGGCTCCCGAAACAATCGTTGCCGAAGTAGCACAGAAAACCGTCTGAAATATCGCAAAAGCCCAAAGCGGTACGCCTTCAGGTAATATATTGCTGTAATCACCCAGAATAAGAGGGTCTATTCTGCCGAACAAAGCTGAACCGCTTCCAAACATAATTCCGAAGCCGACAAGCCAAAAAGCAGGCGTTCCTATACAAAAATCCATAAGATTTTTCATCAGTATGTTGCCTGTGTTTTTTGCTCTCGTGAAACCGGCTTCACACATTGAAAAACCTGCCTGCATAAAAAATACAAGAGCTGCGCCGATAAGTACCCATATTGTATTAACCGCACTGTATGTCATAAAAATCATTCCCTTCCTTTTTACTTCACGCCGAAAAGAAGGTCGCCGTAAGTCGGGAACGGCCAATACTTTTTAGCTGTTATTTTTTCTGCTTCATCACAAGCTACTCTGAGCTCACACATTCTGACGAGAACCGAATCACGGATTGTGTTTGCTTCTTCGCCTATGTTTTCGGCTTTATGAAGAACAACCAGAGCATCCTCAAGCTCATCCGCCTTTTCTGCTATTCTGTCGGTCAGTGCCGAAAGCTTTTTAACAAGACCGTATTCATAGCTGCAGGCAACGCTTTCATCAAGAGCCTTCTTTGCCGCAGCAGATTTTGCAAGCTCTGCAGCATAAGCTTCAACTGCAGGAGCAATTTCTGTTTTTGCCATATCCGCCATGGTATTTGCTTCAATAACAACCGTCTTACAGTAGTTTTCAAGAGTAATCTCATAGCGGGAGTTAAGCTCTGCTTCGGAGAAAACACCGTGAGAGGTAAGCATCTGAACATTCTTTTTATCAAGAAGATGAGGCACGCAGTCGGGAGTTGTACGGTAGTTCAGAAGACCTCTGTTTTCGGTAGCTTCTTTAATCCACGCATCATCATAGCCGTTACCGTTGAAAATAATATTTTTATGGTCTTTGATTGTTTTGCGAATCATTTCGTGAAGAGCGTTTTCAAAATCGGTCGCTTCCTCAAGTCTGTCGGCATAAACCTTAAGGCTCTCCGCAACTGCGGTGTTAAGCATAATATTTGCACATGCAATGCTGTTTGATGAACCGAGCATACGGAATTCAAATTTATTGCCCGTGAACGCAAACGGAGAGGTACGGTTTCTGTCGGTAGTATCTCTGTTGAACTTCGGGAGAACGTCAACGCCCAGCTTCATCTGCGTTTTTTCTGCGGCATTGTAAGGAGTGTCAGCCTCAATGGCATCAAGAATAGCAGATAATTCATCGCCAAGGAATATAGATACAACTGCGGGTGGCGCCTCATTTGCACCTAATCGGTGATCGTTGCCCGCCGTTGCAACAGAGATACGAAGTAAATCCTGATAATCGTCAACCGCTTTGATTACCGCACAGAGGAAAAGAAGAAACTGTGCATTTTCATAAGGTGTTTCACCCGGAGAAAGAAGGTTAACACCTGCATCGGTTGCGAGTGACCAGTTGTTGTGCTTGCCGCTGCCGTTTACGCCTGCAAAAGGCTTTTCATGAAGCAGACAGACAAGTCCGTGCTTTGCCGCGACCTTCTGCATAATTTCCATAGTCAGCTGATTATGGTCGGTTGCGATATTTGTGGTTGTATAAATAGGTGCCAGCTCATGCTGAGCAGGAGCAACCTCGTTATGTTCTGTTTTTGCAAGAATGCCGAGTTTCCAAAGTTCATCATTAAGCTCTTCCATATATGCTGCAACTCTGGGCTTAATTACTCCGAAATAATGGTCATCCATTTCCTGACCCTTGGGAGGCTTTGCTCCGAAAAGAGTTCTTCCTGTAAAACGAAGATCCCTTCTCTTTTCATACATTTCCTTATCAACAAGGAAATATTCCTGCTCGGGTCCTACCGAAGTGCGTACACATTTTACAGTGTCATTGCCGAAAAGACGGAGAATGCGGAGTGCCTGATTATTGAGTGCTTCCATTGAGCGCAGAAGCGGAGTCTTTTTATCAAGCGCCTCACCGCCATAAGAGCAGAATGCAGTGGGAATACAAAGTGTTTTTCCTTTGATAAATGCATATGATGTGGGATCCCATGCGGTATATCCTCTGGCTTCAAAGGTTGCTCGCAGACCTCCCGACGGAAATGACGATGCATCAGGTTCGCCTTTTATGAGCTCCTTGCCCGAAAACTCCATTATTACTCCGCCGTCGGGTGACGGTGAAATAAAGCTGTCATGCTTTTCGGCAGTAATGCCCGTAAGAGGTTGAAACCAATGTGTGTAGTGGGTTGCACCGTTTGCAACCGCCCAATCTTTCATTGCGTCTGCAACTGCATTTGCAACACCGATATCAAGCTGTGCACCCTCATCAATAGTCTTTTTCAATGAATTATAGACCTTTGATGAAAGTGTTGCTTTCATAACTCTGTCATCAAAAACAAGACAACCAAAATAATCCGATACTGTTTTCATAATAAAACCTCCTGAAAAAGAAGCAAAGGCGCCTTCGATGGTAAACATCAAAGACGCCCTTGCCTTTTTATTAATATCCTTCTATAAATTAAACGATGCCCTGAGAATTCATTGCATCAACAACCTTTTCAAAGCCTGCAATATTTGCACCGACAACATAGTTACCGTCAAACCCATATTTTTTTGCAGCAGCATCAAGGTTGTGGAAAATATCCTTCATAATGTGCTGAAGTTTATCGTCAACCTCTTCAAACGACCAGCTGAGTCTTTCGCTGTTCTGTGACATTTCAAGAGCTGATGTTGCAACACCGCCTGCATTTGCAGCTTTGCCAGGAACAAAATAAACTCCGTTTTTCTGAAGATACTCGGTTGCTTCAAGCGTTGCAGGCATATTTGCTCCCTCGCAAACTGCAATAACACCGTTTGCAACAAGTGCTTTTGCATCCTCAAGATCAAGCTCATTCTGAGTTGCACAGGGAAGAGCAATATCCGCTTTGATGCTCCATACTCCCTTGCCTTTATGATATTCCGAATTCGGTCTGTATTTCTTATATTCGGAAAGCCTTGCACGGTTGACTTCTTTGATTTCTTTAAGCGCTGCAATATCAATACCTTCAGGGTCATAAACCCAGCCTGTTGAATCGGAAGCGGTAACAACCTTTGCACCGAGCTGATGCGCTTTTTCAATCGCATAGATTGCGACATTACCCGAACCCGAAACAACAATAGTTTTACCCTTTATATCTTCGCCGTTGCATTTAAGCATTTCTTCGGTTATATAGAGAAGTCCGTAGCCCGTAGCTTCGGTTCTTGCAAGCGAGCCGCCATAGGTTAAGCCTTTACCGGTGAGAACACCTTCAAAAAGACTGCGCACTCTTTTATACTGACCGAACATATAACCGATTTCTCTTGCTCCCGTTCCGATGTCGCCTGCGGGAATATCGGTATATGCACCTATGTGTTTGCAAAGCTCTGTCATAAAGCTCTGGCAGAAAGCCATAATCTCTCTGTCTGATTTGCCTTTGGGGTCAAAATCCGAGCCGCCTTTACCGCCGCCGATCGGAAGTCCGGTAAGAGAGTTTTTAAAAATCTGCTCAAAGCCAAGAAATTTTATAATACCTAAATTAACCGACGGATGAAGTCTTAGACCTCCCTTATACGGTCCGATTGCACTGTTGAACTGAACTCTGTAACCGGTATTTACATGAGCATTTCCGTTATCATCTATCCAGGGAACTCTGAATTTAATCTGACGTTCAGGGTTAACCAGTCTTTCAAGAAGGGCATCTCTTCTGAACTGTGCTTCATTTGCATCAACAACAACACGGAGAGATTCAAGCACCTCTCTGACAGCCTGATGAAATTCGGGTTCTGCAGGATTTTGTTTTATAACCTGTTCAATTACTTCATCAACATATGACATTGATATTTCCTCCTTTAAACAGAAAAAAGGCGTCTCTAAGGGGATTAACCCTTAAAGACGCCTTTGCCTTTACGAACTGCATTATACACCCTCAAAATTTGTTTGTCAAGCATATTTTGCAGCTTTTTTTGAGAAAATTTCATTTTTGTCGTGAAATTTCATTTTATGCTTGACAATTTGAAGGTTTTGGTATATACTTCTTGCAAATGAGCAAAGGCGTTCATTTCAATTCGGACAGATGTCCGGGCTGAAATGAACGCTTTTTTTATTATCCCGAAAGGAAGAATCAATATGATTAAGGAAGGTCAAGTGAGAATACCTTCAGGCTGTGCCATTGCCGCAGTTATATCTAAAGAAGGAAAAAAGATGAGCGGTGAAATGATAAC
>JAFQRY010000029.1 GCA_017409845.1 Clostridia bacterium
AAAATAAACAGCCGCTCGTGAGCGGCTGCCAGTGATTGTAATGCGCTGCTAAACCTTCAACGCCCCTTCCAGGGGCTAAGCCTGTATCAACCCCTTTTAGGGGTTAGTCAAACCACCGGTTCAACCGGTGGTTTGTGATTTATGCAATTGCCATTGAGATTTCGCCGATGATAGCCCAGATTTTTGTTCCCTTCAGGAAGTTAAGAACTTTTTCTGCAAGGGTGAGCTCCTCTGCAACAAACTTAAGGGGAGCAGTGCCGTTGTCGATTTCGAATGCCTGAGTGTGGCAGAGGCCGCCTTCGCCAAAGAGCTCTGCACGGATATATTTGAAATCCTTTGCATCTGCAATTGTGTCGAGGTCGATTGTTACGGGCTCGGTGCCGATTGCGGTTTTGTAAATAACATTGCCGTTTGCAATCCACTGAATTGTGCTGCTGTTCTTGGCGGTAACGGTAACCTTGTGGCCGTCAACGCTGATGCTTGTGAACATCGGAGGATCAATACCTTCGTTTGCAACATCAATTTCTGCTGCAGGGCCGATTTTTTCGTTGGGACGAAGCTTTTTGGTTATGCTGAAGAATGCACCGGTCTGCATGGTTTCCTTGATGTTTTCAACCGTGTTTTCTTCCATCATAAAGTACATGTATGAGGTGTCAACGGTGCCGGTGTGGTGAGCATCGGTGTTGCTGTAGCCCATAACATTCTTGCCGTAGGGAAGGCAGTACATGAGAAGGTTATCCCAGAGAATTCTGTCATAGCCTGTTGTGCCGTTTCTTTCGTTGAGAGTTTCGATGCCGAGGCATGAATCGTACTTAAGAATAAGGTCGCCGAAGAATTTGATTTTTTCGGGATCATTTACAACGTCGGGATTTGCGTTGGAGTTGAGCCAGTCACCGGGATGGTTGATGTGTGAAAGACCGCCGTTTTCGTCGATGAATTTAATTACCTGCTCAAAACCGTATTCGTTTTCCATGCCGGCATAACCGCTTCCGGTTGTGCCTTCAAGCCAGAATCCGTTAACATGGTTTTTGGTGAGTGAGAAATGGTTGAATTCGTTTGCACCGAGAACAGGAACAATCTTCTTATTGCGGATTGTGCCGTCATAAAGAGGATATGTGCCGCTTGTAATCTGCTCATATTCTTCGTCTGTAAGGTGCTCATAGGGATTGTCGATGATATACTGATAGAGATAGAGGGGCTGAATTTCGGGAGCCTTGTTCCAGTCAACGCCTGTTATGCCGTGGTCGGAAATTGCCAGGAAATCGTAATCTTGATTATAGTATTCCTTTACCATAACGGGAAGAGTGTCGTCAGCGTCGCTGTAGGTTGTGTGGCTGTGGAGTGTGCCTTTGTATGCACCCCATGCACCTTCGCCTGACCAGATAACATCCTTATAAGGATTAACGATTGTGTAGTCGGTAGCGGCAAATGCGCAAACGCCGAGCTGCATGATGAAAACGATGCTGAGAAGAATGCTTAATGTTTTTTTGAGTGATTTCATTTTTCTTCCTCCAAAAAGTTTATATAAATATTTAAACAAAAAAATCGGATAATGTCAATAATTAAAATTATATAATTATAGTTTCTTCTGCGGCATCGGACGGTATTTTGCCGTGTATTCGGAAACATCAATTCTGATAATGCTGACGAAAGCCGTCATTTTTTCTTCAAACTCAAAATCCTTGCCAGTCTGGGTTTTCATAAGGAGTGAGAGAGCTTTTTTCTTTTCTTCAACATCCTCGACGATAACGGCAAGGCCCTTTCCCATGATTGATTCATATGCTATTCCGTAGCGGCAGGCAATGTCGCCCTCAAAAGGAATGATGTTGCATTCCGCCTCAAAAAAGACCTTGGGATTTGCTCTGATCACATCAATTTTGCGGCCTCTTTTTGCCCCGTGAAGATAGATTGTGAGCTTGCCGTTTTCCATGGTGTAGCCGTAATTCATGGGCACAACATAGGGCTCGTCACCGTCAACAAGACCGAGATGAAGCACCTTTGCGGTGTCGAGTATTTTTATGATTTCATTGATGTCTGTTACTTCACGCTCACGGCGTGTCATTCCGTTCGGCATATTGATTTCTCCTTGTTTTATCCTTTTGTATGTTGTCTGAATTTTGAAAAAAGACCGTTTTTTTCGGTTTCATTAACACCATTCCAATTACGCACGAAGCGGTTTTTATCTGTGTTCAAAGATAGGTCAGTCAGAATATTGATCTTTTTTTCAATAGAATGATCAGCATCTAAATTTTTATCAATATCATCAAAAGAAACATATTCTCTTGATTTGTGGTTATATATAAAAGACTTATCGCTGTTGTGTTGAGATTTTTTGGTTTTATCTTTGGTCCATGAATGAACGCAGGAACCATCCCAAAAAATTTGCTCTTTAATTTTTTTAGCAGGGTTTCCCGCCCACAAAGTGTTATTGGGAATTTTTTTGCCTGATACAACACTCATTGCACCGATAATACTTCCTGATTCTATTTCTGTGCCCTTGAGAATCATCGCAGATTGTCCGAGCCATACATGGTCACCGATAAAAATACTTTTTGTTGGATTGACTCTTTTTTTGGTGCTGACATCATAGATAAGATGCGGATCTGCATTTCTTACCCATATGCCAAAAGAAATAAGACAGTTGTTTCCGACAATAAAATGTTTTTGCTCTGAAAGAATAATGTTCAGGACTCCATTAAAGTAGTTGTTTTTTCCGGAATAAAACACATTATCATTATAAAGAGTAATATTCAGTTTATAATCATGTTTGTTTTCGCAAAGATAGACAATTGAATTATCTGCATTGAAAATTATTGAGGTGTTTATAAGCTTCACACCTTTTTCACAGAAAACGACATTTCCTTTTCCTGAAAACACTATTGATGAATTCACCATTTCGGGAAAGGTTCCGAGAATTCGGTTTCCGTTTTGCAATTCTTCTGTACTTATGTTACTTGTTATTTTTTGCATAACATTACTCCTCGATTTTGGGTCTAAAAACTTACACCATACAGATGAAGAAAGGAAATTTATCCCGCTGAGTCCGTATGCACTAAAAGTGCAACCGTCTCGACGTGTGTTTCGTTGTCCAAACAAATCTCCATATCTTCTTCTATGATAGGGAGTTTGAATTTTATGGATTTCAGCCACTGACCGTTTGGCTTGCGTTCTTCATAAACATGGACTTCGGAAACGAGAGATTCCATAAATTTACGTCGTTCATATTCATCCATAACGGCGTACAGCTTGTCAAAGTAAATCAACACTTTGTAGATGTTGTCGGCAGTCAGCTTTTCGGCTTCGATTGCCGTTTTCTTTGCTCTTGCTGCAATCAACAGACTCTCTGTATCTTCTATCTTATCATACATCTTGTAAAGCCTATCGTCAAGGTCTGCTTTACGTTTTATATAGTGTTTGTCATCAGGGTCAAGTGTGTCAATTTCTTCAATTAACTTGGATTTGACGGAATAGCTCTGACGAAGTTGCTTTTCATAGTTGACGATTTCCTGCTCAATGGCAGAAGTGTCAACCTTCATAGTTATTTTTTGTTGCATCAAAGCAGCAAATTTAGGATTGTTGACTAACTTGCTGATAACTTCCGCTACAGTATCGTCAAGCAATTCTTCGTGGATTTGCTTCTTGTAATCGCATTTGTGACCACGGGTTCTGTCACGGTGCTTACAGCCATAGTAGTAGAAATCTTTGTATTTTGTGCCATCAGATTTGTGCTTGATACTCTTGTTACCGTACATACCGGCTCCGCAAACCGGACATTTAAGCAAACCCGTCAGCAAATGAACTTTGTTATCTTTACCACCATTAACTTTTTCATATTTCTTTGCCATTGCAAGGAGCTTCACCTGTGCATCGTGCCAGAGATCTTCGGAAACGATTGGTTCGTGCAGACCGTCAACCAACAGATAATCATCCTGCTCAACAAGGTGATAATCGTTTCGGGTTCCATGTATTTTTTCTGTTTTTCGTCTGCCGTAAGCAATCTTACCGCAGTAAACGGGATTTTTCAGTATCCTTCGGATAAGCGATGCATCAAACAACGGATTTTTGCCGTTTTGTCGTTGACGTTTTTTGATGCCGTGATCGTCAAGATACTTTGCAAGACCGGTTGCACCCATATCGGTGTTAACATATTTATCAAAGATAATTCGTATTGCTTCGGCTTCTTCTTCATTGATTAACAGTTCGCCTTTTTCGAGCGTGTATCCGTAGGGAGCAAAACCGCCGTTCCATTTACCCTCACGGGCTTTCTGGATTCTGCCTTCCATTGTCTGAACACGGATGTTTTCACGCTCGATTTCAGCAACCGCAGACAAGACGGAAATCATCAGTTTTCCTGCGTCTTTTGATGAATCAATTCCATCCTCAACGCAAATCAGATTTACTCCAAAATCCTGCATAACTTGTAAAGTGGACAGTACATCCGCTGCGTTTCTGCCGAAACGGGAAAGCTTGAAAACAAGAACATAGGAAACGCCGTCCTTACCGGATTTTATGTCATCCATCATTCGGCTGAATTCTAATCTGCCCTCAATTGATTTACCCGATTTGCCGGCATCTTCATATTCGCCGACAATTTCAAAATCGTTAAACTCGGCATACGCTTTCATTCTGTTTTTCTGAGCTTCAAGAGAATATCCGTCTATCTGCATAGTGGTGGATACTCTTGTATAAAGATATACTTTAATTTTGTCTTTTTTCATATTGTTATCCTCATTCGTGCCACGGTATATGGCATCATTATGTTTTGAATCTGAATTGTTTTCAGAATAAGTTTGGACATATCTCACACGATGATTATATCACGCTGTTTCCGCTTTTTCAATAGATTCCGATGAAAGTTTGTAACTATTTTCAAGTTCTTTCAGTGTATCGTCCAAACAAATCGGCGGATCCGGAAGATTATCAAGGTCCAGAACCGCCGCATATTTTTCTATTAAGTTGGTAAGTAAATCGGCAAAGCCGCTCCATTCATCTCTGTGATACTCTATAACGGTTTGCCTCCTGTCTGTTGCTGTTATGACGCATATACAAATCAACGTAGTCATTAATAATTATTTCTTTCATAAAAATTATCCTTTCATTAATCAATATTCTGTTCCTGCTTTTTGTAAGCGGAACGGTTGTTTTGTGCCGTCAGTTTCTTCGCTTCTTCAAGGCGTTTGAGAACAGACGGATTCTCGTTTTCTTTATGTTCCATAGCCTGATTTACAATATATCTGATTTCTTCAAGCTCACGGAGTTCGGATTGATGGATGGATAGGTTGGCTGTTGATGATTTCTGATGTTCCGTTAATGCAGACATTTCAGATTTTATCTCTGCTTTTGCACTTGGTTTGCATTCGGAATTTGCTTTCATATACCGCACAGCAGTTTTGTATTTCTCGATTTCGGATTCATGTTCGGAATAATATTTTTCCTTGCTTTTCTCAAAAAATATCTTTGAATATTTATCGTGAACAGCTTTGTATTTTTCATAATCTTCAATCTTTGAAATGTGCTGTTTCAACCGTTTGATTTTCTTTTCATCTGCCTTGATTGACTTTCTTGTTTCGTCAATCGGATTCAGAATTTCGTTCAGCTCATCAAGAGTGCAGATGTTACGGTTTTGCAGAATCATAATTGCCTGCGATATTTTCTTCAGGTCGGCAACAGAACCTTTTGTCTGTGCCGATTTACTCCAATCACTTCTGCCTTCTTTTCGCATATCGAGATATGTATTCAGAATATCAACAAGCGTCGTTTCGGGTTGATTGAAATTCTCGAGTTCCGCTTTGAATTCTTCAATCCATCTTTTGAGAATTCTGATTTTCTCTTTGATTTCGGCAAGCAGAGCGTTTGTGGATTTTATCAATCTGTTCTTATCACCCTTATCGGTTTTTATGCCTTTGCTTTCCATCTGACGGACTGCAACTCCTTCGTGAACGGTCGGGATTTTATCAACACCTTGTCGCTCAAAACTGCGGTAATCGATTCTTTCTGCAAGTTGTTTTTCTTCAAACTTTTCGTTACACATTCTTGCCCATTCGCTACGCCAATGTTCAAGTATTTCAGGTTTACCCCAATCGGTTGTCGGTACTGCAGAGTAGATGTAATTTCCGTTATGGTCGGTTACTCTGTTACCGTTTAGGTCAAGCTCATAAACACGTTTTTGTTTGTTACCCCATTTGCCGTTTTCATCAATCGGTCTTATCGGACATAACACATGAACGTGAGGATTTGCGATGCCGTTTGTTTCGGGAGAATGAATTGCAAAGTCTGCAATCATTCCTCTTTCAACAAACTGTTCCCGTATGAATTTCTTTGCGAGAGAAATATTTTCTTCCATTGTAAATTCATTCTGCAAAGCAAAATCAAAGCTGTATGCAAGCTGAGCTTTTTTACCTTTTTCAATTTTCTCAACTTCGTTCCACAGAGTTTCTCTGTCGGAAAGATTTTTTGGAACATACTCGGGCAACATAATTCCGGATTCAACAACTCCGCCTTTACGGGTGTAATCGCTGACTTCGCCGTAATATTCACTCCTCAATTTTTCGCCCGCACGGTATGCGGCACACGCAACTGCACTCTGACCTGAACTCCGTTTTATTTGAGTTACATGGAAATGAAAAAGTGACATTACTGCATCGACCTTTCAATATACTTTTTCACTTCGGGCAGATCGAAAATGAATTCGGCAAGCTGATAAAAATCTGCAGAAGTCATATCCTTTGTTTCGGGACAGACACTTTCAATCGCACCGCCTTTTTCACAAAGACGGTGAGTGCGTTTTGCTCTGTCGCCTTTAGTGAGATAATCAATGCGGTTCTCAAGTCGCTGTTTCTGATGTTCAAGGATTTCTATTTCCTTTTCATTTTTTATTTTTTCTTCAATTAATTCTTCTTTTGATTTACTCATAAAATCTCCTTTTTTTATTTTTGAATACAAAAATCCCGTTGCTTCAGATGAAACAACGGGATGATTTGTTGGGATAGATGCAATGCAGCGCAAGGGTAAAACCCTTGTTTAAAATCTTTGATTTTTCAATATTATTTTCACGCACTCATACATTTCTGAAAGATATGTATAGAAGTGCGCCCTTCGGGATTATCCGCTTGTTTCAGTCGTTATTTATGCCGTGTTTTTTCGCATATTCACTCAAACTGTTCCTGCGTTCTTCCGAATACGGTGCGGTGAGTCTGAAACTCAATCTGCCTTTGAGAATTTCAAAAAGCATTCCGCCTTGTTCGTCATCGTCTTTCAGCTTGCAACAGTCGGGATATTGCTCGCTGAATTCCAAAAGTCTGTTTCTCAAATCCGTATTGTGTGTCCGCACATCAATGATGTCACTTTCTTCGTTGAAACAGATAACAGTATCTTTCTGACGTTTTGTTAATCCTGTTTTTATTTTGCCTCCTTTCTGCCGGATATCGGCTGGGTTTCGTGATTTTTTCTCGGTTCAAGAACCGTGAAAAGCACCGTGTTTTCCGATGTATTTTCTCAAAATGATGCGTTGGTCGTTTGGAACATTTCTATTGTCTCATTTCTAAAATCATCCTTTCGGGCATCAAAAAACAGCCTCGAAATTAATCGTGACTGTCTTTGTCTGGCTTGATTGCTTCATCAAGAAAAATGTTTTTTTATTATCGTTCCACGAGCAATACCACTTGTTGATGAAATCTCTTTTGTATGGACTTTTACGTTCGCTGTAATCTTCCATCTGACGATTATTCCACACTTCATCAATCATCGGTTGCCAGTTCTGTTCTTCAACAATCATATCCGTGAGGTTGCCGATAAGGTTGCTGAACTGCTGATATGTAAGCCACGGGATTTGCATTTCTTTCGGCATCATAAACAGCTTCTGAAAACTCCATTCCATTTCATATTCGAATTTCTTTCGGAAGAAATTCTGAATTACAAAGCACAACCGCCACAGCGGAAAATCACCCGAATAATCTGTCCATTTACCGGGAATATTACCGTAACCGTCACGGCGGGGAACCTGAATGAATTGCCACACCGACCACGCATACGATTCCCAGATGAGCTGAAGAAAAACATCGTCGTTAATCAGATGATTATATTTGTCCGTGTAAAGAACATCATACGGATTTCTTGGAATATCAAGATAATCCTTCCGTTTTATTACAAGCTCTTTGGGGAGAGCGTAAAACAACGGAAGCCACGCAAGATGACTGTCCTGCGGAATCGTAATTATCTGATTCGGGAGTTTAACGATGTAACTGAAATTAGGGTTGTCCGATATAATTGCATCACCTCACTACGAAGAATTTTTATCCTCTCACTTATAAAGGAATGAAACGGAACGAATTTTTCCTAAAAACAAAATAATTTACAATTTGTTCAAAAACCATTGCTTCAGAAAATACCCACTCACTTTATATGGAATGAAAGCAAATATATTTTTCCTGATTTTTCAAAAAAACAAAAAATATTTGCTCTCACTTATTATGGAGTGAGAACGCAAAAAAATTTCCTGAAAATTGACGAAAAATAAAAATATTTTAATTTTAACAGCAAACAAATGTTTGCTGTAATTTTATATCAGTTTTTCTGCGGTGTCAATAGGTGAATATTTATGTTAAATAAGGGCTAATTTAAATGAAGCCATAATTTATAAAATCAACATCTAATGTTTAAAAATAAATATTGAAATCTTTATATTGAAATATTTGTAAATTTGTACTATATTTAATATGGATATTTGAGTTTTTGAATTCATAGGAGGTTTTGTTGTGAAAAAAGTATTAAAGAGTACGATAGCGATGTTCATGATTATGGTAATGGTGTTTGGTGAAGCACCTTTATCGGGGTTTGTAGGACTTGAATTTCCGGATTCAAAGATACTGTCTTCGTTGTGTGGATCTGTTTCTGATTTTTTCGAAGGATTGTTATTTAAGGCAGAAGCGGCAAGTACAGATGAAACATATCGAATTGTGCTTTCATGGAGTTCCAGCCCCAGCGATTTGGACGCGCACTTTACGGGCACTTTGTCGAATGGAAGTAGTTTTCACTGTTATTACAGCAACCAGAATGTTTACGATAATTCTAAATTAGTTGCAAGTCTTGATACTGACGACACATCATCATATGGTCCAGAAACCATAACAGTTTCAACAAGTGTTAAAAACGGAACCTATTATGTTTACAATTTTAGCGGTTTAGGAACTATGACTAATTCAGCAGCAAAGGTTTCGCTTTATAAAGGGAACACTTTCATTGGTACATATAACGTACCGGTCAGTTCCAACACAGGATTATATTGGACATTGTTTAAGATTAAAGATGGAAAAGTTTATTTAGTTAATACAATCGGGTCAAGTGTTTCGGGTAATTCAGGAACAGTTGTACCCGGAACTGGTAATAACTCCCAAACATCTCTTTCAAACAATAAATATTATTTTAAAATATTTAGCAACGAAAATGAACAGGAATTTGTAAATAAGACCTTTACAATAAATGGAGTAAATTATACAACAGATGATACTGGTATTGTTGAACTCTCATCGCTCCCTTCTGGAGACACAATAACAATTTCCCATAATGGTTTTCATGATTATACATTTAATAAGGAAGTTTTAACTTACAAAAATAATGGTCTTGGTAAAGTGAAACAAATATATTTAAATGCCGAAGTCAGCTCAGGAAGACCTGTTATATCTTCAATTCATATAAGAAATGACAGCAATGACTCTGCCTGGATTGATCCTGTCGCATCGAAATATAAAATATTAAAAGATAGTAAAGATCTTTTTGATATAAAAATTGTTGTTGACTGGAATAGTCAAACTCCAGGTAGAATTGTTTTGGGTCAAGACAGCAAGCGTAGCATAGAAATACCTTCAACCGGTATAAAATCATCTGTTTTAATTAATGAGTCTCTTGTTGTTGGAAAAGAACTGTATGTTTATTGCTTGAGTAATGGAGGTGCATCTTCTAAGGGAAACAGTTCGTCTGAAGTATTAAAAACCAAAATCGAAATTGTTCAAGGTGGAAATTCCGTTTTTGAAACTGCAAATGAAACTGATAGATTACCGATTTTTGATGCTTTAAGCCTCAATATTCCTAATAGTGTACCAATTTTGGGAGGTAACGAACAATCTTTAGGTATAGACTTAGGTGCTTATACTGCAAGAGTATCTCGAGAAGGAAACAAATATAAGATTGCAGTAGGAGTTCAAGACAGCGCTGGCAAGGGTGAGAAACTATTCGAGGATGCAAACTGGACTGATTTTAAATCTATGGTTAATGATTCATGTGAAAAGTTAGACAATGTAGATTATGACGCTAGTGATGATGTGTGGGGATTTAAAAAAGATATAAAAGACAAAAAACTTTTGAGTACTTTCAAGGTTTCATTTGAAACTCTTGCTTTTGCTGAATATGAGGCAGTTGATGGCGGTTTAGTATTTATTGATGGTGGCGGTTATGTAAAAATCGGAGGAAGTATTTCTAAACCATATTATTTCCCTTGTGGATTTCCCGTTTATCTTGATTTTTCATTTGGCGCAAATGTAAAAGGAGAATTGGGTTTCAATAGAGAATTTGCAGACAGCACAATACCGCTTAGATTTTACTTTGATATTGAAGCAGAAATTGTATCTGTAGGAGTTGGCGTTGCTCTTGGTTTGTCAGGCATCTTAAATGCCGGTGTTTACGGAGGTGGGGCCGTTTATCTTGATTGGAAAGTCAGAGATTCTTATGTTGATTCTGGACTAAAAGGAAATATTAGTTTAAAAATCCAGGCCCTTATGTTTAAAAAATCTTTTACTGTTTTAGAAGGAAAATACAGTTTCACGGATTCCTTGCAAACAAATTCAATCAGCTCAACAACATTGGTTAATGGTGAAGAGTTATATGATTCTTCGACATATAATGAAATTGTTGACAGAGATTATCTGCACAAAACGCAGTGGCTAGGCGGTGCACATCCAATTCCTTTATCAAAAGGTGAAATCCCTGAATATTATGACAGTTCTACAGGGAAAATAAAAGATGATTATCTTTTAACGAATTCAATTTCCGGAGAGTCTGTAAGTGAACTTAGTATTCTTCAAAGCAATATTTATGCCGATTCAAAGCCACAACTTGTTGAATGCAACAACAAAAAATTATTGGTTTGGATATCAGACAATCAAAATCGAACTGCTGAAAACATGACAATGCTTTCATTCTCCGTTTATGATTCTGAAACAGAAAGTTGGAGTGCACCTCAAGCTGTTTGTGATGACGGAACCGCAGATTTTTATCCGAATGTTAAAACAGACGGAAATGATATTTATGTTGTTTGGCAAAACATTAAATCTGTAATGACTGAAGATGATTCTGAACTCAATATTTATGCGCAAAACAGTGAAGTTTGTTTTGCAAAATTCAATTTCGGAACATCTCAGTTTGAGCAACAAGTGAATCTTACAGATGATTCAAATGCCGATATCACTCCTTGCATAGCAACAAAAAATGGACAGCTTGCGGTCGTATGGATAACAAACAGTGCATCCGATATGTTTGGTCTTGAAGGCACCAACTCCATTAATTATAAAGCATATCAAAACGGTATTTGGAGTGAAAAATTTACAGCAGTAGATGATTTAACTGCTGTACATTCTTATGATGCCGATTATGTGAACGGAAATCTTTCTATTGCTTATGCTTCTGATTTGGATAATAACTTTGACAGTTCTGATGATGTTGAATTATATCAGGTTACTGTTAAAGCTGACGGCAACATTTCTAATTATCAAATAACAAATAATGATACAATTGACTGCAAGCCTCAGTATGCAACAGTTAACGGTAAACAAGGTCTTTATTGGTCAAATTTATCCGAAATAAAATGCATTACAGATTTCGATTCGTTAACTGTAAAATCTGTTTTTGCTGACGGTATAATGGCAAACGATACATTCGTTGTGACAGATTCTAATGTAAATGATGCTTATATCGTATGGCTTGAGCAATATGATGGTTCCGTTGCTTTAGTTGCTTCCAGATTTGTTGGAAACGAGTGGAGTGTACCTATTGTTGTAGGCAGTGTTGAAGAAAACTTAGCTAACCCCTCTGCCGTATATGACCATGAAGGTAAAATGTTTGTTGCTGTAAACAGAACGGCAATCACTGAAACAGTAAATGGAAGTGGTGAAACATTGTTTGATGAAGGTCAAACGGATTTGTGTGTACTAAAAGTTTATGATAATGCTGATATTACAGTTGAGCAGAATGCTTTGACATCAACTGTAGAAGAAATCTTACCTGGAAATACAATCTACTTCAATACAGTTTTTTCGAACAATGGTAATCTTGAAATTGATACTGTTGATATAACTGTATCCGGTAATGATGATTCAACCATTACAAAAGAAGTTAACTTAAAGCCGGGCGAAAGCGTTGCTGTTGATATTCCGTATGTTTTGCCGAATACTATTGAAAAACATATTGTTTCAATAACTATAAATCCGTCAGAGTATGATGATGTTGATATTTCTGATAATTCATGTAGTTTTAATTTGGGATTGCCTGAACTTGCTATAATCGATGCGGAATGTTTGAAATATGGAGCAGATGTTCTTATCAACACAACTATAAAGAATAATAGTTGTGTTGATAGCGGTTCATTTAAATTGGTTATTAAAGAAGACAATTCTGAAGGGGCTGTGATTAATGAGATTACCCCAGAAAATATTTCATCAAACGAGGCGTCTTTCTTCTCATTCCGTATTGATGAGAGATATATACATTATAATGAGAATGGTCTAAAACAATATTACATTGAAATTGTTTCTGATGAGGATGAATATTTAATTGGTAACAATTCAACAGTAGTTTCTGTCTTTAGTGATACTGACAATACTATTGATTATGAGTTACTTGAAACAGATATAGAAGAAAATGTTTGCTTCGTATATGGTGCTATTTACAATAATTCTTTTGAATCAAAAAGTGTCTATGCTAAGACAGAAGTGTTTGATGAAAACAATAAACTTATTGGAGTAGCCTTGAATCAAATTGATGTTAAAGAAAAAGGTGTTGTTACAATTCAAAATGAAATTTCTATTATCGAAAGATGTACAAATTATACGACAAAGACAACAATTTATGATGTTGAATCGAATGATTTGGAGTTTGAAATACCCGATGGTATTGAAACTATTTCTTCAAATTTGATTTCTGGTGAATTTTATTTTAATAGCATTTTGATTCCTGACAGTATAAAAACTATTGAAGGCGATGTATTTTCAAGTTGTACAATTGAAACTTTTTATTACGAAGGTACATGTGGTGAATGGTGCAGCATAGATATTGAAAATTTAGACACAAATCCGTTAAAATTTTCTTGTGAAATATATTTCAACAATGAAATGTTTGATGGCACAGTACAGATTCCTGAAGGAACAAATACATTCAATTTCAGTTCGTTAAATAATCTTGGTGACACAAATATAACAGAGTTATATCTTCCTTCTTCTTTATCATCAATCGAGTTTGAGAATTTAGATGATTTTAGTAATCTTGAAGCGATACATGTTGAAGAAGAAAACTCCATATATTCATCATTGGACGGCATTTTATATAACAAAGAGCAATCAGAGCTTATAGTTGTACCGTCAAAAATATATATGGAAAACTTCTTTATTCCGGATAGCGTTACAACAATATCGGAACATGCTTTCGAAAATGCTTGCAATTTAGAGAAGGTTTATTTCCACGAAAATGTTGTAAATGTTCCTATGGATATTGAAAACGACGTGTGGTATTATGGCCTTTGGAGTTCACAAGTTATAATTTCGGCCGAATCTGTAATTAAGGATTTACTTTTAGATTATTTTAACACCGTCGGTGTGTATTGTACTTTATATGCATCAGGTACTTGTGGTGAAAATGCAACCTGGAGTTTTGCGGAAGGAGATCTTGTTATAAGTGGCTCCGGTGCAATCGATGACTATTTGACAGCTACGCCAAGTTTAATTGATGCAATAGCTCAAAACTTTGAGATGCCGGAACAAATTCCTTGGGGTGAATTTGTTGATGAAATTACATCTGTTGTTGTTGAAGAAGGCATAACGCGCATTGGCTCAGGTGCATTCTATGGAATATACGCTGAATCAGGAATTTCTCTTCCTGAAACATTAACTGAAATTGGCGCTTTTGCTTTTGGTGAAACATATTGTGAAAGCTTGTCAATTCCGGATAGTGTAACTGTAATTGAAGATTTTGCTTTTTATTTGTCACCAATAGTAATGATTTCCATTGGAAGTGACGTTACGCTCAGTGATAATGCTATGTTTATGTCTATGATAGGATATGTTGATATCTCATCAGAGAACCCCTTCTTAACTTCTGTAAACGGAACATATATCTACAGCAAAGACGGCACAAAACTTATTTACAGAAGTCCGTTCAGCGAAGAAGAAACAATTGTAATTCCCGACTCTGTTACTGAGATCGGTAACGCTGCTATGGTTTTTGCAATGTCAGAGAATCCCATAATAATTCCAAGCAATGTTAAAGTTATTGGCGATGCAGCCTTTTTCTCGGCTGAGGCACCTGAAATTGTGTTATCAGAGGGACTGAAAACTATTGGTGATTTTTCGTTTATTGGAGCATCGATAAGCGAACTGAATATTCCGGCAAGCGTTGAAAAAATGGGTGCCTTGTTAACGGAGTGTTTTATAATTGTTGATGAAGACAATGAGAATTATTGCTCAATAGAAAGTGTCGTTTTATCAAAAGATATGGAATCATTGGTTTACTATCCTATATTCTATCCCAGCGATATTCAAGAAATTCCAGAGGGAATTAATATTAAAAAACTGGAACCTTATTCATGTATGCTGTTTACAGATATTGTTTATGTGCCTAAAACGGTTGAAGAAATAGCTGAAAATGCTTTCTGGGGCAGTGAATTTGAGATTATTGTTGCTCCGGATAGTGTTACTTATGTTTCAGAAAATGCATTTAATAATACGAATGATTTTAAAGCGGCTTGTTCAAGAAACTCTTATTTCTATGAATTTGCATCAGAAAACGGAATTGCAGTTATTGAAATAGGATATCAAGTTGTTCATTATCCTGAAAAAAGAGAATATGTTTTAGGTGAAGAATTATCTGTTGGTGGAATGAAAATTGTTTTTTATGATGGAACAACCTTTAATGACGTGACTGATAATTTTGTTGCTTCCGGTTATAACAGAAGCAAAGCAGGAACTCAAACTATAACACTTTCATTCGATGGCACAGAATTCTCGTACGATATTTATGTTTCTGAATATGTCTATAGTTCTGATCATCCGTATGATGATGATGTATGGGAATATGAATATAGTTGGGAATACATAGTTTCTGATAATATTGACTATGTGGAAATTGAATTCTCTGATAAGAGTTCAATTGCTGATGGCGATGAAATAATTATAGAATCTCTTCAAGAAGTTTATGATGAAGAGTACGATGGTTATTATTATGAGCCGATATCAGAGATGGTGGTAGAATCTTTTGATGAACAAAGAACTTTTGCGATTCCGGCTGATTGTGATTGTATTAGTGTTAGGTTAAGAACAAACGGAGACGGAAAAAACGACTATGGCTTTGATATTGTCGGAGCAAAAGGTAAAATGTATTCTCTCGATGTTTATCCGTTAACTTACGGCAGAGTAGAGGTTGGAGATACAGTTACACTTGAGGCTAAACTTTTAAACAACATAATATCGACGGAAAGTGTTGGGTGGCATTCAAGCAACAATCATCTTGCCGTTGTTGATCAAACAGGAAATGTAACCTTTAAAGGCTTTGGAAAAGTGACGATCACAGCAACAGATTCAGATGGCAGAACAGGTAGCTATACATTTAATGTAAAATCATCCAATCCTTCAATAGAAATTTATAATTACGGAAGAAGTAATAGCGTAAAAGTTGATTGGTGGAAGCCTTATTCTTCTGCAACAATGAATTTGGGCTTCAAAGCCTTTAATTGCGAGGGCGTAGCATATTACACATGGAAATCTGATAACAGACGTGTAAAAGTTGATAAGGGCCTAATTACAAACACAGGGTATTTCAGCAGATCCGCCAAAATAACCGTAACCGCTTACGATTTTGAAGGAAATGTTGTTACAAAAAGCAGCATACGAGTCAGTTTCTATAAATTTAACTGGCAAAAAGACAAACTGAAAACTCAAGCTGTTGTAAGCGATGATTTTAATTTAAAAGATCTATCAGTCGACGAATTGGAAAGCCAAGAAAACGCAATGTTATATGATATTTTCTATAAAATATTTAATTTTATGAAAAATATTTTTAAAAATATTGTTAGTCTTTTTTGACAATCCGCATCATCTGTACCGAATAGTTTCGGTACAGATGATGCTATAAAACAATGGTGAAAAATGAAAAAAACAGTATCTTTAATTTTGGTCATAGTGTTTCTAATGATGCCTTGTTGGGCATTTGGAGTTACATTTGATGACAAAGGAAGCGTAAAAATTACTGACAACAACACTGAATTTGCTATTGAAACGGCAGAGATAATTGATGAAGCGGAATCTTTTGATGCTATGCTCAGAATAATCGGAAAATCAAAAAACAAGCATTTAAATTTCGAAAACTTCAAAACAGAAGATGCTATTGTGTCAAGTGACGGAAGGTTCGTTTTTCAATTTAATGAGGAAAAAGATCTTCTGCGGTGCTTGAAACAGTTGCAGGAGGATCCCGACATATTATTCGCAGAGCGTGATGTGCCGATTTTTACAGCCGCAACAGAAGAGTCTTACGCGCCCTTGTCTTGGGGTGTGTCTGCTATAGGGGCAGATATATATTCAGAAAATATAGCTGATTTCATTGAGGATCGTGTAAAGACTGTTGCGATTGTTGACAGCGGTTGCGAAAATATCGATTTTATCAAAGAAAAGATTGTGCAGGGATACGATTTTGTTGATAATGATACTGATGCAACTGATGATACAAGTGTTGACAGTCACGGAACATTTCTTGCAAGTATAGTTGCGGATTGCACAAAAAGTCTTCCCGTTAAAATTATGCCTGTCAGAGTTTTATCGTCAAAATCTGGTTCTCTTATCAATGCTATAAACGGAATATATTATGCGGTTGATAACGGTGCAGATGTCGTTAATATCAGCCTTGGTGGTTTTCTTAAAGATTGCAGTTCACTTGATGACGCGGTTTCATATGCGACGAAAAACAATGTTTCGGTTGTGGTTTGTGCAGGCAACGCAAAAAGTGATATACAAAATTATTGCCCTGCACATATTGAATCTGCTATCACAGTATCTTCTGTCAATGAGAAAAATTTGTTTTCCGAGAGTTTTTCTAATTTCGGAAACAGCGTTGATATTTCTGCACCCGGAGAAAACATTGTAGGATATAATAATCTCGGTGAAAAAGTAACTTTAAGCGGAACTTCAATGTCGGCTGCCTTTGTTTCTGCGGCGACTACCATGTGCAAACTGATTATGCCTGATTTATCTCCCGAGCAAATTCAAAACTCGCTTATAAATGCTACTGAGGATTTTGGAGAAACCGGTTGGGATAAGTATTATGGTTACGGTGTGTTACGGCTTGATAAAATGCCAATACCCCAAAAAACACATACCGTTGAATGGATTGTTGACGGTTTGACTACATGTGACTTTTATAAGTCAAACGAAAAAATAATGTTACCTGAAACTCCCATTAAATACGGTTATATATTCGATGGATGGACACCTGATGTTCCCGACATAATGCCGGATAAAAGCCTTACATTTACCGGACGGTGGATTCCTGTTGAGTGCGAAGTGATTTTTGATGCGACAACGGGATTTTTTGAAGACGGAACAACAAAGAAAACAAAAAGAGTTGATTTTGATGAAGAAATCTCAGTTCCGGAAGCACCGTCAAAGCCCGGATATGTTTTCTCTGGTTGGATGTTGAAAAATATTAATGTTGGTACAGACCTTGGAACAATGGATGATATTAACGGCAAAACGTTTACCGCTGTGTGGACAGCATCAACTGATACAATCTATACCGTTGAAACCTACACAATGAATACAAGCGGTGAGTATGAGAAAGCATCTCAGGTATTCAGCGGCACGACAGGCGAAACTGCAACAGCTGAAAATACAGTTCCCTCAGGTTTCTCGCTTAACGCTGAAAAGAGTATTCTCAGCGGAACAATTGCGGCGGATAATTCGCTTATTCTCAAGGTTTATCTTGACAGAAATATCTACACATTCACAACTGTTGTTGACGGTGTTTCGGCAAGTACAAATTATCCTTTCGGTTCAATTGTTCCCGAACCCATTGTACCCACAAAGGCGGACTATAAGTTCATTAAGTGGGATGGAATTGTTCCCGAAACAATGCCTGCTGAAAACGTAACAGTTACAGCCGTGTTCGAGAAATATTATGCTTGTCCCGATTGCGGAGAAGAAATTCTCGGCGAAGAAGCAATCAACGAACACATAGCATCCGAAACAAAGGTAACAATCAGTGACGGTGTTATTGTTACGAGTGGTGAATTGAAACCCAGTGCAACAATAACGGTTTCCGCACCTCAGGTTGACGGTAAGATTTTCAGCCATTGGACTGTGGATGGAGCAACCGTAGAGAATTCAGAGTCCTCCGACACAACGATTGTTTTGTCAAGCGGAAAGATAACGATAACTGCAGAATATGAAGATTGCGAATGCAAGTGCCATCAGGGCGGCATAGCAGGATTCTTCTTCAAGATAGTCCTTTTCTTCCAGAAACTTTTCGGAAATAATCTTGAATGCTTCTGCGGCAAAAAGCACTAAAACTAACGACCCCGTACGGCTTTATGCTGTACGGGGTTTTGTCTGTCAAGATTATGTTCACCGATTTTACATTTTTAACATTGCAAAATGGCAAGTTTTTGAATTGCAGAAACCCCTCTGAAAATCATTTGATTTTCGGAGGTTTTAAAACAGATTTATTTAATCATTCCGAAGTGTTTCAATGCTTCCTTGATTGCTTTTTCTTTATTCGGTGGGCATTGGGGTTGTTTTGCATCGTCGGACTTCGGTTTGTTATAACAATCACGCTCAATGATACCGCATTTCTGTTTTATCTGTGCGATATTCAAGGTGCTGACTTTTAAGCCACTGTGCTCCAGTACATATTCTTTGATTTCTTGGTAGGTAGCTTTCTTTTCGGCATCGGTCAAATCAAGTTCATCCATATCCAAATCAATTTCGATATGGTGTTTTGTGTTAAGTTTGGACAATAAACATACCGTCTCGACGTGTCCTGTTCTCGGGAACATATCGACGGGAGTTGCCTTTATTGCGGTGTAGCCGAGGTCCTTGAAAATTCCGCAGTCACGGGCAAGGGTTGCGGGGTCGCACGAAACATAAACGATTCTGTCGGGCATCATTTCCGCCGCAGTTTTAATCATTTCGGGGCTGCAGCCCTTGCGGGGCGGGTCAAGGATAATAACGTCGGGTCTGACACCCTCGTTTTTCAGCATTTCTGCCGCCTGTGCGGCATCTCCGCAGAAGAAACGGGCATTGCTTATGCCGTTTGATTCCGCATTGATTTTTGCATCCTCAATTGCTTCGGGAACAATTTCAACGCCGATGATTTCCTTGGCGTTTTTCGCCATTGAAAGTCCGATTGTGCCTGCTCCGCAGTAGAGGTCCATAACGGTTTCTCTGCCCGTCAGGTCCGCATATTCCGCTGCTTTGTTATAAAGCTTTTCCGCCTGATTGCGGTTGACCTGATAGAAGGAAAGCGGAGAAATTCTGAATTTCAGTCCGCAGAGGATATCGGTTATGCAGTCGCTTCCCCAGAGGGTTCTGCATTTTTCGCCGAGGATAACATTTGTGTCTTTTGTATTTGAATTTATAATAATACTTTTTATATTGCTTTCTTTTTCAAGGAGTGTGCGGACAAGCTTTTCTTCATCAGGCAGTCTGCTTCCGTTGATAACGGCACAGACCATGATTTCTCCGCTTGCCGTTCCTTTTCTTATGTAAATATGACGCAGCAGACCTCTGTGAGTTGTTTCGTCATAGACGGAAACGCTGTTTTCTTTTATGTAATCCGAGAAGGCTTCAAGAATTCCGCTGAATTCTTCGGGCTGAAGCAGGCAGTCGGGGCAGTGAATAACTCTGTGGCTGTGCGGAGAGTAAAAGCCCGTTTTTATTTCATCACCGTCAACCGCAACGGGATATTGTGCCTTGTTGCGGTAGCGGCTGTCGGAGTCACCGCCGATAATCGGCTCAAACACGGGCTCAACTCCGCCTATTCTTCTGAAGCATTCTTTTACATGATTTGATTTTATTTCTTTTTCCGCATCATAGCTCATGTGGGAGAAAACGCAGCCGCCGCATCTGAGATAGACGGGACATCCGGGCTGAATTCTGTCTGCCGAGGGGGAGATGATGCTTTCAACCTTTGCAAAGGCATAATTCTTTTTAACCTTGAGGATGTGTGCGGTTATCTCGTCGCCGACCGCCGTTGCAGGCACGAAAATTGCCATTCCGTTGTGTCTGCCTACTCCGCTGCCGTTTGATGAGCAGGATTCGATTCTTAGATTTATTCTGTCGTTTTTCCTGAGCTCCACGGAAAAACCTCCCGTTACTTCTTTTGTGCTCCGTCAGGAGAAAGCCTGATTCCTGCGGAATATCGAATAAACTATATCATAAATTCCCACGCTTTTCAATAAAAACAATAAAATACAAATAATGCTTGATTTTTTGTGTCATGTTATGGTAATATCTACCTGATTATTTTTTCAGGAGGTATATAAGTGAAAAAGGCAGCATTAAAAGTGACCGCAGTATTTTTTGTTTTTCTTTTTGCGTTTTCATCTCTTATAACTGCATCTGCGGTTGCAACACCCACAGACCCCGTGCCCGAAGAAGATAAAACGGTTGCACTCATTCTTTCGTGCGAAAGTCTTTCGGTCAAAGAGGGAAAAAGCATTCAGATGACGGCAAAGGTAACCAACGTCAGCAAGCAGCCGTTAATAGTATGGGCATCATCCGATCCCGTTGTTGCGGTTGTTGACCAGAACGGTCTTGTCAAAGGAAAAACCCTCGGCAAGGCAACCATAACCGCTACCTGCAAGGTTGACGGAGAAACTCTCAGAGGCGAGTATGTTATCAATGTTGTGAAAAAAGGAAATTTTCTCAAGGATTTTCTTGAAGGACAGCAGGTTCTGAGCTATCAGTACAGCTATATTGATGACTATTACTATACAAACGACAAAGAGGCATGGCAGTATAATTTCGGCTTCGGCAAGATTTACGACCTTTTTGCCCCCTATATCCTGCTTGAATATGACTACATCCGCATTTTCTTTGCCTACGAGAACAAGGACTGGATGCTTCAGATGTGGAAGGGTCAGTACGGCATGATTTTCTATGGCGGAGAAATCGGCATATATAACAGAGAACACAGCGAAAAGGGCGTTAATGACTGGACTTTTTATGAGTGCCCTGCCGAGGAAGACTGGCTTGACATGGAAATGACTCTCTGGCATCAGAATATCGGCGGTGAATGGGTCCGTGAATTTACCAGAGAATATGATAAATACTGGTGGTGCACCGGCTTCAAAAACGGACATCTCAGAGAGCAGGAGCCTGCAGACGAGCTCCGCATGACGGGCAGAATAACCTTCAAGGATGAAGAAATGGCAGCTATCGTTGCCGACGGTCTCAAGGAATGCGGATTCAAAACGGCAGTATCGAAGGATAACATCAGCCTTGACCGTTATTTCATAGAGGATAAGGATATTTATTTCTGCTGGCAGAATATTTCGGAGGCGGAAAGCACAATGGCAATCAAGGTTGTAGGCGGCGGATTTACCGCACTCATGCTCATGCCCTTCTGGATTTACATTGCTCCCTTTGCAGGACTTTTCGGTATTCTTGCATTGCTCGTTTCAGCTATCCTTTAATTAAACAGCAAACCGCCGTTTCTTCGGATTCGGCGGTTTTTTAAAAGGTGAAATTATGACATCGGATGAAAAAATTCTTCTTGCAAGAATTGATGACAAAGCACGTCTGTGCAGCGAAAATTCCATGATAACAAACAGCGTTTTTCTTGATATGCATGAGCGTTCGCTTGTTTCGTCAATGAAAAACGCTTATGCGGATGTGCGGATATTCTTTTACGGCGGGTTTGACGAATGCGAAAGAAGCATTGCTCTTTTCATGCCCGATTATATAACGGATGAGCCTCAGAATTATTTTGACTCCTTTCCCGAAGATGACCCGATTGCGGTTGTTGAGATAGAGAAGGATAAATTCTCGCCCGCTTTAGGTCACAGGGATTATCTCGGTGCTCTTATGGGACTCGGCATAAAGCGTGAAATGACGGGCGATATCATCGTTTCCGAAAACGGCTGCAGAATAGCTGTGCTTGCGAAAATCGCACCGTTTATTGCCGAAAATCTCGATAAGGCGGGCAGAGGCACGCTCAAAGCAAAAATCATTCCGCCCTCGCAGGCAAGAGAGGGCACAAAGGCGGTCGGAGTGCCTGACAGCTTTACTGTTTCATCAATGCGGCTTGACAGCGTTGTTAAAAACGCCTTCCGTGTTTCAAGGGGAGATGCGGTGCAGGCGATTGAGAGCGGCGTTGTTTTCGTGAATGACACGGAATGCACAAAGCCCGATAAAAAAATCGCCGGAGGCGATAAGGTCGTCTTCAGGCGAAAAGGCAGAATTATTATAAACGATTGCTCGTCAGTTTCAAAAAAGGGAAGAATTATAGTTGAAATAATGAGATTTCAGTAAAACGCAAGAAAAAGGTGCCGAGGAAGCACCTTTTTCTGCATGGGGTTGAATTGAGGAGGGGTATTGCTTACTCAAAATGAGCAGTACCTTGCAGGTTGCGGCTCCTGCTTGGTACATCTGAATAATAACCTTTAAATGTTAATTCCGTGTGAATTCAATATAAACGATTGTAAGATATTTTATTAATAAAACCATGCCATTACATCAGTATATACATCAACGCAAAAATCAGAAAAAAATCACACCTGTCCGCCATGAGAAGAATAACAAGCGGCAGAATTATTTCTCTGTCGGAATCGGCATTCCGTCCGTGCTGTTCCTTTATAAACGGATTTTTTGACGGAAGCAGAATTTTAAGTATATTTTCGTTCATTCGCCGTCACCGCCTCCCGTTATCTGCCCTATCAGCGGCAGCAAATCCAAAAGCTTCATCATCCGCATGGCTTCGTCCGCCCTCCTTCTGCGTTTTTCGCTCAGCAGAGGCTTCAGTGCTTCGATAAGACGGGTGCGGTCATCTTTTTTGTTCATCGCACTCATCACCGAGCTTATTTTTGAAAGCATCTGTGCATTGCCGAGCAAATCCGAAAAATCGGGCATGGCAAAATCAGGGTCGGGGGATTTTTCCTTCGACCCGTTATCCTGCGAAAAAAGATTTTCCGCCGCCGCTCTTAAATTTTCCATATCCTCGTCGGTCAGAGAGGATAAAATATCGTTTATGCTGTCCATGAGCTTCTCCGTAAAGTTTTATCTGGTTTTTCCGAATTGCCGCATGAGTCTTTGTGCCTGCTCGCTGCTGAGAAGGTCCTCGAGAGCCTTTTTATCGCCGAGCACCCTTTTTAATTCTTTCATTTTATCGTCGGGCACCCTGCTCTGCACGGCTCCGAGCAAATCCTCGGGCTTTTTGGCATTTGCCGCCTTTGCCAGACGAAGCATCTCTTCAATAGAAAAATTATCCTTGCTCATTGCAATCACCGCTTCTTTCTTCTATAATAGATATGACGAAAAAAATTTGTTAGAACGGAGGAGCTTCATTGAGAATTCTTGTTTTTTCGGATTCACACGGCTCAACCTATAAAATGAGAACCGCAATCCTGAATCACCCCGAAGCGGATATGATTATCCATCTCGGCGACGGCGAAAGGGATTTCACGGCTCTTGACGAGGAAATCGCAGGGCGAAAAACCGTTCAGGTCTGCGGCAACTGCGATTTTTATTCAATGCTTCCCGACAATGAATTCATAACCGCCGCAGGAAAGAAAATCCTCTGCACCCACGGTCATTCCGAGCTTGTCAAGCACGGAACGGGCGTTCTCATAAACAAGGCAAAAAACATGGGTGCACACATTGTATTATACGGTCACACACATCAAAGCGTTACAGATTACGATGACGGGCTCTATATAATGAACCCCGGAAGCATACAAAACGGCGAATACGGCATGATTGATATTGTGTCCAACGGGATTATGCTTATCAAAATGAAACTGTAATAAAACTTGCCGCCCGGGCATAGATTGTTCTCAGGCGGTGATTTTTATGTTTGTATATTCTGTCAAAACCTCAAAGGCAAAGATTTTTTCTGTTCTTCTCGCTCTCGCGGTTTCGGTTGCGGCAATATTTTTTGTTATGAATAAGGACCGTGAGCCTGCGGCAAACGACACGGCAATCAGCTACAGGGCTGAAAACGCGGCGGAACGGGTGGCTTTTTTATCTCAGTTCGGCTGGAAGCTTTCCGAGGACCCCGTTGAGGTCAGTGAGGTTATCATCCCTGCGGATTTCGATGCGGGATATCTTGAATATGCGGAAATGAACAAGGCTCAGGGTCTTGACCTTGAACCTTATAAGGGTATGCGTGCAAAACGCTGGACCTATGATATTCTCAATTATCCCGGACTCGAAAATCAATCGGGTGTCCAGGCAAATCTTCTGATTTCTGAGGGTAGAATTATCGGCGGCGACATCTGCTCTCTTGACCTTGGCGGCTTCATGCACGGCTTTGATTTTCCGTCTGTGCCGCAGACTACCGCACCTCCTCTCAGCGTTACGGAAATACCGATTGAAGCAACAGAGCTGTCTGACAGATAAGACAGCTCTGTTTTTTCTCCGTCAAAAACCGCATTTTGTCGACTTGTAAATTTTTGAAAAATATGTTAAAATAAATGCAACAATTCTGCGTTTTTGTAACACTTATATTATAGAAACATGTGCCCCGGATAATAAATTACGGAGGAAAAATCGTGAACAAAGAGCATAAGGATAAAAAAAAGCTGATATATTATACCTTCATCGGATTGCTTGAGCAAAAGCCGTTTGATAAAATCACGGTTAAGGATATCGTTGAAACCTGCGGCATCAACCGCAACACCTTCTACTATTATTACAGCGATATTTATGACCTTTTAGAGGAAATATTTGCAAAGGAGCTCAACCGACTTGTTGATGCCCACAGAAACGGTCAGTCGTGGATTCAGGCATTCGCAAAAATTGCCAACACCGCCTATGAACACAAAAAAATCATCAACAACATCTGCTCCTCACGAAGCTACGACTATTTTGAAAACTATATGTATAAAGCCTGCAAGCATATCATCATTGATTTTGTGCAGGTAAGCGCCGAGGGCATGAGGGTTCCCGAAGAAGACATCGAATTCATTGCTTCTTTTTATGAATATGCCTTTCTCGGCATTATTTCGGAATGGTTCAGAACAGGTATGCGTGAAGATCCGCTGAAGCTCGGCAGTCAGCTCTGGCTGATTTCGGGTAACATCAAGGAATCTCTCAGACGAAGCGAAAAAAGGTTGGAAAACAGGATTGAAAACGGTAATTTTGTTTGAGGACAAGCATCTTGCAGTCTGCATAAAGCCTGCAGGAGTCATAAGTCAGAGCAGCACAACGGGCAGCGACATGATTTCTCTGCTCAATGCTCATTTTGAGGAAAACGGAGAAAGCTGCCGGGCTTTTCCCGTTCACAGACTCGACCGCGAAACCTCGGGCATCATGGTCTATGCAAAAAACTCACACTCTGCCGCGGAGCTGTCGAAGCAGGCAGAGCAAAACAAAATAAAAAAACATTATTATGCCGTTGTTCAGGGTGCTCCCGAAGAAAAATGCGGAGTGCTGACCGACCTTCTTTTCAGAGACAAGCAAAAAAATAAAACCTATGTTGTCAACCGCATGCGTAAGGGTGTGCGTGATGCATCGCTTGAATATAAGGTCATCGGTGAAGCCGACGGTCTTTCTCTTCTCGATATTCTTTTGCATACGGGCAGAACTCATCAGATAAGGGTTCAGTTTGCAAGCAGAAAAATGCCGCTTGTCGGAGACGGCAGATACGGCGGCGGCAGCGGAAAGCTTGCACTTTTTGCCCACACGCTCGAATTCACCCATCCGAAAAGCGGAGAAGCTCTTTCTTTTTCAGCAAAACCGGATGTCAATGAAATTCCGTGGAATAAATTCAATTTATAAGGAGAAAATAAAATGCTTTCAATTCTTGCAATTCTCAGCGACATTCCTTTCTGGTTCGCTGAAATCATCTCAAAGGTCACCGGAACGGATACATCTGTTTTTCTTGATTCCGTAAGCAATCTTTATTCGGAAATCATGGAAGCACTCAACTTTTTAGCATAATGAGCTGGTGACTGTTGATAAAGGAAGCTGTTTCAGCGACTTTATCGGCAGTCAAAAAGCACCCCTCCGACATTATTCGGAGGGGTGCTTATTCGTTTATGCTTATGCGTCTGTTTCTGTTGCGGGAGCAGTTCTGTCGATTGTGTATTCAACAGTATTGCTGTAGCGGAAGGTTACGGGAACGGTGCCGATATCTGCAAGCGAACCCTGACCTGTTACATTTGTTGCAACATCAATATTCTTGACATATCTGATGGTATGAATTTCGTCTGTCTCGATATTTGCAACAATGATAATCTGGCAATCCTTATATGTAAGAGTGGGCTTTTCAACTGTGAGATACTTCTCAGCCTTTGCAAACTCTGTCATAACATCGTCAACATTGCCCATGTCGTATGCCTTCTCGATTGTTGCGGGAAGAGCGGGGGATTTGAGAGTGAGAGTGATAGTTCTCTGGTTGCCGTTGTCAACGCAGGTTGCACTCTCGATATCTTCAAGAGTAAGTGCGCTGACATAGCTTGCACCCTTAACAGGCATGAAAGCAACCATATCGTCGCCGTAAGCAAGCTCTGCACCGTCGTTGTGGAGCATGTAGCTGTCAAGAGAAGTGATTGCGGCATTGATATATTCGTTTTCGCTCATTGCGATATCGTTGCCCTCTGCATCCTTTGCCTTGCCGATGCTCTTATCCTGGCTCATGTTGACCGAAGCCTTCACGCCTTTGATTTCATTTACATGAAGGTTGAAATACTCAAAGATTGTTGCGGTGTTAGCTTTAAGCTGCTCGGGAGTATAGGTTGTGTCTGTTACAGTCTGGCTTTCTTCGTCGATACCTGTTGTGATATCGGTGGGAAGGGGAGTTTTGACAAAAATGGTTGTTTCGGTTGTTGTTTCTTCATCGCCTGTTGAACTGCAGCCTGCAAATGCAAACAGGAATGAGAAAACGAGGATAACGCTTATTGCAGCCAAAATTTTCTTGTTCATGGTTAATCTCCTTTCGCAAACGGCAGAAATGCCGCATTGAGCGATATTAATAGAGTAATTATATCACATATGTTAATAAATTACATCCGATTTTTAAGAAATAAAAATTTTTGTTGAAAGTGGAAAAAATTGCTGTGTCGGCTTTGTTTAAAATGCATAATTATCAGACGTTGAGACCCTTTTCATCATAGAGGAAAAGCGTTTCAAGACAGATATCCATACTTGCCTCGATTGTTTTGAGATCAAGATTTTCATGGGTGTCAAGTCTTGTGTGATAATATCTTGCAGGTGCGGGGTCCATGGCAGCAAATGCGGCAGCCTTTATGCTTGTGCCGCTCTTTGAAACAGCTGCAGCATCGGATGCTCCGAAGAAAATTGACTCATAGGGAACATCATAGCCGGCGATTTTTGCACCTTCCTTAAGAAGCTTGCAGACCTCGGCATCATTTTTAACCGTACCTGTCATATCCTTATTATATATAGCCATATAATCGTAATCACGAAGGGTATCAAGAGCAACAAAGACTGTTTCAACATCGCTGAATTCCTTGCCGTGCTTTTCACAGAAATCCTTTGCACCTCTCAGACCGATTTCCTCGGAGCCGGTGCAAAGAGCAATAACCTCTGTATTTTCAAAGCGGATGTCGTTATCCTGAAGGAATTTGAGAATGCCGATTGAAGCAAAGCAGCCCGTAAGGTTATCGTTGGCACCCTCAACAATGCGTCTCTTATCATAGAATAAAAGAGCAACAAGAAAAACAACCACAAATCCGAGATTGATATAACTGAGGATATCCATTGCAAGCGAAGCCGTGAAGTCGGAATTTACAAATGACATCACAATAGCAATAATGCTGCAGACTGTACTGAAAATAACGCCGACAAAAGAACCGCCGATAACGGGAATAAGGAGCTTGGGACCGCCGTAATAGGTGAAACGCCATTCCATTGAGGAGTCTGCATGACCGCAGAAAATTATGCGGCGTTTTGTTTCGCCCGATGCTTTTCTGACACCGTAAGCGTTATGGGAAGTCTTTTTGGGAAGAAACGGATCAAGCGTTTCTTTGTAGAAAAGAAATTCGGTTATGATGAAGAAGAGGCAGATTACCGCCAACGCAACAGAGCCAAAGAAAAGAGCGGGAATCACCAGGAACTGACCGACAAAGAAAAGAACAGCCGCAACCGTCATAAGTGTAACCGACAGAGGAATCCAGCCGAGAAACGCCTTGGGGCTGACGGTATATGAATCAATATTCACATCATCACAGCAGGTTTTGAGCTCCTCCGCCATGAATTCGATACCCTTTTTTTCCTGCTCGGTGCCGGAAAAACGGGGACCGATTTCTCTGCAGACCTTCTTGATTGCCCTTGCCGCGTAGTTTGTATACATTCTGCGCTCGGACTGATAATTTTTTACGCTTTCGCTTGCTTTCAAAGCAAACACTCCCTTTCATTTTATTTTCAGGTTAATTTTTTGCAAATTATTTATTAACAATGCCGTGTTTTGTTTGACATTATCGGCTTTTGAGTTTATTATGAACTTATGAATTTATAATACGGAGAAAATCTTATGAAAAGAATTATCGCATTTATTGCCGCGGCTCTCGCTGCCGTTGCCGCCTTTTTCGGGGGCTTGTTCAATTTTGATCCCGTTGAAGAAACAACAACCGAAGCACCCACCGTTATGCAGGCGGTAAAAATCGAAGATTATGAATATGCATATGCAGGCTTCGAGCCTTACTATGCAAATGTTGACATTGACGAATGGAATCTGCTCCTCGTCAACAGAGATTACATACTTCCCGAGGATTATGAGGTCACTCTTGCTCCCTGCATCACCGATGACCCCGACAGCCTGCCTCTTGATTACCGCGTTGCACCGCACTACAATGAAATGTATCTTGCGGCTCTTGAGGACGGCATTGAGCTGATTCCCGTTTCGGGCTACCGCTCGGTTGAACGCCAGAAAAATAATTTTGAAAACAAAATTCAGACATATATTGATGACGGCTACAGCAAAACCGAAGCCACTCAGATGGCGGCAACAATCATTCTTCCTCCCGGCACGAGCGAGCATAACGCAGGGCTTGCCATGGATATCTGCAGCCTTTATCAGAATTTTGATGAAACCGAGGAATTTGCATGGCTGAGCGAAAACGCCGCCGACTACGGCTTCATTCTCCGCTATCCCGAGGATAAGCAGGATATCACCAACATCATCTATGAGCCGTGGCACTGGAGATATGTCGGAGTTGACGCCGCAAAAGAAATGAAGGAAAGCGGCGAATGCTTTGAAGAATATATCCTGAATTATGAATCGGTTTAAATCCGGTTACAATTCATTTTTCATTAAATTTTCCGTGAATTTCCGGGCTCACCGCCCTCTGAAATATTTTCTCTTCTGAGAACAACCATAACGGTTCTGAATAAAATTTTAATATCAAGTCCGAAGCTCTGTTTGTCAACATATTCCTTGTCAAACAGGGCTTTTTCTTCGTCGGAAAGCATATCCCTTCCGTTGACCTGAGCAAGTCCCGTTATGCCGGGTCTGACGGAATAAACATTATATTTTTTTCTGAGATTACGGATTTCCTTTTCCTCGGGAATGAGCGGTCTCGGACCGACAAAGCTCATGTCACCCGCAAGCACGTTGAAAAGCTGCGGAAGCTCGTCAAGGCTTGTCTTTCGGAGAAATCTGCCGCTTTTGGTTATGTATTTTTCCGCTTCGGCAAGGTCACTCGTTGCCGCAAGAGGGGTGCCCCTTTTCATTGTTCGGAATTTATAGATATAGAAAAGCTTGTTGTCTTTGCCGACTCTGTATTGCCTGTAAATAACGGGACTTCCCGCATCAACAGCAATAATAATTCCGATAACCGGAAAAACCGGCAGCAGAATTATTATGAGCAGAAGGCTCACAGTAAAATCGAATACGCGTTTCATTTTCACACCTCGTTTGACGCCTTTCAAAACCGTATGGAGTTCAAATGCAGTCACTCTATGAGCGTTTTGACCAGAAAACATAATCCTCTATCAGAACTGCTCTTGCAGGTGCTCCTTCAATCCCTTCACATTTAACGGGAGGAGCAAAAAGAAAATAATTGCCGGGTTTTACATCTGAAAGGTCAAGCCCTTCGAGTACAGCCACCGAATTGAGCAGAAAAGCTTTGTGGGGTCCCGTCTGATTACCCTTGCAGCCGACGGAATTTGAATCCGTGCCGATGAGTATAAGCCCTCTGTCTGCAAGCTCCTGAGCGGAGGAATCCATAAAGAATGCCCTTCCGCCGCCTTTAATCAGCAGCCTTTCGCACTTTTTCGGAAAGCATCTGTCAACATAATCGCCCGTTATAACGCCCTTGGGCACTTCGATAACCGTGCACGGACCGATAAACGGCTCCAGCGGAAGCTCATCTATTGTTTTTCCGTCGGAAACGAAATGCAGCGGAGCATCAACATGGGTTGCGGTGTGGGCACAAGCATGAATAACCGAAAGATTGCATTCGGAATTTTCACCGATAACGGCAATCTGCTCCGCTTCCGGTGCGGGATCTCCGGGATAAACCTCGGAGGAAAAGAATTTCCGCGAAATATCAATCAGTTTCATGTGCTCACCCCTTTTATTTTTGCTTCGCAAAAGTGATATACGCGTCTGCGTGTGATATATTGCTGACGCAATGTGATATTTTTGCTGACGGCAAAAGTGAAATTCGCCTGACGGCGAGTTGTAGGGGCGATTCACGAATCGCCCGAAAAACAATACCAACCGCACCTGACGGTGCGACGGGTCGTCGGGTCGCCGACCCCTACAAAATCCAATTATTTTTTATTAGTTTTATTTTGAACTGTCCTTAAGTGATTCCATCTTAAGATATGCATTGATGAAGCCGTCGATATCACCGTCCATAACAGCGTTGATATTACCTGCTTCATAGCCTGTTCTGTGGTCTTTTGCAAGGGTATAGGGCATGAAAACATAGGAGCGGATCTGGCTGCCCCATGCAATTTCTCTCTGCTCACCCTTGATATCGTCAATCTTGTCGAGATGCTCTCTCTCTTTGATTTCGATAAGCTTTGATTTGAGCATCTTCATTGCAACATCACGGTTCTGATGCTGGCTTCTTTCAACCTGGCATGCACATACAATGCCTGTGGGAATATGAGTGATACGGACAGCGGATGAGGTTTTGTTAACCTTCTGTCCGCCTGCACCGCTTGAACGGTAATAGTCTATGCGGAGATCGTCGGGATTGATTTCAACCTCAACGGTATCGTCGATTTCAGGCATAACCTCAAGCGAAGCAAACGAAGTGTGTCTTCTGCCCGAAGCATCAAACGGTGAAACACGCACAAGTCTGTGAACACCCATCTCACCCTTGAGATAACCGTAGGCATTTTCGCCTTCAAAAAGAAGAACTGCGGATTTGAGACCTGCTTCATCACCGTCAAGGAAGTCAATCATGCTGACCTTGAAGCCGTGCTTCTCGCCCCAGTGCTGATACATTCTGACAAGCATCTGATTCCAGTCCTGAGCCTCGGTGCCGCCTGCACCTGCATGGAAGGTGAGAATTGCGTTCTTTGAATCGTATTCTCCCGAAAGAAGGGTACTGAGAGTCATCGCATCAAGCTTTTCAACAAAAGAATCAACGGAGGTTTTGCATTCGTCAAACATATCGAGGTCTTCTTCCTCATTTGAAAGCTCAATGAGAACAAGAGCATCGTTATATTCGTTTTCAAGCGAGTTGTATGCACCGACTTTATTTTTGAGCTGACTGATTCTCTGCTGAACCTTCTGAGAATTTGCAAGGTCATTCCAGAAGCCATCCTGAGCAGTCTGCTCCTCAAGCTCCGCAATCTCTTTTGTCATATCGTCAAGACCGAGAGCCTCCCTGAGCTGACCGAGTTTTTCTTCGTATTCAAGCAGTGAAAGTCTTAATTCTTCAAACTGAACCATAAAAATTCTCCTGATACATAATTAATCAGCATATATTATAGCGATATTTTCCGCAATTGTAAAGAAGTTACGCTTATTTTTTATTTTACTGTTACAAATATTTTATCCGTTGAAAACTATTTTTAAAAATATCATTGCTTTTTCCGTCATAATTCGTTACAATATAATGTATGTTTTAAAACGAAGGAGAAATAAACCATTGAATTACGAAAATCATTCCTGCCCTTACTGCAGCAAACCGCTCGGAGCTGAGGATGATGTTGTTGTGTGTCCTGTATGTGCAACTCCGCAGCACAGAGAGTGCTGGGCTGAAAACGGTCACTGTGCAAACGAGGGGCTTCACGCTTCGGGCTATGTGTGGAACGGCAAAGACAAGGCTCAGCCTGCCGCCGCACCCGAATCCGTGCCCGATGCCGACACATTCATATGCCATATCTGCGGCAGCGAAAATCCTGCCGAGGCTCTTCATTGCGGCAACTGCGGTGCCCTTCTGAACCAAAAGGATGCAGATACATCATCAGAAAATAAAACCTGTGCTTTCTGCGGAAAAGAAAACGATCCGGATGCTCTGCATTGCAAATACTGCGGTGCTCCTCTTGGAAAAGAAAATTTCTATTTCAACGATAACCCCTATCTTGTCGGCACGGGCGTTACTCCCGATGAGCTCATCGGCGGCATGAAGGCGGGCGATATCGCACTTTTCACACAGACCAACACCAAAAAATATCTGCCCAGATTCAAGCGTTTTGCAAACGGCAAAAAGCTTTCGTTTAACTTCGCGGCATTTTTCTTTGCACCGTATTGGTTCTTTTTCAGAAAGCTTTATAAAGCAGGCATATTCTTCATTGTGCTTTTCGCAGCGGCATCGCTGATGCTTTCGGGATTCACAAATGAAATATTCAGTGCATACGACCCCTATATCAGCCTTGTGAACGAATTCGACTATGAGAATGCAACCAAAGAAGAGGTTGCAGCCTTTGAAGCCGAAATCATGGAAATGAGCGACGAGATTTTTGAAAAAACAAAAAAACCGATGCTCATAATACTCGGCGTTGATGCTCTCACCCATCTGTTGTGTGCACTCATTGCCGACAAGCTTTATTACAAAAAAATGAAGGAAGACATCAAGCTCATTGACGAGGAAATCGGCGAACCGAATATGCGTAAGCTTATGATTTCACGCAGAGGCGGTCTTTCTCCGCTCGCTTTTGCGGCAAGCATCATGGGATATAATTCACTCGTTCAGCTTCTTGTTTCGGGAGCTGACATGATAATGAACAGTTTTTAAAGTCACTCTCAGATTAAGGAGGATAAATTATGAAAGTCAGAAAAGCCATAATTCCCGCAGCAGGTCTGGGAACAAGAGTTCTCCCTGCATCAAAATCGGTACCCAAGGAAATGCTCAACATCGTTGACAAGCCTGCAATCCAGTATATTGTTGAAGAAGCGGTTGCTGCAGGTATCGAAGATATCCTTATCATCACAAACAGAGGCAAGGGTGCAATCGAGGACCATTTTGACCATTCATTTGAGCTTGAAGCAGGTCTCAGAGGAAATCCTTCAAAGGCAAAGCTTTACGAGGATGTAAAAGCGGTTGCAAATCTTGCAAACATCTATTTCATCCGTCAGAAAGAAACAAAGGGTCTTGCTCACGCACTTCTCTGCGGTAAATCCTTTGTCGGTAACGAGCCCTTCGCTGTTCTCTACGGCGATGACGTTATTGTTTCCGAGGATCCCGTTACCGCTCAGCTCACCCGCTGCTACGAAAAATACGGCAAGGGCGTTGTTGGCGTCAACGAAGTTTCCGAAGAGCTTATCAGACTTTACTGCACACTCGATGTTTCTCCCATTGAAGGTGAGGACAGAGCAATGACCTGCCGCAGAATCATCGAAAAGCCCTCTCCCGACCAGATACTTTCACTTTATGCAATTCTCGGAAGAGTTGTTCTTCCCCCCGAAACCTTTGAGCTCATCGAAAAAGGTCTTGCAAACACTCCCGAGGGCGAAGAATTCTATCTTACCGACGTATTCACAGAGCTCGGAATGAACGACAAGCTTCTTGCCTATGACTTTGACGGCAAGAGATACGATATGGGCAACAAGCTCGGCATTATGAAGGCAAACTGCGAGGTTGCCATGAACCATCCCGAAATCGGCGAAGGCTTCAAAGAATATCTTAAAGAGCTCGTCAAAACATTCTGATAAAGAGGAAGTAATAAAAATGAAAAACACATTTTCGAGATCCGTGACGGCGGTTTTACTTGCACTGATTATCGCAATCGTTCCGCTTTCGGCAGCTTTTGCAGCAGACGGAGGAGCCGTTCTGAGTGCACTCACTCCCTCGGATGCCGCTACCGGCACCGATGCTCCGAGCGTTCCCGATGAGCCCGATAACAGTGATGTTGTGGGCACGATCTCCCTTGCATTCCGTCTGAGCCATATTTCGTTTGGCCATGTATGGGTATATATCCACAACACAAGCGACGAACCCTTTGAGGTCGGTCTTTACACCGTTCAGCCCGGCGAGGGTGTTTCACTCGGCAACTTCAATCTCACCCGTTCCGACGGCAGAGGTCTTTATTACAACATTGAATCCCATTGCGGCAACAAATACGGCATTGACGGCACTATTGCCGTTACGGATAAGCTGACCTACGGCAGACTTCAGGCGGTTTCAAAGGTGCTGAAAAACGGCAACCGCTTTGACCCGGTTTACAACTGCACGGGCTTTGCTCTCACCGTATGGACCGCAGGCTCGGCAAAGCTTATTCCCTTCATCCCCATTCCCTGCGTTGCAATGCTCGGAATAGTTATGTGGGGCGGAAAGCTCAACAGTCTTGAGATGTCGGATGTGCCTGCAGAGCAGGTTTACAAGCAGATAGGCAACGGCAGCGATGCATATCTCAAGCCCGTTTCCGAAGGCTCTCTCGACAGCAAAATATAAACAGAATAACCGTCGGTTGTCTTTCTCGGTATCCGACGGTTGGTTTTCTTTATACCTTGAAAATCAACTGAAAACATAGTAAAAGGATAAAAATAAAGACACGGGAGTGAAACAATGGAATATACATACAGAACAAAAGGAACCTGTTCACGCTCAATCAGATTTGAGGTTGAGGACGGAAGAGTGAAGAATGTGCGTTTTGAGGGCGGCTGTAACGGTAATCTTAAAGGAATTGCAGCTCTTGTTGAAGGAATGAAGCCCGAAGAGGTTATTGAAAGGGTTGAGGGCATACGCTGCGGCTTCAAAAATACCTCTTGCCCCGACCAGCTCGCAAAAGCACTCAGGGAGGTTGAAGAAAATGGATAAAAAGAATATGAGGCTCACATTTTATGTGGTGTGCGGACTTCTTCTCGGTGCACCCTACATATGGCGATTGGTCAAGCTTGTGCCCGAAATTTTTGAAAAGCTTCCCAACGCAAAGGAAATTCTTTCCGCATCGGGCTATGCGGTGCTCGTTATCGCGTCAATCGTTATTGCTTACAAGCTCGGCGAAGCAATCTGGATCAGAATTATCAGCATTTATTCTTCGGTGGGACTTGCAGTCTGCATCATCACCATGATGACAAGAGCTCTCGGTGCGTCCGAAATTTTTGAGGTGCTTTATGAGCTTGTCTGTGCACCCTTCTTCGGAATTGAGTCGCCTATGGCAGTCACGGTGCTCATGCTTGTGCTTTCGGTAACGGCTTATGTTTTTCTCAACAAAATACCGCAGAAGCCCAAAACAGACGGCGGGAACTCATAATTATGTTAAAATAATGTTATACGGATAAATTTTGCTTGCAATTGCAGCAGATTTATATTATAATTATTTCATACGCGGATATGACAGAATTCGTCATATCCAGAATTGTAAAAAACATACATATTCAGGAGGAAAAAACCATGGCAAAGAAAATTCTTGCAATTGTTCTTGCACTCTCATTCGTATTTGCTTTCGCAGCTTGCGGCGGCAATGAAGATGAAGTAACAACCACAGCACCCGTAACAGAAGAAGAAATCGTAACAGATGCTCCCGTTGATGCAACAGAAGCAGCTACAGATGCTCCCGTTGACGCAACAGAAGCAGCTTCTGCAGAAGCAACAGAAGCAGCATCTGATGCAGCTTCAGAAGCAGCATCAGAAGCAGTTTCAGCTGAAGAAACAACAGCTGCAGCAGCAATGCCCGAAGGCAAGGAAGCTATTATTGAATATTACAATACAGCTGTCAACAACGCAAAGAAGAACTCAAAGAGCATTCATTCAAACTACATGAAGCATGCAGTTGCAGGCGAAATCACAGGTATCCCCAAGGCTCTCGATTCAGTCGGTCAGTCACTCATCAAGGATAACATGGGTGAAGACGACAGCAAAAAGAACGTAACATGGTCAACTGCAGCAGATAAGAATGCATACTTCCCCGTTGAAGGCGAAACATATGCTTCAAAGCTTACAGCTGCTGATGTTAAGAATGCAAAGATCGAAGAAAAGAACGGCAAGTGGGTTATCACTATCACAACAGTTGCAGACCCCCGTTCAGAAGGCTATTCACACAGCAACGGTCATGCTCCCAAGGCATTCAACGCAGTTCTTCCCGGCATCATTGACGGTTATATTCCCGGTATTGCAAAGAGCCTCTTCAGCGTTGGCACAGTTGCAACAGCATATCCCTCAAGCACAGTTAAGGTTACCGTTGACCCCGCAACAGGCAACGTAACTCATGCAAACTATATGCTTTACTGGACCCTCTACATTCCTCTGAGCGGAACAGACGTTGTTCTTCCCTTCTCAACAGAGAATGATTACAACATCAACTGGTAATTAAAATCCGGTGACCGTCAATGTGGCGGTCACCTTATTGCGTTTATAATAAAAATTTAATAAAAAGGTGATTTACTATGAAAAAGGAAGTTCTTGTTGAAACTTCAGCACGCCACGTTCATGTAAGCCGTGCAGACCTCGACATTCTTTTCGGCGAGGGTTATGAACTCACACACAAAAAAGACCTTTCACAGCCCGGTCAGTTTGCCTGCGAAGAAAGAGTAGCTGTTGTCGGCGAAAAGGGCAGCTTCCCCGCTGTTTCAATCCTCGGACCCATCCGTCCCGCAACTCAGGTTGAGCTTTCACTCACAGATGCAAGAAGCATCGGAGTTACAGCTCCCGTTCGTGAAAGCGGCGATATCGCTTCAACAGGTGCCTGCAAGCTTGTAGGTCCCAAGGGTGAGGTTACAATTGACTGCGGTGTTATCTCCGCAAAGAGACACATCCATGCAACTCCCGCTGATGCTGAAAAGTACGGCCTTGAGGATAAGCAGACAGTTTGCGTTAAGGTTGAGTCAGACGGCAGAAGCCTTATCTTTGATGATGTTGTTGTAAGAGTTAACCCCAACTTCGCTCTTGCAATGCACATTGACACAGACGAGTCAAACGCTGCAGGTGCAAAGCCCGGCATGATGGGCGAAATCCTTTGATTTTAATATGGTTTTAACGGACAGCTTTGGCTGTCCGTTTTTTTGTCTAATGAAAAATGAAAAATTAAGGGTCACTTCGCTCCGATTTTTATAATATTGCTTGTTACTCGGCTCCTTTGTTAACTCCCTCAGTCACTCCGTGACAGCTCCCTCAAGAGGGAGCCGAATCGCTGTCGAGCGTAGCGAGACTGAGGATTGATAAATGCATCAGCATTCGGGCGATTCGTGAATCGCCCCTACAGTCTGGCGGTTTTCGGGCGGATGATATCCGCTCCTACCGCGACATTTATTATTTATTCAATTTTCTTTCTTCTTTATTCTTTAAACTTGCACCGCATAAACAAACGCACTTGCCCCTCGGCTCTTTTGAAAAGAAAGAGCAGGGCGGAATGCATTCATCCCGCCGTATTGTTTTTAATTAATTCCACATTTTATAACTGTATTATTAATTATATATAAACTTATATCTAAATTGTTGACCTTGACATCCAAAAATGTTATAATAAAATGATTTAATATGGGGAGGAATATCCAAATGATAAAAATTTCTCCGTCGGTGCTTGCAAGCGATTTTTCCGCACTCGGTGCAGAGAGCATCAGAATGGAAAAAAGCGGTGCCGACTATCTTCATCTTGATGTTATGGACGGTCGTTTTGTGCCGAATATCACCTTCGGTGCACCCGTTATAAAAAGCATAAGGAATAAAACAGACCTTGTTTTTGATGTTCATCTTATGATTGACAAGCCTCTTGATTATATTGATGATTTCAGAAAGGCAGGGGCTGATATAATCACCTTCCATGCCGAAAGCTCCTCACCCGTGGGTGAAACGGTTGACAAAATCATTGAGTGCGGCTGCAGGGCAGGCATAAGCATAAAGCCCGATACGGCGGCAGAGGTTGTTTTTCCTTATCTCGACAAGCTTTCCATGGTGCTTGTAATGACTGTTGAGCCCGGCTTCGGAGGTCAGTCCTTCATGCCCGAAACAATGGGAAAAATAAAAACTCTGCGTGCGGAAATGCAGCGCAGAGGTCTTGATACCGATATTCAGGTTGACGGCGGAATCAACGAAAAAACAATTGAAACCGCAGCTTCGGCGGGTGCAAATGTATTTGTTGCAGGCAGTGCAGTTTTCGGTGCTGAGGATGCTGCCGCAGAGATTGCAAAGCTCCGTTCACTTGCGGAAAAAGCATTTAAAGATTAAGCAACTCAACGGCATTCCCTTCGGCAAGCAGATGCCAGTGCTCACGGGTATGCTCATAAATCAACCTGCTGCAATTACGGACCGTGCAGAATTCGGACAGAATATTTCTTAGCGTTTCGGAAGAATATCCGAGAATCAGTCTGTATGTTCCGTTAAGTTCAAAAAGGCTGCTCCGGATATTTTCTCCCGGTGCGGCGGCTTCCGCGGCGGCTCTGAAAAGACCGTCGAGATTATCAAAATCACAGATAAGATTATCCTCCTGCTTTCTGAGCGTGTGCTTTTGCGGAAAACGGTTTTTCCTGCCGTCGAGAATGGTGAAGCACAGAGTGCAGCCTCCCTCGGATTTCGGAGAGGCTTCAATAATCATTCTGCGTGACGGGTCAAACTCACGGCCGAGAGCCTTTCCGGCTTCGCCGAGAACAGTCCATATAACGCGGCGTGTTTCTATTGTGGAATAATCCATATCTTCATATGTAATATCCAGTTCAAGCATATCCTGCTTTGTCAGGTCAACAACTATTCTGTCTTCGGCAGGTGAATTTATTTTCATGGTTTACCTCCTTGATCGGGTGTTCATAATAATATAATATGTTCTCCTGCGGCGGTATGCAATGATTAAATAATGGGAAATTCAGAGGTGATTACCATTGGCGGAAAAAGTGCGTAAAATGAATACGGTAAAAGCTTCGCAGATTTTCGGGGACTATATAGTTATGCTCATTGCCCCGTGCATACTTTCAGTTCTTTTTTACGGAAGCAGAGCGGTGTCGGTCATTGCGGTGAGCATAGTCAGTGCCGTTCTCAGCGACATTTTGATGAGCATTGTGCTCAAAAAGAAATTCCTGCTCAGAGACCTGAGCAATGTTTTTATCGGAGCGGCGATTGCTGTGATGCTTCCTGCGGGAGTGCCGCTTTATATTCCTGCAATAGCGGCGGCAACGGGAGTTATCGTTGCAAAAATTCCCTTCGGCGGCTCACTCAGGGCACCTTTTGTGCCTGCGGCGGCGGGCTTTGCAACGGTAAGTGTATGCTTCAAGGAAGCGGTTTTTTCCTACACGGAAAATGTTGAGGATAAGCTTCTCGGCTCACAGTCGCTTGCATCGCTTCTTTCTCAGGGAAAATCCGTGCATTTCAATCTCGGAAATGCTTTTGATATTATTTCGGGCAATATTGCGGGCCCCATGGGTACGGGCTGCGGAATACTTATGCTTGTTTGTGCAGGCTATCTTTTCGTGCGCAGAAGAGGTGCTCTTCTTGCAACGGCGGGCTTTATAGGTGCATGCATTATTTTTGTTGCACTGTTCCCGAGAATCAACGCTTCTTTGCTGACAAGAATTATTCTTGAGCTTTCTGCAGGCTCGTTGCTTTTCGGTGCAGTATTTCTTATTACCGACCATGCAACGCTTCCTCAGGGCAATATCAACAGAGTGATCTACGGAGCGGTCTGCGGCTTGGCGTGCATGATGATGCGGTATCACGGCACCTACGAAGAAACAGTCTGCTTTGCCGTTCTTCTTACCAACGGTTTTTCGCCCGTTATTGATTCGTTCATCAAGGTGGCTTCCTCCATCGGAAAAAGGAAGGGGGCGGCTGAAAAATGAGTAATAATCTCACATTCAGGGATGTATTTATAAAGGGTGCGGTAATATATAATCCCGTGCTTATTCAGCTTGTCGGACTCTGTCCCGTTGTTGCCGCATCAACCTCACTTGAAAGTGCGGCAATGCTTTCTGCGGCACTCTGTCTTGAGCTGATTGTTACCTGCGTTATCGCAAGTGCTCTTTTCAAGAAAATCCCGAGATGGATAAGGGTTTCGCTCTATCTTATTATCGGAACTGCGGTTGTATGCCCCATTCTCTGGTATACGGAAACAATGTCGCTTGTCAATCTCAGCCTCGGCATGAAGATATATGTTCCGCTTATTGCGGTCAATTCCATGACTGCCGTTCACTGCGAGCAGTTTTCCGTTAAAAACAGCGTGAAGCATTCGTTTTTTGATGCGGCTGCGGCCGGCATCGGTGCTTCGATAATATTTATTCTTGTGGGTGCAATAAGAGAGCTTTTCGGTGCAGGCACAATCGGCGGAATTGAAGTCAATATGCCCGTAACCTTCAAGGGAATGGCTCTTCCCTTCGGCTGTCTTATTATTCTCGGCTTTATGGCGGCAGGTCTCAAGGCGTTTGTTGCAAGATTTTACTCCGCATATTCGGATGAAGAGGAAAATACAGTCAAACCCGTTCAGGAATATTCCGAAGAGATTACCGAGGTTGAGCTTTTTGAGGAATTCTGGGCTGAACCTGCAGAAACGGTGAAACCTTTTGTTCCTGTTAAGGAGCAGGAAGCTGCACCCGAAGAGGTGCCGCTTGATATTCCCGAAGAAACGGTTGCGGAAGAATCTGCGAAGGAGAGCACACGAAGCTTTGATTCGGTTGCGGAGCTTGACGCGTTTCTCAGATCACTCGGAATCGACATAGATGAAAAGGGGGATAAGCAATGAAAATGATATCAGACCTGCTTACAACCGCCCTTTATACCGTTTTTGTTCAGAATCTTGTGCTCAGCTCGGGTCTCGGCATGAGCGAAGCCATCAGAGCTTCAAGAAAGCCCGGCACCTTCGGCATATTCGCACTTATGATTTCGGGATTTTCCGTTGTGACGAGTGCAATCTGCAGTCTTATAGATTCGTTTCTGACTTTTGAAGGCATGGCTTACGCAGTCAGGGCGGCAATCTATGCGGCTGTGCTTGCGGCGGTTTATCTTGCGGCAGCGTTTGTTCTCCGTCTTGTGCTCGGAAAATCCTCAAAGCTTCTCGGAACTCTCGGCATTGCGGCACTGAATACTCTGGTTTTTGCGATTCCTCACATTAACAATTCAGCCGCATATTCCTTTGCCGACAGTCTCGGCTCGGGCATAGGTGCAGGCATCGCATTTGTGCTTGCGGCGGCACTTATCTATGCAGGCTCGGGCAGACTTGCGGAAAATGAGGATATCCCCGAAATTTTCAAAGGAACTCCGTCGATGTTTATTTATGTTGCAATGCTTTCTCTCGCTTTTGCGGGATTTACGGATTCCAACATCTTTGGCTGAGAAAGGAAATACTATGCCAAAAACAGGAAAGATAGAAAAAACGCTCAAGCCCTCCGAGCGTAAAAGCATAACGGAATTTTCGGCCCGTTTCGGCACGGGTCCGACCTATGAGGAGAGGGTCAGAGGTAAAAAAATCGCAACGGCAATACTGATAACGGCAGGCATCCTTGCCCTTATCGGTATCGGATATTTCTTTGCGGATGTGTTGTTAAAAATAACGGAAATGCCGTATGAACAGACTGCGGCAATGATTGATATTGATTTTAAGGAATTTGCACATGGAATTCATACCCTATAATTCAAGATTAAGTTATCATAAAAGCCCGTTCGGTGCGGTAAAGGAAGGCGAAGAGGTTGCTTTCCGCATCGTTCTTCCGCGGAGCATCTGCTGCACGGGGGCAAGCCTTGTTGTTGACAGCGAAGACGGCTCTCAGATTTTTCCCATGACATGGGACGGAATGGAGGGCACAAGCGAGGAATGGTGGCGTGTTACCTTTGTTCCTGCAAAGGAAGGTCTTTACGGCTATCATTTCATCGTTGCGGAAAAAAACGGTGTCAGCTTAATAACAAGATTTGAAAATTCAACGGGCAGGCTTTCTTCCGACGGCGGGGATTTTCAGCTTACCGTTTATTCAAGGGAGTTTTCCACACCCGAGTGGATAAAAGGCTCCGTTATTTATCAGATTTTTCCCGACAGATTCTGCAATTCGGGCAAGCCTAAGCGTGGTGTACCCAAAGACAGAATTCTGCGTTCCGACTGGGGCGGTGAGCCTCTCTGGGAGCCCGACAGCGAGGGCAGAATAACAAAGCACGACTATTTCGGCGGTGATTTCAAGGGCATTGAGCAGAAGCTTGATTATCTTGAATCGCTCGGTGTCGGCTGTATTTATCTCAACCCCGTTTTTGAGGCTCACACCAACCACCGCTACGATACGGCAGATTATGAAAAAACCGATTCGCTTCTCGGCACGGCAAGGGATTTTTCCGGGCTGTGTGCGGCGGCTGAAAAGAAGGGTATAAGCATTGTGCTTGACGGTGTTTTCAGCCATACCGGAGCGGACAGCAGATATTTCAACAAAAACGGCAGATACAAGTGTATCGGAGCTTATAACAGCAAGGAATCACCCTATTTTGACTGGTACAGATTCGACAGTTATCCCGACGGCTATGCCAGCTGGTGGGGTGTTGACATTCTGCCTGAGGTTGATGAAGAAAACAACGGATATATTGAATATATCGCAGGAAAAAAAGGCGTTCTGCGTAAGTGGCTCAAAGCAGGTGCAAGAGGCTGGAGGCTTGATGTTGCGGATGAGCTTCCCGATAAATTCCTTGACGCACTCAGAATTGCCGTCAAATCCGAAAAAAAGGATGCTTTTATTCTCGGCGAGGTCTGGGAGGATGCATCAAACAAAATCAGCTACGGCAAAAGACGCCGCTATCTCAGGGGTGCCCAGCTTGACAGCGTTATGAATTATCCTTTTGCAGACTGCCTTATTAATTTTGCGATTTCGGCAAGGGCAGAGGGCTTCAACGACAGAATTTCGGAGATTTGCGAAAATTATCCCAAGCCTGCCGTTGACTGCCTTATGAATCACATTGGTACCCACGATACCTGCCGTGTGCTCAGCCGCCTTGCAACCTTCGGAAACTGTCACGGTACCCATCTTGAACGCTACAAGGGCGGTCTTGATGAGGATGCGAAGAAATACGGCAAAACTCTTCTTAAGCTTGTTTCGGCAATGCAGTTTACTCTTCCCGGAGTGCCGTGCATATATTACGGTGACGAAGCTGGTCTTGACGGCGGCGAGGATCCTTACAACAGAGGCTGCTATCCCTGGGGAAACGAGGATGAGGAGCTTATTGAGCATTACCGTTTTCTCGGCAGACTGAGAAGGGAGCATGAGGTTTTCATTGACGGTGAATTTGTTCCCGTATCGGCGGCGATGGGCTGTGTTGCCTATGAAAGAAGGGGCAGAGGAGAAAGAATAATGACAGTTGCAAACCGCAACAGCCATCCGATTATTTATATTCTTCCCGAGGAGGGCTACGAGGTGTTGACGGGCGGCACCGTCAGCGGCAGAGAGCTCAGCATTGACAAAGAAACTGCGGCAATTCTCATTAAGAAATAAGAGCGATTTAAGCGGTGATTGATAATGGCAAAAAGACCTAAAAATATAATGTTCAGAACTCAGAAGCAGAGCGAGGACAGAGGCTTTAAAAGGTTCTCGGTCATCTTTGCTTCCTGTGTGGTGATTATTCTTATTGTTTCCTGTCTTGCAATACTGAAAAAGTATGATTTCGATGTCAGGACTGCGATGGGCGGCGAGCCCGAAACAACCACCGAGGCGGTTTCGCAGGAAACAACGCAGCTTCAGCTTCAGGCGGACAAAACCTACTTTTTCTGGTGTGCAGATTCCGAAAAGGGCGGACTTCATTTTGCGTGGATAGTGAATTTCAGAGTGCCTGAAATGTCGGCAACGGTATGCTCACTTCCGCTTGATATGATGCTTTCCGACGGAGCGGAGACACTCGATTCATCCTTTAAAAAATACGGTGAAAATGCAACCGTTGACAGTCTTGAAAAGGTTCTCGGTTATGAGATCGACGGCTACATAGGCTCTGATGACGAAAGCTTCAAGGCGATGATAAATTATTTCGGCGGAATGAATATAACCGTTCCCGAGCAGATAGAATACAGAGGCAGCGAATATACCGTTATCCTGATTAAGGGCAGGCAGAATCTTATGGCGGATACTCTTTTCAAGTATATGCGGTATCTCGGCACTCTCGGTCCGAGAGGAAAGAAGCTGCAGTCGGCTGCACTCATGGAAATGTTTGACTGCGTTTTCAAGGAAAAAAATACGGCAAAGGCGGAAAAGTATTTTTCAAAGCTTTCCAATACCGTCAGAACCGACCTTACAATCGTTGATTTCCTGGAGTCCAAAAAGAGCATTGAAGCTTTTATGCAGGGCGGAATAAAGGATAAAAATATCGTTGAATCGCCCATGCTGGTTAAAGAGCAATAAATGCGAAGAAAGGAGAAGGCATGAAAAAGCTGATAAAAACACTTTTTGCGTTGATTATGACGGTTGTCTGTGTTGTTTCGGCGGCAGTAATCGGATATATAGTGCTTGTCTCCGTTGAGGATTATAAATGGAAGATAACCGAGGCTGCTGAGGTTACGGAATACGGCAGCCCGTATAAATTCTATTACAACAGACTGAGCAACATTGAAAAGCATGCCTACAATGAAATTCTCGGGCAGATTTACGATTTGCCCGAATCGGTTGAAATTCCCGATATCAACGCAGAGCAGCTTGACAGGATTTTCTCCGCTTTGCTTTATGATAATCCCGATTTGTTTTTTGTCGGCAGAAAATGCACACTTTTCTCCGAAGTGCTCAGGACCTATTGCTCGGTTGAATACATTATGACAAAGGAGCAGTATCTTGAGCAGAAGCAGGAGCTTATGCAGACGGCAGAGAGCGTGATTTCTTCTCTTTCCGACCCCGATGACCATTGGCAGACGGAGCTTGAAATTCACGATTATATTGTTGATAACTGTGAATATAAGCTTACAGAGCCGAGGCTTGTGTATTCGTCATCCTACGGTGCACTGGTCAACGGTTATGCGGCATGTGAGGGATATTCAAAGGCAACAAAGCTGCTTCTTGACATGGCGGGAATCGAAAATTCCGTTGTGAGCGGAATTTCAAATAATTTTGACGGAGAAGAGGGTGCCCATATGTGGAATGCCGTTAATATTGACGGCGAATTCTATTATCTTGACTGCACATGGGATGACCCGATAAACAAGGATAAGTCCGAAAGGACCTTCTACTCATATTTCAATCTGAATGAAGAAATGATTTCTTCAACGCATTCGGATTTTTCCTATGATTTCGGATGCACGGCAACAGCGGCGAATTATTATGTTAAAACGGGAAAGTTTTTTGAGGATTACAGCCGCTCTGACGGAGATGAGCTTGCCCGTCTTATTGCGGATGATGTTGACGGCGGAACATGGGAAACCCAGCTTCGCTTCGGCTCACGCAAGGCATATGATGAGGCGGTTGACGACCTTCTCGGCAACGAGAGAATTTATCAGATACTTTCAAAGGCAGACAGACTGACAAAGAAAAAAATATCATACGAAACGATATCCTATTACAAGAATCCCGAGCAGAATGTGTTGGTTCTTGTTCCCGAAAGAGGTTGATTTTATGGATAAGCAGAGAATAGAGGCGGCGGTCAGGGAAATTCTGATTGCCATCGGCGAGGACCCCGACAGAGAGGGGCTTGTTGAAACTCCCGCAAGAGTTGCAAGAATGTATGAAGAGATTTTTTCGGGTCTTGCGGATGATCCGTCAAGGCATCTCAAGCTTTTCAATGAAAGCGGCAACGAAGAAATGGTTGTTGTGCGTGATATTCCGCTCTACTCTATGTGTGAGCATCATCTTATTCCCTTCATGGGCAAGGCACACATTGCCTATATCCCGTCGGAGGGCAAGGTTATCGGTCTTTCAAAGCTTGCAAGAATAGTTGAATCCTTTGCAAAAAGACCTCAGCTTCAGGAGCGTCTTACGGCTCAGATTGCGGATTTCCTTGATGAAAACTTAAAGCCCATGGGTGTTGCGGTTGTTGTTGAGGCGGAGCATCTTTGCATGACAATGAGAGGTGCGAGGGCTTCGGGTGCACAGACAAGAACCTCCGCCCTCAGAGGCACGATGAGAAGCGATTCAAAAACAAGAGCGGAGGCAATGCAGCTTCTTACCGGAGGTCGTCCGTGATGTTTAAAGCAGGCAGGCATGAATTTCCGCTCGGGGAGCGGACATATATAATGGGAATTCTCAACTGCACGCCCGATTCTTTTTCGGACGGCGGACTTTACAACAGTCCGCAGGCGGCTGTTGAGCATGCTCTCAGAATGCAGGAGCAGGGTGCCGATATTATTGATATCGGTGCAAATTCAACCCGTCCCGATGCAATAATCCTTTCGGGTGCCGAAGAAAAAGAAAGGCTCATGCCGATTCTTGAAAAGGTCAGAAAGGAAGTCACGGCGGCGGTTTCGGTTGATACTTTTTATCCGACGTGTGCAAAAGCGGCACTTGATGCCGGTGCGGATATAATCAATGATATCAGCGGTGTTTTCAACTCCGAAATGGCGGAGCTTGCGAAGAAATACGGTGCGGGATATGTTGTTATGCATAATCCCTGCGGTGCGGGCGTAACTGCGGAATATCCGGGCGGCGTTGTGAATGAGATACGCAATTTCTTTATTGACGCACTCAGGCTTGCGGGAGAATGCGGTCTGCCGAAAAGCAGTCTTTGCCTTGACCCGGGGCTCGGTTTCAGCAAAACGGGTGAAAACAACCTTGAAATTCTCAGGGAAGCCGAATGGCTTAAATTCAAGGGGGTTGCACTTCTTTTTGCAGGCTCAAGAAAAAGATTTATCGGTCAGGCGAGCGGTGTTGAGGATTGCCGTCTGAGAGACCCCGGCACGGTTGCGGCACATACCGCGGCGATTGCGGGCGGTGCGGATATAATCCGTGTTCACGATGTTGCGGCGGCGGTGCAGGGTGCAAGAGTTGCCGATGCGATTTACAGAAAGCGGGACTGAAATGGATAAAATACTTGTCAGAGGACTTAAAATTTTTGCTTATCACGGTGTTAACGAAGAAGAAAAAATCGACGGACAGAATTTCATCCTTGATATTGATGCGTTTGTTGATATCGGCGTGCCGTGCGTGAGCGATAATGTTGACGATACGGTAAGCTATGCAAAAATCATAAAAGAAACAACGAGAATATTCACCTCGCAAAAGGATGATTTGCTTGAAAGGGCGGCACAGAGAGTTGCCGACGGACTTTTTGAAAGCTTCGGAAGAATTCAGAGTCTCCGCATTCTTCTCAAAAAGCCCGAAGCTCCGATAAAAGCGGATTTTGACTATGTGGGTGTTGAAATTTACAGAAACAGAGGAAACACAAATGAGTGAAGCGGTAATTGCACTGGGAACAAATCTCGGCAACAGAATTGAAAACATTAATTATGCCGTCAGGGCGATAGCAAAGCTCGGCGGAGTAAAGATTCTCAAAGCCTCATCTGTTTATGAAACAGAGCCCGTTGACTGTGACGAGGACGATAAATTTTATAATGCGGCATTGCTTGTTGAAACCTCGGTTTCACCTGCCGTGCTTCTTGGCGAATGTCTCGGCATTGAAGCGGCAATGGGCAGAGTCAGGGAAAAGAAAAACGGTCCGAGAATCATTGACCTTGACCTTATTCTTTATGACGGCTTCAAATCCGAAAGCTATGAGCTGACCCTACCCCATCCCCGTGCACTTGAAAGAGCGTTTGTGCTTGCACCGCTTCTTGAGCTTTATCCCGAAGGAAGAGCTCCCGGAATGTTTTTCGGTCCTAAGCTCAGGGATATGGGCATGGACGGCGTAACAAAAACAGAGAAAGAAATCATAATTCCGATTTATTGAGAGGTAATGCATAATGGCAGGCAACATATGCGATAACTGTGCACATTACGATTACAACGAAGAATACGAATGCTACGAATGCCTTGTCAACCTTGATGAGGACGAGCTTTACCGATTCATGCAGGGAGGGCAGAGCGAATGCCCGTATTTCAACCCGTATGATGAATATAAAATTGTCAGAAAACAAAACTGAGGTGATTTGAATGAGCAAGAAAAAACAGCCGCCCAGAATGCCGGTGAAAAAAGAACCCGAAATAGTCAAGCTTCCCGAAAAGAAAAAGCCCGTCAAGGCTGTAATCATTGCCGCTGCGGCTCTCCTTCTTGTTGCGGCGATAGTTGTTGCCGTTGTTTTTGCGGTGAAACCGTCGGATAACAACAAAGAAACAACCGCTCCTACGGGCAGCAATGCATCCGTTGAAAGCGGCTATGAATATGTTGATTATAAGGGCGTGAGCATGGCGAAGCCTTTTGTTGATATCCTCACACAGGCTGAAGCAGACAGAAAAAATGCCTGCAAGGAATACGGAACAGCCGTCACGATAGGCGATATTGATATTTCCTACCCTGAGTTTCTTGCAAATTATTATGACCAGCACTCGCTCAAGAAGCAGGATGTTCAGCTGTCCATAGAAAAGAACGGAATGAATATGACGGGTTATGACCCCGAAGTTATGCCCGATGAGCAGCCCTGCCTTAACAGAGGCTACACATGGGCTGAAGAATTTACCCGTGATGCCATAGTTACTCTTCAGGATGAATACTCATGCTTTGATAAGGCGATTGAAGAAAAAATAACTTTTACCGATGATGAGGTTACTCAGCTTATCAGCGAATATAACCGCATCGAGATGTACAGCCAGGTGCAGAACAAGACCTATGAAGAGCTTTTTGCGGATGTTTATACCGAAGGCTACACCGAGGCTATGTTCAAGGCAAGGGAAATCCGCCTTGCATATAATCAGAAATACAGACAGCATGCAAAGCAGGAAATTGCCGAAGGCTATTCCGATAAAATGCTCAAAGAAGAGCTTGAAAAGGATCCGACGGCATATACCGTTGTCAAGGGCAGAATTTATCCCATTGAGGGCGAATATAATGCCGTTGAGGTTTCAAAGGTAAGCAACGAGCAGGAATTCCTTGATTATGCAACCGCAAACTATCCCAAGGAAGGCTTTGTTGCCGAAACAAGAACACTCTGCAACTATGTCAATAAAGAAACTATCTCTTCAACCTACGGTCCCGAGGTTGGCGAGTGGATGTTCAGCCGGGACAGAGTGCCCGGAGAAATTGCGGTTATCGAGGGTCAGATTTTCAAATATCTTGTTTATGTTGAAGAGCCTTCATATTTCAGCGTGAGCAAAAAAATCATGTATTTCGGCTACGAATATTTTGAAGGAATAACCGAAGCCGAGGTTGAAAGCTACAGAAACGAAATCAACACTCTTTATGATGACTGGAAGGCAGGCGGCGAAAAGAAAGACGCATTTGCCGAGCTTTGCCTTGAATTCAACGGCATTGAAAACATCGATGCAAGAGCAGGCGACTTCTTCTATGCCTTTGATGAGTGGATTCACGATGATGCACGCAAGACGGGCGACCATACCGCAATTGAAATTGAGGGCGTCGGCTATGTTGCTTTCTATTTCATTGAAGAAAACAAGGATGATTTCGACTGGAAAGAGACCATGAAAACAAGGCTCAGCGAAAATGAATATCTTGAGTTATACAAGACGGATATTGAAAAGAATTATGAGGCAAAACGCCGTGATAATGTTATAAAGAAGGCTCAGAAGGAAGTCAACGAAACCATCACAAGAATGATTGAAAAAGAAAAAGCAAACGGATAAAAATAACGGATATCGGTTTTTCCGATATCCGTTATTTTTTATAACAATCTTAAAATTTCATCAACGCACTGTTCTGCCGTAAGTCCCGTGCAGTTGACGGTTATGTCGGCATATTTTTCATAAAGAGGAGCACGCTCAGTATAAAGCTCTGCAATGGTTGTGCCGTCCTTCATGGCGATTCCTCTTGTGTGGATGTTTTTGATGCGTTTTTCAAGCTCCCCGGGCTCAACCTTAAGGTAAACAGCCGTGCCGCTTTCACGGAGCTTTCTCATCGCTTCAGTGCCGTAAACGGCACTTCCGCCCGTTGCTATAACACAGTTATAAAACTCCGATTTACAGATAACCTCATTTTCGATTTCAAGAAATCTGTCTATTCCGTGCATCTTTATTATTTCACAGAGAGCAGAGGAATATTTTTTCTGAATAATCAGGTCGGTATCCGCAAAATCCATGAGCATGGATTTCGCAAGCAGAACTCCGATTGTGCTCTTGCCTGCACCGGGCATACCGATAAGGATAATATTTTTCATAAAATCACATGCTTTCGGGAACGGTGATGCTGAACATTGTGAGGATATTTCTCAGAACGTTCTTTACGCAGAGGCAAAGGCTGAGTCTTGCCTGCATGAGAGCTTCGTCCTCGCAGTTGACACGGCAGGCGTTATAGAACTTATGGAAGAGAGTTGCAAGGTCAACCGCATAGCGTGTAATCTTTGCAGGGTCATAATTTTTTGCGGATATAACGATTTCATCGGTGAGAGAAGCAAGATGTCTGATAAGCTCCTTCTCTTCGGGAGCGGTAAGAAGCACGAGCTCGGGAATTGTGCATTCTCTGGGTTCCTTGCCCTCGCTTGCAAGCTTTTTGAGTATGCTGCAGATTCTTGCATGTGCATACTGGCAATAGTAAACGGGATTCTGTGAGCTCTGCTCAACCGCAAGGTCAAGGTCGAAATCCATCTGTGAGCCGGGCTCTCTCATATTGAAAAGAAAACGCACGGCATCAATGGGAATTTCTTCAAGAAGGTCAACAAGGGTGATTGCCTTGCCCGAACGCTTGCTCATTTTTACAACCTCGCCGTTGCTTGTAAGGCGGACAAGCTGCATGAGAATGATGTCAAGGTCGTCGCCGTTGCAGCCGATTGCATCGAGTGCACCCTTCATTCTTGCAACGTGACCGTGGTGGTCGGCACCCCAGATGTTGATTGCCCTGTCGAAGCCTCTTATCTGAAGCTTGTTGCGGTGATATGCGATATCTGCGGCAAAATAAGTGGGATTGCCGTTTGTTCTGATAAGAACCTCGTCCTTGAGCTCGAGCTTTTCGATTTCTTCGGGAGTTTTGCCCTCTTTTGCAAGTCTTGCACCGAGAACCTCCTTGTTCTTATACCAGAGAGCACCGTCCTTTTCATATGTAAGACCCTTGCTCTTCATGATTTCAAGGGTTTCGGCAAGTTCGCCGCCGTTGTGAAGAGTGCTTTCCAGGAACCATGTATCATATTCAATGCGGTATTTGGTGAGATTTTCCTTCATTGCCACAATGTTTTTGGGAAGGGCGTATTCAACAAGTGCCTTTCTGCGTTCCTCTTCGGGAGCGTCAATATATTTATCACCGTGGATATCTGCAAACTCCTTTGCACGGACAATGATATCCTGACCGTGGTAGCTGTCCTCGGGAAGCTCGGGAGCAGCTGCACCCTTATAGAGCTGCTGATATCTGATATCAAGAGAAAGACCGAATTTTTCAATCTGGTTACCCGCATCGTTGACATAGAATTCACGGCTTACATCGTAGCCTGCAAAATCCATAACCGATGCAAGGCAGTCGCCGAGAGCGCCGCCTCTTGCGTTACCCATGTGCATGGGTCCCGTAGGATTTGCGGAAACGAATTCGATATTTATTTTTTTGCCCTCGCCGTAATCCGAGCGGCCGTAGCTTTCGCCTTTTTCAAGGATATCCTGAATAATGCAGGCGTTGAAGCTCTCTTTGAGATAGAAATTCATGAAGCCGGGGCCTGCGATTTCGCATCTGTCAAAGAAGGTGTCGGAAAGGTCAAGTCTGCCTGCAAGAATTTCTGCAATTTTACGGGGTGCATTTCTGAGACATCTTGCCCATGCCATTGCACAGTTTGACGAATAATCGCCGTTTTCTTTGTTTGCGGGAACCTCAATGATGAAGTCGCTGAGAGGAGCTTCGGGAAATTCGCCGTCTGCAACGGCTCTGCCTGCAGCTTCCATGATAGCCGTGCGAAGCTCTTTGATTGTCTGCTTTACCAGAACTGACATTTTTTATTCCTCCTGTGCTTTTACGGTTATTTCAAGCTCGTTTTCCGATGCCGGAATGTTGTTGAAATCAATTGTGTATGCAAATCTGAGCGTACCGCCCGATTCGCCGATGCCGTTTTCGATAAATTTACAGTAAATACCCATGAGCATTTCGCCGTAGGGCGTTGTGTAGTAGCAGCTGTGCCGACGGTCAAGCTCAACGGTCATTTCGGTGTTGTATCTGCCCGAGCGGAGCATGCTTATTTTGCTTCCGCCCTCAACGATGAGGGTTGTGGTGCAGTCAAGCAGCTCTTCGTCTGTTTCTTTATAGATGAGTCTGCAGCCGCTTGCGGATGCCTCAAATTCACCTGCCGTGGTCAGCTCGCCGGTATATTCCTCGCCGTCCTGAATATGACGGTCGGTTATTTTTATGATAGCATTTTTCATAGTTTATCTTTCCGTTGCCAGAGTCAGAAGCTTATCAAGCAGCTCTGAATAGGGAACTCCCGAAGCGGCAAAAAGCTTGGGATACATGCTGATTGATGTGAAGCCGGGGATGGTGTTGGGCTCGTTGAGCTTGATTGAGCCGTCTTCGCAAACGAAGAAATCAACTCTTGTGAAGCCCTCGCAGCCGAGAGCTCTGTATGCTCTTACTGCCTCAGCCTGAACGGCCCTGAGCATTTCGTCTGAAAGTCTTGCGGGAATGTGAAGCTCGCTTTCGTTTGCAAGATATTTTGCATCGTAATCATAGAATTCGTTGCAGGGAACAACCTCACCCACCACCGAAGCAACGGGATTTTCGTTACCCATAACGGCAACCTCAACCTCCATGCCGATGATGCCTTCTTCAAGAACGACCTTTTTATCGTGTTCAAAAGCTTTTTCGCATGCAGCTTCAAGCTCTGCAAGGTTTTTTGCCTTACTGATGCCGACGGATGAACCTGCATTTGCGGGCTTTACAAAAATCGGGAAGCCGAGCTTATCGGCAGCAGATGCCAATAAAGCGGCTTTATTGCCCGAATAAGCGTGTTTATCGAAAGCAGTCCACTTAGCCTGAGCAATGCCTGAAAAGTCCGCCATAGCGTTTGTGACGGCCTTATCCATGCAGATTGCACTTGCGGCAGTGCCGCAGCCGACATAGGGAATGCCCGAAATCTCAAAAAGACCCTGCATTGTGCCGTCCTCACCGTTTTTGCCGTGAAGCACGGGGAATGCAACATCAATTCTTTCAATCTGTGCACCGTTTGCAAGGCGGATGATGCCGTGATGCGAGCGGTCACAGGAAATAACGGCGGGCTCAAGATTAGCGGTATCCTCAAGCCATTTTCCGTCGGGGAGCATGTCGGGTGAACCGTTATATATATAGCATCTGCCGTCTTTGGTGATGCCCATTTTGACAACTTCATATTTATCGGTCGGAATATTTTTTATAACCGAGCTTGCGGAATTCAGCGAAACATCATGTTCACTTGAAACGCCGCCGAAAAGAACGAGAACTTTCTTTTTCATGGTGATTCTCCTTATATTTCTTAATCGGGGATTCGGGATTAAGGGACTGCGACATCAATATCCCGCTTGATGAAATCATGCCGGAAGCCGCCCTGCACGATGATTTTTAATCAGTGCGGATTTTGCTGAGAAATTATAATCGGGTAAGGGCGAAGCCCTTCCGCAATTTTTCATTTTTCATTTTTCATTCTTCGTTATCCATTGCAACGAAGCCGCTACAATCCCATTATAATTATTTTTTGATTTTATTATGATAACACAGCATTATAAATTAGTCAACAGCCGAAAGTCCGTCATTTCTCACAAAATACGGAATTTTATGTATTTTATTTCTATATATGACTGATATTAAACAGTTGACTTTTTTAATAGTATATGTTATATTTAACTATAATTATATTTATATATCTATAAAAGGAGTTTTTGTCATGGCTGATATTTATGCTGTACTTGCCGACATTAACAGCGGACTTAACGAAACACTCAAGAACTGCGGCTTTGCCGTTGTTGTTCCCGACGGAGTTGAAAAGGATGAGCTTCCCGCAACCACCGTTTCGGGCAGAATAACAATCGAATACAAGGGCGAAAACAAAGCTCTTAAGCTTGAGCATTTCAACAACAAAATTTCTCTTCTCGGAGTCAGCAAGGAAGGCGAAATTCTCAGCAGTGACTATTCTCAGCTTTCGCTTTCGCTTCTTGATGCCGAAACGGCAGATGCGAAGGATGTAAAATATATCGTTAATGAGTTTTCGGAAACTCTCGTTGAGCATTTCGGAACAAAAAACCAGAAGCCCGCAAAGCAGAAGCTTCCCACTCCCGTTTCAAAGGCGGCTGCAAAGAGCGGTGCGGTTTCATATGACCCCAATACCCTTGCAAACCGCTTCACGGCAATTTACACGGAGCTTCGTGAGGAATACAAGGCAAACTGCGAAAAATACGGTCAGTTCCTTCCCGAGGATTTCTTCATCAATCACGGAACTCCTGCCGTTCTCGCAACAATCCGTGAGAATGATCCCACAAAAATGAGAAGACTCTTCAATCTTTTCAATGAGATTTATGAAGACGGAACCAACGAAACCCAGAGCATCATTGCAGTAACCATTCTCGGTGCAATGAATAATGACCAGGAAATGCTCGCAAACTGCGTTGATTACATGAGCGACGATATGATGAGCCCCGTAATCAATGTCAACAAATATCTTGCATCCGCAAGCGGAAAGGGCGCAAGAATGCGTCTTGAAAATCCGCCCAAATATAAACCTGCAAAGGCAAAGAAAAAAGGCATGATGTCAATGCTTGGAAACGGAAATTAAGGTGATAACATGGATATTGAAAACAACAAAGATTTAGTTGCTCCTCAGGAAGAGGCAGAAGAAGAAATCGTTGCTTTTGAAGCCGATTCGGAAGAAATGAATACCGTTGTTACCGAGGAATACGATGCCAGCCAGATTCAGGTTCTCGAAGGCCTTGAAGCTGTCCGCAAAAGACCGGGTATGTATATCGGTTCAACCGGTCCGAGAGGTCTCCACCATCTTGTTTACGAAATCGTTGACAACTCAATTGACGAAGCTCTTGCAGGCTACTGTACCCACATTGAGGTTGAAATCGAGCCGGGCGATATAATTTCCGTTCGTGATAACGGACGAGGCATTCCCGTCGGCATCAACGAAAAAATGGGCTTGCCCTCAGTCACCGTTGTTCTGACCGTTCTCCACGCAGGCGGCAAGTTCGGCGGCGGCGGATACAAGGTATCGGGCGGTCTTCACGGTGTCGGTTCATCGGTTGTTAACGCTCTTTCGGAATGGTTTGAGGTTGAGGTTTCTCAGGCAGGTCATGTTCACCGTCAGCGTTTCGTCAACGGCGGTAATATCGAAACCAACCTTGAAATAGTCGGCGATACCGAAGAAACCGGAACCTTCATCCGCTTCAAGCCCGATCCGCTGATTTTCCAGGAAACAACGGTCTATGACTTTGAAACTCTCGAAAGAAGACTCCGCGAATCCGCATTCCTCAACGCAGGTCTTTCAATAAAGCTCACCGACAGCAGAGACCCCGAAAACATCATTGAGCGTGAATACTGCTACGAAGGCGGTCTCTCGTCCTTTGCAGAGTATCTCACGGGTGTAAGAGGCCTTACTCCCCTCCATGAAACTCCCGTTCATTTTTCGGGTGCAAAGGGCGACAGATACGCAGAGGTTGCTCTTTTCTATAACGACAGCTACAACGAGCTTATTCTCTCATTTGCAAACAATGTCCGCACCGTTGACGGCGGTACTCACGAAACAGGCTTCAAGAATGCCCTGACAAGAGTATTCAACGATTACGGCAAGAAATATAAAATTCTCAAGGATGGCGATAAGAAGCTTTCGGGCGACGATGTAAGAGAAGGTCTTACCGCGATTATCTCCGTCAAGCTTACCGAAGCACAGTTTGAGGGTCAGACCAAGGGTAAGCTCGGAAATACCGATATTCAGTCACTCGTGAATGCACTTGTTTACGATAAGCTGATGACATATTTTGAAGAGAATCCCGCCGTTGCAAAGGCGATATTCTCAAAGGCACTCGATGCCGCAAGGGCAAGAGAAGCTGCAAGAAAAGCCCGTGAGCAGGCAAGAAGAAAATCGGGTCTTGAAAGCAACTCTCTCCCCGGCAAGCTCGCAGACTGCACCGAAAAGCAGGCTGAAGGCACCGAAATTTACATCGTAGAGGGTGACTCTGCAGGCGGCTCTGCAAAGGAAGGCAGAGACAGAACCTATCAGGCAATCCTTCCCCTCTGGGGCAAGATGCTCAACGTTGAAAAGGCAAGGCTCGACAGAGTTATCGGCAACGATAAGCTCCAGCCCGTTGTTACCGCTCTCGGTACGGGCATAGGCGACGAATTTGATATCAGCAAAATCCGCTATGAAAAAGTTGTTATCATGGCCGATGCCGACGTTGACGGTGCCCATATCAGAACCCTTCTTCTCACATTCTTCTTCCGCTATATGCGTCCTCTTATCGAAGAGGGTCACATTTATCTCGCTCAGCCTCCTCTTTATAAGGTCAGCAAGGGCAAGAAGTTTGCATATGCATTCTCGGATGAAGAGCGTGACCAAAAAATAGAAGAGCTCGGCGGCAGCTGCGATATTCAGCGATACAAAGGTCTCGGTGAAATGGATCCCGAGCAGCTTTGGGAAACAACCATGGACCCTGCAACAAGAATCATGCTCCGCGTGACCCTTGAGGATGCCATGGAAGCAGACGAAACCTTCTCAATCCTTATGGGTGACAAGGTTGAACCCAGACGTGAATTCATTGAAACAAATGCAAAGTTTGTTTCCAATCTTGATATTTAAGGAAAGGACTGATTAATTATGAGTTTCGGCGACGCAAGAGATACCCAGAAAATTATAAATGTTGACCTTAACAAAGAAGTACGTCAGGCCTTCCTTGACTACTCAATGTCGGTTATCACATCCCGTGCACTTCCCGACGTAAGGGACGGACTCAAGCCCGTTCACCGCAGAATTCTTTACACAATGCACGAAAACGGACTTACTCCCGACAAGGCATACAGAAAGTGTGCCGATACCGTCGGCTCCGTTCTCGGCCGCTATCATCCCCACGGTGACGCATCGGTTTATGATGCCATGGTCCGTCTTGCACAGACCTTCTCAATGAGATATGTTCTTGTTGACGGTCACGGTAACTTCGGTTCGGTTGACGGCGACCCCCCTGCAGCATACAGATACACGGAGTCAAGAATGAGCAAGATGTCGCTCCGCATGCTCACCGATATCGACAAGGATACCGTTGATTTTACCACCAACTATGACGACCGTCTTAAGGAGCCAACCGTTCTTCCGTCAAGATTCCCCAATCTTCTTGTCAACGGCTCGGTAGGTATTGCCGTCGGTATGGCAACAAACATTCCTCCCCATAATCTCGGCGAGGTTATCGACGGAATGTGTGCAATGATTGATAATCCCGATATCGACCTTGACGGTCTTATGGAATATATCAAAGGCCCCGATTTCCCCACAAAGGCACTTATTATGGGCAGGGCGGGCATCAGATCCGCTTATGCAACGGGCAGAGGCAAAATAACCGTTCGTGCGAAGGCGGAAATTGTTGAAAAGAAAAACGGCAGATTTGAAATTCAGGTTACCGAAATTCCCTATATGGTTAAAAAGGCTGACCTGATTGAAAGCATTGCAAATCTTGTTAAGGACAAGAGAATAGAAGGAATTGCCGATGTCAACGACTATTCGTCAAAGAAGGGCATGCTTATCTCAATCGACCTCAAGAGAGATGCAAATCCGCAGGTTGTTCTCAATCAGCTTTTCTCATACACGCAGCTTCAGAATACCTTCGGTGCAATTATGATTGCACTTGTCAACGGCGAGCCCAAGCAGCTCACGCTCAAGGAAATTCTTTCTCACTATATTAAATTCCAGGAAGAGGTTATTACCCGCAGAACAAGATATGACCTCAGAAAGGCACAGGACAGAGCACATATCCTTGAAGGTCTTGCAAAAGCTATTGATATTGTTGATGACATCATCGCAACAATCAGAGCATGTAAAGGCGGTCAGGCAGAGGCAAAGCAGGCTATCATGGAAAAATTTGAGTTTGACGAGCCTCAGGCAGCCGCAATCGTTGCGTTCCGTCTGGGTCAGCTTGCAGGTCTTGAAATTCTCAAGATTCAGAATGAGCTTGACGAGCTTAAAGAGAAGATTGCCGACTATCTTGATATCCTCGGCAATGAGTCAAGGGTTCTTGAAATTGTCAAAACAGAAGCAATGGCAATCCGTGATAAGTTTGCGGATGAAAGAAGAACCGAAATCGTCAATGTTTCGGGCGAGGTTGATATTGAGGACCTTATTCCCGAGGAAACCTGCGTTTATACGCTCACCAACATGGGCTATATCAAGCGTATTCCCATGGATGAATACAAGCAGCAGAACAGAGGCGGCAGAGGCGTCAAGGGTCTGACAAGGCGTGATGAAGACGTTGTCAAAACCATGTTTACCTGCTCGACCCACGATTATATAATGTTCTTCACAACGAAGGGCAAAACCTACCGACTCAAGGGCTATGAAATTCCCGAGGGCTCACGCCAGAGCAAGGGCATGAACATAGTCAACCTTCTTCCCGTTGAAGAGGGCGAAAAGGTTTCGGCAATGATAAGAGTTCCCGAATTCGGCGAGGATAACTATTATCTCTGCATGCTCACGAGAAACGGCATCATCAAGCGTACCGAGCTTGATGCATATAAGAATGTCCGCAAAAACGGCGTTATCGCAATCAACCTTGACGATGATGACGAGCTCGTATGGGTCAAGCTTACCGAAGGCGGCGAAAATCTTATTATCGCAACAAAGAAGGGCATGTCAATTGCCTTCCGTGAAGATGATGCAAGAGTTATCGGACGAACCGCAAGAGGTGTGCGTGCTCTCAAGCTCAAAGAGGGCGACTGCGTAGTCGGCATGGATGTGCTCACCGAAGGCAAAAAGGTTCTTACCGTCAGCGAAACGGGCTACGGCAGACTCAGCGAAATCACTGATTACAGACTTCAGAACAGAGGCGGCTCAGGTCTCACAAACTATCATATCGCAAAATACGGCGATGTTGCGGCAATCGAGGTTGTCAACCCCGAGGATGACCTTATGCTTATTTCGTCGGACGGTATTATCATCAGAATTCCCATGGAAGCCATCAGACTTTGCGCAAGACCCTCGAAGGGTGTCCGCGTGATGAAGGTGACTGAGGGCGAAAGACTTATAACTGCGGTTTCCGTTCCCCGTGAAGAGGGCGAAGCTCTTGATGAGATTCCCGAGGACGAGGGCGGAGCGGAAGAAAATGCAGATACCGGTGAATAAAAATTCATTTTCGGGAAGCAGAAAATAACAAAAACTCATCTCGTTTGTCAAAAAAATTATAAAAAAGTCAAAAATTTTTCTGCAAGGTACTTGCCAGATTGAATTTGATTTGATATTATAGCTTTATAGTCGTTAAAATGAGATAGTTTTCAAAATAACAGAAGGAGGCGTAACGATGAATATTGCTTTAATTGCACATGACGCAAAAAAGGAACTTATGATTCAGTTTTGCATCGCTTATTGCGGAGTGCTCAGCAGACATGATATTTATGCAACCGGAACAACCGGAAAAATGGTTGCAGAAGCAACCGGGCTTGAAATTACCCGATTTCTGAGCGGTACTCAGGGTGGCGACCAGCAGATTGCATCGAGAATCGCCTGCAACGAAATTGACCTTCTGCTGCTTTTCAGAGACCCCCTCACAGCAAAGCCCCACGAGCCCAACGAAGCAACGCTTCTCAGGCTCTGCGATGTTCATAATGTCCCTGTTGCAACAAATATTGCAACGGCTGAGGCACTCATACATTCACTTGCCAGAGGCGATCTTGATTGGCGTGATATAGTCAATCCCTTGAGAAGATAAGTCTTTATCAGGACGCTCCTGCTTGGCAAAAATCGTATTTTTATCGGGGTCGTCTTTATGTGACGACCCTGTATTTTTATAAATGAAGAATTAAAAATGAATAATGAATAGTTTCGGATGGGCTCTGCCCATGCCCGATTATAATCCGGAGAGAAGCGACCCACGATTTTCATTTTTCATTATTCATTCAACATATGCACAGGAAAATTATTCAGTTAAGGATGATACAAAATGGCACTTGTAACAAAAGCCATCAAGGGCACTCAGGATATAATGCCCGATGAGGTTTATAAAAATCAGTTTATCGAGCAGACCATGCTTGATATTGCAAGAAAATTCGGCTTCCGTGAAATCAGAACACCCGTTTTTGAGCATACGGAGCTTTTTCAGAGAGGCGTCGGCGAAACAACCGACGTTGTTCAGAAGGAAATGTATACCTTTGATGATAAGGGTGGCCGCTCAATAACTCTTCGTCCCGAGGGTACGGCGGGTGCGGTAAGAGCTTTTCTTGAACACGGACTTTTCAACGAAGCCCTTCCTCAGAAATTCTGCTATCTTATCAACTGTTACCGCTACGAAAAGCCTCAGGCAGGCAGATGGAGAGAATTCCAGCAGTTCGGCGTTGAGATGATCGGTGCCGGTGCTCCTGCTGCCGATGCGGAGGTAATCTCGCTTGCAAACGAGATTTTTGCATTCCTCGGCGTTGAAGGTCTTGAGCTTCAGATCAATTCAATCGGCTGTCCCGAATGCCGCAAAAATTATCATAACGCACTCAAAGAATATTTTGAGTCGAAGAAGGAAGAGCTTTGCGGAACCTGCCTTGGCAGACTTGAGAAGAATCCCATGAGAATTCTTGACTGCAAGAGCCCCGTCTGTTCGGAAATAGCAAAGGATGCTCCCGCAATTCTCGATTATATCTGCGACGATTGCTCGGCACATTTTGAGAGCGTCAAGAAATATCTCGATAAAATGAATATTGCATATTCCGTCAATCCCCGTATCGTGAGAGGACTTGACTATTATACACGCACCGTCTTTGAATTTGTTTCAACACAGATAGGTGCACAGGGCACAGTCTGCGGCGGCGGACGTTACGACGGACTTGTTGAAGAGCTCGGCGGAGCACATGTTCCTTCGCTTGGCTTCGGAATGGGCACGGGCAGATTGCTCATGCTTCTTGAAGCTCAGGGAATCGAGCTTCCCAAGCCCTCGGGCTGCGATTTATATATTGCCCCCATGGGTGAAAACGCATCCTATGAAGCGGCGGCAATAGTTGCTGACCTGCGTGCAGGCGGTATGGGTGCACAGACCGATGTTGTGGGCCGTTCGCTCAAGGCACAGATGAAGTATGCCGACAAAATCGGAGCAAAATTCACCATGGTGCTCGGAGACGATGAAATTGCACAGGGCAAGGCAAAGATAAAGAATATGGAAAGCGGCGAGAGCACCGAAATGGAGCTTGAAAGAATAGCAGATGACTTCATGGAATTCCTTATAAGGCAGGAAACCGCAGCTCTCGGAGAATCGCTCAGCCTTGTTGAAAATATTGACCTTTCGGGTATTCTCGGACAGATTTAATAACGCAGGAGTGACCTGCGGTCAACCGTTCAAATGAAAAATGAATAGTGAAAAATGAAAAATTAAGGGTCTGCGACGCTTAATATATTTGGGTGAGGACAAAGCCCGCCCGATATTCTTCACTTCTCATTCTTTATTATTCATTAAAGTAAAGAGGTAAAATAAATTATGGATTTTATGACAGGACTTAAAAGAACCCATTATTGCGGAGATCTCCGTCTTTCGGATGCCGGTAAAACCGTAACCGTTGCAGGCTGGGTTCAGCGTCAGAGAGACCTCGGCGCACTTATTTTCATTGACCTTCGTGACAGAGAAGGCATTGTTCAGCTTGCGTTTGACGAATCAACCGCAAAAGAAATTTTTGAAAAAGCAGCTTCGGCAAGAAGTGAATATGTTCTCATGGCTCAGGGCGTTGTAAGAGAGCGTTCGGCAAAGAATACGGAAATCCCCACGGGCGAAATTGAAATTGAGGTAACGGACCTCCGCATTCTTGCAAAGAGCGAAACTCCCCCCTTTGAAATTATTGAAGACTGTCAGACGGCGGAGCTCACAAGACTCAAATACCGTTATCTTGACCTTCGCAGACCCGACCTTCAGAAGAATATTCTTCTCCGCCACAAAATCACAAAGATTACAAGAGACTATTTTGATGAAAACGGCTTCATCGAAATCGAAACTCCCATTCTCATAAAATCAACTCCCGAGGGTGCAAGAGATTATCTTGTTCCCAGCCGTATCCACAAGGGTAAGTTCTATGCTCTTCCCCAGTCACCCCAGCTTTACAAGCAGCTTTCAATGGTTGCAGGCTTTGACAGATATATGCAGATTGCCCGCTGCTTCCGTGATGAGGACCTCCGTGCAGACCGTCAGCCCGAATTCACTCAGATTGATCTTGAAATGTCATTTGTTGATATGGAGGATGTTCTTGCAATCGGCGAAGGCTATATGGCAAGAGTTTTCAAGGAGGCTCTCGGAGTTGATATTCAGCTTCCTCTTCCCAGACTCACCTACAAAGAGGCAATGGAACGCTACGGCAGCGACAAGCCCGATACACGCTACGGCATGGAAATCTGTGACCTGAGTGAAACCGTGAAGGGCTGCGGCTTCGGAGTTTTCACCGGTGCACTCGAAGTGGGCGGCAGCGTAAGATGCATCACCGCAAAGAATGCCTTCAATATCCTCACAAGAAAAGAAGTTGACAAGCTTACCGAAATGGTAAGAGGCATCGGTGCAAAGGGTCTTGCATGGGCAAGGCTTGCAGAGGACGGCACAATTGCATCCTCGTTTGCAAAGTTCCTCACCGAAGACGAGATGAATGCTCTTCTTGAAAAAGCGGATGCAAAGCCGGGCGATGTTGTTCTTATTATCGGCGACGGCAAGAATTCAACCGTTCTTTCGGTTCTCGGGGCACTTCGTCAGGCAGTTGCAAAAAAGCTTGACATTATTCCCGAAAATCAATATAATCTTCTTTGGATTACCGAATTCCCCTTCTTTGACTGGGATGAAGACAGCCAGCAGTATGTTGCAATGCATCATCCGTTCACATCACCCATGGATGAATGCCTTGATTATCTTGAAACCGACAAGGGTTCGGTCCGTGCAAAGGCATATGACCTTGTTCTCAACGGCGTTGAGCTTTGCTCGGGATCAATCAGAATAACAAATCCCGACCTTCAGGCAAGAATTTTCTCGCTTCTCGGTCTTTCCGACGAGGAGGCACACAACAAGTTCGGCTATCTTCTTGATGCGTTCAAATACGGTGCACCGCCCCACGGCGGTATGGGCATCGGTCTTGACAGACTTGTTATGCAGATGCTCGGCAGCGAATCGCTCAGAGATGTTATTGCATATCCCAAGGTTCAGAATGCAAGCGAGCCCATGACGGAATGCCCTGCAACCGTTGACGGAATTCAGCTTGATGACCTCGGAATCGCAATCAGTGCAACAGAAGAATAATATAGTGTAGGGTGATTTACGGATCACCCGCAAATCAAAAACAAAATTTCCGAAAAGGGATGATAATAATGGCAAGAGTCTATAATTTTTCAGCGGGTCCTTCAATGCTCCCCGAAAGCGTGCTCAACAGAGCGGCAGCAGAAATGCTCGATTATAAGGGCAGCGGTCAGTCCGTTCTCGAAATGAGTCACCGTTCAAAGGTTTACGAAGAAATCATCTTCGGAGCCCGTGACCTTTTCAAAGAGGTTATGAATATTCCCGATAACTATAAGGTTATCTTCTGCCAGGGCGGTGCATCAACACAGTTTGCTGCTATCCCCCTCAACTTCCTCAACGGAAGCGGCAAGGCAGACTATGTTCTCTCGGGTCAGTTTTCGACAAAGGCTTACAAAGAAGCCTGCAAATACGGCGATATCAAGGTTGTCGGCTCATCAAAGGAGCAGAATTTCTCATGCATTCCCGAGCTTGACAAGGCAAACTTCACTCCCGACGCAGACTATTTCTACATCTGCCAGAACAACACAATCTACGGCACCCGTTTTGCCGAGCTTCCCGATACAGGCAACGTTCCCCTTGTTGCGGACGTTTCGTCCTGCTTCCTTTCGGAGCCCATGGATGTTTCAAAATACGGCGTTATGTACGGCGGTGCACAGAAGAATGTTGCTCCCGCAGGTCTGACGGTTGTTATCGTCCGCGAAGACCTTCTCGGCAACGCAAGGGATTATACTCCCACAATGCTTGACTACAAAACACTTGCAGATAACGATTCGATGTATAATACTCCGCCCTGCTACTCCATTTATATGTGCAAGCTTGTGCTTGAATGGATCAAAACTCTCGGCGGTCTTGAAGCAATGAAGCTTCACAATGAAAAGAAGTGCTCGATTCTCTATGATTTCATTGACAACAGCAAGATGTTCAACAACCCCGTCAAGAAGAGTGACCGTTCACTTATGAATGTTACCTTCGTTACGGAGAGCGATGAGCTCAACGCAAAATTTGTCAAGGAAGCAACCGAAGCAGGCTTTGTTAACCTCAAGGGCCATCGCTCGGTCGGCGGCATGAGAGCTTCAATCTATAATGCAATGCCCATCGAAGGCGTTGAAAAGCTTGTTGACTTCATGGCAGAATTCGAAAAGAAAAACTGAGTTTTCAATCAAAATTAATGTAGGGCGGGGGCTTGCTCCCGCCGTTAATCCTTGAAAGGACAGATTATAATGTTCAACATTTTATTATTAAATAAGATTTCCAAAAACGGTCTTGACCGTCTTGATGCAACAAAGTTTGCATGTGCCGATGCAGTTGAAAATCCCGATGCAATCCTTGTCCGCTCCGCTTCCATGCATGAAATGGAGCTCAGCGAAAGCACGCTTGCAATTGCAAGAGCAGGTGCGGGTGTCAACAATATCCCCATTCCTGCCTGCAGCGATAAGGGTGTTGTTGTTTTCAACACTCCCGGTGCAAATGCAAATGCGGTTAAGGAGCTTGTTATCTGCTCACTTTTCCTTGCTTCGAGAAAGGTTGCCGCTTCTCTTGACTGGTGCAAAACTCTCAAGGGTGAGGGCGACAACGTAGGCAAGCTCGTTGAAAAGGGCAAGAGCAATTTTGCAGGCCCCGAAATCCTCGGCAAAACCCTCGGTATTGTCGGTCTCGGTGCAATCGGTGCACTTGTTGCTCAGAGTGCTCAGGCACTCGGCATGAGCGTTATCGCTTATGACCCCTTTGCAGCAGGCAAAACAGACATAAAGCTTGTTGAGCTTGACGAAATCTTTGCTCAGAGCGATTATATCACTCTTCATGCTCCTCTCAACGACAGCACAAGAGGCATGATTAATGCGGAAACAATCGCAAAGATGAAGGACGGCGTAAGAATCCTCAACTTTGCAAGAGGCGAGCTTGTCGCTTCAAAGGATATCATTGATGCCCTCGCAAGCGGTAAAGCAGGCGCATATGTTACCGATTTCCCGACCGATGAGCAGCTCGGTGCAGAAGGCGTAACAGCTATTCCTCACCTCGGTGCATCAACTCCCGAGAGCGAAGAAAACTGTGCAATGATGGCGGCTGACGAGGTTTCGGCTTATCTTCTCAGAGGCGAAATCACAAATTCCGTCAACCTTCCCAACACCTGCCTTGCAGAGAGCTTTGCAGTCCGTACCTGCTTTATCCACAAGGAAAATGCAGATGATTTCGCAATCAAGGCAGAAGCAGCCGCAAGGGCAGCGGGTGCAAGCGTGACTTCAATCTTTACCGCAAACAAGAAGGATATGGGCTACACCGTTATCGACACCGACAAAGCATTTGATGCAAGCGGCGTTGAAGGTGCAATCAGAGTAAGAACAATTTAACCAATTAACGTAGGGGACGGCCTCTGAGCCGTCCCGTTTTGATTTTTCGCAGGAGGCTTCTATATGACGGATAAATTCAGCTTTATTAAAGACGAAAAACTGCAGAAACAGATAAAATTTGCAATTGTTATCGACGAAATGAAAAATATTTTCCGCCGCAACCTCATTATTGACGGCACAAGGCGTGAAAACGATGCCGAGCATTCATGGAATCTTGCGATGCTTGCCATGCTTTTTGAAGAATACAGCACGGAAAAGGTTGACATTGAAAGAGTGCTCAAAATCGCACTTGTTCACGACCTTATCGAGGTTTATGCAGGCGACACTTTTGCATATGATGTGAAGGGAAACGAGGATAAGCTTGAGCGAGAGATTGAATCGGCAAACAGGCTTTTCGGTATTCTTGACCCCGTGCAGGGAGCGGAAATCCGTGCTTTATGGGATGAATTCGAGGCAAAGGAAACCGCGGAATCAAAATATGCCAACGCAATAGACCGCATCCAGCCTCTCATCAACAACTACATGACAAACGGTCACACCTGGAAGGAAGGGGATGTCCACGCACCGCAGATTTATAAGCGAATGGATATCATCCGCACAACAACTCCCGCCCTCTGGCCGATAGTCGAAGGAATTATCAGCACCTCAATCGAAATCGGAATACTTAAGCCGTAATCAATGCATAAAAATACACTTGCTTTGCAGTGACAACATGTTTTTGCATAATAACCGGCTGTCACATATTGAAAAGCAGCGGGAAAGGCTGTTCAATATAACCGTTGTATACGCAAGCAGACATCTTCCGTGCCCCGGGAAGATATTACGGATAATTTTTCTCCGTCAGGAAGGGTGTGTGCCGTGATTTCCGCATCCTAAAATGCATGTAATGCAATATATATTAAATGTATACATAAAAAATCTTCCGCACAATGAGCGTTGCGGAGGATTTTTTGTGATTATAAAGAAAAAACAGCGTTTTTATATGCAGATTTATTAAAAAATTATTCAAAAAAGTGATTTTTTTATGGACAAATACCGACAAATCTGTTAATATATATAAAATATGTAAAATAAGGAATTTTATGTATTTTTGAGTTGTTGTAAAGTGAGTTTTGTAAAATTCAGGAGGGTATGAAATGAATATATTTGAGGAAGCACAAGTTGTCAGAATTGTGTTTTTGGTTATTGCGATTATTGCGGCTGCCGCTCTGATTGCCTTCGGCATAATAATGGCGGTAAAAAACAAGAAAAAGAAAAACGAGATAAAATACTTCAAAAAGAAGCTTCACGAAACCAGAAGAAACGAGCTTCTCAATAAGGCGATTGCAAACTATTCAAAGCAGAAAAACCGCAACTACTGGCTTATAAAAATCGTTGAAATAAATGAATTCGGCAAATCCGAGCATTTTTACAATCTCAACGAAAAGGATATCTCGATAGGCAGGGATTTCAAATCAAACAACCTTTGCATTTTTGATGAAGATATAGATCTTGTGCAATGCAAAATCGAGCTTCACAAGGAAATTCCCTATTTTATCAACGCATCCGAAAAGGTTGAAACAGTCTATACGATGAAGAAAAAATATAAGCGCCAGTCGGAAAAGAAGCATGTGATGAGGGTTGGCGAATCCGTGAGGCTGTTTACCATGGATTCGGTGCATTTCGGTGAAACCACGCTGGAGTTTTATATTTACAACACCACAGACGGTATAGTATGAGGCTGATGAGGAGTATATAAGATTATGAATATCGTTCTTTCTGTTTTTACGGCAAAAGCATTCAAGGAGTTTGTTTTGCCCAATGTCAATAACACAAACTATTCCGTGCTTCTTGAAAGAGAGATTTACGGAATCAGTACCGATACAAACCTTCATTTTGACGTTATCGAAAATGAATGGAGACTTCTTGCGGGTACGGGCTGCGGCTACACAATCCGCATGAAGGACGAAAAGCCTGAGCAGATTTCGATTAAAAGCGGCATGAAGTTTGAAATTGTCTGTGCAGACGGTACGGTTATCAGAGTAAGAGTTGCCGAAAGCAGTGCAAATTTCCTTCAGACAACAAAATATGCGGTAAGGGGCAAGAGCATAACCATCGGCTCTGCCGCCGACAATGACATTGTCTGCAAGGCATCGTTTATTTCGCATTCCCACGCCAAAATTTCATATATCAAAGACGGCTGGCATATTGAGGACCTCAGTCAGAACGGTGTTTTCGTAAACTCTGTAAGAGTCAAGGTCAACACTCTTCTTAACTATGGTGACTTCATCAATATTGTCGGTCTTAAGCTCGTTTTCCTGGGTGATATGATTGCCATATGCAACGATGACCAGGCACAGATTTATGTCAATCCCCGTACTCTCGCAAAAGCAAATCTTGAGGTTTCGGCAGGTCCCGAAGCAGGCGAGGAGCCTGAAGAGCCTGCACAGAAGGAATATTTCAACCGTGCTCCCAGAATTCTCAGAGAGCTTCACACCGATAACATTGAAATCGAATCGCCTCCCGGCCCCAAGGCAGAGGATGACCGTTCATTCCTTATGACAATCGGTCCGTCATTCACCATGGCAATTCCGATGCTCATGGGCTGCCTTATGATGATTGCCTCCGCAAGAAGCAGCGGCGGCGCGGCAAGCCCGTTTATGTTTACCGGACTTATAACTGCTGTAACCTCGGCTCTTGTCGGTTCGTTCTGGGGCATTCTCAATTACCGCAACGCAAAGAAAAAGCGTGCCGAAGAGGAGCAGCACAGATTTGAAGCATACAGCAACTATATCATGCGCATTTCCGAGGATATAAAGGATAAGAGCATACATAACGCTGAGGTTATGAATGAAATCTATCCTTCCGCAGAAAGCTGTGCCGCAATGTCGGGCAAGAATCCTTCTCTCTGGAACAGAAACCTTTCCCACGAGGATTTCCTTGTTCACAGAGTAGGTATCGGTGATGTTCCCTTCCAGGCAGGCATAAGCATTCCCAAGGAAAAATTTACGCTTATTGATGATTCCCTTGCCGATAAGCCCAAGCTTATTCAGGAAACCTACAGCGTTCTCAGAAATGTTCCCATCTGCCTTGATCTGCAGAATAACAAGCTCATCGGCATCGTCGGCGGAAAGGATAAGGCGGGTGCCTACGAGGTGATGAAAAACATTTCTGCTCAGATTGCCGCAAGCAACTGCTACACCGATGTAAAGCTCGGCTATATTTTCAAGGACAGCGGTCGCAGAAGCTCAGTTACCTTTGCAAAATGGCTTCCCCATTGCTGGTCTGAGGATAAGAAAACAAGATTCTGTGCATTCAATGAAGAAGAGGCAAGCGACCTTTGCTATGAGATGACAAAGATTTTCAGACTCAGAGATGAAAATGCAAAGGAAAGCTATTCAAGAACTTTTGTCCCCAAGCCCCACTATGTTGTTTTTGTTGAAGATATATCGGTGCTTGAGGGTGAGCCTCTTGCAAAATATGTTTTTGATGCAAAGGATGAATACGGTCTGACCACCATTCTCTTTGCGGAAAATTATGAGGATCTTCCCAACTCCTGCGAATGCATCGTTTACAATGACGGCGAATATACCGGCATTTATACTCCCACAACCCTTTCGACCCTCGGCAATCACCTTCATTTTGACAGTGTTTCCGATAATGAAATTGATGAATTTGCAAGAGCTCTTTCAAAAATCGAGGTTGCAGAGGTTGAAACGGGCGGCGAAATTCCCAACACGCTCACCTTCCTTGATATGTATAAGGTTGACAGAGTTGAAAAGCTCAATGTCATTGAGCGTTGGAAGAAAAACAGAACATATGAGAATATGCGTTCGCTTATCGGTCAGAAAGCAGGCGGCGTTGACTGTTATCTTGATATCCACGAAAAATACCACGGTCCTCACGGACTTGTTGCAGGTACCACGGGTTCAGGTAAATCCGAAACCCTCCAGACCTATATTCTTTCGCTTGCTCTCAACTACAGCCCCGATGATGTCGGCTTCCTGCTGGTTGACTTTAAGGGCGGCGGTATGGCTAATCTTTTTACCGATCTTCCCCACACTCTCGGTCAGATATCTAACCTTTCCGGTGCACAGGTACGCCGTGCGATGATATCAATTAAGAGCGAAAACCTCCGCAGACAGAGAGTTCTCAGCGAACACGGTGTTAATAATATCAATGCTTACACGCGTCTTCTCAAAAACAATGAAGCATCAGTTCCCATGCCCCATCTCTTCATCATCATCGACGAATTTGCAGAGCTCAAGAGAGAAGAGCCTGAATTCATGGCGGAGCTTATCAGCGTTGCACAGGTCGGCCGAAGCCTCGGCGTTCACCTTATTCTTGCAACCCAGAAGCCCGGCGGTGTTGTTGACGATAACATCCGAAGCAACTCAAAATTCAAGCTTTGTCTGCGTGTTCAGGATAAGCAGGACAGCTCTGAAATGCTCGGCAAGCCCGATGCAGCATATCTTTCTCAGGCTGGCCGTTGCTATCTTCAGGTCGGTAACGATGAAATTTTTGAGCTCTTCCAGTCAGGCTGGAGCGGTGCAACCTATGACGATGCGGGCGGAACGGGTAAAAACAATCTTGTAAAGCTTATTTCGTCAACGGGCAAAACCTCTCTTCTCGGCAACAAGACAGCTCTCAAATTCAAGGAGTCAATCAAGCTGAGATGGCTTGCATCGCTTGCCTCATGCATTATCGCATCCTCGGAGGAATGCGGAATTCCTCTTTCGGAAACTGCCTATGATTTTGAAGGCACAGGCAGAATTCTTGATAAGGTTTTCGAGCTGCTTGAGCAGATGGAAATGGATTTCCCCAAAACAAGGTTCAATGAAAAAACCACGCGTGCCTTCCTTGGTCTTCTTGCCGTTTACGGTGAAAATAACATTCCCGCAATTGTTGACGAGGCTCATAAGAGAAGCATTGTTCTTCCCGAACCCAAGGAAAAGTCGCAGCTTGATGCGGTTATCGACCATATCGGAGATGTTGCCGACAAATACGGTTATCACAGAGGAATGCCCCTCTGGATGCCCATGCTTCCCGAGTATCTTTATCTTAACACCATTGATGATTTCGATAAGATTAAGTTCAACGGCAAAACATGGGCTCATAAGCCTTCATGGTCGCTTGCAGCCCCCATCGGCATGTGTGACGACCCCGAAAACCAGGCACAGATTCCTCTTACCGTCAACTTCGCCGAAAGCGGACATCTTGCAGTCTGCGGTAATGTTACAAGCGGTAAGAGTACCTTCCTTCAGACACTTATTTATTCACTTATCAATATATATTCTCCCGAGCAGCTCAATGTTTACGCTGTTGATTTCAGCAACCACATGCTCCAGTCGTTTGAAAAGGCACCTCATGTGGGCAATATTATGTATGAAAACGATAACGAAAAGATTGACAAGTTCTTCTACATGCTCGGCAAGATGCTTGAGGAAAGAAAGAAGGCAATCGGCGGCGGTAACTACGGACAGTTCGTTAACGCAAACGGCTATGTTTTCCCCAGCGTTCTTGTTGCAATTGATAACTATTCGAATTTCCGTGAAAAGACAGACGACAAGTATGAAAGAATTCTCTGGGAGCTTTCCCGTGACGGTGCAAGCTTCGGTATTTTCCTTGCAATTTCCGCAGGTGGCTTCGGTTCAATCGAAATCCAGAACAAGATCGGCGAAAATATCCGCAACGTCATCGCTCTTGACCTCGGCGAGAAGATGAAGTTCAGCGAAATTCTCAGAATAAATCACCTTGAAATCATGCCTTCGGGCAATAAGGGACGCGGTCTTGTTCCCTATGCGGATACCGTTCTTGAATTCCAGACCGCCCTTAGCCTTGAGGCGGAGGACGATTATGCAAGAGCTGAAGAAATCCGCAAGCAGTGTGAGGCAATGGCTGCCGTATACACGGGACCCGGAGCAACACCTGTTCCCGAAATTCCCGAGAAGCCCACATGGACGGAAATCTCGGTCAATCCTCAGTTTATCGAATTCACAAAGGATGTGTCAAAGCTTCCCTTTGCCTATGTTCAGGAAACAGCTTCAATTTATTATGCGGATCTCAGGGAAACCTTCTGCTATCTTGTGCAGGGTAAAACGAGAACGGGCCGCACCGATCTTATCAAGCTTCTTGCGGCAACGGCAAAGGCAAAGAATGCCGATGTGTGTATTTTTGATCCTGACGGTGTTCAGCTCAAGCGTTATGCCGACAAGCTCGGAGTGAAGTATGCATCATCTCCCAGGGAGATTTATGATTACAGTGCAGAGCTTCTCAAGATATTCAAGCACAGAAACGGCATAAAGAGAGAAATGCTTGAAAACGGTGCCGAGGATGAAGAAGTATTCGAGAGAATGAGCAAGGAGCAGCCCATTTTTATCTTTGTTTCAAATTTTGCAGCATTCCTCAAGACAGTATATACCGCTCAGCCGGATTGCGGTCTGATGAACGGTTTCTTTGAAAACATCCTCGAAAAGGGCAGACTTCACAATATCTATTTCGTATTTGATTCCAACATGGAGGATATTCCCTCAATGCTCGGAAGAAAAATCTACAGTATTGTTACCGGCTACAAGGCAGGTGTTCAGCTCGGCGGACTTCCCGGTCAGAAGGTGTTTGATGTTTCGTCGGTACCCTTTGCAGAGCAGAATAAATCCTACCGTCCCGGTGTTGGTATGGCATTTGGTATCAATGGTGGCGAAAAGATAGTTATTCCTTCATCCAAGGGGGTATAACCTATGCCGTACGCTTTGAATTATTGCTCCGAAAAAAAGGAAAGCAGGTTGCTTGACAACGGAATGAGGGAAGCGGTTGCCTACAGCAGCGATGAAGACTGGGCAATTGACTCCGTCACAACCGAAAGCGATTATATTGAAGCGTTTGAAAAAGCCGGTGAAGTCGGTGTAACCTGTTTTGACATTACCTCGGGCAAATCAACAAAAACAATTGAAAGCTTCAGAAAAACAAATAAGGATTCTCTGCTTGTAATTATTTCAGACCCCACGATTTCTCCCCTTACATACATGAAGCCCAGCATAATGGCAAGCTCGCTTCTCCTCAAGCCCCTTACAGACGCAAATGTTGCAGAGTGCATGAAGGAGGTCGTAACCTCATACTACAGCCGTGAAGGCGGCACAGAAGAGGATGACGGTCAGAAATTCTGCGTTGAGGCAAAGGAAGGCAAGGCATATTATCCTTATAATAAAATCATCCATTTTGAAGCAAGAGAAAAAAAGATTTTTCTCAACACGCTTCACGAGGAATCGGGCTTTTATTCAACGCTGGATACGATTATCACCCAGCTTCCCGATTATTTCGTAAAGTGTCACAGAAGCTTTATAGTCAACACACGCAAGATAGTTAAAATCCAGTCGTCGCAGAATCTTATATACTGCGAAGGCGATATCGCCCTGCCGCTTTCGAGAAGCTGCAAGGCGGATGTAATAAAAGCAATGGGAGTGAACAAGGAATGAGCAAATCATATTTTTTATCGAGCCTTGCGTTTGAAGTTCTTGTTTGTTCCCAGTGCGAAAAAGAGATTTTCCTTCCGGGAGAAGGAGATATCGAAAAAGCGAATGACGGTGATATTATAATCGGAATGCATAAAATGGTTGAAAGCGGAGCCCTTACCGCAACCGAAGACAGCGGCTTTGATATTTCGCCTGAATTTGCACCGATAGTCAGAAGCATAATCAACGCAAAGCTTATCGTTAAAGCAATGAGCTCCGTGAGAGCGTATCCCGTATACTATTATATAAGTAATGACGGTGCGGCGTTTATCGAGTCTGCGGAAAACCGCAAAAAGACCTACAGGGTCGGTTCGGTCAGCAATCCGGAGCTTGCAGAATTGATTCACGGCAATATGGAGCTTCCGTCGGAGGATGAATTCCTTCAGGAAAATATCGAAACCTTCCAGGAAATCATCATGTCAAGAGGGTATGATGACAGCAGCGAAAAAAGCGTTCTCGGAATAACCGTAAGCACTCCCGTTGAGGAGGCAATGCAGAATGAGGATGTTTTATGTATTATTGATATTTTCAGTGCGGAAAGCGGAGAGCCGTATTCAAGATGGATTATTTACAGACTTTCCTTGCTTGAAAAGACGGCGGTTATTTCACCTGAAAAAACAGAGGAAACCGCTATCTACAGCCATGCTTCGTTTATCGACAGAATCAGTTCACTTTTGGAGGGTATCACAGATGATAACAGTTGATATTTCAGTTCCGGTAATCGGAAAGACATATGATTTTTCAATTGATGAAAACACAAGCGTTGAAACAATAACCGAAGAAATCGTTGACCTCATCATTCAGAAAGAGGCCTACAGCTTTCAGGATATTTCGCAGATGCACCTGTTTTTTGCCAACAAAAAGACGCTTCTCAATCCCGCAAAAAGCCTTTATTCCAACGGCGTTGACAACGGTGACAGGCTCATTTTGGTATAAAAAGTGCAGTTCATCCTTTTTTTTGTGTCATTCGTCAGTTTTTATTGCTTTTTTGAGCAAAGCAAGCTATAATTCGATTGTAACAAGGCGGTGATAAAAGAATGGAAGTAAACACAAGAGTGCTCAGTCAGGCAAGCAACGAGCTCAGACAATGCTCGGCAAACATCAACCGCACGCTTGACGAGGTTGAAAGAATAAGACACCAGCTCAGAGAGCTCTCGAATGTTGATGAATTCAGATGGGTGCTTATGAGAAACGAACAGAGCATCCGCTCCGCTCAGAGAACGGTTTCCAACATGGCTTCTGTTCTTGAAGACATCAGCGAAAAATACGAGAGAACAGAAAACAAGCTTTGCGGCAGAGAGCTGATGAAAAACAGAAGGCCTCAGTGGTTGGGCGGCGGATATCTGCCCTACGCATTCGTTCCGGCTTTTGTTGATCTCAGACGAATCGGCGTTATCCGCAAAACATTGACAATTCTGACTTACATCAACAAGATGAAATAAAGGAGGACAAACCGGATGGCTTCAAATTACATCAAGGTTAATACAGGTGCTTTGAGAAACGATGCAAACGAGCTTGCAGAAATGGCAGAGCGTGCAAGAAAACAGCTCAAGGACATGTATGACCACATAATTGCTCTCGACGGAATGTGGGACGGCCCCGCAAACGAAACCTTCGTTAAGCAGTACACGGGAGATTACGAGCTCCTCAATTCGATTTGCGACAGCGTCAAGGCTTTTTCAAATGACCTTAAGGACGCTGCTCAGGAATATGATAAATGTGAAGACAGCGTTGAAAACGCAGTCAGAGCAATCAGAGTATAAGAGGGGGACAAAAAGATGGCAGCATTTGACGGCTTTACTCTTAAAGTAAATCCTGCGGACCTGCAGAATGCAGCAGACGTTGTTGAAAAGAAAGTCAACACAATGAAAAATCTTTTCAGCGACATGATTAACAGAGTTAATTCAACCGCACACTACTGGGAAGGCGATGCCTCAGATAAATACCGTAACGAGTTCAAGGCAGAGAGCCCCGAGTTTGACGAAGCCTTCGCAAGAATGGCAGAGCACGCAAGAGACCTTTACAACATTGCAAGTATGTATACCGAAACCGAGCAGAAGGTAACAGATCTTGCCGAAACACTTTCAAGTGATGTAATTTTATGAGGTGATTGAAGATGGCAAGTTATGCAACAATAAATTTCAACTATCAGAAAGCGATGCGTCAGGCAGCTCAGCTTGAGGATCTCGCAAATCAGCTCAAGAGAATTGCAAACTCAGATGTTGATTCGGCACTTGACCAGGTTGCAGCCAGCTGGAAGGGTGACAGTGCAAACATGTTTATCCAGAAGGGCAACAAGGCAAAGAACGACCTTCTTCAGTCGGCAAAGCAGCTTCAGAACACGGCGAATGCAATCAGAGCAGCTGCAAGAGCTCTCAGAAATGCTGAAATCAGAGCAAAGCAGATTGCAGATACAATCGCTGCACGAAACAGATAAAATCGGAAATTACCGTTCATCCCGAAAAACGTGCAATTCATCAAAAAACCAACAAAATAAGGCAAAAGAGTGCTAGTATATAAGAGCACTAAGCAATAAAAAACATTTTAATAAAAGGAGTTAAAAAATCATGGCAGAATTTAATGTAACCGCTTCCCAGCTTAACGCAAAGGCAGACGAACTCAAGCAGATCAACGCAACCTATAAGACAAAGGTAAACGCACTCGAAGAAACAGAAGCAGCTCTCGCATCAATGTGGGAAGGCGAAGCTAAGGAAGCTTTCCGCAACGCATTCAAGCGCGACAAGGTCAACATGGACAACTTCTACAACGCAATCGAAAAGTATGTAGCAGTTCTTCTTGAAATCGCTGCAAAGTATGCACAGACTGAAGCAACAAACGTTCAGACAGCAAGCAAGAGAAGCTATTAATCACGGATCTTTAACCTGCACCGGTTAAAGCACAAACCGTAAAATCAAACCAAATCAACAAAAAAATAACTTGTAATTAAAAGGAGATAAAAACAATGGAAGGTATTTTAAGAGTTACTCCCCAGGAGCTTATCAATGCAGCATCAGAATTTTCAACAAACGGCGGCGAAATCCAGAACCTCACACAGCAGATGACAGATCTTGTTAACGGTCTTTCAAGCGTATGGACAGGCGAAGCTGCTGAAGCATACAGAGCAAAGTTTGCAGGTCTTTCAGACGATATTCAGAAGCTTGTCGGTTTTGTTAAAGAGCACGCACAGGACCTTCAGGATATGGCAGGCCTTTACACCGAAGCAGAGCAGGCAAACGAAGACATTATTGCTAACCTCAGCACAGATGTTATCATCTAAGGACAGTTTAAAAAATCAATAACTGAATTCAAGGCTTTGCGGTAAAAAACCGCAAGGCCTTGCAGTCTAATTATTTACAAGGTCGGCGGAGGGATGTATCGATGGTAACCTATAAAAAAATGTCAGAACCCGGGTCAAGAGAAATAAACGAAGATTTCGTCAGTCTTGCCGAAAAGGGCAGCACTCTTTGCTGCGTTCTTTGCGACGGTCTCGGCGGACACGGTAAGGGCGAAGAGGCCTCCAAGCTTGTTGCAAATGAGGTTATCAACTTCTTTATGAATAACGATAATTTCATCGACAGAATGGATGAGGCTTTTGAAGTTGCCCAGAAGAAGCTGCTTGAAGAGCAGAAGCTCAAATCAGCAAAGCATGAAATGAAAACAACAGCCGTTATATTGGTGATAACAGATAAAGAAATAAGATGGGGACATATCGGCGACTCCAGAGCCTATATGTTCAAAAAATGCAGATATAAGAAACGCACCCTGGACCACAGCGTTCCCCAGATGCTTGTTCTTGCAAGGGATATCAAGGAAAAAGAAATCCGCAATCATCCCGACCGTAACAAGCTGCTCAGAGTTATGGGTATCGAGTGGGGCGCAAGCAGCTATGTTATTTCAAAGAAGATGAAGAGAAAGAAAAATCTTTCCTTCCTTCTCTGCTCAGACGGTTTCTGGGAGCTTATTGATGAAAAGAATATGTCGTCGCTTCTCAAGGAGAGCGGCGGGGATGTCAACAAGTGGGTTGACAGTATGAGTGAAGTTGTAAAGGTTAACGGACAGGGTAAGAATATGGATAATTTCTCGGCTATTGCCGTAATGGTTTAATTTTAGCCCTAAAGGTGATGTTTTAACTTATGAAGACAAACAAATATGAATTTGCGGTCAGAAGCGTTATCGGTACCCGCGAGGAGCAGCAGGATTGCGTTGACACTCTTGTTGAAGACAGTGCTTTTGCAGCCGTGGTGTGTGACGGAATGGGCGGCCTCGAAGGCGGACAGAAGGCGAGCCGCATCGTATGCGACACACTTATTGACGTGATTAAAAACAGAGAAACAGATGAACCGATTTCGAGTGTCTATCTCAGAAGTGTTGATATCCTTGATGAAAAGGTTTTTGCTCTTATTGACGAAGAGGGCGAAAAGCTCAACGCGGGCACAACGGTTGTTTCTGTTTATATCAAGGATGATTCGCTCTTCTGGATGTCGGTCGGCGACAGCAGACTTTATATACTCAGAGGCGATGATATCGTAACGGCGACCCGTGACCACAATTATTTTCTCACGCTCAACGCAATGCCCGAATCCTTTGTTCCGACGGAGGATGACCTCGCAAAGGGTAATGCATTGATAAGCTATATCGGCATGGGCGGAGTAAGTATAATGGATATCAGCAACAATCCCGTTGCCCTTGTTCCCGAGGACTATATCCTGCTTACAACGGACGGTCTTTTCAAGGCTCTTTCCGATGAGAAAATCAAAGAGATAATAAGATCTTCCGCACCGCTTGCGGAAAAGGCGGATATGCTTCTCAGAACCGCCGAGGAGCTTTCGCCCGACAACAGAGACAATATTTCTTTTGTAATAATAAGTGTTAAGGAGAATAGTAATGAAGCCGATCAAATGTGAAAACTGTAAAATGTTCTATGACGGAGACAAGTATGAAAGCTGTCCCCACTGCAAAGCATCCTCAACCTCTGAAAATGAGGCGAAAGCAGCAGAAAAGGAAGATTCTGTAAATTCAATCAGAAAAACTTCAAGAAAAATGACCGAAAAGAAGCCGACGGAAAGACCTGTGACAGAAAAACACGCCGAGGATATGTCGCAGAGAGGCAAATCACTCAAGGGTCTCTTCTTCCACAAGAAGGAAAAGATTCAGGAAGAGGTTGTTTCCGTTGAAGAGGTTCCCACAGCTCCCGTAATGCCTGAACCTGCGGAAGAAACCGCTACCGAAAGAAAAGAGGTCAGCAGAACTGTTCCCCAGCCTCAGACCGAGCCCGTTCCCACTCCCGTTAAAGAGGAATACTACGGCGAAAAGACGGAGGAAATCCGCAGACCCGCACCTCCCGTTGTTGAGGAACCCGAGGAGGAAGACGAGCCCACGGTTATTCCTTCGATTGCAGATGCAGTTCAGAGAGCCGACTCAACCTCCAATTCAGCAGATGAAAAGACAGTTGCATTCTATAATTTCTCAAACGCAATCGAGCCCGTTGTAGGCTGGATTATCTGCGTTGAGGGCGAATACATGGGCGAAAGCTTCAGCCTCAAGTCGGGCAGAAACAACATCGGCCGTTCGCTTGCAATGGATATTGCTCTTGCAAAGGAAAAGAGCGTTTCCCGTGAGCGTCACGCATCAATCACATATGAGCCCAACAAGATGAAATTTTATATCCAGAGCGGCGAAAGCAGCGGTCTTACATATGTTAACGACGAGCTTATTATGATGTTCACCGAGCTTAACGATTATGATGTTATCACTCTCGGTGCAAGTAAGTTTGTTTTCCTCCGCCTTTGCGGAGAGAAGTTCTCATGGGATAACTATTCATAAGTTTAAAGGATTAATATATAAGAGGTGTATTGCAAATGAAAGTCAGATGCAACGGCTGTTTCAAGATGCATGAAGATGAATTTGACATGTGTCCTTATTGCGGTTATTTCAAAGGGATCGCACCCAGGGAGCCTTATCATCTTGCTCCCGGAACAGCCCTTAACGACAGATATACGGTAGGCAACGTTCTCGGCTTCGGCGGCTTTGGTATCACTTACAAGGCATGGGATAAGAAGCTCGATTCCGTTGTTGCCATAAAAGAATATTATCCCAGCGGCATTGTCAACAGACCTCCCGGCACAAACAAGCTTCTCCTTTTCTCGGGCAGAAAAAAGAAGGAATTTGAATACGGTCTGGTCCGTTTCATTGACGAAGCCCGCAATATGACAAAATTCAATGCCCATAAAAACATTGTTAATGTTTATGAGTATTTTGAAGAAAACAATACCGCTTACATCGTTATGGAATTCCTCGACGGCTGTGCGCTGGATGAATATATGAAGGATAACGGAGGCAAGCTCAGCGTTGACAGAAGCCTTGAAATCATATTCAACATCTGCAACGCACTCAAGGATGTTCACGAAAGCGGAATTATCCACCGTGATATCAGCCCCGATAACATCTTCATGCTCAACGACGGAACGATAAAGCTCATCGACTTCGGTGCGGCACGATTCTCGTCGGAGGAGGCGAAGAATTTTACCATTATCCTCAAGCCCGGATTCGCACCGCCCGAGCAGTATGAGCAGGTCAGCGACCAGGGCCCCAAGACCGATATCTATGCACTCGGTGCAACGCTTTATTACATGATAACAGGCGTCAAGCCCGATGAATCCACCAACAGAAAAATCAAGGATATCCTTGAGGAGCCCATTAATCTCGACAAGGAAATTCCCCAGCATGTTTCAGACAGTATTCTCAAGGCGATGGCAATTGAAACCCACCTGAGATTTGAGTCTGTTGAAGAATTCGAAAAATCAATCAGAAAAGAAATCAAGGTAACCTCGCTCAAGAAGGAAAAGAGAGTGAAGAAAACAAAGAGACTTATCGGAATTCTTTCACTTCTCATTGTTCTTTCGGGCATTGCCCTGCTCTTTGCAGCGAATGTTGAAAAGAAAAACGAGGATGTTACCCTTGACCCTGCAGAAATCACGGTCTGGTATGTCAATGATGTCGGTGAGGCATATGACAAGGAATTCCAGGCGGTTGTTGCCGAATTCACCAAGGAATATAAGGATGTCAAGATTAACCTTAAGGGTATTGCATCGGATAAGTATTATGATGAGCTCAATGCAGCGATTGCAGCCAAAAAGGCTCCCAATCTTTTTGTGAGCACAGAGCTTTCGCATAATGCACTTGAAGGAATGCTTGATCTTTCAAATGTTATTTATCCCGACACCGATAATAAGCTCTATTTCCTTACCTATATTCTTGCTCAGAGCAACCCCAACGGCTGCTATTTCCTTGATGACTATGACAAGCAGTTCCCCGAGCACAAGCAGATTCCCTCAAGCTTCAACGTTCCCGTTATCTATGTCAACACCTCAAAGGTAACTTCATTTGTCGGTGATGAAGTCAAGAAATTTGAAGATATCAGCAAGTTTATCAACGATAAATCGAAATTCATTGTTAATGCGGAAATGCAGGAAATCTTCAAGGATGTTTTTGAAACAGGTCTTGCCGATAACGTTATCAAGGGCACTAAGGAGCAGTTTATAAACGGCGAAGCAGGCTTCTATTTCTCGGACACATCGGAATACTTCGATGTCAGAAGAATGGTTGCGAATAATAAGGGTAACTACAAAATGATTCCCGTTATTTCGGATGACCTTCTTTGTTCATACGGAACTTATTGGAGCGTTTCAAATGCAAAGGAAAACGAAAATGCAGCTGCAACAAGATTCCTTGCCTTCCTTCTCAGCTCAAATGCTCAGGGCAGAGTTATAGGTAAAGAGTCTGTGGAATGGGCACTTCCCATCAATGAAGATGCAATGGAAACCTATGCTCATTATTTTTCGGAATTTGCTTTTGTTACGGAAAACATAAAAGATTATATTTTCAAAGAGCAGAACGCAGCATAAATTTTACAGCCGTCGGTAATTTTTTATCGACGGCTATAAGCAATTTGTATATTTGAGAGTGATTCTATGAGTGAAACAACAAACTTATACGGTAACGGCTTCACCCAACGCTTGTTTGTTGAGCCAGACTACAGCGGCTCACTTGAGCGTGGCGGAAAAAGGCGTTGCATGGGCTGCATGCATCTTTATGATGCGGAATTTGATATGTGCCCGTACTGTGGCTATGCTGTTAACACGGAAATAGAATATGCGGCATTATTGCAGCCGGGTACGGTTCTTAATCAGAAATATATAGTCGGAAAAGCGATTGGTTACAGTGACTTTGGTGTTGTTTATCTTGCGTGGGATACGGAATACCGCCGTAAGGTGACGATAAAAGAATATCTTCCGAAGGATCTTTCAACAAGAGGCATGGGGCAGCCGCAGATTACGGTTTTCCCGGGAGAAAAAGGCTTTTTCTATGAAAACGGTCTTGAGGTTTTTGTTGAAAACGCTGTCCACATTGCAAAGTACAGACGTGAAAGTGCGGTTGTAACAGTTTTCGATGTTTTTGAAGAAAACAAAACCGCTTATATAGTCAGGGAGTATCTCGAGGGAGAAACTCTTGAAGAAAGGCTTGAAAAAGAAGAAAAATTCAGTCTCGGTTCAGCAATGGAGATTCTTGCTCCCATAATCGGAGCACTCCATCTGCTTCATACGGACGGAATAATCCACATGAATATAGAGCCTTGCAACATATTTCTCAGCGATAAAGGAGAAGTAAAGCTCATTGATTTCGGAATGTCGAAGTTTGAGACCGCTTTTGCGGGCAGAAACATGAATTCGATGATAAGCGAGGTATATTCTCCGGAAGAGGTTTATCGCAGCCTCGGCGATTTCGGTTCATGGACAGATGTATATTCTGTTGCGGCAATTCTTTACAGAATGCTGACAGGAAAAATCCCCGCCGATTCATTTGCAAGAAGAAGAGCATTCGAAAAAAACGGCAAGGATATACTTGAACCGATAGAAAAGCTTGCACCGGAGCTTACCGTAAATCAGGCAAGAGCGATAAAAAACGCAATGAATGTGTTTTCGCAGGACAGAACACCCGATATGGCAACCTTTATGGGTGAGCTTTACAGTGAAGATAAGGTCAGACCCAGAAAGAACAGAATCAAAAAGGTTGACCGTCTCAAATGGCCGCTCTGGGCAAAGATTGCCGCTCCGACGGCGGCGGCACTTGTTCTGACCTTCGGTGTGCTCGTATTTTCGGGTGTCATAGGTCCGAAAAGCACACTTGAAAAGTCATATTCAATTCCGGCAGGCAAAACTGCCGTTCCGAATATCCATTCAAAAGATATCACGCAGGCGGAAAAAATTCTCAAGGAGCATAATCTTCAGTTTGTTATAGCGGATGCTCAGTCCAACAACCATGCGGTGAAGGATACCGTTATCAGGCAGGAGCCCGATGTCGGCGAATTTGTGAATTACGGCGAGGTAATCCGCCTCACGGTCAGCTCGGGTCCGGGAATGGCATATGTTGAGGATGTTACGGGCTTTGCCATTGAGGATGCAAGAGAGCTTCTTGAAGGCAGAGGTTTTAAGGTTGTGACTCGGAATGACCATAATTCCGATTACGCCAAGGATGTTGTATATGATCAGACAATAAAGAATATCGACCAGGAAAAGGGTACGGAAATTACCCTTTATGTCAGCAGCGGAAGTTCCGCAATTGTTACCTCAACCGAAATACTTATCCCGGATCTTGTGGGTACCGATTATGACAATGCACGTCGTTCACTCAAATCGGCAGGGCTTTATCTTGCAATCGTTGATATTCATTATGACGAAAATCTTCCCGAGGGTCAGATAGTTGACCAGGTTCCCAAGGGTGACGAAAAAGGTCGTGCGGGCGAGATTATAACGGTAACAGTCAACAAGCAGAGCAATATGGTTTATGTTCCTGATACCGAGGGAATGAAAAAAGAGGCTGCCGTGGAAGATCTTGAAGCCTTGGGACTTGTTGTTGAGCTGAAAGAGGCAGAGGACAGAAGAACCGAAAAGGGTACCGTTATCACTCAGAGCATCGGAAGCGGAAGTTCCGTTTCGGTCGGAACAAGAATAACACTCACGGTCAGCACGGGATATACGGCAGAGGTTCCCGATGTTTGCGGAAAGCCGCTTGAGGAGGCACAGAAAATCCTCATGGAAAGCGGATTTTCAAGCAGAATAAAGGATTACGGCGATTCCTCTGAAAAGAAGGATACCGTTCTTCTGCAGAGTGTTGATCCCGGCACAAAAGCTGAGCTCGGAACAGAGGTCATGTTTATAGTAAGCAATGAGTCGATTAAATAATTTGATTTTCAGATAGCATATAGGAGTTGATTAATTTGAGCAGCAAACACACAGGCAAAAATGATGTTACGCAAAAGCTGTTTGTTGAAGCAGGTACGGGTATAGGCCACGAAAAAGACGGTCAGCGCCGCTGCCTCGGCTGTATGGAGCTTTATTCGGAGGAATATGAGGTTTGTCCTTATTGCGGATATACAATTGAGGAAGAGGTTGAAAACGCCCTTCACATGTTCCCCGGAACAGTTCTTTACGATAAATATATTATAGGCCGCGTTATCGGCTACGGCGGCTTCGGTGTTACCTATCTTGCATGGGACACCGTTTTGCAGATAAAGGTTGCAATCAAGGAATATCTGCCCAGCGAATTTTCAACAAGAGCCGCAGGTCAGACTCAGATTACCGTTTTCTCGGGTGATAAAACAAAGCAATTCAATGACGGTATGGAAAAATTCATTGACGAAGCAAAGCGTCTTGCAAAGTTCAGAAGTGAGAACGGTATCGTTAAGATTTTTGACAGCTTCGGCGAAAACGGCACGGCATACATAGCAATGGAATATCTTCAGGGTGAAACTCTTGCTGAAAGACTTGAGAGAGAAAAAACAATCCCCATCGAGGAATCCATTCAGATGCTCATGCCCATCATTGAATCGCTCAATAAGGTGCATGATGAGGGAATCATTCACCGTGATATCGCTCCCGATAATATTTTTCTCACAAACAAGGGTGAGGTAAAGCTTATTGACTTCGGTGCATCAAGATATGCAACAACCTCAAGAAGCCGAAGCCTTACCGTTATCATCAAGCCCGGTTTCTCGGCGGAAGAGCAGTACCGCAGCCGAGGCGACCAGGGTCCGCACACCGATGTTTATTCGGTAGGTGCTTGCCTTTATAAAATGATTACCGGACAGGCTCCTCCCGATGCCATGGAAAGAAGAGCACTGTTTGAGAAGAACGGCAGGGATATGCTCGTTCCCATCAAGAAATTCATCAAGGATATCGACCCCAGAAGAGAGAATGCAATCTATAATGCTCTCAATATCAGAATTGAAGACAGAACGCCCGATATGATTTCTCTTGCAGGCGAGCTTCTCAGCGAAGAGCCCGTCAAAAAGAGAAGAAGCGGCATTAAGAAGATTGACCCGCTTACCTGGCCTCTCTGGGCTAAAATCGGCATTCCTACCGGACTTGTTGCCGCTATCACCCTCTGCGTGCTTTTCGCTTTTGGTATTATCGGTCCCAAATCCGATCTTGAAACCCGTTTTGTTGTACCTGAGGGACAGACCCTTATTCCCAACGTTGTTGCGGGCACTCTTGAGGATGCAAAGAGCAAGCTGAAGGCTGAAAACCTCAACTGGCAGATCGCAGGTAAGGTTATCAGCACCGTAATCGACAGAGATCTCGTTCTCAGACAGGAGCCCGATGCCTTCAATGTTGTTGACCACGGCACGGTTATTGATATTATCATCTCCGACGGTCACGGTATGGGCACGGTTCCCGATGTTATCGGCCTTACAATCGAGCTTGCAACAGAGAAGCTCAAGGAAGCCGGATATACAGTTAAAACGGTTGAAGAATCAAGTGATATCTATGCTTCGGGTGCGGTTATTGCACAGGAATACGAGGCAGGAACGATGCTTGAAAAAGATAATGAAATCCAACTTACGGTCAGCACGGGTCCCGAGGGAATCGACAGAACAAAGGTTGTTACCGTTCCCAGCATTCTCGGTATGGATTACGAAGCTGCAAAGAAGCTTCTTGCTGATTTCAATCTCTTCCCTGCTATCGACGAAGAAGTTTTCAACTCATCAATACCCGATAATCAGATTATGGGTCAGAATCCCCTTGCAAATACTCAGGCACATCAGGGCGACACAATCTATGTAACCGTTAACAGAGGCACACAGACAGTATATGTTCCCGATGTTGTCAACAAGACTCTCGAAATGGCTCTTTCAGAGCTCGAAGAGGCAGGACTTAATGTTTCAACCAAGGAAGCACAGAATGCGGAATATGCACCCGGCGTTGTATTCCAGCAGAGCATAAAGCCCGGTACAAGCGTAACCATCGGCACAAGCATTACGGTTACCGTATCCTCCGGTGTAAAGGTCAAGGTTCCGGATCTTACGGGTCAGCGTGCATCAACCGCTCAGCAGACACTTGCCAATGCAGGTCTTGCTTCCTCAATCACAACCGAGCCGAGCGACTCTGTTGCAAGAGACAGAGTTATCACTCACGACTATATCGGCGAAGAGGTTGAAAGAGGCACTTCAATCACACTCGTTGTCAGCTCAGGCAGAGACAGAACCAATTCGGGCGGCAACGGCGGCAATAATGATGATTCGGGTAACGAGGCATCCGTTGCATCACTTGTCAGCCTGAAGGTCAAGAACAGACCTAACAAAACCGAATACTATGTAGGCGACAGCCTTGATACATCAGGACTTAAAGTTGTTGCCGTTTATTCAGACGACAGCGAAAAGGATGTTACCTCGAACTGCCATGTGCTCGATGCAGACCTTTCAAATGCAGGCAGCATTTCCGTAAAGGTTACCTTCGAGGATAACGGCATCGAAAAAACCGCCAGCTTCTCGGTGGAAGTAAATAAGCCTTCGGTCAAGCTTGAATCTTCCTTCAACCTTGCGGTTAATCAGGAGATTACGCTGACAGCAAAGGTGAAGCCCGAGACGGTCAATGTTTCATGGAGTATTGACGACGATAAGATTGCCGAAATTTCAGGCGACAAGCTCAAGGGCGTCAAGGCAGGCAGAACAAGGGTTACCGCCACTATTTCATACGGTAACGAGGAATATACCGCCTCAGCAACAGTCAATGTTTCGTCAGGCAAAATTCCGGTTGAAAAGGTTGTTCTTGACAGAACCAGCCTTACTCTTCGTGTAGGCGGAAAGCAGACACTCAAGGTTACTCCTATTCCTGCAAACGCCACAGATCCCAAATACACATGGAAGTCCAGCAACACAAGTGTTGCAGGCGTTTCAAATAACGGCGAAGTACTGGGAGTTGGAGACGGAAAGGCAACTATTACCGTAACGGAGGCAGGCGGAGCAAAGTCTAATCCTCCTTGCACTGTTACCGTAGAACCGGCAACGTTGGAGAGAATTGAAATTGTAACAAAGCCCAAAAATCTTGAATACTATCCCACCGATACGGTAAGTCTTGCGGGAATAAAGATTGCTGCTTATTACAATGTAGGTTCACCCATATATATTACCGATACTTCTCTGCTTACATTCAAGCATGCATCCTTTACCAAGAAGGGTGATTATGAGGTAACCGTTACCTATAAAGGAAAGTCGGCATCATATAAGGTTGAGGTCAGAGATGCTACCATGACTCTCACATGCCCCGTAGGATCGCTGACAACGAAGGGCAGCACGACTGCCCAGCTTGAGGTTAACGTTAAACCCGAAAGCCTTCAGGGCAAGGTTAAATTTACCAGCGAAAATGACTGTGCAAAGGTAGATTCAAAGGGCGTTGTTACGGCACTTAAAGCCGGCACCGCAAAGATTACCGCAACGGTAACTCACGGTGACGTAACTCTCAAGAGAACCATTTCAATCAAGATAATGGATCTTGAAATAACCTCAATCAATATCAAGAAAGAGCCCACCAAGAAGGAATATTATATCGGAGATACCATTGATACCTCCGGCATGAAGATTGAGCTTGTTTACAGCGATAAGAGCAAGGAAACCATCGATCCCAACGGTTCAACAAAGGTAAGATTCAAGAACAGCAACTCGGAAGTGCTTAAATCAAATGATATCAGCGGAAGCAAGGCAACGGTTGTTGTCAGCTATTCGGGCGTATCGGGCACAAAGAGCTTTACAGTAACCGCAAAAACACCTTCGATAAAGATTGATACTGCAAGCTGTACGCTTGATGCAGGCGGAAAAGCAAAGCAGGTCAACGTATCGAATTATGTATGCGGTGACCATTATGAAATTACCTGGGAAAGCTCAAATGCCAAGGTTGCATCCGTTTCAAAAGATAGCAGCAATGAAATGAAGGCTGAAATCAAGGGTGTTGGTGAAGGTGAAGCACAGATCAAAGCGGTTCTCACCTATAAAGGCAGTAAATATTACTCGGAAGCCTGCAAGGTAACTGTTAAGGGTGCAACTATCACCAGCATAGAAATCAAAGATGAACCCAAAAACACATCGAATTATTATATCGGCGATAACCTTGATACCTCCGGAATGAGTATTATAGTTAAGTATTCAACCGGAAAATCAGAAACAGTTTCCAAGGGTTATACCGTTAATGTAGATAAGCTTACTTCAAAGGGCAGCCAGACTGTAACGGTTTCTTATGGCGGCAAAACAGATACATTTACTGTATCGGTAAAAGAGCCCCAAATAAGCTTCAGCTTCCCGGCAGAAACACTCTCAACATCAAAAGCTGAAACATTGGCAGCCGATGTGAAGTGCACACCTTCGGAAGGCTGGGATCTGAAATTCACCTCTTCGGACACGTCAATAGCAACAGTGGGCGAAAACGGTGTTGTAACCGGTCAGGGTGCAGGAACGGTAACGATTACTTTAGTTGCAAAATATAAAGATACATACAGCAGCCGAGATCTTAAGCAACAGATAAAGATTGAAGATGTTCAGCCGTTATCGTTTGAAATCAGCAGCCCTCCTAAAAAGATGACATATTATATCGGAGAATCTTTTGCTGTTGATGGTTTAATGGTAAAAGTTTATTATAGCAACGGAACGACAGACAGCCGCGACTCAAGCGGACTGATAACAGCTTCTTTAACCAAGAATAAGGAAAAGCCTGAATTAAAAATTGATCCTTCTATGGTCTCAAGAGGAATAGCAACTGTATATGTTTATTATGGCGATTTTACAGAGCCTGAAACGATTCAGATAACCGTCAAAACACCCAAAATAACAATCAGCCCCACATCTCTTTCTCTTGAAGAAGGGGAAAAGGGTGAGCTGGAAGTTTCGAGTGTTGATGTTTCAAGTGACAATAAATCGTATTCGGTATCATCATGGGAAGTTAAGGATACCGGCATAGCGACTGTTTCTGCGAATGGCGACAAGAAGGAAGCAACCATTAACGCTAAAAGTGCAGGCACAACTCAGGTCAGAGCCGTTATGAAATATCTGGATTATACTTATTACTCCGACTGGTGCACTGTAACGGTTAAGGAAAAGGAAACGACAACAAAAGAACCCGCACCGAGTGAAGATGCACAGGCTGTTGATACACAGGATGAATAAAAAACTTCCTGCCCTGCCGTTAAGGCAGGGCGGGGCTAACCCCCAAAATCCGTCGGAAGAACTGAGCTTATCCAACGGTGCCGCGGCCGTTTTAATTCTCTGACTGAAAATTAAAACATGCTACGGTCATGCGAAATGCAGGTCATTCCGAAAAACGTGCATTTCGTCAACAATTTTTCATTTGTGAGCACATTGTGATATTATATTACTGCAGGCGGCGATAATGTTGCAGTTATCAGGTGGTGCTCCGAATGAAGAAGGAGGAGTATATAAATGCAGCGCTGTTACGGCTGTATGAAGGTATTTGAAAAAGAATACGAGCTTTGTCCCCATTGCGGCTTTATTGTGGGCACACCGCAGGAAATGGTCAATCATCTTCCTTGCGGCACAAGGCTGCGGAATCGGTATATCATCGGCAAGGCACTCGGTCACGGCGGCTTCGGCATAACCTATATTGCCTGGGATGATAAGGAGCAGATGGTTGTTGCGGTGAAGGAATTCTTTCCGCATTCTCTTTCAATGAGAAATCCCGGTGACAAGGAGGTTTACTGCTATGTCACGGATTCAGCCCGCTACTATACCGACGGCATCAAGAAGATGCTCGATGAGGGCAAAAAGCTTTCACGGTTCATTGAAAATGAAAACATCGTTGATGTTTATGATTTCTTTGAAGAAAACAATACCGCATATATAATTATGGAATATCTTGAGGGCTGTGACCTCAAGAAATATCTTGAAGAGGTCGGAGGAAGGCTTGAGCCGCAAGCGGCTATAAGAATTATGCTTCCCGTCCTCAACGCACTTGCGGATATGCACAGTGACAATCTTATCCACAGAGATATTGCACCCGATAATATTTTTATCTGCGACGACGGAAGAATAAAGCTTCTCGACTTCGGCTCGGCAAGACTTGCCGTTCAGGATGCTGACAGAAGCGTTTCCGTTCTCATCAAGGCGGGATATGCCCCCAAGGAGCAGTATCTCAGCAGGTCAAAGCAGGGTCCGTGGACCGATGTTTATGCCGCATGTGCAACGCTTTACAGAATTGTTACGGGCGAAATTCCCGTGCCGAGTACCGAACGTGATACGATTGAATTAAAGCCGTTTTCAAAGTTCGGACTTCACGGTCACGAGGCTCTTGAGGATGTTATTCTCAGGGGACTTGAGCCTGAAATAGAAAACAGAATAAAATACGCTCAGCTTCTTGAAAAAGAGCTTAAGGCGGTTTTCAAAGCATATAACGGAGATTTTTCCGAGCTCAATAAAAACATCAAAAGAGCCGAGGCTGTCCGCAGACGCAAGGAAGCGGTCAAAAACAAAAAGCTTATCGGAATCATCGCAGGTGCGGCGGCGGTTGTGCTTGCTCTTGTTGCTGTCATAGTTTTTGCTTTGACAGGCTCTGATGATAAAGAAAAGAAAACGGTCTCCTCAGATTTCTATGAGACGGTTGCTTATTCCGAAGAAGAAACGGAGCTTGTGACGGAAGACGTAAAAAAAAACTCTTCCTCTGAGACTGTGATTATCAGAATCGGCAAGCTCACGAGGTCTCAGCTTCTCAGCTCGGTTTTTTCCGAAGCCGGCAAAATCTATATGGCAGATATTGATTCTGACGGCAAAAGCGAAATTATAACATATACAGACCGATTCAACATATATTCAAACCTTTCCGACGGCTCACTCAAAAGACTTTCAATTGATTGCAGTTCAAACAGCAAAGTTTATTTTGACAAAGCAGAGAAAACCGTAGCTTTTTATGATGCAGGTTCGGGTGAAGGAAAGGCTTTCCGTCTTAACGGAGAGAATTTTGAACTCAACAAAGCAGTTGCTCCGGAAGAGCTGGCATCAATGATTGAAGAAGGAATTCTTATTGATGCCGAAGAGCTCCTTCGCTCAGGCGACTGCGGAGAGGGCAACAAGTGGATGTATTTCACCGAGGATGCCATGCTTTATCTTACGGGAACACTCGAAAATTTCGTTTTCCCCGATGAAAACGCAACGGAAACTCCCTGGAGCAAATACAGACAGATGGTAACCCGTGTTATCATCGGCGATGAAGCAACGGTTGTGCCCGACTATCTGTGTCATCTTTGCGAGGCATTAAAGGAAGTCAATCTCGGAAAATCAGTTCAGAAAATCGGCGAAAAAGCATTCGAATCCTGCAACGCATTAACGGAAATTACAATTCCGCAGACTGTGACCGAAATCGGCGCAGGTGCCTTTGCCTCCTCGGGTATCAGAGAAATATCAATCGGACCTGCCGTCACGGCTATCGGAGAGTATGCGTTTTTGGCGTGCAAATCGCTTGAAAGAATCACGGTTGACGGTGCAAGTACCAACTATGCCTCGGATTCAGAGGGCGTGCTTTATTCCAATGACTATAAAAAACTGATAACCTTTCCTGCGGGCAATACCGCTCAGCAGTATTACATGATTGAATCAACGGAGCATGTTGAAAAAAACGCTTTTACTGCAAACGAAAAGCTTTGTATGGTTTATTTTGCAGACAGAGTCAAGACCGTCGGCAGCGGAGCTTTTACGGGTTGCTCTTCGCTCGAAACCGTTGAGCTTTCCCAATCGCTCGAGGTAATAAGCGAATCAATGTTTGAAAACTGCGGCAATCTCGTGGAGGTCAACGGACTCAACAGAGTTTCCGCCGTGGAAGCGCTTGCTTTTGCAAACTGTCCGAAGCTCGAAACGGCAGAATTTTCATCAAGTCTCAAGAGTATAGGCAAGCAGGCGTTTCTCAACTGCACGGGCTTTGAAAAATTCAGAATCCCTTCATCGGTAACCTATGTGGGTGCAAATGCTTTTGAAGGCTGGAAATCCTCTCAGCAGATTGAGATTGACAACAGCAGAAGAAACATTTCCGAATGGAATTCATCCTGGCAGAAGGGCTGCAAGGCAGAGTTGGTTTATACAAGGTTGATATAACCTTAATATATATAAAAAACGAGGGTAAAAAATGGCAGATTTTGAAGTAAGAACAGACAGCCTACGGGATGCATCGGACCGCTTAAACAGTATTCATCATCGGGTACGGACAATCTCGGGAGATGCCAAAAGAATACTTTCAAACACAAGAGGGTCAATCACCGCAAGGCTTGCAATGCATCTGCAGAGAGCTGTTGTGTGTGCAAATATAAACAACTGTGCAGCGGACTGCAAGAATTTTTCAAACACTCTTAATAAGGTTGCGGCTTACTATGAAAACAGCGAAAAAAGAGTGATGAATGCAGAACTGTTTGATGAAGTAAACAGACCGTGGCTGAAGGATTTGTTTATCAGCATTCCGGACATTCCAATTATCATAACCGGCGTTCCAAAGCCTGTTTTACCCGACAGATGGGATTGGATTTTACTGCATATTATTTTCCCTAAGCCCTGGAAGCCGGTTACGCCGGAAATTATTATTTTTCCCAAGCCGTTTATAAAAGGGAAGTTTTATTCGGATTATATTGTAGGTCCGGGTGGGCAGAATCCCTCATATTTTACAGTCGGCGGATTGAACACTTCGCTTATCGGCGGCGGATTAAAGAAAATGACAGTAATGTAAAAATATAATGTTTTTACAGAAAGAGGGTGAAAAGAATGACAGATTTTGAAGTCAGAACGAACAGTCTGAATAATATTTCTTCGAATTTTAGTCAGATTTCTTCGCGTGTACGCAACATTTCCAACGAAGCCAGAAGCGTTTTGTCGTCAACGAGAGGTTCGATTACGGCGAGACTTGCATATTCACTTCAGCGTTCGGTTGTTTGCGGAAACATTGATAAATGCTCAACAGACTATAAAAATTTGTCTTCGGCTTTAAAGAAGGTTTATGTTCTTTATAATCAGTGTGAAAAGAAGGTGGAAGGACAGAAGCTTTTTGACGAAACATTTACTTTGCAGGATCTGCTTAACGTATGGGATTGGCTCAACTCCCCGATTTTTGACCTTGCGAAGAATTTCCCCAAAAGTTTGCTTACCCTTCCGATGTTTATCTCTCCGTGGAACGCCATAAAAATGCCGTTCCCGTCGGCAGCAGGGGAATTGATTAAGAACTTTCCTTTCCTGAATTGGGGAGATATAAGCACGGAAGGCAACCATCCGCCACCGGGATATTATCCGTCGGCAGCAGCAGAGCTTCTTGAAAAATTTTTAGAGACAACCGGAGTAATGGCTGTCGGTGCAACAGGTTCAACCCTTTTCAAAGGATTCAGAGACCTCGGTTCATTCGGCAACGCAATGAAAACTCTTTTCAAAGACGGTAAGATTGCAGGTTCACTGGCAGAAGGCTCGGTGTTTATGAACGGTCAACTTGCGGGTATTGATGTCGGAATGAATGCCAAGGGAGACTTTTTGGGAGCTTCGGTCTCAACGGGAGGAAAAGCCAATTGGGATCTTAACAAAGGCAATGTAGGTGTAGAGGGCAATATCAAAGCGGAAGTACACCTTGCTTCAGGTGAATTAGAGGCTAATGTCGGCTATCTGAATGGTAAGATTGAAGGAAAGGTCGGCTCTGCTGAAGCTAAGGGTAGCCTGGAGGCATCGCTCTGGAAGGACGGAAAGTTTGCTCCTTCAATAGGTGTTGAAGGCAAGGCATCCGCAAATGTTGCCGAGGGTGGAATAGAAGCATCCTTCGGCTCGGATAATTATAATGTTCATTCGTCCGCAGAAGGTTCTGTTCTCGGAGCAGAAGCAGAGGCATCGGCTAAGGCAGGTGTTATTACATACAAGGATAAAGACGGTACCATAAAGACCAAATACGGTGCGGAAGCCAAGGTAGGTGCGGAAGCATATCTTGCTCAGGGAGAGGTCAAAACCGGATTTACTCTGTTCGGAATAGAGTTCAACGCTTCAGTTGAAGGTAAGGTCGGCGGTGGCGGAGCTGCTGCAGGCGGAGAGGTTACATCGGGCGGTATAGGTGCATCGTTGGATCTGGGTCTCGGCGTCGGTGTCGGTGTTGATGTCAGCGTAGACTGGAGCGGCTTTGATGTTTCAGAGGTCAAAGAAACCTTCAACAATGCCGTTGATGCTGTCGGAGACGGAATAAATGCGGTTGGCAATGCCGTCGAAGACGGTCTGGATGCATTGGGAGATCTTTTCGGCTTCTGATAACTATTGCTTTTTAAAACAACAAATGATATAATCAATTTATAAAAATTTCCGGAGGAATTAATTATGTATAAAAATATGTTACCTAACGGCACAGTTGTACTTCTCAAGGGCGGAGAAAAAAGAATTATGATCTGCGGCAGAATTCAGGCTAAGGCAGGCGACGACACAATCTATGATTATTCGGCTTGTTACTATCCCGAAGGTCTTGTTGACCCCTCAAGCATTTTCTTCTTTAACCGTGATGCTATTGAAAGAGTATTCTTCATCGGTTATCAGGATGAAGAAGAGCTTGAATTCAGAAATCAGATTCTCGACCAGCTTGGCGAGCTTGAAATCAGAGACGGTGCAATTGTTCCCAAGGAAACCGAAGAAGACGAAGCAGAATGATTTTAAGAATTGAACAGACAAAGAAAGAGGCATATAAAGCGGAATTCCGAATTATTGCAGACGGAAACAGTGCAGGTTCTGCGGCTTTTATCGGTCGTATGGGTACCATGGAAGGTGTCTGGAACATAAATATTATGGGCAGGCAGTTCGGTATGGAGAGAATACGCAAGGTTTCTGAAAAAAGCTTCAGACCATATGCTCTCAGCATAAACGGAAGTCCCCTCGGTCATGTGTATCAGACAGAATATAAAACAGGTTTTTTCAAACCGAGTGTTACTCATCACAGACTGAATATCAACGGACAAAAAACTGACATGTTTCCTGTCGGTTGCGGCACACTTATCAATTATCCCGTGTATTACATGGACAGACAGATTGCACTTGTCGAAAAACCGTTGACTGTTTATGATGATTTACATGTTTTCGACGTTTTTGCTCTTGATGAGAATTCCGCAATTTCAACTGCACTGATTTGCTTTTATATGTATTCACTTGCTTTTTATAAAGCAGGCGAAGTGCCGATAAAAACGGTACACAAAGGATTTTTTGAGTGCAAGGAAAAAGAACTTCTTGCAAAGTATGATCCCGATTTCAAAACAAAATATTTTGGTTGATAAAAAACAGCAAACCTTTAATCAAGAGGTTTGCTGTTTTTGTCACATCGTGATATTTCCGGTGTTTGTGTCGGAAATGTTTGTTGCGGGATTGGAAGCTTGTGAATTATCGGTGATATTACCTGAAGGATTTGTGAAAAATTCGGAAATATCAGTCATCATATCCTTTGCATCCGACATGGCTTCGGAGAGATTCTGCTGGGTGTCGGTTATCTTTCCGCCTTCGGCACCGTTGCAGCCCGCAAAGAGACAAACGGCGGCAAGTGTTACGGCGAGAACCGCAATTGATATTTTTTTCATAAAAAATACCGCTCCTTTTGTTTTTGCAATTATCTTGCACAAAAGAAGCGGTATTATTCATTTAATCATGTATTCTTTTTCGATCAGTTTAAGGTCTTCTTCATATGTTCCGTAGAGTGCAACGCCCGACCAGTAGGAAATATATCTGCTTTCATCCGTGATTTCGGTAACATTTTTGTTGCCCTCAAAGGTTTTCTTTGCGTTTTCAAATGAAATGTCGCTTGTGTAGAACATGTGAGTAATCTCGTCTGTCTTGATGCCGTTTTCATAGAAGCACACAACATATCTCACATAATCGTTTGTGCCGAGGAAGGCAACGATACGGCTGTCTTTCTGAGTGATTCCGAGACCTGAAATGATTTCGTTCTGAGCAATTTCAACCGGACCCTGCTCGAATTCGCCCGGCTTAGTGGGTTCGCTGCAGGAAGCAAGCGAAACTATCATAAGCAATGCCGATATCAATGCGATTATTCTTTTCATAAAACCGCTCCCGATTATTTTTTTGTTTTTTCTTCCTTGGGTTCGCCGATTTCGATAAGATAGAAAGCGGCAGACCACACAAGAAGGAAAATAAAGGTGAAAATCAGACCGTTCTGGAAGCCGGCAAGAGAGATCGCTTCAATTTTGACAAGGTTACCGATAAGAGAAACAAGCATTCCCGAGTCAAGAATATCAGAAACGCTGATGATGCCGTTTGTTATAACGGAGGAAGCGGAGCTGAAGCAAACCATCATAACGATTGTGCTTATGAGACCCGCAACGCTTGCTGCAATAACGGGGATTCTTTTATTGCTGCAGCATGACCAGACGATGATAAAAATTGCAACAACAACAACAAGAGCAAGGCACACGCCCGATGCGATGAGTCTGCCGTTGATTATGTCGAATGCCTTCGGCCATGAAAAATCCGAGTCCGCAGCAAGCTCGTAGATATAGGAGAAGGTGTGGTCACCTCTTACGATGTCGATAAAATCCTTTATGCTGAGGGTTTCGTGAAGACCCGCTTCAACAACGGTTGTTCCTATGCGGAAGTAAATGAAATCCATGAGAAGGATTATCGGAAATATTACCGCCGCAAGAAGGGCGTTGACTATTCTGTATAAAGCGTTCATATTTAAACTTCCTTTCTTATTTCCATGAGGACTTAAGGTCCACGGTTCTGTTGAAAACAAGCTTTTCATCGGTTGAAGCCTTATCAACGCAGAAGTAGCCCTGTCTCATAAACTGGAAGGTGTCGCCCGGCTTTGAATTTCCGATGCCGCCCTCAACAAGGCAGCCGTTGAGAATTTCAAGCGAGTTGGGGTTGAGATGATCAAGATAATTTTCTTTGCCGTCCGCCATGGGATTTTCAGCATTGAAAAGGCGGTCGTAAAGTCGGATTTCACAAGGAATGCTGTCGCTGCCGCTGACCCAATGGATTGTGCCTCTGACCTTTCTTCCGTCGGGAGCTTCGCCGCCTTTGGTTTCGGGATCATAGGTGCAGTGAAGGCAGGTGATTTCGCCGTTTTCATCGGTTTCCCAGCTGTTGCAGGTTACGAGATATGCACTCTTGAGACGAACCTCGTTACCGGGGAAGAGTCTGAAATATTTTTTCGGAGGCTCAACCATAAAGTCGTCACGCTCAACAAAAATTTCTCTTGAGAAATGAACGGTTCTTGTGCCGAGCTCGGGCTTGAGGGGATTGATTTCAACCTCGATTGCCTCTGTCTGACCCTCGGGATAGTTGTCGATAACAACCTTGAGGGGACGGAGAACAGCCATTGCTCTGGGTGCGTTTTCGTTAAGATTATCTCTTACGCAGGCTTCGAGCAGACCGTAGTCAACAACGCTGTCTGCCTTTGAAACGCCGATACGGTTGATGAATTCACGCACAGCCGCTGCGGGATAGCCTCTTCTTCTCATACCGCTGAGAGTGATCATTCTGGGGTCATCCCAGCCGTCAACGGTGCCGTTCTGAACCATTGCAAGGTTATATCTCTTGCTGGTTACGCAGTAGTTGAGGTTAAGGCGTGCAAACTCAATCTGTCTGGGAGGCTCTTCAAAGCCGATTTCGTTGATGAACCAGTCATAAAGAGGTCTGTGATTTTCAAATTCGAGAGAGCAGAGAGAATAGGTAACACCTTCTCTTGCATCCGAAAGGGGATGTGCAAAATCATACATGGGATATACGCACCACTTGTCGCCCGTCTGGTGATGTGTGACATGAGCGATTCTGTAAATAACGGGATCACGCATGTTGATGTTGGGTGAAGCCATGTCAATCTTTGCACGAAGAGTTCTTTCTCCGTCAGCAAATTCGCCTGCAGTCATTCTTGCGAAAAGGTCAAGGTTTTCTTCAACCGAACGGTCACGGTAGGGGCTGTTCTTTCCGGGCTCGGTGAGAGTTCCTCTGTATTCTCTGATTTCATCAGCCGAAAGGTCGCAGACATAAGCCTTGCCGTTTTTGATGAGCTTTATTGCACATTCATAAATGAAATCAAAATAGCTCGATGCATAGAGCACCTTGTTCCACTTGAAGCCGAGCCATTCGATATCCGCCTTTATTGCATCAACATATTCAACATCCTCCTTTGAAGGGTTGGTATCGTCAAGGCGGAGATTGCATTCACCGCCGTATTTTTCGGCTGTGCTGAAGTCGATGCAGATAGCCTTTGCATGACCGATGTGAAGATAGCCGTTGGGCTCGGGCGGAAAACGGGTCTGAATACGGGTATTAACGCCGTTTTTAAGGTCCTCATCTATAAAATCATGTATAAAATTTGATGTGGTATTGAGTTCGTCCATTGCGGATACTTCCTTTCTTTAGCTGAGGTTTTCGAGTGTTTTCTCAAGTCTTGATTTTATTTCATCCTCGCCGAGAAGCTTCATAATTGAATAAAGGTCGGGAGTGTTTCTTCTTGATGTGAGAGCAATTCGGATAACGGTTGAAACGTCACCTACATGACCCTTGAAGGCGTCGGGATTTTTCTTGTATTCCTTAACATTCGGAGTGAAGCCGAGAGGCTCGCACATATCCTTGATTCTTGCAAACCATTGATCCTTGTCGTCTGCAAGTGAAAATTCGCCGAGATATTTTTCGATTATCGCCGCAGCATCCTCTTTTGAGATGTTTTCGGGCATTGTGTAATCGGGAGTATAGAGCTCATTATAGAGATATGAGAAATATTCCTTGACCTCGCTCCATTTTGCAATGTCTTTACGGGGTTTGGGATTTTCTCTGTCGATGTTGACAGCGGCAGTTGAAAATTCGGGGTCTGCCGTAAAGATGTTACAGAAATCGGGGTCATAGACCTTTGCCCATTCCGCAATGTTTTCGTAAACCTGAGAAGCTGTCATAACGGAAATAACGTTTTTGCTGACATCGTTGAGCTTGATAAGGTCAAAAAGGCAGCCGCTTGAGCTCATTTTTTTGAGGTTGAAGGGGAATTTTGAAATATCTTCCTTCGGATTAGCTCTTCTCCAGTCCTCGAAGTTGGAGTTGAGAAGGGTGAGAAGATATTCAAGCACGCTTTCCTTCGGGAAGCCCTGCTCAAAGAAATAGCTTACCGCAGCTTCGGGGTCTTTTCTCTTTGAAAGCTTACGCTTGTCGCCTGTTTCTTCATCTATTTTGAGCACCTGCGGAGTGTGAGCGTATTTGGGAAGCTTAAAGCCGCAGGCTCTGAAAAGCTCAATGTGCTTGGGTACGGATGAAATCCATTCCTCGCCTCTGATAACGTGGGTTGTTCTCATAAAATGATCATCGCAGGCGTGAGCAAAATGATATGTGGGAATTCCGTCGGATTTGAGAAGAACCTCATCAATTATGTTTTCGGGCATTTCGATTTTGCCTCTGATAACATCGTCAAACATTATCTTTTTATCATCGCTGCCCGATGAACGCAGACGGAGCACCCATTGCTTACCCTCTGCAATATTCTTTTCAATCTCCTCAAGGCTGAGGTCACGGCATTTTGCCCATTTGCCGAAATAACCCCAGATAAGGGCATCACCCTGCTCCTGCTCCTTGCGAAGCTCCGAGAGCTCGTCCGCCGTGCAGAAGCAGGGATATGCAAGACCCTTTTCAACAAGGCTCTTTGCAACCGTCTGATAAAGCTCTGCACGCTTGCTCTGGGTGTAGGGTCCGTATGCACCCTTTTCGGTGCCGAAGCCCGTTACGCCTTCGGTGAATTCAACGCCGAAATAGTTGAAGCCGTTGACGATTGCGGAAACGCCGTCGTCAATTTCACGCTTTTTATCTGTGTCCTCAATTCTGAGGAAGGAAACGCCGTTTGTTGTCTGAGCGGTGAGCACGTCAACGAGTGCACTGAAAAGTCCGCCGATGTGAAGATAGCCCGTGGGTGACGGGGCAAATCTTGTTACTCTCGCACCCTCGGGAAGTCCTCTTTCGGGATATTGCTCCTCGTAGTAATCGGGAGTTTTGTCAATGTGTGGAAAGAGAAGCTCCGCTAATTTTTTATTATCCAAAACATACACCTCTATAAAAATAATTATACTCTACTATTATTACAGAAAACCACGCAACTATCAAGAGATATTTTTAATTTTTTTCATTTATGTTGCTGTTTTTTTCGGATTTATGTTCCGATTGGAATAATAATCCCCCGAAGCGGCAAAAATAAAGATGAAAATTAATGAGAAACTTCAATTTTTGTGTAGGGCGGCTTGCCCTCAAGCCGCCGTAAGGTCTGATGAAATTTAAACGGCGGGATGCGGGCATCCCGCCCTACGCGGATTATTTGTTTTTCAATTGAAAAGAGGTAACAATATGACGAAGCTAAAAAAATACCCAAACATCTATCTCGCTCTGTTTGTTTGTCTTGTTGCGGTGGGTATCGGTTCCGTTGTGGGGCTGACAAGCCGTAACGAAAGCGACGAAGCTGCTGAATTCAGCCGCATAACCGTTGAGTGGAGCATTGAAAATGATGAACCGCTGACGGATAAAGCAAATATCGGCATCAGCGGCATTGCGGACGAAAGAATTTATACCGTTCCCGAAACGACGGAGAAAATCGAGAAAAACAAGCCCTATTCAGGCGATTTTGCTCTCCCGATGGGTACGGATATCATCAAGGATTTCAGTAACGGCGAGATGGTGCAGTCAAAAACCATGGGCGACTGGAGAGTGCACAACGGTGTTGATTTCGGCGGAAGTGCAGGCAACAAGGTTGTTGCGGTTGCCGACGGAAGGGTGACGGCTGTTTATGACGACAGCTTCTGGGGCACGGTTGTTGAAATTGACCACGGAAACGGCATGACGGCAAGATATTGCGGACTCAGAAGCGGAAGCTGTCTGCCCGAAGGCAGTGAGGTGAAAAAATATGATAAAATCGGTTCCCTCGGCCATATTCCCGTTGAAATCAGCGATCCCGACCATCTTCACCTTGAAATTTTAATCGATGGCGAAACCGTTGACCCTCTGAAAGCGTTGAATAAGGTCGGTGAAAATTAATTTATATGATGGCGGCTGCCATGCGTTACCCGGCTCCCCATGGATGCAGATTTTTCAGACACCACCGTTTAACGGCAGCCGCCTTGTTTTTGAGAACAAAAACGCCCTCAATCCATTCTATGCCGACGAAAAAAATCGGGCATAAAATAAATTTCAAAAAAGGCTTTACTTTTTTTATTTGTTGTGATATAATCCCTTTTGCACATGCCCGCTTCTCGGGTTGCGGAGTAAACCTCACAGAGGTGTTCACCTGCCGCATTCTGGGTTCCGTGGCAAATAATTTAATGAGGTGAAAGAAAATGACACAGGCAGAAAAGACCGCAATCATGCAGGAATATGCTCTTCACGAGGGCGACACAGGCTCACCTGAAGTTCAGATCGCTGTTCTCACAAAGAGAATCAACGACCTTACAGAGCACCTTAAGGTTCACAAGAAGGACCATCACTCAAGAAGAGGCCTTCTTATGATGGTTGGTCACAGAAGAAACCTTCTTGCATACCTTCAGAAGGTTGACATTGAGCGTTACCGTTCAATCATTGCAAGACTTGGTATCCGTAAATAATTTCAACAATAAAGCAGGCAGGAGCAAAACATCTTGCCTGCTTTGTGTCGTTTTAAAAGACGGGTTAATCTGTTAAAACGCTAACCTGCTAAAACTTTAAAGCGATATTGCAAACGCATCTTTCAGGCGGCTGATTTCCCCGGTTTTAGCGGTAAATCGAGCATTTAAATTTTAATGAATGAAAAATGAAAATGAATAATTCCGGGCGGGTTTCACCCGCACCCGCTTTAAATCGGTCACAGGCAGAGCCTGTCATTGATTTTTCATTTTTCGCTTTTTATTATTTATTAAATAAATGCTGGATTTATTGCTAAACCCAAGCCTGCCGCCTGTAGAAATATAAAAATTACAGAGAGGTAAAAATTATGTTTTTTGAAGCTTTCAAAAAGTACGAAACAGAAATTGCAGGCAGACCCTTTGTTGTTGAAGTAGGCAAAATGGCTCAGCTTGCAGGCGGTGCATGTCTTGTTCGCTACGGTGAAACCAACGTGCTCTGCTCAGCTACAATGGCAGCAAAGCCCAGAGAGGGTGTTGACTTCTTCCCTCTTTCGGTTGACTACGAAGAGAAGCTCTATGCAGTCGGCAGAATCCCCGGCTCATTCCAGCGCCGTGAAGGCAAGGCAAGCGAAAAGGCTACCCTTGCATCCCGTGTTATCGACAGACCCATCCGTCCTCTTTTCCCCAAGGATATGAGAAATGATGTTGGCGTTGTTGCAACCGTTATGTCGGTTGACCCCGACTGCCAGCCCGAAATCGCTGCAATGCTCGGTGTTTCAATCGCTATCTCAATTTCAGAAATTCCCTGGGACGGTCCCGTTTCAAGCGTTGTTGTAGGTCTTGTTGACGGTCAGTATGTTATCAACCCCACTCTCGAGCAGAGAGCAAAGAGCGATATGTATGTTACCGTTGCTTCAACAAGCGAGCTTGTTGCTATGATTGAAGCAGGTGCAAACGAAGTTTCAAACGACGATATGTATGACGGTATCATGTTTGCACACAAGGAAAATCAGAGAATCGTTGAATTCATCAATCAGATCAAGGCTGAATGCGGCAAGGAAAAGGTTGACTTCCCCTCAAACGATCCCGATCCCGAAATGTACGAAGCAATCAAGGATTTCGCAATCGAGGATATCCGTTATGCTCTTGATACAGACGATAAGAGAATCCGTGACGAGCGTCTTAAGCCCGTTTACGAAAAGGTTCACGAGAAGTTTGACGAAATCTATCCCGAAATGGAAGTCAAGATTGAAGAATGCCTCTACAAGGTTCAGAAGTATGTTGTACGCCGCTGGCTTCTTGATGACGGCAAGCGTGTTGACGGCAGAGGTATCAACGAAATCCGTCCTCTTAACGCAGAAATTGACCTTCTTGACAGAGTTCACGGCTCAGGTATGTTCACCAGAGGTCAGACTCAGGTTCTTTCAATAACAACTCTCGGACCCATGAGCGATGCTCAGCTTCTTGACGGTCTTGATGAAGAAGAATCCAAGAGATATATGCACCACTACAACTTCCCCTCATATTCGGTTGGCGAAACAAAGCCCTCAAGAGGCCCCGGCAGAAGAGAAATCGGCCACGGTGCACTTGCAGAGCGTTCACTTATTCCCGTTCTTCCCTCAGTTGAAGAATTCCCCTACACAATCCGTGTTGTTTCCGAAGTTCTTTCATCAAACGGCTCAACCTCACAGGGCTCGGTCTGCGGTTCAACACTTTCACTTATGGCAGCCGGTGTTCCCATCAAGGCACCCGTTGCAGGTATCTCCTGCGGTCTTATCACAGAAGGCGATCGCTTTATGACAATGGTTGATATCCAGGGTCTTGAAGACTTCTTCGGCGATATGGACTTCAAGGTTGCAGGTACAAAGAAGGGTATCACATCAATTCAGATGGACCTCAAGGTTCACGGTCTTACTCCCGCTATCATCAGAGAAGCTCTCGATAAGACCTACACCGCAAGATGCTATATCCTTGATGAAATCATGCTTCCCGTTATCTCAGAGCCCAGAGCAGAGCTTTCAAAGTGGGCTCCCAAGATGCTTTCAACAAAGATTGATCCCGAAAAGATCGGCGATGTTATCGGCAAGCAGGGCAAGGTTATCCAGAAGATCTGTGCCGAGTGCAACTGTAAGATTGATGTTCAGGAAGACGGTAACATCTTCGTTTCATCAACAGATATCGACGATGCAAGAAGAGCAATCTCAATTGTTGAAACAATCGCAAACGACCCCGAGGTCGGTGCAATTTATAAGGGCATCGTAACCCGTCTTATGAGCTTCGGTGCATTCGTTGAAATTGCTCCCGGCAAGGAAGGCATGGTTCACATCAGCCAGCTCGATGTCAAGAGAACAGAGAAGGTTGAAGATGCTGTTACAGTCGGCGACGAGGTTATCGTCAAGGTTCTTCCCAAGGATGACCAGGGCAGACTCAACTTCTCACGCCGTGAGGCACTTATCGAGGTTGAAGGACTTGTTCCCGAAAATACCGTTTCGGATGCTCCCAGAAAGCCCAGAAGAGATTTCAAGGGTGACAGAGGCGGCAGAGCTCCCAGAAGAAATAACGACCAGTAATAACAAACCACCGTGGATTGATTTCCACGGTGTTTTTGTATGCTGTTATGTATTTCAACAATTCGGAGGGAAAACCTTGCGTAATTTTTATGTAATGGTTGAAAATTCAATACAGTTTTTTCCGCTTTTTCAAATGAGAATGAGCAGCAAAAAGCTGATATTTGGGCTCCTTTGGCAAAGGAGCTGTCCGTAGGACTGAGGATTGGAACAATTGATAAAAAGCAGGGCGGCATGAACCAAGCCGCCGTATTTTTTGTGAATAAACGGGCAGATGATATCTGCCCCTACCGCAGACTGCGTTATTTGGGTAGGGAACGGATATTATCCGTTCCGCCCATGACTGATGCTTGTTATCGGCTGAATGCCGATTCGGCGGGATGTGGGCATCCCGCCCGACACGAACAATTATTATTTATTAAATATTCACTATTCTTTATTCTTTAAAAAATTATCGCAGGAACAGACATTTAAATCTGCCCCTGCGATATTGATTTATGAATTGTAATGTATGGTTGCGTTGGTGAGATTTTCGTTACCTTCCTCAATTTCAATTGCAGCCCATTGGAACGGAGTACCTTCGTAATAAACATCGGTGAGGGTGGAAAAATAAAATGCTTCACTTCTGATACAAGTAACGGTTTTAGGAATATGTATGCGTTTACATCCAGTAAATGCATATGTATCTATTTCTGTATATGTGTCAGGAATTATGATTTCTTCAGCACGCAAACCACCGGGCATAATATAAGTAACACTTTGGGGGATTTCATATCTTTTCAGATTAACTTTTTCAGGAGTGAATACAATCTGTGTTTTATCTTTGTTATATAGAACACCATAGTTGTCTGTAGAATAGTGTGAGCTGTTCTCGTCAACAGAAACATTGTTGATGGTGTTATAAGGTCCTGTGCTGATATTTATAGATTCTACGGTGTCAGAAATGATTAACTGATCAATGGTGGTGCTGAAATAAGCATAGTCTACAACATATTTTACGCCTGAAGGAATAGCGTATATTCTTGAATCCGGGGCTTGATATAAAATTTCTTTGTTTTTACTCAAAAGAGCTCCTTTTCCGTCGCTTGCATAAACGGAGTTGTTTTCGTCAACGGTAATATACATACCACTAAGAGCTTTTTCACCTATATATGAAACCGAAGCAGGTATATATATTTCATCAACTACTCCCCATAAAGCACTTTCATTTATTGTTTGCAATGTGTTTGAGAGAACGAGTTTATCGCAACGATATTCTAAAGATAGTCCGTGGGTAATAGTTTTTATTCCATTTCCTATTATTAAAATTTCAAAATAATTAGGAAAAATCCATTCGCCAACTTCTGTATATCTGAATTCTCCTTTGCCTTCAACAACCATGCAACGGTCATCATAGTATCTCCAGATTACGGTTTCGTTAACCTTTCCCTCTTTAACAAGCTTACATCTTGTATTGAGTTCTTCGGCAGACGAGTCGCAGAAGCCGGTGATTCTTGTTCCGGAGAAAAGCTTTTCCCATTCGTTGCAAACATCTTCATAGGTGAGAAATTCTATCTCGCCGTTTGTGGGTTCAGCTGTTTCGGCAGCACCGTGAAGATAAAGCGATTTGCCCTCGGCAGTGCATTTTCTCCAATCTGGCAGAGCGTTTCCGAGGAGCATATAATCGGGAACCGAAAGGCTGAGTACAGCTTTCAGCTTTTTCCCGTCATAAACAGATTTCTGACAGCTTTTTCCGTTCTGACCGTCGCTTTCAAATTCAAGGAAATAATAGTTTCCTTCCGCATCGGTCATAATTGACAGGTGATTAAAGGTCCTGCTTGGGGCGAGAATATCCCACTCTGCACCCTTGATAACATTTTTGTTTTTGTCAAGGTCAAAAAGATATGTCTTGACCCTCATATCCTCGCCGTTTATGTCGAGTGAAAGAAGCAGTTCTTCAGAACCGTCTTTGTCAAAATCATAGAAGTCTTTTTTCACAACTGAGGAAGAAAGATTTGTAATATTAAGAGCTTCTGTATCAAACAATGCTTTTTCATCAGCAGGAAGCAAAGAAAAATCCTTTTTAACAAAGGCGTTTATGACAGGGTAGCTTTCGGCAAGACTGTCAGACGAAAGGAAGCTTTCATATATAACATCAGGACTTGCGTTATTCAGATTTTCTGTAACTTCCCATACTGTATCTGTTGTGGTTTCATCCCCACCCTCCTTCTTTTCAGGAAGGAATTTTATTACCGCAAAGGCAACGGCGATTATAACCGCAATTGAAGCGGCGGCTATAATGATATTTCTCATTTTGGGGCTGAGCTTTTTCTGTTTCTTTTTGGGCGGCTCGGGGATTTTCGGGATTGATAATTTCTGCGGCGGATCAGGCGGCGGAGCCTTTCTGACCGATGCTTCAAGCAACGCCTTCAGCTCACCGGCACTCTGTATTCTGTCGCCGATTTCAAGCTCCATTCCCTTGAAAACAGCTTTTTCAAGCCCGTCATATCCTCTTACACCCATTTCGGCAAAGCTTTTGAGCGGCACCTCATCTCTTTCGGTGCTTTCCACAGGCTTTTTGCCTGTTATCATGTGATAAAGAGTGGCACACACCGCATAGATATCCGTCCACGGACCCTGTTTTGAGCGGCTTAAATACTGCTCCCTCGGAGCATAACCCCTCTTGAGCATGATTGAAAGACTCTTATCGCTGTTTTCAACCGCAAGTCTTGCCGAGCCGAAGTCGAGAAGCTTTACCGTTCCGTTTTCGCAAAGAAAAATGTTGTCGGGCGAAACATCACGGTGAATCATTTTTTCCTTGTGCATATCCTCAAGAGCGTTGAGCACGGGAAGGATGATTTCCACGGCTTCTTCGGGAGAAATTCCGCCGAAATTCTCGGAAAGATGCTTGTTGAGATCTTTTCCGATAAGATGCTCCATAACTATGTATGCGGTGTTGTTTTCTTTAAAGCAGTCGAAAACATTGACGATATTCGGATTTCCCGAAAAGCGGGAGAGCCTTTTGCCCTCATCAATCATCTTGTTTTTGCCTTCTTCAAAAAACACAGCCGCTTTTTTGTTGTAGCAGTAAACTTCGGTTTCGCCCTCGTTTCTCGAAGCAAGAGAATTTGCAAAAAATTCTTTTATTGCAACCGTTCTGCTGAGGGTTTCGTCCCACGCGATATATGTGATGCCGAAGCCGCCGTAGCCGAGAACCTTGCCCAGAATATATCTGTTTGCAAGAACGGTTCCTGCCTTCAGATGATTTTTTGTTTCGGGCAAAGTATTTGCAACATAGCCGCAATACGGGCAAAGCTTGTATTCATCACCGTATTCTTTCATGCATCCGTAGCATCTCTGCATTTTTTACACCTCAATTTTAACCCTGATTTGTTCTTTTCCAATGAAATAAATATTGCTGAGCAATGCCCCGCACCCCGTTTATGCATTCGGGCAGTCCGTCAGGATAATCCTCGGCAAGAATGCGTTTTACCCATACGTCAATCGGAAAAGCATCAACCTTTCCGCAGCCGTAAAGCAGGGTGCATTGTGCAACCTTTTCTCCCACGCCTTTGATTTTTATGAGCTCATCCCTGCCTTCATCAATGCTCGTTTCGGGAAGCAGGATTTTATCAAAATCAATTTCACCGCCCGCAACCTTTTTTGCGGCATCAATGATGTATTTTGCACGGAAGCCTGCCCTTATCGGTGCAAGACCTTCAATGCCTGCCTCCGCAACCTTTTCGGGAGAGGGAAAGGCGTAATCGTCATCGCCGAGATGCTCGCCAAGCAGGCGGCAGAGACGGTCAACAATACCTTTTATGCGGGGAATATTGTTGTTTTGTGAAATAATAAATGAACAGAGAGCTTCCCATGGCTCCTGACGGAGAAGTCTTATTCCGTAGCATCCGGAAACCGCTTTTTCAAGTTGGCTGTCGCTCCTGAAACGCTCACACAAAGCGTTGTAATCACGGTCAAGGTCGAAATAGGGAATCCAGATTTTTTCAAAATCCTCCTCGCTTGTGCCTATGAATTCAATACCGTTTCCGCTTTGCCTGAGAGTGAGCGGCTTTGAAAACGCAACACCGTGCCAATCACCGTTTTCTTTTCTTGACCAGCGGAATGCCTGACCGCAGTCAAGAGTCAGTCCCGCGTCAAAACAAGGCGTGTCAACAACGATGCTTTCACCGCTTTTTTTATATGTTTTCTGAGCAATCATAGAATTCTCCAATCTGTAATATTATGCTGTTTTTACTGAAAAAATCGCCATAATTTTATCGACAAAATCAAACAAATTGTAAAGATTGTACAACCTTTCGTATATGCCAAAAAAGAAAAATAAAGTTATTCACACCTGAAATCCCATAAAAATAGGGCTTTTCCACGGGAGTTATACACCTTTTCCACACGGTTATCCACTTTTCCACGCGAAAAGGCGATTATACAAATCGTATATTCTTATTGTTTTTTCGTCGGAATAAACAAGCCGCTACATGCCAAAAATAACAAGGAAATAAAACAAAAAGGGGTACGCAGATTGATTAAAGGAGTTAACCGCCAGGTTGTTGAAATAACACAGACGCAATGCGAATATTTTGAGAAGGTTTTGTTTTTTATCAAGCCTGAATATTCCGCTGTCAGCGAAGGGGATCTGAAGGAAAGAGCAACGATAATTGCCCAGAGTGCGGGCATGCCGCCTGCCGCAAGGCTCAGGAAAAACAGAGTAAGGCTTGTGTTGAGCATGAGTGCCGCAGCATGTGCGGGTGCGGTTGTGAGCGGCACGGTTTTTCTTCTGACATCATTTTTCTGATGCGTGCCTGCAGAATTCATTCATAACGCAGTTATCGCATTTCGGTCTGCCTGAAACGCAGGTTTCTCTGCCGTGAAGCACGCAGCGGTGGCAGAAATCATTGCTTTCCTCGGGAGGAAGAAGCTCACGGAGCTTCATTTCAACCTTAAAGGGGTCTTTTGTTGAAACAAGACCGAGAAGATTTGAAATTCTGATAAGATGTGTGTCCGCAACAACAGCGGGTTTTCCGTAAACATCGCCCATAATAAGGTTTGCCGTTTTTCTTCCGACACCGGGCAGGCTTGTCAGGTCGTCAATATTATCGGGAACTTTTCCGCCGAAATCGGAAATCATTTTTTTGCACATTTCAACTATATCTCTTGCCTTTGCCCTGAAAAAGCCGCAGGAATGAATAATTTTTTCAACATCTGCAACATCTGCAGATGCAAAGTCCTCAACGGTTTTGTATTTCTCAAAAAGAGCGGGAGTAACAAGATTAACCCTTGCATCCGTGCATTGCGCCGAAAGTCGGGTAGCAATGATGAGCTGCAGGGGATTTTCTGCGTTCAGCGAACAAAGGCTGTCGGGATATTTATTTTTCAGTGCTTCAACGGCAAGAAGCGCTCTTTCTTTTTCTGTCATTTTGTCAGCTCCTGAAAATTATTCATTATCCATCATTATATAATAAATCCATATAAATTTGAAGAGGGATTTTTAAATTACTATGAATTTTTAACACTTCCTGATAAAAACAGTTGATTTTGAGGCTCTGTTATGGTAACATATAAATACTTATTACTATAATAGGGGGATAACCTTATGAAAAACAAATTCACAGGCAGTCTGTGTGTGATGATGTGTTTTGTGATTGTTCTTTCGATGTTTGCTGCCTGCAGCGTCAAGGACAAGAACGGCGGACTTACCACTCAGGCTACTCTTACTCCCGATGATACATGGGCTCCCGATGTTGACTCGGATTATGTTTATCAGACAATAACCATAAGCAAGGTTGAGCTTGTTGACCTTGTCAAGGAAGCTCTCGGCGACGAAATCAGCGAGGATTGGAACGGTGACCTCAACACCCTCACTCCCGAACAGCTCGAGAAGGTTGAAGAGCACGCCAAGAACGAAGGTCTTACCGTTGAAAAAGACGAGAGCGGTAACACTGTTATCAAAAAGGAAGAGGTTGTTACAACCGAAGCTTCTCAGGACGAAATCAATCAGCTCATGACAAAGGCATCTGTTAAAGACCCGAGCAATATTTCCGACGAGGAATACAACAGACTTTCTCAGGTTGCACAGAGCGAAGGTTATGTTATCGTAACAAAGCCTGCTGCAACAAATGCAGATAAAAATGACCGTCCCGAAGAAACCAAGAAAAATGATATCGTTATTGCGAAGCCCGTGACAACAATCAAGGCGGCTCCCACAACAAAGCCTCCCATGTATACACAGCAGAGCAATAACACAACAAAGGCTGAAAAAACAACCGAAAACAAACCGCTCAAAACAACAAAGCCCGTTCCTAAAACAACATCGGTTTACAAGCCTCCCAATACTCCCGGAACGGTTGCTCCCATGGCTCCCGTAACGCAGGGAATTCCTGCTCCTACAAGAGACTGGACCGAAACCTTCAAGAAGAATTCAAACGAAGTTTTTGTTGATTCCGCAGCCACAAATGACGGCGGCGTTGTTGCAGTCGGCGTTACATATGTAAAGACCAACGACGATCCCGAAAACGCACTGAAGGGCAACACCTACGCACTTATCGTAAAATACGATAAAAACGGCAAGGTTGACTGGAGCAAGACAATCGGCGGCAATGATGCAACCTATTTTGAAGCGGTGGATGTTCTCACCGACGGCTCAATTGCAGTTGCAGGCTACACAATGCATACCGAAGGCTCTCCTTATCTTGAGAATGCAGAGCAGTATAAGTGTGATGATACAATCGAAGGCCTTGTTGCAAGATTCAATACCAAGGGTGATCTTCTCGGCAATATCAGAATTTACGGCGGCTCCGCAGACGATATGATTTATTCGATTGCCGCAACAGCTGACGGCGGATATGTTATCGGCGGTAAAACCGAATCCGTTGACGGTGATATGGACGGAATCAATTCACCCCGTGCAAGAAAAGGCTTTGTAATCAAGTGCAACTCAGACGGCACTCCTCAGTGGAAGAACGCAATCAACGCTCCCAGAGGTCTTGCAACGCAGGATCTTGCTGTAAACGAAGCGGGCTGCGTTTATGCAACAGTTGAAGGCTCGGGTGATGCATACTACGGCGATTCGCTCCTCTCATCAACAGATGCAACAACCTCAAGATACTCAGTTGTGCTCAAGCTTTCACCTGCAGGTAATCTTGAGTGGTATAAAACAATCTATGGCACAGGAATTACCTCACTTGCTTCCATTGAGGTTGCAAATGACGGCGGCTGCGTTGTTGCAGGTCACTATTCATCAGGCAGAAACGGAAACGATAAAGGAACCTTTGAAGGTATCCATAATGCAGGTATCACAGGCACATTTGACGGTATGCTTGTCAAGTTTGCTCCCACGGGCGATGCAAGCGGAGAGGGCGTTATCAACTGGACCTGCCCGCTCAGAGGATTTGAAACCGAACAGATTACCGGTATTACCAAGATTGACGGCGGATATGCCGTTTCAGGCTTCACACAGTCAACAAACAGAGATTTCGACATGATGCCCGGCACAGGCGATTATGATTCATTTGTTTATATCATTAATGACCTTGCAGCCCCGAAGCATGTTTACATCTATAACGGTTCAGGCACCGACAATGCAAGAACAATCTGCTCAAACGGAAATCTGATTTTTGTTGCAGGTTCAACAAATTCAGGTGATGCAGTATTTGCGGAATGCGATGCAAAGGGTACTAAGGCTGAAGCAGTTGGATTTGTAAGCTGTCTTACCCTCAGCGAATAAAGTTTTTGATTTTAATTATAACAACCCCCGTTAAAAGTCATGTACTTTTAACGGGGGTTGTTGCTTTTATTATTCTGTTCTGAGAGCAACTACGGGATCTTTTCTTGATGCTATCTTTGCGGGAATAAGACCTGAGATAAAGGTGAGTGTCATGCTGATAACAACAAGGGCAATTGCTCCGTCGGTGGGAAGCTGCGCAATGTTGGGCAGAGAGGTGAGATGTTCAATCAAGGCGTTGATGGGAATAATCATCAGCAGTGTTGAAAGAATACCGAGTGAACCCGAAACGAAGCCCACAATGAGCGTTTCTGCGTTGAATACTCTGGAGATATCTCTCTTCGATGCACCGATTGCACGGAGAATACCGATTTCTTTTGTTCTTTCAAGAACCGAAATATAAGTGATAATACCAATCATAATTGATGAAACAACAAGTGAAATTGCAACAAAAGCGATAAGAACATAGGAAATAATGTTGATAATCGTTGTGACAGAGGAGAGAAGAAGTCCGACATAGTCGGTGTATTTGATTGCACTGTCTTCGTTGCCCTCTGCGGTTTTTGCATCATTATATTTTGTTATTTCGTCTGAAATGATATCCTTTGATTCAAAGTCGAGGGGATAAATATAGATTGACTGCGGAGTCTGAAGGTCTGCAACACCGAGAAGCGAGAGAGCTTCTTCATAGCTTTTTGCAAGAGGTTCGGGTTCAGGCTCGGGTTCGGGCTCGGGAATAACCTCTTCGGGAGCCTGAGGAGTCTCGCCTTCTGCAGGGGTATCGGGAGTTTCTTCACCGCCTGCGGGAGGAGGAGCAACTCCGCCGAGCTCGCCGCTCATAATGGCATTGAGCATCTTGAGCTTAGTTGATCTGTCCATCATTGAGAGGAAGGTGAGTGCCTGGTCACCGCTTATCTGACCCATGCCCTCAATTTCCTGACCTGCAAGCATTTCGTCAAGGTAGCCGACAAGCTCTCTTCTTTCGCTGATAGAGAGAACGGATTTGAGCATGAGCTCAACTGTTCGTTTCATTTTTTCTGCTTCTTCGCCGCTGTAGGTACTGTCGATTGAAGCGTAAATTTCTTCTTCCGAAACCTCCGGGAACTGACTGAAATCAGGCATTCCTTCGGTTGCGGTGGGTTTTGCAGCGGGAGCGTTTGCAGCAGTAAGCTTCATGGAGCTTGCTTTGGGGGTATCCGAAAGAGCATCAAACTCAGCAGTATTTATCTGAGGATCGAGAGCAACCGAAACATTTGATGCTGCGGGAGCTTTTGCGGCTTCAGCCTTTGCCTGAGCTCTTTTTTCTTCGTCAAAGTAAATTCCGGTGAAAACATCAATTTCGGGGTTTGCCTTCTGCTGTTTGACGATTTCACATTCGTTTGTTGCGTTGATGACATGCTCGGTGAGGGCGGTTGTATAGCCGATAGCACCCATTGCTGTAACCATGATAGAGTCATCTGCAGGTCTTACAATACCTACAACCTTGATTTCCTCGCCGTTGTTGATAAGATTTTTAACGTATTCCTCGTCGCCTCTCATATCGTCCCAGGTCTTTGTTTCTTCGTTATAGCTGAAATAATCGGGCTCAAGAACGATTTTAAAGGTTTTGTTGAGGATATCTTCATATTCGATTTCAAATTTCTTTGCTTCAAGCGTTTCGCCGTTCTGCATTGCCATGAATGCCTGCATCATCTCTTCCTGAGTGGTCAGACCGAGACCCTGAATGGCGATATCGCTGATTTCATTGTTTTTATCAATGATAAGAACAACCTCGTTATATGCTTCGGGCCACTTGCCGCTGACAACCTCATACTGGTCATTGAGGAGCTCTTTGTTATCAATGAGCTCCTGCCAGGAGTTCATGGTTTTTTCCATGCTTGCAAGCATGGAGGTGTCAATCTGCATTCCGCCGGTATTGATGCTGCCTATCATTGAGTTCATAATTGAAATCATGGGGCTGGGGAATACCTGATTGAGACCGTTTGATGTGTCTGCCGAATATATATTTAACTTTCCGCCGTAGGTATATTGAATGCTGCTTGCATAATCGTCAATGTTGCATGCTTCGCTGTCAAGATATTCCTTGAAGGATTTGAGGTCATTAATCCAGATTTCGGATGAGAAGGATTCCATCATGCTCGAAGCCATGGTGTTTGAATAAACCTTGTCGAGCCCGTGGGTGATTTCGCCCGATGTTGTTGCAGCCATGCCGCCCATTATGGCGTTCATATCCATTGCGGTTTTTTCAATCATCATGGGATATGAAGTGAGGGTTTCCTGCTGAATGGAGTCAATATATGCCTGGAAGCCGCTTGAAAGCGAAAGGATAAGAGCGATGCCGATAATGCCGATGCTTCCTGCGAAAGAGGTAAGGAAGGTACGCATTTTTTTGGTCATCAGGTTGTTGAGAGAAAGGGTGAGGGCTGTGAAGAAGGACATTGAAGGCTTCTTGTTCTTTTTTGCTTCCTTCTTTTCGCTTTTCTTTTCCGCTCTTGTTTTTTCGTGTTTTGCGGCATCCTCGGTATTATAAGGGTTTGTGTCGTCAACAATGGCACCGTCAACAAGTCTGATTATTCTTGTTGAATATTCATCGGCAAGCTCGGGGTTATGAGTAACCATGACAACAAGCTTTTCCTTTGAAATTTCCTTGAGAAGGTCCATAATCTGAACGCTTGTTTCGGAGTCGAGAGCACCTGTAGGCTCATCGGCAAGAAGAATTTCGGGGTTGTTGACAAGAGCTCTTGCAATTGCAACTCTCTGCATCTGACCGCCCGACATCTGGTTGGGTTTTTTGTTAAGCTGGTCACCCAGACCGACCTTTTCAAGGGCCTCTTTTGCACGCTGCTTTCTTTCGCTCTTTGAAACGCCCGAAAGAGTCAGAGCAAGCTCAACATTTGAAAGCACACTCTGGTGGGGGATAAGATTATAGTTCTGGAAAACGAAGCCGACGGAGTGGTTTCTGTAGCCGTCCCAATCGCCGTCCCTGAAATCCTTTGTTGATTTTCCTTCGATAATCAGGTCGCCCGATGTGTATTGATCGAGGCCGCCGATAATGTTGAGCAGCGTTGTTTTACCGCAGCCCGAATGTCCGAGAATTGAAACAAATTCGTTTCTGCGGAACTCGATATTGACGCCCTTGAGAGCAACAACCTTAGTGTCGCCCGTAGGGTATTCCTTGACGATATTTTTCAGTTTGAGCATAAAAATACCTCTTGACAAAGTAATTTTTGGGTGTTACACTTGTAACAGTAACAATTGTAACATTAGTTTATGAATAAATCATCAACAAAATCTGTAAAATTCATTTGATGTTACAAAAAGAAGGGAATTGTAATGGTAAAAGTTAACGAAGTTAATGTTCTGACCAAGGAATGCATCGTAACTGCATTGCTCAGACTTATGGAAAACAACAGCTATGCGAGCATTTCAATAACAGACATAACCAATGTTGCGGGAGTTTCAAGAATGGCTTATTACCGCAACTACAAAAGCAAGGATGATATCCTGATAAATCATCTTGTTGACCGTGAAAAGCTGCTTCTCAACGAGCTTCACGGCGAAAGTGCAGAGGATTTGCGAGGAATGATAATGATTCTTTCGGGTTTTTTTCAGGAGAATGTCGATGTTATCAAAGCGATTTATGATGCGGGTCTCGGCAACAGACTGACCGATATGCTCGGAGAAAGAATTTATAATTATTTTCCCGTTGCAATCGAAGAAAGAGCGGGCAAATATGCCGTTCAGTTTTATGTCGGTGCCGTGCTTGCGGTTTTCAAGCGTTGGTTTGATAACGGAATGGTTGAATCTGTTGAAGAGATTTCAGACATTCTCTGCAGGCTTATCAACGTCAAGGGTGCGGCGGATTTTCTTGTTTTTCCGAAGGCGTAATATCACATAATCCAAGCGGGCAGCTTTTTGAAGCTGTCCGTTTTTTTGCTGTAAAAAACGAAGCTCAGAAATCAACTGAACTTCGTTTGTTTTATTATTCGGCTTTTTTCTCAAGCTCCGCACGTCCCTCGGGAGTGTCGCGGTAAAACTGAGTTTTAGGGTTGGGGTGTGAGGTTGAATTCCAGAGCTCCTCGGCAACGGGCTTCCATGCTGCTGCGAATTTATCGCATTTTGCACAGAGGGTTTCTGCACTTTCGGGCTCGATAAGATCGGTTGATTTTGCACCCGTTTCGGCAATGATTTTTCTCAGACAGTCGGGATTTTCGAGCATGGGACACGGTCTGAGATGATTGTCGTTGAACGGCTGATTATGCCAGTAAGCCCGGAAAAGAGGGCTTTTGAGACCTTCGATAATGGTTTTGCTTCTGATGTTTGAATCGGAATAATGAATGAAAACGCAGGGCTCCATATCTCCCTCGGAATTGATGTGGAAATAGTTTCTGCCGCCTGCGATGCAGCCGCCGACATATTCGGCATCATTCTGGAAATCCATAACGAACATGGGCTTGCCGCTCTTTCCGTTTCTGACCCTGCGGAGCCATTTATACATATAAACTCTCTGCTCGGGAGTGGGAATGAGGTCAACAACGGCATCCTTTCCGATGGGCATGTAGTTGAAATAAAGACCGAAGAGAGAGCCTTTTTCAATCATAAGGTCAAGAAAATCGTCGCTTGTGACGGCGGGAATATTCTTGCTTGTGTAGCAAACGGAAATTCCGTAAAGCAGACCGTTCTTTTTGAGAAGATCCATAGCCTCGATTGTTGTTTTATAGGTACCGTCACCTCTGCGGTAATCGTTGCTTTCCTCGGTTCCCTCAATGCTGAGAGCAAGGGTGAGGTTGCCGACATCCTTCATTTCATCGCAGAAAGCCTGGTCGATGAGAGTTGCGTTTGTGTATGCAAGAAATGCGCAGTCGGGATTTTCGCGGCAGAGGGTGAGAATTTCTTTTTTCTTTATAAGCGGTTCACCGCCGGTGAGCATATAAAAATGAGTTCCGAGCTCGGTGCCCTGATTGACTATGCTTCTCATTTCGTCAAGCGAAAGATTTGACTTGTGACCGTATTCTGCAGACCAGCAGCCCTTGCACTTGAGATTGCATGCACTCGTGGGGTCAAAAAGCATGATGAAGGGAATATTGCATTTATATTTTTCTCTGTTTGCCCTGACAGCCTTTGTGCCGTTAACACCTGCACCCAAACCGAGAGCGAGAAGCATTTTCTTTATAACATCGCCGTCACAGTTGTTGATAATATTCATGGCAAAGGTTCGCCACACATTATCCTTATCCTGAATGGCTTTTCTGAAGGAATCAAAGTTTTTTTCGGGGAACGCACCGCCCATAAGCTTCTGAGCAAGGTCGATAAGCTTTATTATGTTTTCTTCGGGATTCTTTTTGACATATTTATAAATTCCGTCAAAAGCAACAGAAGCGGCAGCTCTTTCAACCTTCTCTTTTGCAGTCATCATTGGACTTTCCCTCCTTTTACAGTAACATATACTATATTAATATATCACAACAAGTTATTAATGTCTACTAAAATTTTGTGAACAATTCGTTTTTTTCTTGCTTTATACCGATAAAGATAGTATTATAATACTAATATATTATTGCGTTATTTCAAGGAAGGTATTCGGATGAAACAAAAATTGCTCAGAGGCTCCCATGCAACGGGACTTGCCGTAAGGATTATCGTTTCTGTTCTGATAATTGCACTTATCATCTGGAAGTATGATGAATTCAAGAATATTGACATAAGAGCACTCGTTGAGGCAAGCTCGGGAGTTGTGGCTGCTGTTGCATCAATTCTCGGCATTTATCTGCTCAAATCGCTTGTGTTTGTTGTTCCCGCATCGCTGATTTATATTGCCGTGGGTCTTGCTTTTCCGACCCATTGGGCAATTCTTATCAACGCCGTCGGAATTCTTATTGAAATTTCCGCCACATATCTTTTCGGCATTATCATGGGCGGACCCTACGTTGTCAACAAGCTGAAAAAAATAAAATACGGCGACAAAATCCTTGAGCTTCACGGCAAAAACAAGCTTTCGGCAATTTTTGCAATCCGTTTTCTGCCGGTATTTCCGATTGATATAGTCAGCCTTTTCCTCGGAGCGGTCAGAATGAAATTTCTGCCCTATGTGCTTCTTTCGCTTGGCGGAATTCTTCCGAGAGTTATTCTTTTTACAATCCTCGGCGACGGACTTTATGATTATGTGCCCATGCAGAAGCTTGCGGCAATTGCGGCGGTGCTTCTTCCCGTTGCCCTTGTTATATGGGTTGTCAGATACGCAATGAAGTCAAAAAAGACTGAAGAAGAAAACGAAAAAGGACCTTTTGAGCCGCTTAAAAGCAGCCGCAGAAGCGTTATTTTCGATACGGATATCGGACCTGACTGCGATGATGCGGGTGCCTTTGCTGTAATGGCTTCGATGGCAAAAAAATATGATGTAAAAATCCTCGGTGCGGCAAACTGCACCTCAAATTCTCACGGCACGGATGCTCTTGCCGTTCTTTCGGAGCATTTCGGGCTTGACATTCCCCTCGGTGAACATAAGGGATATGAGGTTCTTCCCGACGGCAGTAAATATAATAAAAGTCTTGCGAAAAAATATAATATAACGGCAAAGAAAAAAAGCTCAGCCACGGAGTTCTATAAAAAGCTTCTCTCAAAAGCAGAGAACGATTCCGTAACGGTCATCACCGTCGGAACGCTCACCAACATTGCGGAAATCCTTGAAAAAGAGCCGAAGCTTTTCAATTTAAAGGTCAATTCAATCGTTGCCATGGCAGGAAAATTTCCCTCGGGCAAGGAATTCAATATCGAATCGGATATCGGTGCGGCAAAATATGTTTTTGAGAATTTCAGAAATGTTATTGTCTGCTCGGGATTTGAAATCGGTCATGGCATAATTACGGGCTTTGCACAAAAGCCCATGCAGGAAAATCCCGTTTATGACTGCTACAGGGATTACCTCGGCGGAAAAGAGCCTTATCTGCGTGACAGCTGGGATCTGACCGCCGTTCAGTATGCGTTTGAGGGTAATTCGGATTATTATTCGCTCTCAAAGTCCGTGAAAATCACCGTTTCCGATGACGGCACGGTGACGGCGGAAAAGGATAAATATTCAAACAGATATTACATTATACAAAAAGCAAAAAACAGCGAAATTGCCGCATATCTCAACACAATCCTTGTTGAGGACTGTGTTATTGACAACAGTGACGGCGAAATGTATAATGTTGATACCGAAAACCAGAAAGGATTGGTTACATGAAAACCTTCAGAAGAATAACTGCAGCGATGCTTGCAATGCTTATGCTTCTCGGATTTGCTGCCTGCGGCGGTAACACCGACGGAGAAGAAACCGATATTCTGACCGAAACGGCAACGAGTTATATCAGAGATACAAAAACAAAAATTGCCGCTCTCAACGGAATACCCGGCCTCAGCATTTCAAAATTTGCAAGCGATAGAGAATATAATTACGAAACAAGCTATCACGATACTGAAGCAGAGATTGCCGACCTTATCAGAAACGGCGGTGCGGATATGGCGGTTATGCCGCTTGACTCAGCCGCAAAGCTTTATAATGAAACAAGCGGAGCGGTTCAGCTTCTTTCGGTCACCACCTGCGGATATTATCATGTTCTTGAAAAAGGCGAAAAGATAAAGAGCGTTGCCGATCTCAACGGTAAAACCGTTTATGCCGCATATAAGGGTACGGGCTTTGAGGCGGTTGCCGCTCACATTCTGAAAGAAAACGGAGTTGACCCCGAAAAAATTCAGTTCAAAGCAACCGATAAAGAGGTTGCACAGCTTACCGCAGACGGCACGGCAGAAATTCTGATTCTTCCCGAGCCTTATGCATCAAAGGTGCTTAATAATGAAACGGAATACAGAAAAGCTCTTGACCTTAACGCCGAGTGGAATAAAATCAGCGAAGCACCGCTTGCACAGACCGCTGTTGTTGCGAGAACGGAATTTATCAACGCAAATCCCGATATCATCAGTGAATTCCTCAGTCTCGGCAAAATATCGGTCAACTATCTGAGAACAAACACCTACGCTGCACCCGTATTTCTTAACGACAAAGGCTTTGCCGAAACGGTTGAGCTTGCAACAGCAATGATTCCCGGAATCAACTTCAATTTCCTCAGCGGAGAGGAAATGAAAACTGCAGTTGGTGCTGTTCTTGCAGTCTGCGGAATAACGGTTGACGATGCATTTTATAAAGTATAAAAAATTATGAGGGACTGCAATGCAGCCCCTCAATTTTTTGTTAAATTCAGCTGAGCTCGGGAATAAATGCGTTGTGGATTGCTGCAACAGCCTTGTCAGCATCATTGATGTCGATGAGAACGGAAATCTTGATTTCGCTGGTAGCAATCATCTGGATGTTGACATCTGTTTCAAAGAGTGCTTCAAACATCTTTGCTGCAATGCCGGGATGTGATTCCATGCCTGCACCTACAACGGAAACCTTTGCAACATCTGTGTCGCAAACGATTTCAAGACCGCTGAGAAGGTCGAGACCCTTGAGAGTTTCAACTGTATCTTCAAGGTGTGCCTTGGTTGTTGTGAATGCGATATCCTTTGTGTCGCCTCTGCCGACTGACTGAAGGATGATATCAACGTTGATATTCTTTGCGGCAAGCTTGCCGAAGATTTTATATGCAATTCCGGGAATGTTGGGAACTCCGATTATTGAAACACGGGCAACATCCGTATCCTTTGTTACACCTCTTACGAGCATTTTTTCCATATCTGCTACCTCCTTGACAATTGTACCGGGTGCACGCACAAGGCTTGAAAGCACCTCAAGCTTAACATTATATTTCTTAGCCATTTCAACCGAACGGTTGTTGAGAACCTGAGCACCGAGAGTTGCAAGCTCAAGCATTTCATCATATGTGATTTCGCTGAGCTTTATTGCACTCTTGATTTTTCTGGGGTCTGCGGTGTAAACACCCTCAACATCGGTGTAAATCTGGCAGCGGTCTGCATGCATTGCGGCTGCGATTGCAACTGCGCTTGTGTCTGAGCCGCCTCTGCCGAGAGTAGTTATATCATCATATTTGTTGAGACCCTGGAAGCCTGCAACAATAACGATATTTTTCTTTGCGAGCTCCATTTTGATGCGGTCTGCACTGACCTTCTTGATTCTTGCGGAGCCGTAAACCGAGTTGGTTGAGAAGCCTGCCTGCCAGCCGAGAAGCGAGCATGCGGAGTAGCCGAGGCTTTCGATAGCCATGGCAAGAAGTGAAATTGAAATCTGCTCGCCTGATGCGAGAAGCATATCCATTTCTCTTTTTGATGCGTTGGGATTGATTTCTTTTGCTTTGGCAATGAGGTCGTCGGTAGTATCGCCCTGAGCGGAAACAACAACAACAACGTCGTTGCCTTCCTTGTAGGTGTCAGTAACGATTCTTGCAACATTCATTACTCTTTCGGCGTTTGCAACCGAGCTGCCGCCGAATTTCTGAACAATTAATGCCATAATATCCTCCTATAATAATGAAGCAATAATTAACGAATTAATAGTTGGTGATTCTGATAACAGATTCAACCTTTGCATCCTTGACGAGCTCAAGCTTTTCTGCAAGGTCCTTCTCTGAAAGAGAGCCTGTTACGAAAGCAATTTCGCCTTCGGGAGCATCCTGACGGGCAAGAAGGCTGATTTCGCCGAAAAGACCCGTGAACTTTGCAACCGCTGCCGCAGCATCGTCGGTGGTTGCTCTTATATAGAATGTATTTTCTGTTTCAAGATAATCCGCAACATAGCCTTCCTCGCTGTCCTGCCAGCCGAAGAACTTCTTGCGTTCCATGTGTCTTGCACAGTCGATAACATCGGCAACAACGGCACTTGCGGTGGGCATCTTTCCTGCACCCTTACCGTAGAACACAACATCGCCGATAGCGTCGCCGCGAACGAGAATTGCGTTGAAAACATCGTCAACCGAAGCAAGCTGGCTGTGATTCTGGATGAATGCGGGAGAAACCATAACGGAAACTCTGCCGTCCTCCATCTTCTTTGCCTTTGCAATGAGCTTGATTACGCCGCCCCATGCACGGGCATAGTCAACATCGGCAAGTGTGATTTTGCGGATGCCTTCGGTGTAAACAGCATCGGGATAAACATGCTTGCCGAAGCAGAGGGCTGCAAGAATGCAGATTTTTCTGCAGGCATCAAAGCCGTCAACGTCTGCGGACGGGTCACGCTCGGCATAGCCGTTTTTCTGAGCAAGAAGAAGTGCTTCGTCAAAGGTCATGCCGTCGGTAATCATTTTGGTAAGAATAAAGTTTGTTGTGCCGTTGAGAATGCCTGCGATTTCGTCGATATCGTTTGCGGCAAGGCACTGGCTGATGGGACGGATGATGGGAATACCGCCGCCTACGCTTGCTTCAAAGAGGAAGTTAACGTTGTTTTCGTCTGCAACCTTGAGAAGCTCGCAGCCCTTTGCGGCAACAAGCTCTTTGTTGGAGGTTACAACATTTTTTCCTGCCTTGAGGCTTGCAAGAACATATTCATATGCGGGATGAAGTCCGCCCATGGTTTCAACAACAATCTTAACCTCGTCATCCTCAACGATTTTTGAAAAATCAGTTATGAGAAGATGCTCGTAGGGGTCACCGGGAAAGGTACGGCGGTCAAGAATATATTTGAGCTCCATTTCGCTCTGCATACTCTTTTTGACAATGTGTTCGTGGTTTTTCTTGAGAAGCGTTGCAACGCCTGAGCCAACCACGCCGTATCCCATTATAGCTACATACATATAAAGCTCTCCTTTTATGTAAACATAGTATCAAAAATAAAATTATTGGATTTTATTCTATCACAAAAATTCAAAATAATAAAGCCCTAATTTAACTTTTATTAAATTTTTGTATATTTTTTATAACATTAATTGCGTTTTACGGAAAAAAGGTGTAAACTAAACTATAAAATGAAGTACAGAAAGCCTTCGGGAGGTGTTTTATAATGAATATAGTTGAAAAAAGAAGAGAAATGCTCATCAACATAACCTTCTTTGCGGTAGTCACGGTGCTTTATGCTCTTTTCCTCAAGTATGCATTCTGGATTGTTGCACCCTTTATAATCGCTTTTGTGGTTGCGCTTATTCTTCAGAAGCCCATAAGACTGATTTCAAAAAAGACAAAGATAAAAAGAAGCATAGTCGGTGCCGTTTCGGTTTTTCTGATTCTTACCGCGATTGTTACGGTGATAGTTCTTGTCGGCTACCGTCTGGTCAGCGAATTCAGAGGTCTGGGCTCCTATATTGTTGATAAACTCCATGATTTGCCTGAGCTTATAAGGTCCGTCGAGGGCTGGATTATAAGCCATATTGCATTCCTGCCCGACTCAATCGAAAAATCGCTTGCCGACACAATCAGCGGTTTTATCAGCAATGTTCTTCTTTATCTTGAGCAGGGTGAATCGGCGGCAGGAATGGACCTGAGTACGGAAGGCTTCGATTTGTCGCTCATAACAACTCCGCTCGGAGGTCTTATTTCAACCGCAAAGCATATCCCTGCGGTTCTTGCAGCTGCTCTGATAAGTATTATAGCATGCTTCTTTGTGACCTGTGACTATGACAGCCTCACAAATCTTATCAAAAACAATATTTCCGAGGAGCACGAAGCGTTGATAATCAAAGTAAAAAGGCTTTTCGGAGATATAATCGGGAAAATGGTAAAATCCTACGCAACAATTATTTTTGTTACCTTCTGCGAAATTACGATCGGTCTTAATATATTGAAGCTGATCGGTGTTTATAACGGAGGATATATCATTGCCATTTCCGTGGGCACCGCCATTCTTGATATTCTCCCCGTTTTCGGAACGGGCACCGTGCTGATTCCGTGGGCTGTTGTCAGTCTGTTCAGCGGCAACATCGGTCTCGGCATCGGTCTGATTGTCATTTACGGTCTGATAACCGTTATCCGCCAGATTCTTGAGCCCAGACTGGTTGCAATGAATGTTGGTCTGCCCCCGATTGTTACCCTTGCGGGAATGTATCTCGGACTTCAGCTTTTCGGCATGATCGGTCTTTTTGCACTGCCCATAACCTTCGTTATGCTCAAGGTGCTCAACGAGGAGGGAATTATTCATCTCTGGACGGCAAGAAGCAAAATTAACGGCGAAAATGACAAAAAAGCAGCCGAAAAAGCTGACGGAAAGTGATTTTTGCGAAAAAAGTTTATAAAATTCACGGATTTTTATAAAAAACAACAAAAAAATCATTGAAATGGGAAAACTTTTGTGATATAATTCTATTTAATATGGCACTTTAAACTGCCGATATTAAGTCTTATATCCCCGACGGCGTGCAACGGAGGGGAACACATAAAGGAGGAACCTTTCTTGAAATCTTACAGCGCAAAAGACATCAGAAACATCGTTCTTGCCGGTCACGGCGGACGAGGCAAAACCACTCTTGCCGAAGCAATGCTTTATATCTCAAACGCAACTGACAGACTCGGCAGAGTAGCAGACGGCAACACAGTTCTCGACTTTGATGCCGAAGAAAAAAGACGTAAGTGTTCAATAGCATCAGCTATAGCTTCATTTGAATGGAAAAATACAAAAATCAATATTATCGACACCCCGGGTCTTTTTGACTTTGCGGGCGGCGTAAGCGAAGGTATGCGTGCAGCAGGTGCGGCTCTTATCGTTCTTGCTTCGGGCAGCACACTTGATGTCGGTGCCGAAAAAGCATATAAGGCAGCTACCGACAGAGGCATCAACAAGATGTTCGCAATCACAAAGTGCGACGCTGAAAACGCACATTTCTATAAGACCTTCGATTCACTTCAGGAAGAATACGGCAACAAGATCTGCCCCGTTGTTGTTCCTTATGTTGAAGGTGACAAGGTTATTTCATATGTTGACTTCTCAAGAAACGAAGCTTTCTCATATAAGGATGGCAAGCGTTCGGATGCTCCCATGCCTGAAAATGATGAAAGAACAAGCAGAATGAAGGAAGCTTTCATCGAAGCTGTTGCAAGTGCTGACGAAGAACTCATGATGAAATTCTTTGACGGCGAAGAGCTTACCGATGAAGAAATCGACAGAGGCCTTAAAGCAGGTATCCTTGCAGGCGACATTTGTCCCGTATTTGCTTGCTCGGGTTATCAGCTTGAAGCTGTTGACCTTATCAATAACTGCATCGTTCAGTCAGCTCCCGACGCTGCATCGGTTGCATCGGAAGCAGATGTTACCTGCGATGAAAATGCACCTCTTGCAGCTATCTGCTTCAAGACTGTTGCTGACCCCTTCGTTGGTAAGATGTCATATTTCAAGGTTATTTCGGGTAAGATTACTCCTGATACTCCTGCTTATAATGAGCGTACGGGCGAAACCGAAAGAATGGGTAAGCTTCTCTTCCCCAAGGGCGGCAAGCAGGAAGAAGCATCTGCAATTCTTGCAGGTGATATCGGTATCATCACAAAGCTTTCGGGCTTCAAGACAGGCGACACTCTCTGTGCTCCCAAGTCAGATATCAAGCTCAAGGGCGTAAGCTTCCCCGCACCCTGCCTTCCCATGGCTGTTAAGGCAAAGAAGAAGGGCGAAGAAGACAAGGTTGCAGCAGGTCTCAACAGACTTGCAGAAGAAGACCTTACCATCAGCTATTATACAAACACAGAAACCAAGGAACAGATTATCTCGGGTCTCGGCGAGCAGCATCTTGACACTGTTGTTACAAAGCTCAAGACAAAGTTCGGCGTTGAGGTTGACCTCACTGTTCCCAAGGTTGCATACAGAGAAACCATCAGCAAGAAGGTTGCTGTTCAGGGCCGTCATAAGAAGCAGTCGGGCGGCAGCGGTCAGTTCGGTGACGTTTGGGTTGAATTCGAGCCCATTCCCACAGAAGATTTTGAATTTGCAGAGAGAGTTGTCGGCGGTTCCGTTCCCAAGAACTTCTTCCCCGCAGTTGAAAAGGGTCTCAGAGAAGCAATCACCAGAGGTCCTCTTGCAGGCTACCCCGTTGTTGGTCTGAGAGCAACTCTTTATGACGGTTCATCACATCCCGTTGACTCAAACGAAATGGCATTCAAGATGGCTGCCATCATCGCATATAAGAACGGTATGCCCGGTGCAAATCCCAAGCTTCTCGAGCCCTACGGCTCACTCAAGGCTTACATGCCCGGCGACAATCTCGGCGATATCATGGGCGATATCACAAAGAGACGCGGCCGCGTTCTCGGCATGGGTCCCTGCGAGGATGATCCCAAGATGCAGGAGCTTGTAGCTGAAGTTCCCATGGCTGAAATGGGCGATTTCGCAACAGTTCTCCGCTCTGTAACAATCGGCAGAGGCTATTTCTCATTTGAATTTGACCATTATGAAATAGCTCCCGAACCCGTTGCACAGAAGGTTATCGCAGAAGCTAAGGCTAACGCAGAAGAATAATATAATACATAAAGGCGTTGTGTTCATAAGAGCACAACGCCTTTTTTAATTCGGAATCAGGAATGTGGAATTCGGAATAATGGTCGCTTCGCTCCGATTAGTTGTTTGTTACGCCTTCTCCTCCGAGGAGAAGGTGTCGCATAGTGACGGATGAGGTGATTGCATAAGCAATAATATAATTCTTGTTGAGTTTTGAGAAATGATGTGATATACTAAAAGTGCGACACAACTGAATATATGCAACTTTTATGGGTTTGTATTTTTATTAATGTAAAAATGCATGCTCTATTTCAGCATACTCGTAGAAGTGGCATAAGTTATGTCGCAGCAATCGGAGCTATGTGTTTTTTGTGCGTAGCTTCGGCTGTGCACTTTTTATTTTATCGGAGGAACTCAAAATGAAACGGATACTCAAAAAAATAACATCCTTTTTGTTTGCTGTAATGTTTGTATTTACGTTAGCGGTAGCAAAAAACAATTTTACTAAAGTAGCTGCGGCAACAATAACCTCTTATGAAGTCGGAGATATCATCGAATTTGGTTATTATCCTCAAGCTAAGATAACAGATGAAGCTCTTATTACTGCTCTCAATGCGTCAGAGGGAGAATGGATATCATATGGTTATTATACAGGTACAGACTCGTATAATCCGTGTAATGGTCAAATGATATCCAGTGATTACATGAGATATAAAGACGTTATATATAACTCTTGTAAATATCGAGGAGTTGTATTCGATTCTTATAGGTTATATTATGGAGGTTGGGAAACCAGTTCATCTGTTTCTGATTCACAGCAAGATAATAATGGCTATTTCATAAACACAGTGTATTGGTTCAAATATGAGCCTATTAAATGGCGTGTGCTTGATCCTAATACTGGCATGGTAATGAGTGAAACAATCCTTGACTCGCAGGCGTTTAACAATTACATTCTTTCTTATGGTAAGGATGACTATGGAGTTACTGCATATTGGGGCGACACGTCGAAAACTTATTATTCTAACAATTATGCTAAAAGTAGCATAAGAAACTGGCTTAACAATAATTTTTATAACACTGCATTTACAGAAGCACAGCAGGATAAAATACAGTATACGTCAATTGATAACTCAGCGTATAGCGATTCTGTTTCGGCATATGATTCTGAAACAACATATGATAAAATATATCTTCTTTCGAGAAGTGATGTGTTAAATAAAGAGTATGGTTTTAGCTCATCGTTTAGCAATTCTGATGTCACTCATTTAGCACAGGGAAGTGATTATGCAAAAAGCCAAGGGTTACATGTGTTTGTAAATGCAGATAGTTATACCGGATATTCTTATTGGCGGTTGCGTACTGCTGGTGATAGTTCTCGCACTGTGTGTTATGTTCCTGTTGGGGATTATATCTTTACCGAATTTCCGCACAATGCAGATTGTACATATTTGGGTGTCAGACCTGCAATGAATTTTAATTTAAACTCTGAGATTATTCAATCTGATACATCAGAAATAGAAACCACAGCATCAAACACTGAAGCTACAACAAAACCTGCAGAAAACAACAATTCTACCACAACGCAAACACAAGCCGACAATCTTTCAGATAACAACGGAGAACGGTCTGTTTTTGACAGCGTTATTGAGTTCTTTAGTAGTCTGATAGAAAAAACAGTCAATTTCATTATATGGATTATTGATTCAATTGAAAGCGGAGCTGGCTTTTTGTCAGAATTGATATCTGAAATAGGATAAATCATAAATCTGCGGCGGCTTGGGTCAAGCCGCCCTACAAAATGTGTGTTTGTTGCAGATTGCTGATATTACGCATTTGCATGTAGGGCGGGCTGACCTCAGCCCGCCGAATCCGCCATAGGCGGATAATTTTTCAGATAATAGAGAATATTGAATAGATAATGGATAAAAGATATTTTGCTTATACCGGATTTTTTGTGCCACCACGCAGGGTCGCCACACTTGACAACCGCATAAAATACAATTATAATGTTAATAACAAAGGGGTGCTGCCAAAAGGCGGCTGAGATCATACCCTCAGACCTGATCCCGGTAATGCGGGCGTAGGGAAAAGGAACTCAGTGCAGACTTTCACACCCGACGGTTTCCGTCGGGTTTTTGTTTTAAAAACTGCAGACCCATTCATCACAAAAGGAGTCGGTGAAATGGCAAAAAAATTCACAAAAACTCAGACACTCGCCGAAAGTGCAATCATGGTTGCTCTTTCAATCGCGATTTTCCTTGTTTCGGACTTGCTTCCGTGGCCGTTTCTTTATGGCGGAGGCTTCACTCTTTTCGGGCAGGTGCCGATTATTATTGTTTCATACCGCCACGGTATTAAAAACGGTCTTGCCGCTTCATCCGTGCTTGCGATAGCCGAAATGATAATGGGATACAAGAATTTTGTTCATGTTACGGGTCTTGCGGCTTATTTCACCGTTGCCGTTGTGGATTATATCATCGCTTTCGGCTGTCTCGGTCTCGGCGGAATGTTCAAGGGCAGAATCGGCGGAAAGCAGTCGGCAGAGCTTGCTCTCGGCGGCACGGTTGTCTGTATAATCAGATTTATCTGCCACTATATCAGCGGTGTTACAATCTGGAAGAGTTATTGCCCTGAAGGAATGGCGGTTGAGCTTTATTCGTTTTTCTATAACGGCTCATATATGCTTGTTGAGCTTATTCTCACCGTTGTTGGTCTTGTTGCCGTCGGTAAATTTGTTAATCTTGATAAAAAGAAAATGATATAAAAAACCGCCTGAAATCAATCAGGCGGTTAATTTTTTTGATCAGTCTTCGTCGCAGCAGTCGTCGCAGTCGCAATCGCAGTCGATTTCAAACTCAAGAAGCTCATTGCAGTTGGGGCAATTGATGCTTCCTTCGTCGAGAATATCTCTGTCAACACAGATTACTTCGCCACAGCTGGGGCATTCAACATCATAATATTCTTCCTCGTCTTCGTCGCAGCAGTCATCGCAGCAGCAATCGTCGAGGTCTTCGTAAACATAACCTTCAAGCTCGTCAAGGTCCTCGTCAACAGCATCAAGCTGCTCGCTGATGAGATCCATGCCGTCCTCAAGATCGCTTACTGAAAGAGCGAGATCATCGAGAACATCCATCATAGCCTTGATAATCTTGGTTTCGGGCTTTGCTTCATCAAGAGCAAGACCTTCTGCAAGTCCCTTGAGGTATGCAACCTTTTCGGTAATGGTCATTTCTTTGTCCTCCGTTAAATTAATTTATGCACTGATTATGCACGGCTGAGATATTCGCCTGTGCGAGTGTCAACAACAATCATTTCACCTTCGTCGATGAAGAGGGGAACCTTAACCTCGGCACCTGTTTCAAGAGTTGCGGGCTTGGTAGCGTTGGTAGCTGTGTTGCCTGCAAAGCCGGGGTCGGTCTTTGTTACCTGAAGAGTAACTGAGTTGGGGGGCTCAACACCGAAAACGCTGCCCTTGTATGAAAGAACACGGCAGGTTTCGTTTTCCTTGACAAACTTGAAGTTTTCGGGAAGAGTGTCTGCACCGATGGGAACCATGTCATAGGTTTCGGGGTCCATGAAATAGTAAAGACCGCCATCTTCGTATGAATATTCCATTTCCTTGCGCTCAATGTAAGCGGTGGGGAACTTATCTGTGGGGTTGAATGTACGCTCAACAACAGCACCGCCGATAACGTTTCTGATCTTTGTTCTTACGAAAGCTGCGCCTTTGCCGGGCTTAACATGCTGGAATTCGATAATCTGATAGACCTGACCTTCCATTTCGAAGGTTACGCCGTTTCTGAAATCGCCTGCTGATACCATAAAAATATTTCTCCTTATAATTGTTTATATGTTTTCTCAATTATTTTATACTATTCATTAGTATTTTTCAAGTCTTTTTTAATAATTATCGCTTATGAATTAAAGAATTATAAGATTTTTCGGTGATTTTGTGAGATTTTCATATCCGTTTTCGGTTATAAATGCCATATCTTCGATTCTGACACCGAATTCGGACGGAAGGTAAATTCCGGGCTCAACCGTCACAACATCGCCCGCACTGAGTATGCTCCGGCTTTTCGGAGATACTCTCGGCTCCTCGTGAATTTCAATTCCGACTCCGTGACCCGTGCCGTGACCGAAGAAATCACCGTAGCCCGCATTCCTGATTATATCCCTTGCGGTGGCATCCGCATCCTTGCACGAAACGCCTGCACAAAGGCAGTCAAGACTTTTTTTCTGTGCGGCAAGAACGGTTTCATAAATCTCTGCCTGCTTTGATGAAACTTCACCGACGGCAACTGTTCTTGTCATGTCGCTGTGGTAGCCGTCAACAACCGCACCGTAATCAAGCGTTATGAAGTCGCCGTGTCCGATTTTTTTATCAGACGGTACGCCGTGGGGCATGGAGGAATTTCTTCCGCTTACGGCAATTGTTTCAAACGAAACGCATTCCGCACCGTTTTTCAGCATGAAAAAGTCGAGTGTCAGAGCAACTTCACGCTCGGTTACGCCCTCTTTTATAAAGCCGAGAATATGGTCAAATGCCTTTTCGGCAATTGCCTGAGCGGCAAGGATTTTCTGCTTTTCTTTTTCGCTTTTGCGGCGTCGGAGAAGGTTGATTTCTTCATCCGCCTTTTCTGCAATGCATTCGCAGGGCAGAGATTTTCTGATTTTTGCAAATTCCGCAACGCTGAGTCTTTCCGCTTCGGTAAAAACGGTTTTTATGCCGAGCTTTTCAATGTATACGGGAAGCTGTGCGGAAAATGAGGTGAGAAGCTCAACCGAATCGCAGTCCGTGATTTCTTTTTGTGCCGCCTCGATATATCGGCTGTCGGTCAGAAAAACGGATTCGTTTTTTGTTATGATAAGATAGCCGTCAGACGAAGCAAAACCCGTAAGCCAGCGGCGGTTTTCGGGGGAAACAATGAGAAATGCCTCGTCGGTTTTCAACTGTAATTTTAATCCGTGTATGTTATTCATAAAAAAATCTCCGTAAAAAGATGTACTGCCGAATGTGTGCAGCATTCGGCAGTACCGGGGAAAGAGAAAATAAAAATGAAAAAAGAAGTTGTCAAAATCTGAGATAACAATACAAACTTGTCACCTATTTGTATAATATTGTACGAATGACTTAAATTTGTTGTAGAAATGTTAACAAATTGTAAACAAACTTCTTTTTTTCTTCTTTTTCCTCGTTACTGCTCTAAAAACGCTTTGAAGCCTTTAAATGCCATGTAAACATCAAGCTTTGCAACAACCTCGAAGGGTGCGTGCATCGAAAGAACGGGAACGCCTACATCAACAACCTCAACGCCGAGATTTGCAACATATTTTGCAACCGTTCCGCCGCCGCCTTCGTCAACCTTGCCAAGCTCGCCCGTCTGCCATGCAACATTTGCGGTGTCAAAAATGTTTCTTATCTTTGCAACAAATTCCGCATTTGCATCATTGGTGCTGCTCTTGCCTCTTGAGCCTGTATATTTTGTAACAACGATACCCTTGTTGATGAACGCTGCATTCCTCTTGTCGTGCACCGAAGGATAGGTGGGGTCGAAGCCTGCATTTACATCAGCTGAAAGGCATTCGGATGCTCTGAGCACATCTCTGCCTTCAAGACCCTGAGTTCTTGCGATGTCGGCAATGAAATGCTTGAGAAAAGCGGAGTGAAGACCCGTGTTGCCGTCTGAGCCGACCTCTTCCTTGTCGGTGATAACGGTTACGCTTGTATATTTCGGAGCCTTTGCTTCAAAAGCTGCAATGATTGAAGGATAAGCACAGACTCTGTCGTCGTGGCCGTAGGAGCCTATCATACTGCGGTCAAAGCCGATGTCAACCGCCTTGAATGCGGGCACCATTTCGAGCTCTGCCGAGAGAAAATCCGATTCAACAATGTTGTATTTTTCGTTGATGAGCTTCATAATGTTAAGCTTTACCATTTCGCTGCCCTTATCTGTGCCGAAGGGACGGCTGCCGACAAGAATATTGAGGTTTTCGCCCTCGATTGCCTCGTCAAGAGGTCTGCTTGCCTGCTTTTTGTCGAGATGGGGAAGAAGGTCGGTAACAACAAAAACAGGGTTGCCCTCATCCTCGCCGAGTCTGATATTTACACAGCTGCCGTCGCGGCGGAAAACAACGCCGTGAAGAGCAAGGGGAATGGCTGTCCACTGATATTTCTTGATACCGCCGTAGTAATGTGTTTTGAACATGGCAAGCTCCGAATCCTCATAAAGCGGATTGGGCTTGAGATCAAGTCTGGGAGAATCAATATGGGAAGCAACGATTTTTGCACCCTTTTCAAGGCTTTCCGTGCCGAAGGTGCAGAGAATGAGTGCCTTTGAATGAATGTCGCAGTAAACCTTGTCGCCTGCCTTATAGCTTGCCTTGGGGTCGAATTCGGAGTAGCCCTCTTTTACAGCAAGCTCTTTGGTGTAAGCTGCAGCCTCACGCTCGGTTTTGCAGATGTCAAGAAATTTCTTGTAGCCTTCGCAGAATTCGTCTGCAACGGTAATTTCCTTTTCTTCGCAGGTGTATGCAGCGTGCTCCTGCTTTGCAAAAAGTTCTTCCTTTAAAATTTCTGCCTGTGTTTTTTCGCTCATATATTTCATCCTTTCTTATACTTTGTTAAATCAGACCTTCAAGCTGTGTTTCAAAATCTGAATCGGGGTTATTATTAATAATGATATCCGCTTTTTCAATATAATATTCTGTCGGCGGCTGGGCGTTTATGCGGAGAAGGGCATCTGTTTCGGAAATGGAATCACGCTTCATTATCCGTTCAAGGCGGATTTTTTCATCCGCAACAACGCTTATGTTTTTATCACAGATTGCAACGAGCGGACTGTCGAAAAGCAACGCCGCATCAACAACAGCCGCCTTTGCACCGCTTTTTTCGGCCGCATGGATTTCTTCGATTGCAAGACGGGTTATCTCGGGGTGGGTGATTGCACTGAGAGCGGCGGTGCCCTCGGGAGTTGCAAATGCCCTTCTTGCAAGCTCACGGCGGTCAAGCACGCCGTCTTTTATAATATCGTTACCGAATCGGGCGGACAGCATTCCGATAACCTCGGGATTTTCAACCGCTTTTCTTGCAAGAATATCGGTGTCAACGATATGACAGCCTTTTTCCGCAAGAGCTTTGCCGATTGTTGTTTTACCCGAGCCCGTCTGACCCGTAAGACCGATAACGGGAATACTTATTTCCAAATCAATAACACGGAAGGCGGCGGAGCGGAGAAGTCTGTTATAAACCGCAAGACCGACTCCGCTTGAAATCGGACATCTCACAAAAGCTCTGTCGCATCCGATTGCATCAACCTCACGCAGAGCATCAAAAATTCTGTGTGCCTGCGAAATGTCGTCGTTTTCTTTTCCGTATTCGATATATTTTTCAAAAATTTTTCCTTCACCCTCGAAGCATACGGCACATACCGTGCTCTTCTGGGCAAGAAGGAATTTTTTGTATTGCTCAAAGCTGCCCTTGATTATCGTAACCTGAGCGGCAGGAGCATAATGCTTGTATTTCATGCCGGGAGATTCGGCTTTTTCGCCCTCACGGAGCTTTTCAAAAACTGCAGGGGAAATCTGAATTGCACCGAGCACATCCTCAAGCTGTTCGGGCGTTATTCCGCCGGGTCGCAGAAGGGTGGGAGGCTCGGTTGCAAGGGTAACGACCGTTGACTCAACGCCCACGGAGCATTCGCCTCCGTCAACAACGGCATCAATTTTTCCGTCAAGGTCCTCGATGACATGAGATGCTTTGGTGGGACTGGGCTTGCCCGATGCATTTGCACTCGGAGCGGCAAGCGGCAGACCCGATTTTTCTATAATTTCTCTTGCACATTCGTGTGAAGGCATGCGGATTGCAACTGTGTCAAGCCCTGCACTGACTTCATCGGGAATGAGTGAGGATTTTTTCATTATAACCGTCAGCGGACCCGGCCAGTATTTTTCTGCAAGTGCATAAACACGGGGGTCAACCTTTTCAACGAGAGGTTCGATTTCCTCAAGCGATGCAACATGCACTATCAGCGGATTATCCTGCGGTCTGCCTTTTGCAGTAAAAATATTTTTTACTGCTTCTCCGTCAAGTGCATTTGCGGCAAGACCGTAGACCGTTTCGGTAGGTATTGCAACAAGACCGCCGTTTTTCAGAATATCCGCGGCAGTTTGTATTGAATTTTTATCGTTTGATTTTAAATAAAGTGTTTTCATTATTTTTTCCTTTATGTGAGCTGTGAACGGCTCTGTGTTTTTCCAATTCTTTATTAATTTCCTTCCGACGGTTTTCTTCTGCTTCCCGAAAAAGCTTCTTTTCTTTTTTTCTTAACGAAAGTCACAATCCTATAAGCAGCAACAGAAATAACTGCGGTTGCAAGAACGGAAGCGATAATAATGCTTGCAACAGGGAAAACATCAAATAAGGCGGCTATAAAAGCTCCCACAGTGATAAGTGCGGTTATTACTATAGCCACATAAAATGTCGCTTTGAAAAGAAATATCAGAAATTTTAAAAAGTATTTTACCATAAATCAACAACCTTAATTACGCATTCATAATTACAAATTAATTTATTCACTTTTTAATTTCTCCGCTGTATCAGCGGTTATCAAAGCGTCAATAATCTCATCAAGGTCGCCGTTGAGGATAGCTTCAATTTTATAAAGAGTAAGATTGATTCTGTGGTCGCTGACTCTGCCCTGCGGATAATTGTAGGTTCGGATTCTTTCGCTTCTGTCGCCCGTGCCGACCTGAGCTTTTCTTTCGCCTGCAATGGCATCATGCTGTTTTTCTCTTTCGGCTTCGAGAATCTTTGAACGCAGAATTTTCATTGCCCTGTCTTTGTTTTTGTGCTGGCTTCTTTCATCCTGACATTCAACAACCGTTCCCGTGGGGATATGGGTAATGCGGATTGCACTTTCGGTTTTGTTGACATGCTGACCGCCTGCACCGCCCGAGCGGTAGGTGTCTATCTGCAGGTCAGCGGGGTTGATTTCAACATCAACCTCCTCTGCTTCGGGAAGAACGGCAACCGTTACTGTCGAGGTGTGGATTCTGCCCTGGCTTTCGGTTTCGGGAACACGCTGAACACGGTGAACACCGCTTTCAAACTTGAAGCGTGAATATGCTCCTTCGCCCTCAATCATAAAGCTGATTTCCTTGAAGCCGCCGAGCTCCGTGGGATTGGAATTTAGAATTTCACTTTTCCAGCCCTTCGCCTCGCCGTACATCGAATACATTCTGAAAAGCACGCCTGCAAAAAGCGATGCTTCTTCGCCGCCTGCACCGCCTCTGATTTCAACAATAACATTCTTATCATCGTTGGGGTCACGGGGAAGAAGAAGGATTTTGAGCTCCTCACGGAAAATTTCAACCTGGTCTCCCGCCTGCTCATATTCCTCCTGAACCATTTCACGGAAATCCTTTTCAAGGCCGCCTGCATCGAGCATTTCTCTTGCTTCATGCAGGGTTGCCTGAGCCGCCTTGAGCTCGCGGTATTTTTCAACAATCGGGGTTAAAACCTTGAGCTCCTGCATAAGCTTTTTATATTGTGCCATATCCGAAACAACATCGGATTCGCAGAGTCTTTTGTTTATATCCTCAAATCTTTCTTCAACTTTAACGAGTTTATCAAGCATAAATTATTCCTCTTCATCACGGATAATTTTTTTTATATTTTTTTCAACCTTTACTCTTTCGAGCATAACCTCTCTGCCGCAGCCGATGCATCTGATGCGGAAATCCGCACCGATACGCAGAACGGCAAACCTGTTGCTTCCGCAGGGATGCGGCTTTTTCATAAGAAGGGTATCTCCGATTCTTACATCCATAAATATTACTCCTCTTTTTTGGAATTATATTCCGGGAATTACCATATATTTTAACATTGAAAAAAACAGCCTTAACGGCGGAATGGTGGTCATAAATGAGAATATTCAAACCCGAGGGTCAGATTATAACTTCAGATGAAAACAAGCGTTTCCTCTCAAATCCTTTTACTTTGCGTGATGCTTTTTATTCCGAAGCAACTCTTGAAGGGCGTGTCACACGCTGCGACAGCGAGCATAATCTTCATGTTGATCTCGGCTGCATGAAGGGGATTATTCCGAGAAACGAGGGTGCCGTCGGCATTGAGGAAGGAACGGTCAGGGATATCGCACTTATTTCAAGAGTGAATAAGCCCGTTGCTTTTGTTATTACAGGCTTCCGCTCCGACGGAAACGGCGGAACATTTGCAATGCTGAGCCGCAGAAGGGTTCAGAATGAATGCTCCCGTGAATATATTTCTTCGCTCCGTGCGGGAGACGTTATTCCTGCAACCGTAACTCACATAGAAGGCTTCGGTGTTTTCTGCGACATAGGTGCAGGCATAAGTGCTCTTATGCCGATTGACAGCATTTCTGTTTCAAGAATTCCGCATCCGGGAGTGAGATTTGCACCCGGTCAGAGCATTTTTGCGGTTGTAAAGGGGATTGACGAAAACGGCAGAATAACGCTCAGCCACAAAGAGCTTCTCGGCACATGGGAAGAGAATGCGGCTCTTTTTTCTGTCGGAGAAACCGTTCCCGGCATAGTCCGCTCGGTTGAAAAATACGGAATTTTCGTTGAACTCACGCCAAATCTCGCGGGTCTTGCGGAGTTTTCTCAGGGCGTTGAGGCAGGCAGCCATGCGAGTGTTTACATCAAAAGCATAATTCCGTCAAAAATGAAAATAAAGCTGATTATCGTTGACTGCTTTGAAGCGGATTATCCTGCTCAGCCGCCCGAATATTTTATCAGAGAGGGTCATATCGACCGCTGGATTTATTCACCGGAGGACAGCGAAAAGGTGATTGAATCGGACTTTTAATCCGTGATTACGAATTACGAATTATCCTTCCTCCGCCGATAACAATATCACCGTCATAGAAAACGGCACTCTGCCCGGGAGTTACCGACCTTTGCGGCTCGTCAAAAGCAACTGTTACCGTGCCGTCAGCGTGCGGCGTGATAAGGGCAGGCTGTTCCTTGGCTTTGAAACGGATTTTCACATTCGCTCTTATCGGCTCCTCAAGCTTGTCAAACGGAATGAAATTCAGTCTGTCGGCAATAAAACCGCTGCTGTACTGGCTTCCGTTTTCACCTATGGTAACGGTGTTGTCCGCAGCGTTCATTGCGGTAACAAACATCGGCTTTCCGAAGGCACCGAGCCCCTTTCGCTGACCGATTGTGTAGTTGATGATTCCGTTGTGCTCGCCGAGAACATTGCCGTTTATATCAATGAATTTCCCTTTCGGCGAAGAAATGCCAAGGGAAGAAAGATAAGCAATATAATCATCATCGGGAACAAAGCAGATTTCCTGGCTGTCGCTCTTCCGGGCAACGGGAAGTCCTGCTTTTTCTGCTTTAAGACGGATTTCTTCTTTATCCATTCCTTCAAGAGGAAAAATTGCCTTTGAAAGCTGGTGCTGACTGAGTCTGTAAAGAAAATAGCTCTGGTCCTTTGCACTTTCGGAGCGTCTGAGAAGAAATCTTCCGTCTTTTTCTTCGATTTTTGCGTAATGGCCCGTTGCAATTCCGTCGCATCCGATTTCGAGTGCATAATCAAGCATCGTTCCGAATTTTACGCAGGCGTTACACTCAACGCAGGGATTCGGCGTGCGTGCGGAAAGATATTCGCCGACAAAGGGCTCGATTACGGCTTTTCTGAAATAATCACGGCGGTCAAGAATTTTCAGCTCTATTCCGAGACAGTCGGCAATTTTCTGTGCATCGGCGATATCGGAATCTGCATAATTATCAGGTTTCAAACGAAGAATAACACCCGTAACATCATAGCCCCGTTCAAGCAGAAGCAGGGCAGCTGCACTGCTGTCAACCCCTCCGCTGAGACCGATTGCAATCTTTTTCATTTCCTTCCTCCGTATATTATAACTGTAAATATATATTATAGCACATATAATATAAAAATCAAACCCTGCTTGAAAAATAAAACGAAAACCATAAAAATTACAGTTTATCCTCAAAAAAAGCTTGCACAAAATACATAATTGTTGTATAATTATTGTATATTAGGACATTGTGCGATTTTTCAGAGAGGTAAAGATTATGCCAGCAGATTTGCATTGCCACACCAAGCTTTCTGACAGCTCAATGGGTATTGATGACCTCATTGTGCTTGCTCAGAAGAAAGGATTAACCACCATTGCCGTAACCGACCGTGACTGTCAGGCAGGAACGGTCCGTGCAAAGATTATAGGTGAACGCAGGGGAATAACCGTTATTCCCGGCGTTGAGATTTCGTCATACGATTCAAAATCCGGCAAGTATGTTGAGATTCTCGGGTATCTTTGCGACAGCCCCGACAGACTTGAAGGTCTTTGCCATCGGAATGTTGTTACCAGAAAAAAGGCAAGTCAGCTTATGACACTTAAAATTGCCCGTAAATATCCTGTTTCACCCGAGCTTGTTCTTAAGTGTGCAACGGGCTCAACCGCTGTATTTGAGCAGCATATCATGCACGCTCTTCTCGAATGCGGAATAACCGACAGGATTTACGGCGAAATATATCACGAGCTTTTCTCTCCCGAAAGCGAAGAGAATGTTCTCGTAAAGGTTACATATCCCGAGCCCGCCGAGATTATTGATGCAATACACGAAGCCGGCGGAATTGCCGTGCTTGCTCATCCGGGAGCATCCGATTGTCTTGAAATTCTTGACAGTCTTGTGGCATGCGGAATTGACGGCATTGAAGTCTGGCATCCCGAAAACACTCCCGACCGGGAGGAGGCACTTCTGAACTTTGCACGCAACAAGGGTATTCTTGCAATCGGCGGAACCGACTTCAAGGGTATGTATTCAAAGAAAACCGTATGCGTGGGTGACTGCACAACACCCGATGCGGATGTCAAGGCTCTTATGAGCTATAAAACCCGAATGAAAAAGAAAAAAGCTTCAACGGAGAATAAATAAAAATGAAAATAAACGATGACGATATTAAAATCTTTCATCCGAAAAAAACAGAGGCTGCAGGTGCAGACCTTGCCGAGCTTGCCCTGCTTGTTGATTTTTATCGTAGCAACGGCAACACGTTAAAGGCAACTGAGCTTGGCGACCGCCTTGCAGACCTTGCACCCGAAACCTTCTGCCCTGAGGATGCAGCAAAGCTCACCACCAACGAGGTGCGTCAGCTTCGTGCTCTCATGCTTTTTGCTGCACAGATTGCACTGCATAAGTATCTTCCGCATGCAATGCTTTCCTCGCAGGCGATAAACTCGATGTATTCAAGGCTCAGCGAGACCGCAGCAGGATTTTTCTCAAATATTTCCGACGGTTCATCTTTTACCTTCTATTATCTTACCGTCAGAAAAAACAGGGATGTTGTTGAAAACATCGGCAAAAACTATGCCATGCTCTGCGATAAGGATGATGATGAATATCTTATTTCTCTCGGCAGCCGTATTTTTTCGCAGGTTGATGTTTATATCTGTGATCTGATAGAAAAAGCTGAATTTGCAGAATAAGAAATAAAAAGGAGGAATAAAAATGTGGCTTGCAGTCAAGCAGATTATAGCACTTATCGTTTCGCTTCTTACAACGGTTTTTCCTTCAAGCGAATTTCTTGCAGGTTTTGAGGCTCTTGAGCTTGCAACAAAGGAGGATAACTGCCGTCTGAATGCATCAATCGTTTCGGATATCCATATTGATGTGGACTGGCCTATCGGCGAGTGGATATGGGCAAACGGTCTCAACGATCTTGAGCGTTCAAAGGATACAATTGATGCACTTATCGTTTCGGGTGACCTCACAAACTACGGCGATGCCGCTTCAATGGAAAGCTTTTATAAAATAATGTATGACAGCCATTGTGCCGAAAATTGGGTTATCGCAATGGGTAACCATGATGTCGGTCATGTTGAAGACAGACCTCAGGAGCAGGCAAGGCAGGAGTTTGTTGACCTTTATAATTCACTCAATCCTTCGGGAGAGAAAATTGAAAAGGCATACTACAAAACCGATATCAACGGCTACAGATTTGTTGTTCTCTGCGATGACGGCGACGATACATGGGATACCCCGGATATGGCACCCGAGCAGCTTCAGTTCCTTGATGACTCACTTGCCGAAGCGGCAGACAGAGATCTTCCGATGTTTGTTGTCTGTCATGTTCCCGTTGAGGGCGTCAACGGTCAGGATGTTATCTGGGAGGATGGCGGTCTTGACGATAACAGCGATGCCGTTCAGGCAATTCTTGAGAAATACGAGAATGTTTTCTTTATCAGCGGACATGTTCATACCGGTCTCAACGGACCTCTTGTTGAAAATGTTTTCGGTTTTTCATGCGTTGAAACAATCAACGGCGTTAACTACATAAACCTTCCCACATATATGATTATCAACAGATACGGTGTGCCCTGGGGCGGTATGGGCTTCCAGATGGAGGTCTATGATGACGAGGTTCTTTTCAGAGCAAGAAACTTCGGCTCATCTAAGTGGTATCCCGTATATAATCATACTGTTCCCGTAGTGTAATCAAAAAACGGCATCCCTCTCACGGGATGCCGAATTTGTTGAAATTTATTATTGACATTATTCTGCAGATATCATAAAATATATAAAGCCGAAAACAATAATTTAATTTAAAAAATCAAATAATATCGGGGTGTGGTGGCTCGGACATTGCCGCCGCCGGTGGCGGAAGAAGGCAATGGCGGAGCAGGAAGAAACACAGAGCAATGCGAAGCGCACCAAGCGAGCAGTGCGACAATGTTTCTGACCGATAGTTGGTAGCGCAAAGCGGAAAGAAAAAATAAAGCCGAAAATAATGAAGTAATTTGAAAAATCAAATAATATCGGGGTGTGGCGCAGTTGGTAGCGCGCGTGGTTTGGGACCACGAGGCCCAGAGTTCGAACCTCTGCACTCCGACCAATGTAACCGCTGATTAAATCGTCGTCACGACTCTCAGCGGTTATTTTTTTGCCGTAAACGCTCGAAATACTCGTTAATACACAAAGTATTGCCTGCGTTTTCGTGCATTTCCGGCATTAAAACTATCTCGCCGATAATCGCAACCCAATTTAATCAGCGGTTACAAAACACCTTGTATATCAACGGTTTCAGCCGTTGATGCAAGGAGTTTTTTGTTTAAAATTCGGACAGGTGACTAATATTTTCCAAAACATAACCTCTAATGCTGAAAAACACTTGACAAAACAGAATTTATTCTCTATAATACATTTGTAGCGAACATTCGTTCGCTACATTTTTAATTTATGGAGGTTAAATCTTGACAGAAGAGAACTATAACTATCGCACAAGCCCTATGTTTTTACGGAATCAATTTAAAGGTAAAGGTAAATGGAATATACCTGTTATTTCAAAAGTGGATTTGGGATTAACTCCTTTTGACGATCAACGCCTGATCGGTTTTGACAAAATAAAAACAGGAAAAGATGAACATTACGAAAGAATCGTTCACTTTTTCCTGTATGATTACAAATTTGAGAATATATGGACAAAACCCGATAAATATATTGATATGCTCAAAAAGTACAAAGCGGTTTTGTCTCCCGATTACAGTATGTATATTGAAATGAATCCCGTTATGCAGTTGTATAACACATTCAGAAACCGTTGGGTCGGGGCATATCTTGCGGAAAAGGGTATCAAAGTTATTCCGACTGTAAGTTGGGGTCTTGAAAATACATTTGATTTCTGTTTTAATGGTATTGAAAAAGGTTCAACAGTTGCGGTTTCAACCTATATGGTATCTGAACACGGAAGCCACAAAGACCAAAAGGAATTTTTCTTAAAAGGCTACAACGAAATGCTCAAACGCATTGAACCTGAGTTGGTTATCTGTTACAACACTCCGTTCCCCGAAATGGAAGGCAACATTCTTTTTGTTGACTATGATTTGAGTTCTTGGCAGCATTACGGTGATGACATTGGTAAATCTGCAAATACAGTATTTGTTGAAAAATTTGGAACAATATCAAACGATTATGTTTCTGAAAGTTCAACAAGGAAACAGATTTACGGATATGTTATGCCTGAGTATTTTAAGGGTATGGGAAGTGCTCACGGAGGAAAATGGAAACCTAACAAAGAAGATGATGAAAGATATTTAGGTAAACCCGGCGAGATAAAAACAACATGGGCTAACACAAAAAACGGAGGATATCGCCGAGATACAAAAATAGGAAATGATGGGCGTGCTGAAAAAGAGAGGCATTATACTGACCACAGAAAACCTTGGAAACACTCAAAAATCCATGATCATATTTTTTCTTGGGACTCTGAAACGGGAATACCTAACCCTGATTTTGAACGAATTAATTATGAGGGCGATGTTCCTGAATTTAAATCAAAAGGAGATATCTTTATGGAAACCCAAAAAATCAATACTTTTCCCTATGAAACATTTGAAACAATAAGCAGTTTTAAACGCAGTGTCAGCCACGGAGCTGAAATTGAATTGGTGTGGAAAGATATAATTTATTCGATTACTCATGTAGAAAACAACAAAATCAGTATCTGTCAGGCATATAAGCAAGAAACCGAAAAGCTTTACGATACCGCAGACGAACTTTTGACATATCAGCTTCAGACGGGCGAAACACTTAAGGAAGTAATAACAAAAGCTGAAATATCGGATTGCACTTTATATCTGTGAAACCAATATTTAGTAAAGATTTGGTGACAAAAAAGTGGCTGAACAGCTATGGAAAACGGTGGATCTTTACGGAGCAAAAGCTGTTGATAGTTATTGATTTTTACAACTTTACCAGCAGAAAGAAGCCGACGGAGTTAAATCCGTCGGCTTCTGAGTTATTCCGGAAATGCGGTATTATCCGAAGATTTCTGAGAAAATGCTGTTGAAGATGTTGGTGAAACCGCCCATCTTCCAGTTAAGACAGTCATAAACGAAATAGAAAAGTCTGAAGGAAAGATAGCTGCAGGGGTCGTTGATGATTTCAATGAGCTCCTCTGCCTGAGCTTTGTAGCCTTCAAGAAGCTCCTTCTTCTCTCCGGAGATACCCGGCTTTGCAAGAAGTGCATCAATCTCTGCAATAAGAGCGTTGATATCATCCTCCCAGAAGATTGTTACGCGGTCTTTGTTGAAGCCGTTGATTCCTGTTATAACATCGCTGATGTCATAAACCTCATAAACGGTAACGGTAACGCTGATTTCGTTGCCTGCCTTATCGGTTACGGTAACGGTCTGTGCACCCTCTGCAGGGCTTACGGTAAACTGTCTGCCTGCTGCTTCATCTTCTGCTGTTTCATAATCATATACAACCTTGCCGTTTACGGTTATTTTGCCTACATTGTCATCATCAACCGTAACGGTTACGGCACCTTCGTAAACGCCGCCGTCTTCAATGCCCGTGATAACGGGTGAAGTGTTATCAAACACAAGACCGTCGGAGCTGATATATGCCGCATTGCCTGCATTATCGACCGCCTTGACATAAACAACAACTGTCTGCTCGGGGTCAAGCTTTACGCTGTCGGTATATTCAACCCACTCAGCCGCCCTGACATCGTCAAGGCTGAGCACTCTGTCGGAAAGATAATAGTAAACCTTATTTACACCGCTGCCGCTGTCGGCTGCGGTTATTTTTGCCTTCTGAGTTTCCTTGAAGAAGTGGTTGAATGTGATTGTGTTGAGGAAGCTGCTCCAGATTCTGTCTTTGACCTGAATTTCAATTTCGGGTGCGGTAATATCCGCAACACCCTCAACGGTGATTACAAGGTCTGACTGTACCTGAGCAACGGTGTATATATCGTTGATTGCTGAAATTTCGGTTCCGTTTACATATACCCTGAACTTATCGGTCTTTGAATAGCCGTCAACGGTATCAACAGTGAAGCTGAACGGCTGACCGTAGGCAACATCCGTATCCTGTTCGGTATTGACTTCGTATCCGATTGTGTTTACGGGAAGGATAACCTTGCATGTATCGGGAGTATAAACCGCTCTGACAACCTTATTTTCCCTGATGTCTTCAAGGCTGTCGGGCTCCCATACGGGAGGAATGCTTGTGTAGCCCGTCTTTTCGGGAATTGCAGGAAATTCGCTTGCCGCAAGGTCATCGCCGTAATTTACGGTTACGGTTTTGTATTCCTCATTATCAACGATAAATTTAACCTCAAATGTTTCATAAATGCTGAAGGTGTAGGAAATGCTGTTGCCTGCCTTGTCGGTTGCTTCAACGGTATGCTCACTGTTATCGGGTGCGATTGTAAAGCTGCCGTCAGAAATTTCAAGCTTTTCACCGTCAAGAAGCACCGCTTCGAGGTTGGCATCGGCTGCCGTTGCGGTGAGCTCACCGTAATAGGTCCTGCCGTTTTCAATGCCTGTTATAACGGGCACGGTGCCGTCGAGCACCAGACCGTCGGAGCTGATATATGCCGCATTGCCTGCATTATCAACCGCTTTGATATAAACAACTGCGGATTGATCGGGATTGAGGCTGAAATCGCTGTCATATGCTGTCCATTCCGCCGCCTTAACCTCGTCAACAGTAAGTGCTTTTTCGGAAATGAAATAATAAATGCTGTTCATTCCGCTGCCGCTGTCGGCTGCGGTTACGGTTACCTTTTGTGTTTCCTTGAAGAAATGGTCAAAGGTAATTGTATTAAGGAAGCTGTTCCAAGAATCCTTGTCAATCTTAATGTTTGCTGTGGGAGCGGTAATATCCGCAACACCTTCAACGGTAACGGTTTTATCGGCATGGATATTTTCAATTGTATAAACGCCGTCCGATTCCTCAATTTCAACGCCGTTTACCTTAACGGCGAAGGAATCCGTTTTGCTGTAGCCCTCTGCGAGTTCAACGGTAAAGCTGAAATCGGAATCATATTTAACGGTTGTTTCGCCCTGAGGAGCTACGGTGTATCCGATGCTGTCTGCGGGAAGAGATATTTCATATCTGCTTTCTTCAAGCGTTTCATTACCGCCGAGAACGGCTGCTACATTCCGCTTGTCGAGTTCAACCGTAAGCAAACCGTTGACATCGTTATCGGTCACAAGCTGCATATTGCTGATGCTTGCGGTACCTTCAACGGTGGTTACAGACCATTCTGCCTGTCTGCCGACTATGCTGTTTGCGGGGACGGTAATGCTCTTATCACCCGAAACGATGCGGAGCTCAAGCAAACCGCTTGTTCCTGCGGGAATGGTTTTGTTGGTGTAATCCGTGCCGTTAAGATAAATTGCGAAATCAGAGCCGTATTCACCGATAACGGAATTGGTAATCTGCATATCATAGGTTCTTGTTTCGTTGCCTGCAAGATCCTTTGCATAAACCGATACAGTCTGTTCAAGCTTTGAGGTGTCTGTTGTGATATCAGCGTTGAATTCACCGTTTTTATCAACCTCAACGCTCTTGCAAAGCAAGCCGTCAAGAGAAATGTAAACTGTTGATTTCGGCTCGCTCAGACCCGCAACAGTAACTGTTTCGCTGAAGAACGCTCCGTTATGAGGTGAGCTGAACTGAAGTCTGGGAGCGGTTGTGTCAACCTTGAAGCGGTAGCTGCGTGAGAACGCATCTCCGTTTTCGTTTTCGCCGTAAAGCGTAAGAATATGTTCGCCTTCATCAAGACCTTCTTCGCCGCCGAGACTGATTGATGTTGAATCTGCAGCCTCAAAAGCTCCTTCCTGCACACCGTCGTTGAGGGACCATGTGCCGTTTACGGGCATATCGGAGCTGATATCAACAACAACCTTATCTGAAATGACAACATCAACGGTTGAAGACATTTCTGATATATCTTCAATAGTCTTTGCACCCTGTGCTCTGACCTCAACCTGAGGTATGACGGGAGCCTTCATTTCGATTTCATCGGTAAAGGTTTCCTCTGAGAAGAGAACGTTGCCGTCTGCATCGGTCTTGTGTGCAACAACACCCACACGGTAGGTCTTTCCTGCTTCAAGTCCGATTTCTTCGGTCGTTTCGGTTACATTCTCTGCGTTTTCCGCTTCGGATGCTGAAAGAATATTACCGTCGGCGTCTGTATACACGGTATTGGTAAATCTGCCGCCAGCAACGATTGTTTCGGGAAGCTTTCCGCCCTCTTCGGGCTCAATCCACTGATTGCCGAGCTCGGTTTTAACCCATTCGGTTTTGCCGTCTGCAGTCTGCTTTTCATAAACAGTTACAACATAGCCTTCATAATCAGGCTTTGCGGCTACATCTACATCAATACTGTAATCACCGCCGAGCTTAACGCTGCCGATTGCGGGGTCTGCAGGCTGGTTGGGATTCACATAAGTGAATTTTCCTTCAGCCTCGGCAATATCGTTTATGCTGTTTGCTTCGCTGCTTGCAACAACCTTAACGGTGTAGCTGCCGCTCGGAAGGTCTGCAGGGATTTCAAAGGTTGCCGTGCCCTTGGTTGCATTTGCCATTCCGCCTGCGATAACCGCGGTATCCGTTGTCTGATAAAGAGCATGAACTTCTTCGTTTTCGCCGATTGCGTAAACCGCAAGATTATCAATATCCTCAAGGATATCGCCCTGCCAGTTAACGGTCATATTGCCTGAATCGTATGTATAGTCTGCACCGCTCAGACCTGCCATATGCTCCATTTCGTAAAGAGCAAGGTCTGCAGGGGTATTGGAGGTAAGAGTCCAGTTATGTGAATAAGACTCCTTATCCGTAAATGTGATTGTGGCATGAGCCTGCTTTGTTTCTTCATTGTATGAAAGAAGAGCATTTGCATCGGGCTGCTTATCTGCATCAACGGAATTATCAATCCATCTGACTGCATATTCGCTTCCGTCATCCGTTGCGGTGAGCTTTATGCCCGAGTTGCCGTATTTGTCACCGTAAGCGATTGCCTGAGCTTCTTCAAGGCTGTCAGCCTCATAGGTTACGGTAAGAGCCATGTCTCTGTAGCCCTTATATCCGCCGAGCTGAATTGTGTGGCTCATACGGTCAACACTGCTTGTAACCTTGATTTCATCGGTAACGATATCCGCCGGCTCCGCAGCAGGAACAATCATTGATTCTGCGGCAAGAACCGCATTTGTTCCTGCACTCATATAGAGAACCTGACCTGTCTGCGCATTGCGGCTGATGGGAGTTGTGAACAGAGCGATGGGGTAGGTGGGCTCGGGAGCATCGTATTTGCCGAAGCCGAAGTCAACATCGCCTCCCCAATAATATGTCAGGCCCATGTCAATGCCGATAACATGGAGAGCACCCCATATTTTATTGGTATTCAGACCCAGATCCGCCTGACCTATGGTAATGCTGCCGATCAGCGGCAGATCGGGTGTTTTGACCTTTGCGGTCACAAAGCCCTCCCAGAAGATGGAGTCTGTCCGCTTGTCTTCCTCGACAACGATGTATCCTCCTCCGAGGATGATATCAAGGATGTTTACATTGATTGAGCCTCTGAATTTGAATTCGGGATACCAGTAAGCCGATATGCCGATTCTTTCAATCAGCTCGATTCCGGCTATGCCGAGCTCGGTAAGAGCAACATCAAAGCCCTGTGCACCGATTTTTAAATCCGCTCTTGCTTCAAAGGCGGAGAAAATTGCAAATTTACCCGAGAACAGAAGGCTTATAGGCGGAACCTTTGACTTAACATAAAGCGAACGGTAAACGCCTTCCATTCCGCCACCCATGCCTCTTATCCAGAAAATGCCGTGGCAGTCAACGTTTATGCCGGGATAGTTGCCTTCACAGTAGAAATAAATCTTATCAACACCGGGAGCAATTCCGTCAACCTTCATAAGGGTAAGTGCAGCTTCAACCTTGACAACGGTGAGGAAGCTTGCTTCACCCTCTACGCCGACCTCCCAATGGCCTGCAGCAGGGAGAATCTTAAGGTCAAGAACGCCTCTGACACTGGGAATTCCTCTGAAATATTCGGGAATGCCGACTTCGATTGATGCGTTGAAGCCTATGAATCCGCCACCGAAAAGAATGTTGCTGACGTTGAGGTTAAGGGTTCCGCGCTGTGCGATTTCCCATGCTCTCTGGTCTGCGGAAAGGCTTGAACGAACCTCACGGAGCTGAGCTGCCGTGTAGTTTTTCTTTGCAAGTGCATATTGCACAACATCAAGAGGCGAGGTCTGCGTTCTTGAATGGTCATAATTCTTGGGGAGAAGGAAATCCGGCGACATTTCGGCACCGAAGGAAACTACTCTTCTCTTGGGGGTAGAATCGGTAACCGTGCCGTATTCTGTTGCCATCATGCCGAACTGGCAATATCTGAACTCGAATATGATGCCTGCAAGAGTCTGTGCGGAACTTGCTGCACCCGGCCAGAGCAGGGTTATTGCGTTGGTGTTGGTAACGCTGTTTTCAATATCCGTGGTGGGCGAACCGTCTGCGTTATACTGAAGCAGAGCACTGAGCTCACCGTTTTCAAATGAGGTGATGGCACAAACGCCGTTCCACACCTTTGTTCTGCTGTTGGTGGTATAAACTCTGCCGTCAATGTCAACATTGATAACCTGATCATCCGTGCCGGGATTTTCAACAAGAACGGCAAGATATCCGTCTTCAATATCAAGGCAGTTGCTGATATTGATGGTGTTTGTGATATTGCCCTCAACATCGGCAAGCGAGGTTGCCTTCATTTCAACGGGATTTCCGTTATCATCATAACGAACGCCGAAATTGCCTCTGATCTCAAGATAAACCTGATTGTTGGGGTCTTTTACCTTTGCCTTGTAATCCTCTTCGCTTTCATAGATGCCGACTTTGTATCTGGGGTCGCGGTCGGTATAGCCCTCATCCTTCTCAACGGTTACAAGACCGTATATCGGTGACATAACCTCAGGCTTGTTTGAAACCTGGAATTGCAGAAGCTGAGCGGTTGTATCTTCTTTGCCTGCTTCATTCCAATCGAATATAACCTGATATGCACCGGGAATCATTTCCTGCTCAACGATGATATACATTGTGTTTGTGCCGGGGTCAACAACAACATCCTTTGAGGGAACGGTAACATCATCTCCGCCTGCAACGGGTCTTAAAACGGTTGCATAAGCGGTGGGGTCTGCCATAAGAGAAAAGTTTTTGCCTGAAAGGAAAAGCTGTCGGGTGCCTTCACAGTAAATAACCTGAGGGTCGATGCTGTTGAAGGCAACAACCTCACCCAGAACGCCGGGACAGAACAGATAGAATTCACGGCTGCCCAGAAGGTTTGCTTCGGTCTGCTCTCTGCCTTTATAAACGAGCACCTCGAAGCGTCTGTATTCGCTGACCTGAATGGGAGAAATCTGATAGTAAACATCCAGCAGTGCTTCCTCACCTGCAACGAAATCGGATATATAGGTTGAATAATCTTTTTCGCTGCCGTAGGAAAGACCGAGCTGCCAGTTGCTGTAGGGCACAACACCGTTCTGCGATTTTATGATAACCGATGCACCTGAAAGGTTGGAGCCGCTGATGTTTTCGATTGTCATCTGAAGCTTTACATCACCCGGGGTATTGCCGACCTGAGGAAGATAAGCATCTTCCGCTTCATTGAACTGCATGCTTGACGGAAGGGTTGTGAAATTGATTGCAACGCTTTCCTTTTCGCTTACGGTTGAGTTTGAGAAAACGCCGTAATATGTGCCGATTGTTGCTTCGCCGTTCTGTGCGATTGCACCCATATCATAATAAAGGGCGTATGCACTGTCGGCGGTCATATAATCCATATTGTAAGGATTTGTGAAATTAAGTGCCTTGTCGGGAACAAAGTCGAATACGCTTGATGCAAGGTTATTCCAGTGACCGAAGGCTATCTGATAGGGCATAACCTTTTCGCTGTTAACTGCCGCATCGGTGGTGTATGCACTGATTTTAGGTGATTTTGCATCGTCAATGGCAAACATTGTGCCGTTATAGTTGATGCCGCCTTTAGTATCAATGATCGTTTCACCGATGACGGTGGTGTATTCGTTAAGGGAGTTTGGCACCTGGTATGTGCCGAAATCCTGATAGCCGAGAGCGGTATCGAGCATAATGCGGAGCTTAACATTTTCAACATCGTCTGAGGTTGTTGAAACCTTGTAGCTTATGCCGACCATACCGTGCTGCGATGCCATCTCGTCGAGCAGAGTCAGACTCTGCTCAACGGTGATATCCTTAACGCTCCAGGATGCAACAATGGAGTTGCCTTCCTTGACAAGATTGACCTCTCTGCCCTCAAGCCAGAGGAATCCGTATTTTCTGCCGAATATGTAATCCTCAACATCGCCGTTTTTTCTGGTAACACGGATTGAGGTGTAAGAGGTATCATAATCCTCGGCAGGGTATAAGAGAAATTTGTTGTTATCTGCCTTTTCAAGCTTATCGCCTTCAAGAGTATCAATAAGGAAGCCGCCGTTTTCGCCGGAAACGGAAACCTTGATATATTCATCCGAAAGCACAAGCTTTTCGGGATTGTCTGCACCTGCATCCGCCGCATAAACCGCAGACGGAATACTTGTCACAAGCATAACTGCAGCCAGTACAGACGACAATATTCTTTTAATCCTTTTCTTCATAATAACTGTCTCCTTTACCAATGCTGACTATCCTTATTATTCCGCATAGAGCACAAAACGGTAGGTTTCGTTGCTCTGGGTTGTGACAAGGAAGCTGTAATATCCCGATTCGCTGAAATCGAGGGTGAATGTGTTTTCTTTTGCATCTGTGTATCCCTGAGTGACGGGTGTTGAGCCCGATTTCATCTGACCGATACTCTTGATGCCGGGTTTATAAACAACCTTATAAGGCTCACCCGTGAAGGAAAGAGCGATTTTCTGTTCACCGGTTGAAACAACAACGGTTTCATCTCTTTCAACTGTGTTGCCGTTAACCGTGATTTTCATTTCCTTTCCGTCATAAACACGGAGCCAGAAGGTTTTTACGGTTTCGTTGTTGTTTTCATCCGAAACCCTGCAGGTTACAAGATACTTGCCGCCCGTCTGACCGATATTGTATTCATATTTTACAGTCAGCTTGTCGGCAGGAGTAACATCATCGGTTACCATAATGTTTTCTGCAAGAAGTGAGTTGATTTCAGCCTCTGATGACTCGATTGAGGTTGAAACAAGATTCTTCTTAACTATTACCGTCGGCGGTGTTCTGTCCTTGACGGGAATGCGAAGGAGTTGAATTATGGCAGTGTTACCGTAGTCATCCTGCACCTTGATAATCGGGTAAAGACCCATCAGGCTTTCTTCGATTATGACCTCAGTCCAGGTGTTTGCGGCAATTGTCCGTGCCGATTCTCCGTTTACGGTAAGAGTTGCGTTGCGGTTTGTTTTTGCATAGAGAACATCACCGATATCAACATCGTATGTTTCGGGATTGATTATTGAAGCATCGCTCTTTTCCGTTGCAAGAACAAGGGTGAGATCCTCTGTTATAAGGTCTGCAATTTCAACCTTAACCTCTGTTACATTGCCTGCAATGTCTGCAAAATTATAGGTGAAGGTACCCTCTGCAGTAACCTTTTCGGTGAACTGAGTGCCCTTCTTGCCGCTGTACTGAAGAATCACATCCTCACTTGCATTGAAGGTTATGACGGCATCCCTGCGGTTTTCCGCATACTCTGCGGATGCCGTTACCTCTGCAGGAATTTTATCAATCGTTCTGATTGCGGGCAGCTCAATATAGCCGACAAGAGTTTTGTTGAGTGCGGAAATTGCCTTAAGCGTGATTTCGGGAGCATTCTGTTCATAAACAACAGTTACTCTGTCCTCAAGATATGAAACCGTGACACCGTCGGGGGTGAGGGTTCTGCTGCCGTCTGAATCAACGGGATAAATATCGCTGAGTGCTTTGTTCAGATTCATCTGAACGCTGATATCCTGATTTGTAAGACGCTGACCGTATTCATCATAGTTTGCCGACCATTTCATTTCGTCAACCGTCGGAACGGAGTTATCAATCTGAACAATGTCAATTTCGATATTGCCCTTGTGAGTTGTTCCGCCGTGGTCGTATGAATAGCCGATAATAACCTTTTGATTATCCTTATATGACATATACTGATAGCCGTAGAAAACTGAAGCTGTGTCGGTTTCGGTCTGTACGCCGTCATTTGTAACGGTAAGATTTGTTACACCCTCCATATTGGGAGGAAGAACATAAATTCTGACCTCGTCACCCGTTTTTGTGAGAACCTGAACAATGTTGGGTTCGGGTGCTTCAGAACCGAGAGTTGAAACATTGAAATGAACGGAGGAAGCATTGCCTTCCTTGTCAACGGCGTGAAGTGCGAACGATGTGTTTTTGCTTATCTCAAGAGTTCTGCCTATGAGGCTGACTCCGTCAACAGCATCGCTCTTGCCGTTATTGTAATCGGGAACAGCCGCATGGATATCCTGCGTAATGAAGAGCTTAACCGCATTTTCGTCAAGCACATCAATGTCAAGAACATAGCTGTCTGCCCAACCGATTTCTCTGAGGAGAAGATCAATATCGCTGTAAATCTTTTCGCCGTAGACATCGGAATAATCCGCCATAACGATTCCTGCTTCCTCGGGTCTTGAGGAGTCTGATTTTGTGAATATTGCCTGAATGGTCTGTGTGCTGCTGCCGTATGTTGCAAAGCCTGTTATTGCCATATCAGGTGTATATTCATCGTTTGCGGTTGTGGTTGTTTCGTGAGATCTGAGAGTTACGGGAAGAACTGCCGTGATGTCGGGTCCCGTTGCTCCGGCAGCGTTTGTATAGCCGCTGAAGGTGTATTCGGTCACGCCGTCGGGAACAAACACATACTTGGGAGCAACTCCGGTTCGGGGGTCGATAACCGCCGTTCCGTTTTCGTCAACGAGAATTGCTGTTATTTCACCCTCGTAGGTGTTATCCTCGGCATTTACTTTATATCTGTTATACTGCCATTCAACCCCGGGAGTGATTTCGGCAGGATAAATGTTGTCGATCTCAGGAACAACGCAATCAATATATTCACCGTTTTCATCCATACGGTCAACACATACATAGCCGTTATTTGTTGCAGTTATAACGAGCTTTGAGGTGTTTGCTCCTTCCGCACTCCAGCCCTCGGGAAGACCGTCAGGCAATTCGAGTGTACCTGCCTGAGTTGTAACCGTTATTGTTACGGGCTTTGTTGTCGGCTCTGTTTCGGAAAATGTAACAACGGGGTCGGTGGGCATGCCCGAAACGGTAAGCGGCAGATCATAACGCACGCCGTATTTATCATATACCTCAACGGTATAATCGCCGTCAGCATAGAAGGTTTCGGTAACATCCGTTGCATAAGCATAATAGGAGTTCGAAGCATCCGGTGTCTCATTAAGATAAGTGTTGGCAAAAACACGGTTTTCGCCAAGATTGGGAGCATAAAGCTCAAGCGAAGGTGCGATATTTTCAGCGGTTATGTCAAAGGTTTTTGAGTAAATCTCTTCACCGTCAAGATAGCCGCATATTGTTACGGTATGGTTTACCTCTGCACCGTTTTCAAGTGACATATCGTAGGGGAACACAAGCTCAATCATATCTCTGCTGGCATATGATACATCGCCCACACTGAAATAGCCTCTGTTAAAAGAAACAATACCGGCATCGTTTGCACCGTTAATAAAATCATTATCTTCGGAGGCGATATCCGTGTTGAGAGTAACAGGGCCTCTGTCATCAACCTGAACCGTAATACTGTCAGCAACAACGCCGATCTGTGCACCGCTTTTGACATTGAAAACAAAATTGTGTGCGATTCCGTCATGCGTACCGACGGTTGAGAAGGTTTCATCGTAATAATTAACTGTCATTGTGCCCATTTCGGGGCTGATGCCGTAGGGATAACGGTTATCCTCGGTGTTGTTGACAAACGGAAGAATGGGATATGCCGTTACTGCTGTACCGACCGAGTCAACAAGGGTTATGAATTCCCAGCACTCGGGAGTGCCCGTGATATCTGTTCTTGTTGAGTCGCTGCCCTCATAGCCGTCGGAAGGAATAGTCAGCCTTATCGGGCTTGCAGTATCGGTGATTTCGGTATGCTCCCAGTTATTGTAGTAGTCGTCATACTTTGAGTGGTAGAGCTTAAGACCGCCGATGGGTGAATAAGCATTGGTCACATAAACGTCAACATACTGAGCCAATTTTTTTGTGGTTGTGTACTGATAGTATTCATCATTTTCATCGTAACCGTAGCCGCTGTCTTCAAGGTCAATTGAAGGACCGAATTCATACTCGAGCTCAATTTCAATCTGATGGTCAAAAAGGTTGAGCTCATATGTATAAACAGGAGATTCCTTGCCGTTTTCCATGATGAGCTGATAGCAGACCGTGTTGCTGCCGACTGCAACCTTGAAATTGCTGACATCGGTCTGTGCAAGCTCCTCGGCAGAAACAACCGTGCTTTCCTCATGGTCCGAATACCAGCCGAACCGATTATAAATATAAAGCTCTGCCTGATCTTCATTGGCATAGTTTACCTTGTATTCAAGAGCGGTGTAATCGCCCGGCTGAGCCTTGTTCCAGTAACGGATACCCTTTACCTTACCGATATCCTTGCCGAGGATATTTACTCCGTCATACTGTGCAACGATATCTGTACTTATGGAAGAGGGATATGATGTTCCGTTGGGCAATGCGTTCTGGTGTTCAAGCACATAAACGGGATTGCCATCATTTCTGACAACCTCGGAATCTGCAGTGTTTGCATATCTGTCAGGCTTTGCAACCGAAATGTTGATTGTATCGAGCACCTGACCTTCTCCGGCAGTTACCGTTTCAACAAGGGGGCCGTTATATGAATCCTGATAGGTCGCCGCAACGGTTCTTGAATATTCACGAACGCCGAAAATCTCGGGAAGCACGGAGTTGTCAAGAAGGATATATTCACCGAGAATAAACTCCTGAGTTCCGCCGTCTTTCTGTGCAACATAAACTCTGAGGATATATGCACCCGTTTCGTAAATGTTACCGTTTTTATCCTTATCGGAAAGAAGTATGCTCTGGCTTGAGCTTGAGCCGAGTGAATATCTTTCGCTTATTTCTTCTGCGGTATCCAGGGTTCCGCTTGCATCGGTTCTGAGAAGCACTGCATAGCTGTTTGCAAAATCAACATTCATTCTTTCCCATTCGGGAATAATTGCGTTGCTGAGTGTGAATTGATATCTTATGCCTGTCAGAGTTTTACTGACCTCATAATAGGTATAACCGTCTGCGGTTACCGCCGTCATTTCCGTGCCGTCTGCGGCATAAACTCCGCCGAGCTCAACGGAGTGAACACCATCTTTTGCAGGAGCGTTGGCAATTGTGACACCTTCCGTAACAGAGAAGTGTGTATCATCAGAAGGGGTAACATCAGCACCCTGAACGGGAGTCAGGTCTGCCGATGATGCGGCAAAATCAACGGTTATGTAGCCGTAATGGTCAAAAGACGGAGTTGCGGGTGAAACGGAAGAATATTTTCCGTCTGAAACCGTAACCTCATACCAGCCTGCAGACACATCGAAGAGCTCTGCGGTTTCACCGTCTGCAAGATTTATAACTCTTACATAGGTTTTATCGCCCGAAACAACGGTAGCTCTTGTATAGCCGCCCTTTGTGTTTGTCTGCTTTGTGTAGGGAGCGTGAACGGTGATTGAATGAACTGCCGAAGGAACATCAGTTCTGCCGTTGACGGTATAGCCGGGAATTCTTTTTTCAAAGTCGGCGGCAACTCTTATGCTGCCCGAAATACCGTTTTCCTTGCCGTCATAGGCTCTTATGTAAAGAACTTTATCAAAATATGTATCCGACACGCTTCCGACATAGCTTATGTCAAAGCTTGGTGCACAGGGGTCTTTGCCCGTTAAATCAAGCATTGTCCAGCCGTTGTCGGCAGGCTGTGCGTCAGGATCGGTCCACTGATATTCAAAACGGCTGATTTTATTTGTGTCCTCAACCGCTGCCGTAACCGTCAGGGTCTCCAGATCCTTAACGGAGAGGTTTGTGATAACGGGGGATTTTGAGTCAAGACCAAGCTCAACAAGGGGAACGCCTATGTTGCTTTCGTTGCCTTTCGCATCTTTAAGTCTGAAAGCGGCGGTGATACCCTGCTCGTCGCTGATTTCCGTTCCGTTTTCGGGATACATTTTAAGGTGCATATAGAAAATGCCTTCTGCAGGAACGGTAAATTCTGTTCCGCTCTCGCCCGTGCCGATTGTTCCCGTTACGGGAAGCTTGCCCGCAATATAGTCGGGTGTTTCTGACATTGTATACTGATAGCTGATGTTGGGTGCACCGTCATAGCTTGTGAGTCCGACAAAGCTTTTCAGGTCTGCGGAAATACCCGAGCCGTAGGTTACGGCATTCTCTGCACCCTTTACCTTGCTGTCCGAAATATCAAGACCGATTATGTAATAAACCTCGTCGCCTGAAGCGGGGTTATATGCGGAGTCGTTAACCTTGAAAACTCCGCCCTCAACGATTTCAACCGTAGGTCCTTTGATGTCAAGGAAGGATTGATGACTGATAACGGGTTCAAAGAATTTTTCGGCTTCGGTATCCTCTTTCATTTTGTTGTTGCTGCCGTCATAAATATATGAGCAGTTTATAATTCTCAAAGGTCTTATCTGCGTGCCGTTAAACTGCATATCCTCGGTTATTGTGAAGCTTTCGAAGTTAAGCTTAGAAACAACATTTGAGTTAACGGTTTCTCTGTGTCCGTCAATGGATTTGAGCGAAGTTGTTATCGGATTTCCGTTTGCATCGCTGATGCTCCATTCAATCTTCACATCTCCGAGACTTCCCTGACCGAGTCTTACGATTTCAGACATAACGATATCTGCATCAACAGTGTCACCGATACCCGAGAATAAATCCGCTCTTTCGATATCTTCGGGCCATTTATCCTCTTCAAGGTTTGTTTTGTCGCTTTCAGCCTTGATTGATGTTCCGCTCATCTGAACAAGCGTTGCATAAGGATTGACTGCATCAAGAGTTATGTCGCGGCTTCTTAAATCCCAGTTGTCGGGGAGAGAAATCTGATTGCCGACATAGTCGGTAATGGGAAGAGTAACATTATATCCTTCAATGATGCCTGCAGTTGTCTGAATGGGATATGAGCCGTATTCGCTGATATCGCTTACATAAAGAACCTTCCATTCCTCGTTGAGAAGATCCTCGTAGCCAACCCATTCGATACCCGCTGCCTCATCGCTTGCAATGTAGCCGTGACCCTTGCGGTTTTCATCCCTTGAAATTTCTTTATAGAGAGCCTTGCTTTCATCGGTATCATCAATTTCAAATGTGATTGTCGGTGAGCTTAAGTCGGTTGCCCTTGCCGTTACTGCGATCGGTGTTGCAGCCTGATCTTTTCTCGGAACAAGCAGAATGCGGAGCTTCATGGTTTCGAGCACCTCGGAGTTGACTGTTTCGGCTGCACAGACACGAATAGCCTCAGAAAAAGCGAGATGAAAAACGGGAACGTCATTTTTCAGGTTCATTGATGCATAACTGCGAACAGGCATAACCGCATCTCTTGCAATTACCATAAAATCGGAAATTTCTGCAAAAGTGTCAACAGAAAGCTTTGCTCCGCCGTATTTTTCTGACCAGCCCGAATCTCTGTGACCGGTATATTTCGAGAATTCCGGATAATTTTCGTGATAGCTTTTTGCTGTTCTCATCGAGCCGTAACCGAACATCCTGCTTTGAAGCTGCGTTATATCCAATAATCCGTAGTTTGATCCGGGAAAACTAAGCTTGGGAACAATGTTGTTTTTTCCGAGGTTGACGCACATCTTATATATAGTTGCACCCCTTGTGGAAAGTGTCAGGGCAGAAAGACCTGTTTTGCCCGGCTTTCTGTTCTGAGATTCAAACACATCGGTCGGCTTTATACTGTTGCTTGTGCTCTGATTGTAAAAATAACGCTCGGCGTTATCGAATTTTGAAAACAGACTTCCGTCTTCTGACATCGCCATGGGCATAACATGGTATTGAGGCAGGCTTGGCATTGAAATATAGTCGCCTGAGGCAGATATCACAAGCCCTACGCTCACACTGCTGAGCACGATAACCAGCGACAAAATGCCGCAAAGTGTTCTTTTGCTCATTCCTTTGATTTTTTCTTTGATTTTGTTTTTCATCAAAACACCTCCGTGAGGAATTGATTATAAAAATATTAATGTATATGAAAGCGATGACGCTTTTGCAGCCTTAGTCTTTTTTTCTTCCGGTGCTTATCGTTTCATCAAACGCATCGTCGATTGTGTTTTCAACATAAGAAACGAATTCTTTAAGAACCCGTTTGCCTAATCCGCGGCAGTCCATTGCAAGAACCTTTTCGATTTTTTCTTTGTGCAATTCTGCGGGCACATTGTATATATTCAATATCTGATTTAATGCACCTGCTATTCTCACGTCAAGCGGCAGCAAAGTATTGTTTGATATGATCGTTGCATAATTTATACCGTGAACAAGAATTTCTGCCTCAATAAACTGCTCGTCCGACCACTCTTTGCATTGCTCGGCGAAGATTCTTTTTGCCCGCTCAATATGTTTTTTGTGAAGATAATCAAGACACATGGGGCTTTGAAAGGTCGAAATAAAAAAATCTCTTGCAACCTCATTTTCTTCACACGCTGCCGCAACCGTCATCAGCTCAATGCAAATTGACATAACGGAGCTCAGCCCTCTGTCTGCCTCATATTCCAGCAGCTTTTCCTGGAATTCACAAAGCATTTCAACAAGCACCGCAAGCAGGTGCTCCTTCGTAGGGAAATGATAAGTCAGGTTGCCCGTTGAAATTTCAAGCTCATCAGCTATCATTTTAGGCGAGGTTTTGGAATATCCGACCTCGAGAAACAATGAAGCTGCAGCCTGAATGATTTCAAGCCTTGTCAGCTTTGTTTTGTTGATTTTTGCCATATTTTCTCTCCTCATACTCTGTACGCACAAATCTTTTGAAACAAGTAAATTTTAGCACCAATACTAAAAGTTGTCAATATGCTAAAATAGTTTGTTGCGGAATTTCTTGAGTCGGAGACTGAGCGGATGTCTGATTTCACAGTCTTTGACGGGAACGGTGCACCCAAAATGTCCCATATGCTCTTGGATAAAGCAAAACTCGGAATGCGATTGCACTCCGAGTTTTTTATTAAATATTTTTAACAAATGAAGTTTGGTCAACTAAAGCAAAATTAAAATTATCCACGATAGCATCTGACAGTGTTGCATTTTTCCATTTATGATGTGATAAAGTGAGAAGGTAGTCTACTACAACCTCAAACAGAGCTTTGAAGTCTATAAGATTACATTCATCACAGGTTTCGTTATAAATTTTATGAATTTTTTCTTTGCTGTCATCAATGTCAATGAGTTTGGGATTGAAAAGAAGATAAATAAATTTGATTTTTTTAATATCACAATTTCCTCTCAAAAACTCATGGGCAACACCGAGTAAATGGCAAATCATCTGTTTCAAATCGAAATACTTTATTTCTGTTTCACCATACATAAATGTTACATTCATTTTTGTTTTATTTTTAGTTTCATCGGATAAATCTTTAATTATGCAAGTAACACTTGTTTTTGTTGAGTTGCTGATATACTCATATAATTTTTCATAGTTTCTGTCAATGATTGAAGTCTTTTTTGAATATGGTTCTCTGCATTTTGCCTCAACAAATATACATTTGTCTTCGGTTTCCATAAAACCGTCGAGATTTGCCATCCCGCCGACTACTGTCGGGAGTTTTTCTTCAAAAAGGAAAAAGTCTGTGTCTTTGGCAAGATTATAAATCATTCTGCTTGATGAACCGAAAGATGCCATTTTGGGCGGATATATATTTTTTCCTACCTTGCGTTCTTCAAGTTCTTTTCCTCCGCCGGAACCGTATCTTCTGTATGCAGCCGGTTTTTCTTCTTTCATTTTGTTAACAAATATATCCCAGGAATTATTGTCAAGATAGTTTTCATAAGGTTTTTCTCTGCTATCAACTTTATATCCTGATTTAATTTCGGATTTTGCTTCTGTTTCCGCTTTCATAATAGCAAGGTCTAAAATTTTGTTAAGTTCCATATTTAAATCTCCTTTTCTTTACGCATCCGTAACAATTATATTGCATTTACTCCGAATATGCTATTGGCTGTTACACCAAATACAGCATATGTATTTTATACAACATGATGTACCAAAATTGCCCCACGGTATGTTGCATAATGGTGACAATGATGATAGAATAAACACGAGGTGACAGTTATGGACTCAATGCAGCCGAAAAAATTGCTCATAATCAACATTCTTGATATTCTCAAGAAATATACCGATGAAGATCACCGCCTGAGTCAGAAAGAGATTGCGGAAATTCTCGAAACGGAATATGAAATGAAGGCAGACCG
>JAFQRY010000030.1 GCA_017409845.1 Clostridia bacterium
AAAGATAGCAACGTATTGATCGTCGGTGCCGGTCTTATCGGACTTAAGTGTGCCGAAGGTCTTCACGATCGTGTGGAAAGTATTACGGTTTGTGATCTTGCCGACCGTGTACTTTCCAGCATTCTTGACACCGACTGCGCCACTATTGTGCAAAGGCATTTAGAGGCAAACGGTATTCGTTTTTTGCTTGGGGATACCGCTGTCCGCTTTGATAAGAATTTTGCTCAAATGAAAAGCGGAAAAACCGTAGAGTTTGACACGCTCGTTCTTGCTGTTGGCGTACGTGCAAATACAACTCTTGTCAAAGATATCGGCGGTGAAGTTAATCGCGGAATCGTTGTAAATGAAAGAATGGAAACAACGCTTCCGGATATCTATGCCGCAGGTGACTGCACCGAAGGATACGATATCTCCTGCAGACAAAAAAGAGTTCTTGCAATTCTTCCGAATGCTTATATGCAGGGCAGGTGTGCAGGAATAAATATGTCGGGCGGAAACGAAATGTACAACAAAGCCATTCCCATAAATTCAATCGGTTTCTTCGGTCTGCATGCTATGACGGCAGGCAATTATTCGGGTGAAGTTTATGAAGAGAAAACAGAAACCGGAATAAAAAAGCTTTTTGTGTCTGACGGATTGCTTTCAGGTTATATTCTTATCGGCAACACCGACCGTGCAGGAATATATACTTCTCTCGTCCGTGACAGGGTTCCGCTTGACTCCATAGATTTTGAAATGCTGAAAAAAGTTACAACTTTATCGATTTTTCCGCAAGAAACCCGTAGAAAAATGCTTGGAGGTGTAGTATAATATTATGCAAATAGATGTAACAAACCTCAATTATAAAGCCATAAATTCAGCTCTTCGAAAAGCCGACGGCAGCTGTATTATTTCAGGCTGCTGCGGTCAGCGATTTATTGCAGCAGGAATGTCAGACAAATCAATTACAATCAACGGTGTTCCCGGCAATGCTCTCGGTGCCTATCTCAACGGTGCGTCGATAACAGTAAACTCAAATGTTCAGGATGCCGTAGGCGACACTATGAATGAAGGCCAAATATTCATTCACGGAAATATCGGTGATGCCGCAGGCTATGCAATGCGAGGCGGGAAAATTTATGTAAAAGGCAATGCCGGCTACCGTGCGGGAATCCATATGAAGGCATATAAGGATAAAATTCCGGTTATGGTTATCGGCGGCACTGCAGGCAGCTTTCTCGGAGAGTATCAGGCAGGCGGAATAATCATTGTTCTCGGTCTTTGTTCTGAAGGCAGGCGGATAGTCGGCAATTTCCCATGCACGGGTATGCACGGCGGAAAGATGTTTTTGCGTGGAGAGTGCAAGGATATCATTTTTCCAAGTCAGGTCACAGCGAAAGCTGCAACTGAAACGGATGTTCAAGAAATAAAAAAATACATATCCGAATACTGCGATTTTTTCGGATATGATGAAAACGAAATATTAAACTCGCATTTCACGGTTGTTACTCCCGACAGTAAGAATCCGTATAGACAAATGTATGTAGCCAATTAAACCATAATTCAGAAAGCAGGTAGTTTTATGAAGTATTCAAAGCAAGAGGTTATTCAATTCGTTCAAGAGGAAGACGTTAAGTTTATCCGACTTGCATTCTGCGATGTTTTCGGCAGACAAAAGAATATATCGATTATGCCTCAGGAGCTTTCCCGTGCGTTTGAATACGGTATCGCCATCGACGGCTCCGCAATTACAGGCTTCGGTGACGAAACGCATTCGGACCTGCTTCTTATCCCCGACCCTTCAACCCTTTCAGTATTGCCTTGGAGACCCGAGCACGGAAAGGTTGTCAGAATGTATTGCGGCATATCCTATCCGAGCGGAAAGTCATTTGAATGCGACACCAGAAGTCTTCTGAAAAAGGCTGTGAGTGATGCTGCACTTGAGGGTGTTCATTTCTACTTCGGTTCAGAACAGGAATTCTATCTTTTCAAGCTTGATGAAAACGGTAATCCGACAAAAGAGCCCTACGACAATGCAGGCTATATGGATATTGCTCCCGACGACAGAGGAGAAAACATCCGCCGTGAAATATGCCTTACTTTAGAGCAAATGGGTATTCGCCCCGAAAGCTCGCATCACGAAGAGGGACCCGGTCAAAACGAAATTGATTTCCGCTATTCCGATGCCTTGACCGCTGCCGATAATTCTATGACCTTCCAGACAATTGTAAAAACAGTTGCAAGACGAAACGGTCTTTATGCCGATTTCAGCGCAAAGCCTCTTGAAAATCAGCCCGGCAACGGATTCCATATAAATATGTCCGTGAAAATGGATGATAAATCAGACAAGCTTTGCAATATGATTGCAGGCATTCTTGACAAAGCCTGCGAAATGACGGCTTTTCTTAATCCCACCGAAAATTCTTATGAGCGCTTTGGAAAAAGCAAAGCACCTCAATATGTTTCATGGTCGAGCGAAAACCGTTCACAACTTGTCAGAATACCTGCCGCCGTCGGTGAATACCGCCGTGCAGAGCTCCGCTCACCTGATCCTACGGCAAATCCTTATCTTGCATTTGCACTTATGATTTATGCAGGGCTTGACGGAATCAAAAATGAACTGGAGCTTCCGTATGTTTCGGATATCAACCTTTATAAAGCTGATGACGAAACCTTGAAAAAATACCGTAAGCTGCCCGCTGATTTAAAATCAGCCTGTACGGCAGCAGCGGAAAGCAGTTTTATTAAAAAGCATATCCCTGTATCAATTCTCGATATTTACTGTAATAAATAAACTATAAAGGGAGGGAAGCAAAATGAGCCTTAAGGAACGGGTATACAGTGTCCTTGTTGTATCGGCAGCAGATAATTTCAATTCTGCTCTCAAAGATTTGCTTCCCGAATCAAAGTACCATCCCGTACATACGGTTTCAAACATCAGCACGGCAAAAAGAATTGTTGCTGAAAGAGTTTTTGACTATGTAATAGTAAACTCTCCTCTGCCTGATGACAATGGAACCCATTTTGCGGTTGATGTCTGTGCAGGAAAATGTACTGTTGTTCTTTTGTTTGTCAGAAACGATGTTTATGAACAGGTTTTTAACAAAGTGGCGGAACACGGAGTTTTTGTGCTCCCAAAACCCACTACCAAACCTACTACCATACAAGCTCTTGACTGGATGGCAAGTGCAAGAGAAAGACTGCGCAGATTTGAAAAGAAATCCTTATCCATTGAAGAAAAAATGGAAGAAATCAGACTTGTTAACCGAGCAAAGTGGTTGCTTATTGATGAACTGAAAATGAGCGAACCCGATGCTCACCGTTATATTGAAAAACAAGCAATGGATCGCTGCGTATCAAAGCGTGAGGTTGCGGAGGAAATCATAAAAACATACGAATAATCCCCGGAACATTATAATATGCACAGGTCCGAAAAAAACAGACAACGCAAAAACATCCTCCTATGGCAGAATTAAGATATCTACCATAGGAGAAATTTTTATACTCAGAAGTTACAGATGCTTTAATAAAAGGGTCAATGGAGATAGCAAGTTGAAAATTCATATAAAACCGAAACTTATTCCTGGTCCTTATTTCTGTGAAAAGATGTGCAAATATATGCAAAAATTAGGATGTGTTTAAATCTTGAAACCGTTGAAAAATAAGGTCATGTGACGTGATGCGCAACGATTCGTGAGGTCTTCTCAAGCTTTCAAGTCTCGCCACTCGGACCATAGTGAGTATTCATAAGGGATTAGTTTTATCCAAACAACTCTCTGTATTGAACAGGGTAATATCCTGTGTGTTGTTTAAAACGTCTTATGAAATTCGGATAGTCGTTGAATCCGCATTCCGTGCATATCTGCAGCACGGTCATGTCTGTGTGCTCAAGCAGTTTTTTTGCATATTCAAAGCGCATATTGTTCAGATAA
>JAFQRY010000031.1 GCA_017409845.1 Clostridia bacterium
GGAATTGTACTTTTTATTTGGTTTTTCTTTAGTTATAAAATTTGGAGTCCGATTCAAACTTTAACCATATCGAAATATTTTTATTTAAATATAATTTCGTTATTAATAATTTTTCTAACCCTTGCATTAATGTTCTGCATAGCAGTAGCCATGCTTTTTCGACAGTCTGAAAAGCTCGTCAAAAGACGAGCTTTTCTTGATAAATTATATCTTGCAGGAAATCCTGCGCCAAAAAGACGGCGTTGTTTGTTCTAACAAAATTCTAACAAACGGACAAAAAATGAGTTTTTGCATGAATCCAAGCATATCAACACTTGCAGAAATTGACCTTTTGGTTTCTTGAACTGAACTTTTGTCAGGTAATTCTGCAAGGTTCCACCAAATGGAATGCAATTCCACTATCTGAGTGTCCCTACTTTTCACACGTTTTGATTTGGTGTTAATTTCTGTCTGAGGATTATTTGTGTTGACACGGTATCATAATCATTGTAAAATCAAATAAAAAACATAAAGGAGAAAATGAAATGGCAAAAATTCTTATCAGCCCCGGCAAATATGTTCAGGGCGCAGGCGAAATGAAAAAGCTTTATGACTATGCAAAGGGCTACGGCAAAAAGGCTCTTGTTCTAATCACCGCATCGGGTTACAAGAGAATCGGTGCAGCCGTTGAAAGCAGCTTTGCAGGTCAGGATTTTGAGCTTGTTTTTGATTATTTCAACGGTGAATGCTCGAAGAATGAAATCAACAGACTTATCAAGATTATGGAAGAAAAGGGCTGCGACCTTGTTATAGGTATCGGCGGCGGCAAGATTCTTGACACCTCAAAGGCAGTTGCTTATTACTGCAAAACTCCCGTTCTTATCTGCCCCACAATCGCATCAACCGACGCACCCTGCAGTGCTCTTTCGGTTATTTATACCGATGACGGCGTTTTTGAAGAGTATCTTTTCCTTCCCGCTAACCCCAATATGGTTCTTATGGATACTGATATCATTGCCGCTTCACCCGCAAGACTTACAGTTTCCGGTATGGGTGACGCACTTGCAACTTATTTTGAAGCAAGAGCAGTTATGGCAAAGGATGCAGGCACTTGTGCAGGCGGCAAGGTTACCTGCGCTGCAATGGCACTTGCAAAGCTCTGCTTTGACACACTTATGGATGAAGGCGTAAAAGCAAAAATTGCTCTTGAAGCAGGTGCTTGCACAGAAGCTGTTGAAAAGGTTATCGAAGCAAACACTCTTCTCAGCGGAATAGGATTTGAAAGCGGCGGTCTTGCAGGTGCACACGCTATCCACAACGGTCTTACCGTTCTTCCCGAATGCCATCATATGTATCACGGCGAAAAGGTTGCTTTCGGTACACTCACTCAGCTTGTTCTTGAAAACGTTGACGGCGATGAGCTTGAAAGAATTATCAGCTTCTGCATTGAACTCGGTCTGCCCGTAACCTTCAAAGAACTCGGTATTACAGAAGTAACAGACGAAAAGCTTATGGCAGTTGCAACAGCAGCTTGTGCAGAGGGTGACACTCTCCACAATATGCCCTTCGAAGTAACTCCCGAAAAGGTTTGCGCAGCACTTAAAGCGGCAGACGCTTACGGCAGATATTTTCTCGGCGAATAATTAAAGCGATTCGGGATTGTCTTATCAAGACAGTCCCGAATTTTTGTTTCACAGCTATTGAACAAAGTCTGAGTTTATTGTATAATAATTGTATATTTATAAACCCAACTCATACAGAGGTGAGATAATTGAATATACTGCATATGAAGTATGCTGTTGAGGTTGCGAAGGTCGGTTCGCTGAACAAAGCGGCGGAAAGTCTTTATGTAGCTTTGCCTAACATCAGCCGTTCAATCAAAGAGCTTGAAGCAGATTTAGGTATTACTGTTTTTGACCGCACGGCAAAAGGTATGGTACTCACTCCCGAGGGCGAAGAATTCATCAGCTATGCAAAGGATATTCTCAAGCAGATTGACCAGGTTGAGAATATGTATAAAAGCGGTCAGGTAAAGAAACAGAAATTTTCTATTTCTGTTCCGAGAGCTTGTTACATTTCCGATGCATTTGCGGAGTTTTCAAAAACTCTTTCAAAGGATGCCTGCGAAATTTTCTATAAAGAAACCAATTCGCAGAGAACAATCAACAACATTCTCAATCACGATTATAAACTCGGCATTATCCGTTATGCGGAGAATTTTGACAAGTATTTCAAATCAATGCTCGAAGAAAAAGCACTCAGCTATGAAATGGTAACGGAGTTTTCTTATTGTCTGATTATGAGTGCCGATAATCCTCTTGCGAAGAAAGAAGAAATCACTTTTGATGATTTGACGGACTATATTGAAATTGCTCACGCTGACCCCTATGTGCCGTCACTTCCGCTTGCAAAGGTTGTCAAATCGGAATTGCCTGATAACATTGACCGCAGGATTTTCATTTTCGAAAGAGCAAGCCAGTTTGATTTGCTTTCACAGAATCCCGAAACGTTTATGTGGGTTTCTCCCGCACCGCCGAGCGTTCTTGAACGATATAATCTTGTGCAAAAGAAATGTGTTGATAATAAAAAGGTATATAAAGATGTTCTGATATACCGTAACGGATATAAGCTCACAGACCTTGATAAAAAGTTTATAACAGCACTTTGTGAATCAAAACGAAAACATCTGAATAATGAAATTTCCAAGACTCGTCAGTAAAGGACGGGTCTTGATTTTTTATATCGATACGAGGGTTATCGATATTGATAATACCGATTGAACATTTTAATAATTCCCAACGCCTTTAAGTTTTGTTAAGATAGCTATGGTCAAAAGAGAGGAGGCATTACGGTGGAAAAAACAGGTATAACCAAAGCAACTTTAGGCAGACTTCCGCATTATCTTCAGCTTCTGCGAGAACTTTCGGTTGACGATGTTCCGTATATTTCCGCAACCGTGATTGCCAAAAAACTTTCTCTCGGAGAGGTTCAGGTAAGAAAAGACCTGAGTGCCGTAAGCGGTGCGGGTAAACCGAAGGTCGGATATAAAACTGTTGACCTGATAAAGAGCATTGAGGCTCATCTCGGTCAGGGTGATATGACAAATGCCGTACTCGTCGGTGCAGGAAAACTCGGAAAAGCACTTCTCGAGTTTGATGATTTTGAGGAATACGGCGTAAAAATAATCGCCGCATTTGACTGCAATGAAACGGCAATCCGCTATAACCGTTCGGTTGAAATTCTTCCGATGAAGGATTTTCAATCGTTTTGCAAACAAAACAATGTGCAAATCGGGATAATAACCGTAGGCATGGGTTCGGCTCAGTCTGTATGTGACCAAATGATTGAAAGCGGAATATCCGCAATCTGGAATTTTGCTCCGTGCAACCTTGAAGTGCCCGACGGCATATTATTGAAGCAGGAAAGGCTCGCACTCTCACTCGCATATCTTAATAATAAGTTATCAATTATGTAAAACATATTCAGGAGGATATAAAATGGCTACAAAAACTTACGAAATCATCGACGGCGTTGAAAAGCTCACCGAAGCAATTGCTCGTGTGAGAAAAGCTCAGCAGGTTTTCGCAACCTACACTCAGGAGCAGGTTGACAAGATTTTCCTTGCAGCTGCTTCAGCCGCAAACAAAGCAAGAATTCCCCTTGCAAAAATGGCTGTAGAAGAAACAGGTATGGGTATTGTTGAAGACAAGGTTATCAAGAATAACTACGCTTCAGAATATATCTACAATGCTTATAAGGACACAAAGACCTGCGGCATAATCGAAGAGGATAAGGCTTTCGGTATCAAGAAAATTGCAGATCCCATCGGTGTTATTGCTGCGGTTATTCCTACAACAAATCCTACGTCAACCGCTATTTTCAAGTGCCTTATTGCTCTTAAAACAAGAAATGCTATTATTATCTCTCCGCATCCCAGAGCAAAGAACTGCACAATCGCAGCTGCAAAGCTTGTTCTTGAAGCAGCAGTCGCAGCAGGTGCTCCCGAAGGAATCATCGACTGGATTGATGTTCCCTCACTTGAAATGACAAACACAGTTATGAAAGAGGCTGACATCATCCTCGCAACTGGCGGTCCCGGCATGGTTAAGGCTGCTTATTCAAGTGGCAAGCCCGCACTCGGCGTTGGAGCAGGTAACACTCCCGCTATCATTGATGACAGCGCAGACATTCTTCTCGCTGTCAACTCAATCATCCACTCAAAGACATTCGATAACGGTATGATTTGTGCTTCAGAGCAGTCGGTTATCGTTATGGAAAGTATTTATGATACCGTTAAGGAAGAATTCGCTGCAAGAGGCTGCTATTTCCTCAATCCCGCAGAAACAGAAAAGGTAAGAAAGACTATCATCATCAACGGTGCACTCAACGCAAAAATCGTTGGTCAGCCTGCCGCAAAGATTGCAGAGCTTTCAGGCGTAACCGTTCCCGAAGGAACAAAAATTCTTATCGGTGAAGTTGAGAGCGTTGATATCAGCGAAGAATTTGCTCACGAAAAGCTTTCACCCGTTCTTGCAATGTATAAAGCAACAAGCTTTGAAGATGCACTTGCAAAGGCAGAGCACCTTGTTGCAGACGGCGGCTACGGTCATACCTCATCAATCTATCTCAATGAAGTAACCGAAACAGAAAAAATCAACGAGTTTGCCGCAAGAATGAAGACTTGCCGCATACTTGTCAACACTCCCTCATCACACGGCGGTATCGGCGACCTTTATAACTTCAAGCTTGCTCCCTCGCTCACACTCGGCTGCGGCTCTTGGGGCGGTAACTCCGTTAGTGAAAACGTTGGTGTCAAACACCTTATCAATATTAAAACTGTTGCAGAAAGAAGGGAAAATATGCTTTGGTTCCGTGCACCTGAAAAGGTATATATCAAGAAAGGCTGTCTTCCCGTTGCACTCGACGAACTCAAGAACGTTATGGGCAAGAAGAGAGCATTCATCGTAACAGACACATTCCTCTATGAAAACGGCTATACAAAGCCCATTACAGACAAGCTCGACGAAATGGGCATTGCTCACACAACATTCTTTGATGTTCAGCCTGACCCCACACTCCTCAATGCAAAGAACGGTGCAGCACAGATGGCTGCATTCAAGCCCGACACAATCATCGCTCTCGGCGGTGGCTCTGCAATGGACGCAGCAAAGATTATGTGGGTTCTTTATGAACATCCCGAGGCAGACTTCATGGATATGGCAATGAGATTCATCGATATCCGCAAGAGAGTTTATACCTTCCCCAAGATGGGCGAAAAGGCATATTTCATCGCTGTTCCCACATCCGCAGGTACAGGCTCCGAAGTTACTCCCTTCGCAGTTATCACTGACGAAAAGACAGGTGTTAAGTATCCTCTTGCCGACTATCAGCTTCTTCCCAATATGGCAATTATTGATACAGATTTCCATATGTCAGCTCCCAAGGGTCTTACTGCTGCATCAGGCATCGACGCAGTAACTCACGCAGTTGAAGCTTACGCAGCAATGCTTGCAACTGACTACACAGACGGTCTTGCACTTCAGGCACTCAAGAATATCTTTGCTTATCTTCCCAGAGCATATGAAAACGGTCAGACAGATGTTGAAGCAAGAGAGAAGATGGCTAACGCCGCAACAATGGCAGGTATGGCATTTGCAAATGCATTCCTTGGTATATGCCACTCAATGGCTCATAAGCTCGGTGCATTCCATCATCTTCCCCACGGCGTTGCAAACGCACTTATGATTGAAGAGGTTCTCCGCTTCAATGCTTCCGAAGCACCCGCAAAAATGGGTACTTTCTCACAGTATGACCATCCTCACACACTTGCACGCTATGCAGAAATCGCTGACTATCTCGGTCTCGGCGGCAAGAATAACAATGAAAAGCTCGAAAACCTCATTAAGGCAATCAATGACCTCAAGGCTCAGGTTGGTATTAAAGATACAATAAAAGATTATGGCATTGATGAAAAGGATTTCCTTGATCGTCTTGATGATATGGTTGAGCAGGCATTCGATGACCAGTGCACAGGCGCAAACCCCAGATATCCCCTTATGAGCGAACTCAAGCAGATGTATCTCAATGCTTACTACGGCAAGCACTTTGTTGAAAAGGCTATGCCCACAGCAGACGACATCAAGGTTTTTGAGTCCGACAAGGTTAAGTCCGCATACAGAAAAAGCAAGAAGGCATAATTGAGAAGGAGGATATACAATAATGAAACTTGACAGAGTTATAGCAGTAAGAAACAATAAGACAATCTACCGCGACGGCGACGTTTGCGTTAAGGTTTTTAACGACGATTATTCAAAGGCTGACGTTCTCAACGAAGCTCTTAATCAGGCAAGAATTGAAGAAACAGGTCTTAACATCCCCAAGGTTCTCGAAGTAACAATGATTGACGGCAAATGGGCAATCGTTTCCGAGTATATCAAGGGCAAAACACTTGCACAGCTTATGGCAGAGGATGAAGACAAGAAGAGCGAATATCTGGAGCTTCTTGTTGACCTTCAGCTTGAAGTGCAGTCAAAAACCTGCCCGCTTCTCAACAAACTCAAGGATAAGATGAACAGAAAAATCAGTCAGTCAGAGCTTGAGGCAACAACAAAGTATGACCTTCACACCCGTCTTGAAGGTATGCCCAAGCACAATAAAGTCTGCCACGGCGACTTCAACCCCTCAAACATCATTATCGCAGAAGACGGCACTCCCTATATTCTTGACTGGTCACACGCAACACAGGGTAACGCATCAGCAGATGCTGCAAGAACTTATCTTCTCTTCTGGCTCAGCGGTGACATCAACGGCGCAAAAGAATACCTCGAACTCTTCTGCAAGAAGAGCAATACGGCAATGCAGTATGTTCAGAAGTGGATGCCCATTGTTGCGGCTTCACAGTCGGTAAAGGGCAATGAAAAAGAGAGAGAATTCCTTCTTTCATGGGCTAACGTTGTAGATTACGAATAAGGAGATAATGACAATGAAAATTACAGTATGTATCGGCTCATCATGCCACATCAAAGGTTCAAGACAGGTTGTTGAACAGCTTCAGTATCTCATCAGCGAAAACAAGCTCGGCGACAAGGTTGAGCTCGGCGGAACTTTCTGCATGGGTAAATGCCAGCAGGGTGTATGCGTTACCGTTGACGATAATTTCTTCTCGGTAACTCCCGAAACAGTAGACGAATTCTTCTCAAAAGAAGTTATTGCGAAGGTGTAAGCTATGGTGATTGTTCAGGTTTGCGTCGGCAGTTCATGCCACCTGAAGGGCTCACCCGAAATTGTTGAACTCCTTCAGAAAGCCGTTGAAGAACATCATCTTGAAGACGAGGTTACACTTGCCGGAAGCTTTTGCATCGGCAAGTGTAATCGTGTTGGTGTAACAATTCAGGTCAATGATGATGTTCACGTCGGTATAACAAAAGAGAATTTTAAAGAATTTTTTAATGACAATATTCTGTCAGCAGTTGAAGGGAAGTAATATTTATGAATTGCCTTACTCTTAAAAAATCAAACTGCAAAAACTGCTATAAATGTATCCGCCATTGCCCGGTCAAAGCCATCCGCTTTTCGGGCAATCAGGCGCATATTATAGGTAACGAATGTATTCTCTGCGGTCAGTGCTTTGTTGTGTGTCCGCAGAACGCAAAGGAAATAGTGAACGAGGTTGAAAAGGTAAAGGTGCTTATTCAGAGCGGCGATCCTGTTGTTATCAGTCTTGCACCGTCTTTCATTGCAAATTATGACGGCGTCGGAATCAACTCAATGCGTTCGGCACTCCAAAAACTCGGTTTTTTTGATGTTGAAGAAACCGCAATCGGAGCAACCATTGTCAAAAATGAATATGAAAGAATACTTGCGGAAGAGGAGAGAGACGTTATCATTTCTTCCTGCTGTCATTCAATAAATCTTCTGATTCAGAAGCATTATCCCGCAGCACTCGAATATCTTGCCGATGTTATGTCACCAATGCAGGCACACTGTCAGGATATTAAAAAGCGTATTCCCAACGCAAAAACCGTTTTTGTAGGTCCTTGCGTTGCCAAAAAGGATGAGGCTGAATATTACGAAGGTATTGCAGATGCTGTTCTCACATTCGAGGAACTTACCGAATGGCTCAAAGAAGAAAATATTGAGCTTGAAGCAATTTCTGATAAAGATGAATTCAGCCGTGCCAGATTCTTCCCCACAACGGGTGGCGTGCTCAAAACAATGACCGAAA
>JAFQRY010000032.1 GCA_017409845.1 Clostridia bacterium
AGTACCTTTGTACGCCTTCGGTCGAAGATTAACCCCTCCGCTTCACTTTCGTTCAGCACCTCCCCTGAAGGGGAGGCAGTCATTCAGCTTCCTTTCTCAACAGTCACCAGCTTGCCGAAAAACAAGTTTTTCGACAAGCTGTAACGGGTCGGAATTTTCCGACCCGTTTAACTTTTATTCTTCAATTATTTCGCAAAGTATATCCATTGCATTTTCGAGAAGCTCAAAGGGAATGTTGAGGGGAGGGAGGAGTCTTACCTTTGTTTTTGCACTTAAAACAAGAACTCCCTTTTCCATAGCCGCTGCAATGATTTCTTTTGCAGACTTTTCGCATTCGATTCCGAGCATAAAACCTTTGCCCGAAACGCTTTTCACTTTTTTGCAAGCAGAAAGCCTTGAAACGATATACTCGCTCTTTTTGGTAACATCAATGAGCAGGTTATCGTCGATTCTTGAAAGAATGCTGATTGCACCTGCACAGCAGATGGGGTTTCCGCCGAAGGTTGAGCCGTGGCTGCCGGGAGTGAGAATATCCTGCACCTTCTCGCCGAGCATGGTTGCACCGAGAGGCAGACCGCCTGCGAGACCCTTTGCGGTTGAAACGATATCGGGCATGACGCCGTAATGCATGTAGCTGTAAAGCTTGCCCGTTCTTCCGTTACCTGTCTGAACCTCGTCAATGATAACGAGCATATTCTTTTCTTTTGCGATTTCAAAAACGCCCTTGACGAATTCATCCGTCAGAGGAAGAACGCCGCCTTCACCCTGGATTGTTTCCATCATAATTGCGGCACAGCCGTTTGCATCCGCAAGCTCTTTGACAGAATCGAGATTGTTTGCTTCCGCATAAACAAAGCCCTCGGTGAAGGGACCGAAATCGGTGTGGAAATTATCCTGACCTGTTGCGGCAAGAGTGGTGATTGTTCTGCCGTGGAAGCTGTTTCTGAGAGTGATGATTGTTGAATTGCCCTCACCCTTGTTTTTGAGTGCCCAGAGTCTTGCGGCTTTGATTGCACACTCATTTGCTTCCGCACCCGAATTCGAGAAGAAAACCTTTTTCATTCCCGTTCTTTCGCAGAGCATTTGTGCCAATTCGGCACAGGGCTTTGTGTAGTAAAGGTTTGAGGTGTGACCGAGAAGCGATGCCTGAACGGTGACCGCCTCAACCCATTCGTCGTCTGCTGCACCGAAGGTGTTGACGGCAATGCCGCTTCCGAGGTCGATGTATTCCTTGTCATCCTCTCCGTAGAGAAGGGCACCGTTGCCCTCTGAAAGCTCAACGGGAAAACGTGCATATGTATTTGCAATAAATTGCTTGTCTGTTTCAAAAATTGCCATAATAATTGCTCCTTAGCCCTGAACAAACATTGTTCCGAGACCTTCGTCGGTTAAAATTTCAATAAGAAGTGAGTGGGGAACGGTTCCGTCAAGAATGAAAACTTTTTTTACGCCTCTGCGGATTGCTTCGCCGCAGCAGTCGATTTTGGGAATCATGCCGCCTGAAATAATGCCCTCGTGAACAAGCTGAGCAATATCGCTGACATAAATCTTCGGAATGAGAGTTGACGGGTCATCCTTATCACGGAGAATGCCTGCAATATCGGTCATTGAAATAAGGCACTCGGCTTTGAGTGTTCCTGCGATTTTTGCGGCGGCTGTGTCTGCATTTATGTTGTAGATATTACCGTCATCATCGCAGGCTGTTGTTGAAATAACGGGAACATATCCTTTTTCGAGAAGGTCGAGGATCGGTTCAGGGTTAATCTCGGTTATTTCGCCGACATAGCCGAGTCTTTCGTCCTTTACAGCTGCTTTGATGAGCTGACCGTCTGCACCGCAAAGACCGACAGCCTTGCTTCCGAGTCTGCCGAGAAGAGCAACAAGGCTCTTGTTGACCTTGCCTGCAAGCACCATTTGAACGATATCAACGGTTTCCTTGTCGGTTACGCGAAGCCCGTCAACCCATTCGCTCTTTTTGCCGATTTTGCCGAGCATATCATTGATTTCGGGACCGCCGCCGTGAACGAGAACAACCTTTACACCGATGAGAGAAAGAAGTGCGATATCGCCCATAACTGCGTTTTTGAGGTCCTCATTGATCATGGCGTTGCCGCCGTATTTGATAACAACGATTTTGTTTGAATATTTCTGAATATAGGGCAGGGCTTCAACAAGCACCTGACCCCTGAGATTATTTGTGATTTCCATTTTCATACATCCTTATTTCTGCTGTTTTATGTTCTGTAGTCGCCGTTGATTTTAACATAATCATATGTCAGGTCGCAGCCCCATGCGGTTGCATCAGAGCTGCCGCTGTTGAGCTCAATGAGAACCTGGATTTCTTTTTCGGTAAGAACTTTCTTTGCGATTTCCTCAGAGAAATCAATGCCTGCACCGTTTTTGCAGACATCAACCTGACCTGCTGCGGATCTGAATGAAACATCAATTTTGTTAACATCAACATCCGCACCGCTGTAGCCGATTGCACAGAGAACTCTGCCCCAGTTTGCATCCGCACCGAACATTGCAGCCTTGAAGAGCGATGAGCAGATAACCGACTTTGAAACGGTGACTGCAATTTCCTTTGAAGCAGCACCCGTAACGATGCATTCGAGAAGCTTTGTTGCACCCTCACCGTCACCTGCAATCATGCGGCAGAGATGGGTTGTGACGGCATTGAGTGCCTTGCAGAATTCGTCGAATGCTGCACCCTCGCAGGTGATTTCGTCGTTGCCTGCCATGCCGTTTGCAAGAACAGATACCATGTCGTTTGTTGAGGTATCGCCGTCAACGCTGACCATATTGAAGGAGGATTTGACATCCTCGCTGAGTGCCTTCTGAAGCATTGCGGGAGAGATTGCACAGTCAGTTGTGACGAAAACGAGCATTGTTGCCATGTTGGGATGAATCATGCCCGAGCCCTTTGCAATGCCGCCGATTCTGCATTCAACGCCGCCGATTTCAAATGAATATGAAACGATTTTTTCAACCGTGTCGGTTGTCATTATCGCAGCCGCAGCATCTTCGCTGTCGGTCTTAAGCTCTTTTACAAGAGAGGGGATGCCCTCTGCGATGGGAGTGATGTCAAGTGTCTGACCGATAACGCCCGTTGAAGCAACGATAATATCCTTATCGGAAATTCCGAGCTCGTTTGCAATAAGAGAGCACATGCCTTCAGCGATTTCAATTCCGTTTGCGTTGCAGGTATTTGCGTTGCCGCTGTTGCAGATAACCGCCTGAGCATAGCCGTCTGCAACATTGTTTTTCGTAACCGTAATGGGTGCACCCTTAACGAGGTTTGTTGTGTAAACGCAGGCTGCAGCCGCTTTTTTCTCGCTGAGAATGAGAGCGAGATCTTTTTTTGTTTTGTTTTTTCTGATTCCGCAATGAACTCCGCTTGCGGTAAAGCCTTTTGCGGCACAGATGCCGCCCGAAATCTGTTTCATTCTTATTATCCTTTCAGAATCAGAGAGTCAGACCTGTTTTCGGGTCGATTCCCATGAGAATATTCATACATTCAACGGCGGCACCCGAAGCACCCTTGCCGAGATTATCGTAACGTGCAAGAAGAAGAATTCTGTCTTCGTTGCCCTTGACGAGAATTTCCATGCCGTCGTTTCCGCTCATTTTTTCGGCACAGAACATGGCATCCTCGCCTGTTTCTTCGGTGTATTTAACGAAATCCGAGCCGTATGCATTTTTGTAAGCATCTATTATATCACAAATGCCCTTGCCATTGCAAAGGTTTTCTTTAAAAAGAGGAACGGTAACTGCCATTCCGCTGTAATAATCGGCAACGATAGGGCTGAAAAGGGGAGCGTGGGAAATTCCCGTTATTGCCTTCATCTCTTTGAGGTGCTTATGCTCCTGGGTGAGGGCATACTGACGGGGAGAATTGAGAAAGCTCTCTCTTGCACCGTTTTCATATTGAGCAATCATCTTTTTTCCGCCGCCGCTGTAGCCTGTTACCGAGTGGCAGGTGAGAAGTGCATCCGCGGGAAGAATGCCTGCTGCAACGAGGGGATAAACAAGAGCTATAAATCCGCTTGCGTGGCAGCCGGGGACTGCAACACGCTTTGAATTTTTGATTTTTTCAAGATGAGCAGCCGAAAGCTCGGGGAAGCCGTATGCCCACTCGGGATTGGTGCGGTGTGCGGTTGAAGCGTCAATAACCTTAACGTCGGGATTATCTATCAGCGATACCGCTTCAATTGCTGCTGCATCGGGAAGACAGAGAAATGCAATGTCGCAGGAATTGAGAGCCTGCTTTCTTGCCGCCGTATCCTTGCGGAGCTCCTCGCTGAGAGTTATTATTTCAATATCGTCACGGCATGAAAGTCTTTCAAAAATCCTGAGACCGGTTGTGCCTTCCTTGCCGTCAATAAAAATCTTCGTTTTGTTCATAAAATATGTACCTCGAGTATTGATGTGTGTATAATTATACGGTTTTATATGTATAAAGTCAAGAAAAAATTGTATATAAATGAATTATCGGCATATATTATACAATAATTAATTGACCTTACAACTGCTTTGTGCAAAAAGCACAGTTAAATTCTGATCTTCTTCCTGACCGCAATTTCATTTTCAAGCGGCTTGCCGTCAAAGAAGCTGCGGAGATTGCCGAGCGTTGTTTCCGCAATTTTTTCGAGAGCCTCGTGAGTGAGGAATGCCTGATGGGAGGTTATGAGCACATTCGGCATCATAATCAGTCTTGAAAGAGTATCATCCTTAAGAATGCTTTCGGATAAATCCTCATAGAAAAATTCACTTTCTTCCTCATAAACATCAAGACCCGCACCGCCGACCTTGCCGCTCTTTATTCCTTCGATAAGAGCCTCGGTGTCGATAAGAGCACCTCTCGAGGTGTTGAGAATAAACACCTTATCCTTCATCATTTTCAGAGAATAGCTGTTGACGATGTGGTAGGTTTCGCTTGTCAGGGGGCAGTGAAGGGAAATGACATCCGAGCGGGCAAAAAGCTCCTCGAGCGGAACATATTCAAGATATCCCTGAGAAGGATAGGGGTCATAGGCGATAACATTCATGCCGATGCCACGGCAGATTTCAATAAACGCCATTCCGATTTTACCCGTGCCGATAACTCCGAGGGTTTTGCCGTGAAGGTCAAAGCCGACAAAGCCGTTGAGGCTGAAGTTGGAGTCACGGGTTCTGATATATGCCTTATGAGTTTTTCTTACAAGGGTCAGCAGAAGAGCAAGGGCGTGCTCCGCAATGGCGTGGGGAGAATATTCGGGCACACGCACAACGGGCATTATATCCTTTGCGGCGGCAAGGTCAACATTATTGTATCCTGCACATCGGAGAGCAATAATTTCAACTCCGTTATCTTTGAGAACGGATATTGTTTCTTTGCCGATATCGTCATTTACAAAAGCGATAACAGCTTTTGCATCCTTTGCCATAACCGCAGTTCTCGGGCTGAGCTTTGATTCAAAATATTCAATCTCAATTCCGTATTGGTTTTTCAGCTTATCAAAATAAATTTTATCGTAGGGCTTGGTATCAAAAAAAGCAACTTTATTCATGGTGCATCCTTTCATAAATATATCCTTCCGGGTTTATTATTCTCCGAAAGGATACAAATATTATTTAAGCTTGTGAATAAAAAGACCGCTGAGAAGCTTGGGCTCAAACCATGTTGATTTGGGAGGCATGATTTTATCGGCATCCGCAATATCCATGAGCTCCCTGAGAGTTGTGGGATACATTGAGAATGCAAGGCACATATCTTCGCTTGCTCTGCGTTCGAGCTCGCCGAGACCTCTGATTCCGCCTACAAAATCAATCCTTTTATCCGTTCTGGGGTCGTGAATATCAAGAACGGGGGAGATAAGATTATTCTGAAGAATTGAAACATCGAGCGATTCAACGGGATCGTTTGCGTTGAAGGTGCCCTCTTTTGCGGTGAGCTTATACCATTTTCCGCCGAGGAGCATTCCGAAGGTGTGAGCCGATTCGGGTTTGTATGCAGCATCGCCTGCAGGCTCAACGGTGAATTTTTCGCTGATTTTTTCAATGAACTGTTCGGGAGTGTTTCCGTTAAGGTCTTTCATAACACGGTTGTAATCCATGATTTCAAGCTCGTTGCAGTCGAAAAGCACGGCAAGGAAGAAGTTGAATTCTTCGCTTCCGTCAAAATCGGGGAGCTGCTCTCTTCTCTTAAGACCTACCCTGACGGCGGATGCCGCTCTGTGGTGACCGTCGGCAATATAAAGATAATCAACCTTTTTGAAAAGCTCCGAGATTTTTGCGTTTGTTTCGCCGCAGTCAATGACCCACACGGTGTTTGCAATGCCGTCGGCGGTAACGAAATCATATTCGGGCTCATGGCTACCGCACCAGCCGGAAACAATTTCTGCGATTTCCTGCTGAGGGCGGTAGGTCAGAAAAATGGGACCTGTGTTTGCATCGCAGTAATCAACATGGTTGATTCTGTCTGCCTCTTTGTCGGCTCTGGTGTGCTCATGCTTTTTGATGACATTGTTGATATAATCGTCAATCGAAACGCAGCCCACAAGACCCGTCTGGCTTCTGCCGTTCATAATCTGGCGGTATATATAAAATCTGTTTTCTTCGTCCTGTCTGCAGATGCCGTCGCTGACAAGCTTTTCGAGGTTTTCCTTTGCTTTGAGATAGACGGCTTCCGAATAGAGGTCGGTGCCTGCAGGCAAATCTATTTCAGCCTTATCAACATGAAGGAATGAATAAGGATTTCCTTCAACCGTTTTTGCGGCTTCTTCGCTGTTCATAACATCATAGGGGAGAGCAGCAACCTTCTCTGCGTATACAGGAAGAGGTCTGATTGCTCTGAAGGGTCTGAAAACTGCCATTGGATGTCATCCTTTCGGAATAAAATATATAAAGTATAGTATCACAAATGTGATTTTATTTCAAGAAAAAACACAATAATTATATATCTTTATTTTATTGTTAAAAACGAAAAAATATGGTAAAATTGAACAAAAAAGAGTGGAAAATGATTGAATTGTGCAAATGCAACCGTCAGTTGACATATTGCAAGGCGGCGTTTGGTGGTCGGCAACCGAAAAAAGAGCTATCATGTGGTTGTCGGAAGGAAATCCGGCAAACAAAAAACAATCCGGTTTGCAAACACGGCTGAAAAAATCAAATGAGGTGAATTTATGATACTGGCAGATAAAATTATCAGAATGAGAAAAAAGAACGGCTGGTCTCAGGAGGAGCTTGCCGAAAAAATGAATGTTTCAAGGCAGGCGGTTTCAAAATGGGAGGGAGCACAGTCCGTTCCCGAGCTTGAAAAAATTCTTCTTCTCAGCAGACTGTTCGGTGTGACGACCGATTATTTGTTAAAGGATGAAATTGAAAACGAGGAGTTCACAAATGATGATGCTTCTTCGGGGACAAAAAGGGTGACGATGCAGGAGGCTCTCGATTATATTGAACACAGAAAGAAGGCCTCTCTTCTTATTGCACTCGGAGTTTTTCTCTGCATAACGTCACCCTCTGCACTTGTTATTCTCTGTGCCGCACCCTTCCATTATGATATACCGATGGGGTTTGCCGTTCTGATGGGAATAGTTGCACTTCTTGTTTTTATTGCACTTGCAATCGGAATATTTTCGTATTGCGGCTTCAAGAGTGCACCGTTTGCGTATTTATCAAAGGATTTTGAAACAGAATACGGCGTTTCGGGTAAGGTGAAAGAGCTTGATGCCCGCTTCACTCCCTTCGGCGTTGCAACCAATATTATTGCAACATGCCTGTGCGTTATCTGCCCTACTCCGATTCTTATTGCGGCATTTTTCGGCAACAGCCTTCATGTGTGCATTTCCGTGGCGGCAACCCTTGCGATAATCGGTGCTGCGGTTATGCTTTACATAATCGGAACGGTACGCAGCCGCAGCATGCACAGACTTATGAAAACCTGCGAATTTTCGGAGGAGGGCAAAAAGCAGGACGAAGCAGGCTCAAGCGTTTCAAAAATTTATTGGCTTGCGGCAACGGCAATCTATCTTGCATGGAGCTTTATCAGCGGCAGCTGGAGCACAACATGGATTCTCTGGCCCGTGGCAGGCGTTATTTTTCCGATTGTTCTTATCGTATCGGGCAAAATTGTTTCGGCAAAGAAATAAACCGACAGCTCCAACGGATGCTTTGCGGATAATGAACGGTGTTTCATTCCGCCGTACACCTCCCTTTGCAGAGCATTCCGTTTTAAAAGCAGTTTCCGGCATAACGGTCGGAGACTGCTTTTTTTACAGCGATATTAACGGTTTGTCAAATTTTATTTTACTGTTGATTTTTGCCTGCACGGCATGTATAATTATTCTATAAACATAATAGGAGGAATGTGTTATGTATTGTTCGAAATGCGGAAAGCAGCTTCCTGAAGGCGTGACCGTATGCAATGACTGCGAGCCCGTTGTTGTTACTCAGGTTCACCCTCAGCCCGAAAAAGAAAGCTTCTTCAAGGCTCCGGGAAAGGGTTCAAAAAGCTATGCGGCATTATTTACCGCCCTTCTCGTTTTCCCCGCAACCATCTGTACGGCGATTGACATTGCCTTTGATAAGTATGATTACTGGTTCGGCTATGTTGTGGGTGCGTTGATTGTTACATGGGTTATTGCGGTTCTTCCCGTACTCAGAATAACACCGCCCGCGGTTACGGCGATGATTTGTTTCGGCTCGATTATATGCTATACATACTATATAATGAGTAAAACCGAATGGTTTGACTGGCTGCCCGAATTCATGCTTCCGATGTTCATTCTGACTGCGGCATTCATTGCACTTGATGTTGCTCTCATCGGCGGCAAAAAAATCAAAGGGCTTCATGTTATTTCGCTTCTTTCGCTCGAATGTGCACTTTATCTTGTTTCATGGGAAGTTATTGTTGACAACATGAAATACGGCACAATTGACCTCGGCTGGTCGCTGATTCTCAGCTGCGGCTTTATTTCGGTTATAGCTGTTCTTGAGGCTTTCAGCTATGTCGGCAGAATCAACAAAAAATAATCTTAATAATTAATTCAAATGGCTTGAGAAGGAACAAAACCTTCTCAAGCCATTTTGCTGTTTATTCTGTTTTTGATTTATCTGCTTGTGATTATGGGGTGCTTGAGGATACCGACATCACGCAGACGGTATTCGTAGCTCCAGCATTCCTCATCGCTTCTCCATGCATCGGGTCCGTGCCATGAACGGTTGATATCGGTCTGATGAACGGCGGCAAAGGCATTGAAGCGGTTTCCGAAGAGGGTGATATCAATGCTGTGCTTGCCTTCACCGAGGTCTTTGGCATCAAGAATATAGGGAGGATAAACGATTTTGCCCTTTTCCTTGCCGTCAACGCTGACTCCGATGAGCGCTCCTCTGTAGAGCGTGGCTTCAACACGGAGATTATTGCCTTCAGCTTCGAGATGATAGGTAATGTTTCCGCCGTAGAAGGGAAGACCCTGATTTATTATTGAACCGAAGGCGAGCTTTTCGGGCAGGGCGGTTACTGTTTTTGCCATGCCGGCAACCCTGACACCGAAATCGCCGAGAAGGTAGCACCACTCGGTGTTTGTTCTCCTGCCGAAGGGAATAGTGACCTCAAGGATGTTTTCGCCCTTCTTCAGGTCGGGAACGGGAACGGTCTTGATATCCTTATCGGTATACCAGCCCGTGATGTTGATTGCTGCATTTTCGCCGTTGAGAGTTATTTTTGCCTTTTCGGCATCTTCGAGTGCAAGCTGTGCACCGCTGTATTCAATTTCGCTGTCGATTCTGAATCTGAGGGTCACATAATGTTCGATTGTTTCGGGTTCGATTACCCACGGCTGGGCAACGCTGCCGCCTCTTTCGACAAAGCCGAGCATTCTTCTGCAGACATTGTCAAGACGGAGTATTTCTTCTTCTGCCATGAATTCGCCGCCGTCGAGCGAGAACTCTGCGGTATCAAGAAGAAGCACGTTCTTTTCGGAAAGAGTATAGGGAACGAATTTTGCGGGAAGTGTTGACTCTGAGAGAGAGATTTCTTCTTCTGCGGCAATGTCGGCTGTGCATTTTCCGTCATCAAGTCTGAGAAGAAGGCTGTCATAATCATAAAGAACCTTTGAAATAACGGTGTTGCCGTTGATGTATTCGCAGGGAACGGGAGAAATATCACCGCTGATTGTGTCATAAATATAAGGAGTAAGCTCGCCTCTGACGGTGATTTTAAGGTGATTTTCGTTGACGCAGTCCTTGTTATAAGGCTCGGTGCATCTGCTGATGAAGAGCCATTGGCTGCTGCCGTCGCGGCGGAGCTGATAAATGAAGCCGTCGGAAAGTCTGCCGTTTGAAAGGCGGAGAGTGACTGTTCTGTTTTCGTCAAGAGCTGTGAGAACCTTTTCTCTGTCAAAGGGAACGGCGATTGACTTTTCAAAGAGTGCCTTTCCTGCACCGTCAGGCTTTCCGTCAACAAATACGGGTGCATTGCCGAGGAAGATGAGCTTTCCGCCTGCATTGCGGAAGGCTTCAAGGCGTTCGATTGTTGTTGAACGGAGAGTTTCGCAGTCGGGAACGATGACTGCATCATATTCCATTTCGCCGACTCTGAGAGGTGCTGCTGCTTTTTCGCAGAGGGAGGGAAGAAGGGATTCGCTGATGAAGTTGAAATCAATGCTTCCCTTGAGAAGCCAGTTTGTAAGATCTCTGAATTTCTCATCCATGGTTTCACGAATCAGAGCGGTTTTATCGTTGGGACCCCAGTGAAGCCAGTAGCTTTCAACGGGATGGATAACGCCGACCTTCACAACGGGCTTTCCTCTTGTCATTGCGGTGTTGACTCTTGCAAAATGGTCTTCGAGATATGAGAATTCCTTCCACCAGGGTGACTGATAATGGATTGAAGCAGGGTAGTCACGCTTTGCTTCGCCGCCCATTGCATACCATGAAAGGTGAGGAACTCTTATTGTTACGCCGAGGCATGCCTGCCAGTCACCGTGGAGCTTATAGCCTCTGAAATCATAGTCCCAGCCCGTTACGCCGTAAAGCTCGGAGAGCATGCCTTCCCTGCCGAACTGGTGAACGGCGGACTGTGCCTGCTTTGCGGTTGTGAATTCAAAGCTTGCACAGAGCATGTCAATGCCGGGCAGGTCGAAGCCTCTGTAGGAACGCATTGCCTCGCCTAAAGCGGCGGTCTGGCTGTGAAGAGTGGGCTCCTCCATCATGTGACCCGTGAGGGCAATTCCGTTTTCGCGGCACCAGCCTCCGCAGACATCCGCAAATGCCTCCGCAAAGCGTTCGCAGACATGGTCGTGATAATGATAGCGTGAGGTTGAAACCCTGCCGTCGGGCAGCTCCCAGAAAACCTCGGGAAGAGCGGCAAGGATATCCTCGCCGTACTGTGCTTTGTATGTGTCCGCAAAATCATCGGTCCACGGCATGAGAATATCGTGGGTATCGGTTGAATTCCTGAGAAGAGTTTTGCGTGTGAACTGAGGCTCGTCAGTGAAGATTGCGGGCACAACGCCGCCGAAGCTTTCGCCGATAACCTCCTTGTATCTTTCGTGTGTTACCTCAACAAAACGCTTGACAGCCTTGGGATTGAGGGTGTCAAGGTAGGTCTGGTTGTTATACCAGGGAGAGGGAACATGGATTTTGATGTAGGCATACCATTTTGTGCCTGCGGCTTCATCATCCTTGCCAATGAGCTTATAATCCCTGAGGTATCCGTTTTCGTCAAGAATAACATCATAGCAGGCAATAAGCCAGCCCTTGCCCTCTCTGCTGCCTTCCGCACGGGAATCAAGATAAAGTGTTTCGGTATCGGAATCGTCGCAGGGCTCGGTTGTCATAAGCAGGCAGCGTGCTCTGTATTCTTCGTCTTTTGTAACAAGTCCGCCTGCGGCACCCGAGGGCCATCTGTCTTCGTCATAAAGCCATGCGAGCATGTGCTCTTTATCTGCTTTTTCGCAGCAGCATCTGATGAGTGACATGAATTCATCCGAAAGATAGTGGGTTGACATGCCCGTACGCACATGCATATGGAAGCCGCCCAGTCCCATTTCCTTAAAAACCTCAATCTGACGGCAGAGCTCTTCTGCTCTGAGGTCGCTGTTCCATGCCCAGAAGGGTGTGCCTCTGTATTCGCAGGTAGGATTTCTGAAGAGCTCGTCGGAGAGCGTCGGTGCGGAGTTTTTCTTATAAAGCATTTTTTGATTCCTCCTTAGTTTTCGGGATGTTTGCAGAGCGGTTTATCTTCGCTCGGTGTGTTCCAGTTTATATAATTGTTTCTTTCAGCGTGATACCATTCAAGCTCAAACATTTTTGCACTGTCGTCAACGGGAATGTAGAGCTGATTTCTGTAAAAATAGGGCTCTCCCTGCATCTCCACCGTGCCGAGGTCGGTTTTTGCAAGCTTGCTGCCGACGGTGAAGACTGCTCTGTGGTCATAGGCTTCAACATAAAGTGTGTCTGCTTCCTTGATAACCTTTCCGCCGATGAACTGCATGACGATTCCGAAAGGAGCATACCATGTGCCGTCCTTTTTTTCGGCATAATATTCTCTTGCTATAAGCTCAAGCATCTGACCCTTGAATGCCATTTTGGTCCAGTCATAAGTCGGTGCGAGTGCATGGGGAGTGATCAGATCCTTGGTTTTGTCGATAGTGAAAACGTCAATGATTCTGCCGTCGGCAAGATATGCGGTTGCGGTCAGAATATCGCCGTCAATTTCAACGAGAGTATATGAACCCACACGGATTTCCTGAGGATAAAATGCGGAATGCCAGATTTTGCGGGCGTTGGAGTGATAAATGTTTCCGCCGCCGTTACCGACGATATAATGAACAGTGCCCTCGGAGGGTCTGTCAAACATTTCGTCGTTCTTTATCGGGAAGGTTCTTGCAAACGAATGCTCGTGACCTTCAAAGAGAATGTCGAGTCTGCCGTCTTCAATCGGTTTTCTCAGCCAGGGATAGCCGTCGTTATTCTGACCCTCGGGCATGACGGGATAAATCGGAAAATGATATGCGCCGAGCTTCCATGTTTTGTTGCTTCCCTGAAGGTCGGCATATGCCCAGTCTTCAACCGTCTGCGGAGCGTTGATGCCGAGAACAAGGAAATGGGCGTTGCCGTAATCGAAGGAGTAATTCTCGGTTGTGTAGCCTTCCGGACCGTTCTGAGGATAGGCGTTTTCAAACTGAAAATCAAAGAAATCGGCGTGCTCAAGATAAAACTTGCCGGTCGGTTCGGGGAAATATGTTATGTAGCCTCTGTTATCGTGGTTGCCCGTTGTCATCATATAGGGCTTGCTTTCTATAATGCCTTTGAGTCCGTCAAACATGCCGTTCCACTGCAAATCGTTCTGACCGTTATCGCAGTTGTCGCCTGCGGTGAAAATGAATTTGCATTCCGGATGTCTTTCGAGTGCGGCTCTGAGCATATCGCCCACCATGCTGTAGTCAGGCAGATGGCAGGGGTCGCCCTTCTGATGGTCAGTGATAACAATAAAGCTGAATTTATCAATATTTTCGGCTTCTGTTTCGAAGCAGAATTCACCGCTTCTGTGGTTATCGCAGCCTACGGTATAAACATATTCCGTGCCCGCTTCAAGACCGCTGAGATTTACGGAATGATAGTTGCTGATGTCTATATCGGTTTCTTTATATCTTACCGTGCTTTCAAGCCTTACCCATTCGCTGTCGGCTTTTTTTCGATAAAGAATATATCCGTTTTTTGTTTCGGTGCTTGTACGCCAGCTTACCGCCATCTCGCTTTTTGCGTTGCCGCAGAAGGAAAGCATGATGTGGTCGGGTGCGGCGGCGGAGCCTCTTTCGGGCTTATAAAAATTACCTTTTTCGTCAATCATAGGTCATTCTCCATATATAAAATATCATTTTAATTTTAGTGATTTCATACAGATTTGTCAATAAAAAACAGATGCTTTTTAATTAAAATTCAATAACTTCTTGATTTTTTTATTATTATATTATATAATTTATAATGCGATAATAATTACCAAGGGGGACTCCACATGAAAAAAATCGCAAAAGCGGTAAGCGTTCTGCTTGCCATGATATTTATTTTCTCCGGCATGACGGTATCTGTTTTTGCCGCAGGAGAAAGCTCGCTGACAATAAAAATTTATGATGATTTTGCGGTAGTAACATCGTGCATGGAATTTGCATCGGGTGTTATTGATATTCCGTCGGAAAAAGACGGTATACCCGTTACGACGATTGCAACCAATGCGTTTGAAAACTGCAACAAAATTACTCAGATCAACATTCCCGCAAGCGTAACCAAGGTAGGCGACGGTGCTTTCAATAACTGTGCGGAGCTTGTTACTGTTGCTTTTGCTGGTGAAAAATGTGATATCGGAGATGCGGCATTCAAATCCTGCTCAAAGCTCAGCAGCATCACACTTCCTTCGGGTCTTAAGAAAATTGCGGATGAAACCTTCTATGACTGTACTTCGCTTGTTGAAATTGATATTCCCGATACCGTTGAGGTTATCGGCAAGGAAGCCTTCAGAATCTGCCAGTCGCTTGCTCAGGTCAATATTCCCGCATCGGTAAAGGTTATCGGAAAAAACGCCTTTATCGGCTGCACCTCGGTTGAAGCTTATAATGTTGCATCGGAAAATGAGGTTTATTCATCGGTGAACGGTGTTCTTTACGGACCTTACCAGAGCCCTTATGACGATAACTACAGCTCGCCCGTAGCAGATAAAACACTTATTCAGTATCCTGCAGGCAAGGCGGATACAGCTTATACCGTTGAGGCAGGCACTCTTATTATCGGAGACTGTGCCTTCGGCAACAGCAAAAACATAACAAGCGTTGTTCTTCCCGACGGGCTCAGGAGAATTGATGCTTATGCATTCAACGAATCCTCGGTTGCTCAGATCAGCATTCCCTCAACCGTAACAAAAATCAGTAAGCAGGCATTCGGTAAGTGTGCCGCTCTCAAGAGCATAACAATTCCCGCTTCCGTGACCGATTTTGACAGTGCATTCTATATGTCAGGTATTGAAAGCGTTACAATTGCAAACGGAGTTAAAACAATTTCTTCCAAAGCTTTTGAAGGCTGTGCCGCTCTTACAAGTGTAAGCATTCCTTCAAGCGTTGAAAAAATCGGAATGGGTGCATTCTACGGCTGCACGGCACTCGGCAAGCTTGAAATTCCCGCATCGGTCAAAACAATCGAAAACGATGCTTTCGGCAGATGTGATAACATAACACTTGTTGTTGAAGTTGATTCTGCGGCTCAGAGTTACGCAGAAGAAAATGATATCCGTTTTATTGTGAAAGCAAATGATGAACCCACAACAAAGCCTACAGAAACAACAAAACCCACAACAAAGCCCACGGAGCCTTCAACAAAGCCTACAGAGCCTTCAAAGAAGGAAATCGCATCGGTTCAGATTTATAAGCTCCCGAACAAAACGAGCTATTACTATAAAGAAGCAATTGATACAAGCGGACTGGAGCTTGAGGTTGTTTATACCGACGGCAGCAGCGAAATCATAAGAAGCGGCTACAAGCTCAGCCATACAACCTGCACCGAAAGAGGAACTCTCAATGTTGAGGTTGAATATATGGGCTGCCGTGACAGCTTCCAGATTGAAGTGTCCTTTGCATGGTGGCAGTGGATCATCTGGATTCTTCTTCTCGGATTTATTTGGTATTAATGCATAAAGACTAAATCCGAAATGCATAATATATAACCAAAAAATGCATAAACTATTGCTTTTTCTGCAATTTTAGTTTATAATTATCAGGTAACTGAATTTTCGGAGGCTGAATCCTTCAGATCCGGAGTTCACAATAACAGGAGGTAATCAAAATGAAGAAAAAGTTATCAATCGTTCTCTCGCTTATCCTTGCATTTGCAGTAATTTTCTGCACTGCTTGCGGTGATGCAAAAGACCCCGCAGCAACTCCCGATGCTCCCGCAAATGATGCTCTTGCAGGCGGCGACCTTTCATCAATCAACATTCAGGTCGGCACAGGCGGTTCAACAGGTACATACTACGGCTTCTGCAATGTTATTTCGTCTCTTCTCAAGGAAAAGACCGGTGCAAACCTTATGATTCAGTCATCAGGTGCATCAAAGGCAAACATCCTTAACATTGAAGATGGTATTGTTGACATGGCTATCGTTCAGAACGACGTTATGGACTATGCTTACAACGGCACATCACTCTTTGCTGAAGACGGCGCAATCAAGAGCTTCTCAACTCTCGGTGCTGCATACGCAGAGGTTTGCCAGATCGTTGCAAAGGCTGACTCAGGCATCAAGACCGTTGCAGACCTCAAGGGCAAGAAGGTTTCAGTAGGCGACAGCGGCAGCGGTGTTGAATTCAACGCTCAGCAGATTCTCGGTGCATACGATATCACATTTGAAGATATCGACAAGCAGAACCTCAGCTTCCAGGCATCGGCTGATGCTCTTAAGGACGGCAAGATTGATGCTTTCTTCTGCACAGCAGGTGCTCCCACAGTTGCTATCACTGACCTTGCAACAACAACAGGTATCGTTCTTGTTGAAATTGATGCAGAGCATCTTGCAAAGCTTCAGGAAGACTACGGCTTCTATGCTGCATACACAGTTCCCGCAGGCACATACACAGGCATTGATGCAGACGCAACAACAGTTGCAGTCAAGGCTACATTCATCGTAAGCAACGAGCTTGACGAAGAAACAGTTTATCAGCTCACAAAGGCTATCTATGAAAATAAAGATGAATATTCACATGAAAAGGCAGCAGAAATGAATCTTGAATACGCAATTTCAAGCATTTCCGTTCCTTTCCATCCCGGTGCAGAAAGATACTTTAAAGAGGTTGGCGCACTCAGCTGATGAGCTCCGGCAAAAAGACTGACTTCAGAAAAAAGTTAATCGCAGCAGCCGTTATAATGTTAATCATTACAGCGGCTGCTTTCGCTATAAATATGATGTCAGCAGAATATCTGGTTTTATACAGCTCGGATACCGGGAAGAGATATATAACCGAAAAAGCCGAAGACGGGATGATGTTTTCGGTTGAATTCATTCACTCAGTCAATCAGACACCAGTCAAGGATACCTATATAATCGAAAACGGCGAAATAAGAGCGTTTTCAACAACCTACCGTTCGTTCGGTGCGGGAGTTCAGACTGCACTTGAAGGCAATCAGAAAATGACTTATGATGACGAGGGTAACATGATAATAACGGGTTTTGACATTACATATGACCCGTTGAGATATATTGTCGGAACGGTTTCCGACCATATTCTTACCCTGAACGGTGAGGATATCAGTCTCAGGGATACCTGCGGCAGAAGTGCTGCGGTAGCTTTTGAGATTTTTACCCCCTATGAAATTCTGACGAAAGGAATGTGATTAATGTCAGAGGTAAATACAAAGCCCGTTGGTATGCAGGCCGATGAGGATGAAGCTATTGATGTTGACAAACTCATGGCGGAGTTTGATAAGGAATCAAATACCCGCCATTTTTCAGGTATATTTCAGAAAATAATCAAGGGTGCCATGGTGCTCTTTTCTCTCTATGTTATGTTTGACGGCTGGACCGGCACAATGGAGGAAAGACAGAAGATGGCTTGGTTTATAGGCATTATCGTTTTCTTTGCCTATATTCTTTATCCCGTAAGCAGAAAAGAGAAGATGAGAGTCAACCATGTTCCGTTTTATGACTACATTTTTGCTGTGCTTGGTGCCGGCTCATTCTTCTATTACGCAATCAACTGTCAGGCAATTGTTGACAGAGCATCAAGAATCAACGAGATTGATATTGCAATCGCTATTATCGGCACTATTCTTCTGTTTGAGGCGTGCCGCAGAGTAGTCGGTCTTCCGATTGTTGTTGTATCGGCGGCATTTATTGCCTATGCATTTGTTGTTGTTGACCGCAGTCCGCTGAGAGTTATCATGTATAAGCTTTTCTACACAACGGAAGGCATCGCAGGAACACCTCTCAACGTTTGTGCATCGTTTATTGTTCTTTTCATTATATTTGCATCCTTCCTTGAGCAGTCGGGTATCGGCGCTTTCTTTGTTGACCTTGCTAACTCAATTGCAGGTAAGGCAACCGGCGGCCCTGCAAAGGTTGCTGTTATTTCAAGTGCCATGGAAGGCATGTATTCGGGCTCATCTGTTGCAAACACGGTCGGCAGCGGCTCGGTTACAATTCCCACAATGAAGCGTTGCGGTTACAAGCCCGAATTTGCTGCTGCGGTTGAAGCTGCGGCATCGACCGGCGGTCAGATTATGCCCCCGATTATGGGTGCAGCTGCATTCCTTATGACGGAATATACAGGTCTGCCCTATTCGCAGATTGCAATTGCGGCTATTCTTCCTGCTGTTCTTTATTTCACCGGCATCTTTATGATGATTCATTTTGAAGCAAAGAAGCTTGGTCTCAAGGGTCTTCCCGCAGAGGCTATTCCCAATTTCTTCAAGCTTCTCATTTCAAAGGGCTATCTTCTTCTTCCCGTTGTTGCACTTGTTGTTGCGATGAATTCATTTTCACCCGCAAAGTCGGCCATAATCGCAATTCTTGTTGCGATTGTTGTTAAATTTGTTGAGGGTGCAGTCAAATCAATCGTTCACAAGAAATTTGAATTTGATTTCAAGCTCTATCTTCAGTCACTTGCAAACGGCACAAAGAATGCAATCGGCGTTGCTCTTGCATGTGCGGTTGCGGGCTGTATCTCGGCTATGGTTCAGCAGACAGGACTTGCAAATGTTCTTTCGGCACTTGTTCAGTCGGCTGCAAAGATTCATCCGATTCTTGCTCTCGGACTTACCATGCTCATGTGTATCGTTCTCGGCATGGGCGTTCCCACCACGGCAAACTATGTTATCATGGCATCAATGGTAGCTCCCATTCTTATGAGAAGCCTGAGCATTCCCGTTCTTGCGGCTCACATGTTTGTTTTCTATTTCGGTATTGTTGCCGATATTACTCCTCCCGTTGCTCTTGCGGCATATGCAGGCTCGGCTATTGCAAAATCGAATCCGATGAAAACGGGCGTTACCGCAACAAGGCTGGCAATCACCGCATTCATCGTTCCCTATATCTTTGCATTCAGCCCCGAAATGCTTATCATCGGCTCCGACAAGCCCTGGTATGACATTGTTCTTCTTGTTATAACGGCTCTTTGCGGTATCTATATTATTTCCGCAGGTATGGAGGGCTATATGTATAAGCACATGCCCGTATGGGAAAGACTTATGGCACTTGCAGGCGGTCTGCTGATGATTATTCCCGGCTGGCAGACAGACGTTGCAGGTGTTGCACTTATGGTTCTCGTTATTGTTCTCCAGAAAATCGGAGAAAAGAAAGATAAAAATAAAGCAGCCGTCAAAGCGGCATAAATAAAGAACCACCGAAGTTTATTCTTCGGTGGTTTTTGACTGTTGGTATAGTCTCTGAAACATAAATGAAATAATTTCAGGGATCGGCAACCCAACGACTAACAAAAGCGGTAGAAGGGTAGGGCGGGATGCCCACATCCCGCCGTTTTAAAAAACATAAATGAAATCGCACAGTTATTTTACCTCCTTTTCAAAGGAGGTGGATTTTTGCGAAGCAAAAAGACGGAGGATTGCATTCGGGCGATTCGTGAATCGCCCCTACCAGCACGAGTGATATACGCAAATGCGTGTGATATATTGCTGACGCAATGTGATATTTTTGCCGATGGCAAAAGTGATATTCGCCTGACGGCGAGTTCTGTTCCTACCTCACACAAACCGTAGGGGTCGGCGACCCGACGACCCGTCCGTACCGTCAGGTGCGGAAAGATTTTTCAATGAAAAATGAATAATGAAAAATTTTGGAAGGGCTCTGCCCTTACCCGAATGTTTTTGATAATATAAATGTTTGTGTGCAGGGCGGGATGCCCTCATCCCGTCGTTTTTGGCAAACATTAAAAATTCCTTTTGTATGGCTTTTTCTCATCAGTCAGTCCTGCAAGATAGTCCATACTTGTATCGAGTGCAACAGCAATTCTCTTACACTGTTCAAATGTATAATATCTTTTGCCGTTTTCAATTTTGGAATAGTCACTTTGGTCAATTCCTGTTAAAAACTGCATTTGTATTTGGGTTAACCCCTTTTCTTTTCTTAAATTCTTCAATCGGTTCACAAAAATCACCCATAATGATTATGGCATACTGACCTATTGACTTTAGGGTGAAATTGACCTATAATTGTTATATTGACAATGATTGGAGGATTATTATGTATTGTTCATCATGCGGAACACAGCTTCCTGACGGTGCTCAATTTTGTCACCATTGCGGAAATAAAACCGTTTCAGATAGCATATCATCGGTAACTGTTTCTGAAAGAAATGTACCTGCCGCAAATGTAAAGGAAATAAAAAAATATCTTGCCTGTGCAAAAAGACTTGAAACCCATAAATATACGATTGTCGAAACTTATAATCAATTGCAGGGCAGAATTGACAGATTGGGGCATCCGAGAAGCTTCAATTATCCTCAAAGAAAGGATTCGTTTAAAGGTCCGTTTATTGCAGGTGCAGTTTTGTTTTTTATTTTAGGTTTTTTTATCTCTCTTTTTGTTTTAGCCGAAGGAGATTTTTCACGGGCAGTTGAAATTTTCTTTTGTTTAATTTTAGTAGTTACTCTTATTTCTCTTCCCGACGGATTGATTTGCCTTGGCGTGGGTATAGGAAGCGGTATAGCGGGCGGTATACTTTTCGGAATATTGGCAGTTATGAAAGAACATTCCAGACACAGAGATGAGATAAAAAAATATAACAAAGCTTTATCTGATGACAAAAAACGAGTGGAAAGGGAACTGAAACAGATTGAATTCCTGAAGAAACAACAGGATGAACTCAGAGAGAAATATAATGATGTTGAAAAGGTCATGGAAAAATTCTATGCGTTGAATGTTATTTATCCCAAGTACAGAGATCTTATTCCCATTGTTACCTTCTATGAATATTTTGAGTCAGGTCGCCATACCACTCTCACAGATGCTTATAACAAATATGAGGATGAGCTTCTGCATAAAACAATAATTCAAAAGCTTGATGTTGTTATTTCACAGCTTGAACAAATCAAGCGGAATCAAGCAGCACTATATGAGGTAATTATGGAATCGAACAGCATAGCGGAAAGAATTTGTCGGCAGTCGGATGAACTGATTGCATCTAATAAAATTATAGAGCAGAACACAGCACTTGCTGCCTATAATGCGAAAATTGCGGCAGATAACTCAACTATAAATGCTTACATAAATGTTTGCAGGCTGTGATTATTTGCGGACAGACACGGAGGTCTGTCCCTACGATATTGTAATATAATCCGTGCAGGGGACGGTCTGAAGTGCCGTCCGGGAAATCAAAAACCTCCGGGGTTTATTCCTCGGAGGTTTTCAGTTTATCCAGATATTCTTTATCTTTTTTGGTGAGCTCGGCTTTTGCGAGCATATCGGGGCGGCGTTCGAGAGTGCGTTTAAGGCTCTGCTCACGCTGCCATTTTTCGATATTTGCATGATGACCCGATATCAGCACATCGGGCACCTTTTCGCCGTGCCATTCGTAGGGTCGGGTATACTGCGGATGCTCCAGAAGTCCCGAATAGTGGCTTTCAAGCGTGAAGGCATCTTCGTTTGCGAGCACTCCGGGAAGCATTCTTGAAATGCTGTCGGCAAGAATGAGTGCGGGAAGCTCGCCGCCCGTTAAAACATAATCGCCGATTGAAATTTCTTCGTCAACGATTTCGTCAATAACACGCTGGTCGATGCCTTCATAATGTCCGCACAGAAGGACGATATTTTCAAGCTGCGAAAGCTCTTTCACCTTCTCCTGATTGAGCACCTTGCCTTGCGGTGAAAGATAAATAAGATGAGGCTTTGCTCCGATTTTTTCACAGAGAGCGGCATAGCAATCATAAATCGGCTGGGTCTGCATTATCATGCCCGTGCCGCCGCCGTAGGGTGCATCATCAACTCTGTTATGTTTATCAAGGGTGTAATCCCTGATATTGTGACAGTTGATTTCAACGCAGCCGTTGGCTCTTGCCCTGCCGATAATGCTCTCGCCGAGCACGCTTTCGCACATCTCGGGGAAAAGAGTTAAAATATCAATCCTCATCGTCAAAAATACCTTTCAGGGGTCTTATAACAATACGGTCATTCGCAACATCTGTTTCAACGCACACATCGGGAATGGCGGGGATAAGATATTCCCTGCCGTTTTCAGCCGTAATATGCCACACGTCATTTGCACCCGTAGGGCTGACATCGGTGAGAGTGCCGTAAATCTTTTCGGGCTCGTCCGCATCATAAACGGTGCAGCCGATAAGCTCAGCGATAAAATAGCTGCCCTTGGGAAGCTTTGCATCGCTTCGCTTCATATAAAGGATTTTTCCTCTCATCCTCTGTGCCGCTTCAACGGTTTCTATACCCGAAACAGACAGCAAAACAATATTGCCGTGCGGCCTTGCAGATTTAATCTGTGCCGCACAGCTTCCTTCGCTGTCGTAGTATAAGGTTTTAAATTTGCATACAAAATCGGGTGAGTCGCACCACGGATTGACACGCATTTCGCCTCTGATACCGTGGGTGCCGACTATTTCACCGATTTCAAGAAAATTCTTAATCAATTTCTACAACTACCCTTGCATTCTGACGGGTTGCGGCTGCACGCATAACAATGCGGATAGCCTTGGCGATTCTGCCCTGCTTGCCGATAACTCTGCCCATATCTTCTTCACCGACGTGAAGGTGATAAACAACAGTGCCGTCTTCTGCAGGCTCATCAACGGTAACGCTTACCGCTGCGGGATCGTCAACAAGACCCTGTGCAATGCTTACAAGTAAATCTTTCATTGGTTAACCTCAGTCTTTATCCTTTAAGGATTAAAGAACGCCTTCCTTCTTAAGGATAGCCTTAACAGTGTCTGTGGGCTGTGCGCCGTTTGCAATCCACTGCTTTGCCTTTTCAGCGTCTACCTTAACCTCTGTGGGAGTAGCAACGGGATTGTATGTGCCGATTTCTTCGATGAATCTGCCGTCACGGGGATATCTTGAATCTGCAACAACGATACGATAGAAAGGTGCCTTCTTTGCGCCCATGCGGCGAAGTCTGATTTTTACTGCCATGATAAATTCCTCCAAAAAATATTATATAAAATAAATTATTTATAATGTATCAGCTCTGTGCTGGATTACATTCCGAACTGTGAGGGATCAAATCCCTGGGGCATTCTGAATTTTTGCTTTCTGCGGCGTTTTCCGCCTTTTTTGCCGCCCATCTGCTTGAACATTTTCTGCATCTGTCTGAACTGAGCGATGAGTCTGTTGACTTCCTCAATTGACTGACCGCAGCCGGCGGCGATTCTCTTTTTGCGAGAGGGATTGATGATATCGGGATTCTGACGCTCTTTTTCTGTCATCGAATAGATGATAGCCTTCATGCGGTCAAATTTGCGTTCATCAACCTCAATATCCTTTGCCTTGTTGCCGATACCCGGAATCATTGCAAGGATATCCTGAAGAGAACCCATTTTGCGGATCTGTTCGAACTGGTCGAGCAGGTCGTTGAAATCAAATTTATTCTGCATGAGCTTCTTTTCAAGCTCTTCCGCCTTCTTTTCGTCAATAGCCATTTCAGCTTTTTCGATAAGCGAAAGAACGTCGCCCATGCCGAGAATTCTTGAAGCCATTCTGTCGGGGTGGAAAACATCGAGATTATCGAGCTTTTCGCCCATACCGACAAACTTGATGGGCTTGCCCGTTACGGCTCTTGCCGAAAGAGCGGCACCGCCTCGGGTGTCACCGTCAAGCTTTGTGAGAATCAGGCCGTCAATTCCGAGGGCTTCATCAAATGAAGTTGCAACGTTAACTGCATCCTGACCCGTCATGGCGTCAACAACAAGAAGAATTTCATGCGGCTTTACCTCTGCCTTGACAGCCTTGAGCTCGTTCATGAGTTCTTCATCTATATGGAGACGGCCTGCGGTGTCGAGAATAACATAGTCGTGGCCGTGGTCCTTTGCAAATGAGATTGCCTCACGGGCAATTCTTACGGGGTCTGACTGACCCATTTCAAATACCGGTGCACCAACCTGCTCACCGACAACCTGGAGCTGCTTGATAGCTGCAGGACGGTAAATGTCGCACGCAACGAGCATGGGGCGGTGGTTTTCTTTTTTGAGCTTGAGTGCAAGCTTTGCACAGTGGGTTGTTTTACCCGAGCCCTGAAGACCGCACATGAGGATGACTGTCGGCGGATGGCTTGCGTATGCAAGACGGCTCTGAGTGCCGCCCATGAGGCTCACAAGCTCTTCCTTGACGATTTTGATAACCATCTGAGAGGGGGTGAGGCTCTCCATAACCTTTTCGCCGATTGCCTTTTCGGTTACGGTATTTGTGAAATCCTTGGCAACTTTATAGTTAACGTCAGCTTCAAGCAGAGCCATTCGCACTTCACGCATCGCACTGCGAACATCAGCTTCGGTAAGGCTGCCCTTGCTGCGTAAATTTTTAAACGCAGATTCGAGTCTGTCTGAAAGACCTTCAAATGCCAATTGTTTCACCTCTTATAATATATTAATAAATGTATGTATCTCAGCTTTCGAGAAGTGCCATTGCGGCGGCTTTGATACGCACGCTGCAATCGTTGATTTCTTTTGAAAGACTGTGACGCAGATTGTATTCGGAAATCTGATTTGAGCAATCAATGATTTCGTTGAGGCTGCGGCGCATGTCTTCAAATCTTTTTGCAACTCCGAGACGGTTTTCCATCTCCTGAAGCTGGGTTTCGGCACGCTTTATTGCGTCACGCACACCCTGACGGGTGATGCCTTCGTTTTCTGCAATTTCTGAGAGGGAAAGGTCGTCATTATAATAGTATTCCAAAAAATCACGCTGCTTTGCAGTGAGCATTTCACCGTAGAAATCAATGAGCACTGCCATTTCATAATTCTTTGCCAATTCTGACCCTCCTTTCTCAAAATATAAAAAAGCGCAAAAAATAAGAGCCTCCGACGCCGGAAGAGTCAGAGAATCTTAACGCTGAAAAAACCGACCTGTAAAGTTAATCTGCTTTACAGGTCGATATTATACTATAAAGTAAGTGCGATTGTCAAGTGTTATTTTTACAGCATTTCCACCGCTTTTTCACCTTTTTCTCACATTTCAGACAAAAACGCGTGGATAAAACCACGGATAGTGGAAAAATGCGGTCTCAAACACAAGATATATCCACTTTTTCACATTTGAAAAGTGGAAAACTTTTTGCACACGCTGTCGGTGTTTCATGGTTGTAAAGGCAAACAGCTTTACGAAATCACTTCAAAATAACTATTGTAACGCCGTCCTCGCCCTCGCCGTAAAGACCGAGTCTGCTCGATTTTACATAGGGAGAAGCCTTGAGGTAGCGTGTGACCGCAGTGCGGAGGGCTCCCGTGCCCTTGCCGTGGACTATTGTGAATTCGTTAAGCCCCGTGCGAAGCCCCATATCAATGAATCTGTCAAGCTCAATGAGGCAGTCATCAACCGTCATTCCTCTCAGGTCAAGGCGTGTTGATGCCGTGAGATTAAGGCGGCTTTCGCCCTGAAGACGTGCGGTTGATTTCGTTTCCTTTTTCTTGGGAGCGTTTTCGCAAAGTCTGAGATTTGAGAGCTTTACCCTTGTTTTGATTGAGCCTGCCTGCACCTCAACATTGCCGTTTTTATCGGCAGGGGAGAGCACCTTTGCGGTTTTTGCGATGTCACGGATGATAACCGTATCGCCTGCAACAAGAGGACGGGGGAGCACATAATCCTTATCGTCATCATCAATGCCGATAATCGGGTCAGCGGCAGAGTCAATGGATTCAATGCCTTTTCGCACGAGCGATTTTGCACGTCTTGCAAGCTCGGCGGCATCCTTGGTTTTCTGCTGCTCTTTTTTAAGCTTATCGAGCTCCTGCATGAGAGCGTATGCTTCACGCTTTGCGTTTTCAACAACCCTCATTGCCTGACCTCTGGCTTTTTCGAGCTCCTTTTCGCGGAGCTGATTGATTTCTTCACGGAGCTTTTCGGCATCGGCTTTTTCTTTGTCCGCCTTGTCGGAAAGCTGCTTTGCACGGTCATATTCATCTTCCATGCGGCGGCGTGTTTCTTCAAGACGGTCAACAACATTTTCAAAAGCCTTGTTTTCGCTTGAAACGAGCTCGGCTGCTCTGTTGATGACGGACATATCAAGACCGAGCTTTTCGCTGATTGCAAGAGCATTTGATTTGCCCGGCACACCGATAAGAAGGCGGTAGGTTGGGCGGAGGGTTGCAACATCAAATTCGCAGCAGCCGTTTTCAACTCCCGGAGTTTCGAGTGCATATGCCTTCAGCTCCGCATAGTGGGTTGTAGCGGCTATTTTCGCACCCTTAAAATGAAGAGCTTCGAGAATGGCAATTGCAAGTGCCGCACCCTCAACGGGGTCGGTGCCCGCACCCAATTCGTCGATAAGAATAAGGCTGCTTTCGTCGGCTTCGTTGAATATATCAATGATTGTTGTCATGTGAGCCGAGAAGGTCGAAAGTGACTGCTCGATTGACTGCTCATCACCGATATCCGAAAGAATTTTATTGAAAACGGAAATTTCGCTTCGGTCGCCTGCAGGAATCATAAGTCCGCACATCGCCATCATCGAAAGCAGACCGAGGGTTTTGATTGAAACGGTTTTACCGCCCGTGTTGGGGCCCGTTATGACAAGGGTATCGAAATCCTTGCCGAGCATGATGTCAACGGGAACAACCTTTTTCGGGTCGATGAGAGGATGCCTTGCCGCCCTGAGATTGATGATTCCCTTGTCGTTGAGAATCGGCGGAGCGGCTTTGAGCTTATAGGCATACTGTGCCTTTGCAAAAATAAGATTGAGCTCAAGTGCACATTCATAGCTGTTTTTGATGCTCTGGGCAAAATCGCCTGCAGAAGCGGAAAGCTCGGCAAGAATACGCTCGATTTCTTCACGCTCCTTTGTCTGGAGCACACGGATTTCATTATTTGCTTCAACAACCGCCATCGGCTCGATGAAAACGGTTGCACCGCTTGCCGAAGTATCGTGAACAAGACCTGCAACCTCATTGCGGTGCTCACTCTTGACGGGCACAACATATCTGCCGTTACGCTGAGTGATGATATTTTCCTGCAGGAATTTTGAATGTGCCTGCGAACGGGAAAATTTATCAAGCTGCTCTCTGACCTTTGCTTCCTGACGGCGGATTTTGCGTCTTATGTCGGCAAGAGTCGGGGATGCGTTGTCTGAAATTTCTTCTTCGGAAATAATTGCGTTGAATATTGCACTTTCGAGAAATTTGTTGGGAGAGAGTGCGTTGAAAAGCGGATCGAGCACGCTCTGAACGCCTGCGTTTGATGCTCTCCACTGAGAAAGAGTGCGTATCACCCTTAAAACTCCGCCGATATCAAGCAGCTCACGGGTGTTGAGAACGCTGCCTGCGTTTGCACGGCTGAGTGCGTTATTTACATTTTTCAGACCGCCGAAGGAGGGGCCGCCGAAACGGGCAAGAAGCATGTGTGCATCAACGGTCTGACTGAGCAAAGCCCTTGCAAGGTCAAGGTTGCTTTCGGGCTTAAGATGCAGGGCGTTATAGCGTGCATCATCGCAGCTTGTGAATTCCGCAAGCCTTTCGAGCACCTTGTCAAATTCAATTGACTTTGCATGTTTATCGAATGAATTCATTTTAAAACTCCTTTGAATAATCAAGAGCTTTTAATATTCTTCTTCTGTTTCACTTTCCTCTTCCGAGGTTTCTTCTTCGGTTATGATTTCGCCGTTTTCATCGGTAAGAGGCTCGGTTGTTATGATTTCACCGTTTTCGTCGGTGAGGGGCTCGGTTGTTATGATTTCACCGTTTTCATCCGTTGCGGGAACGGTTGAGGTTTCTGTTTCGGCAGGGATAAGGGTGGTCGGCTCCGGCTCGGGCAGAGGCTCTTCCCTGCGTTTTGTGGTGCCGATAACCTCCTGACCGTCGGTTGACTGGATGGATGAAACATACATCATTCCGCCGCTGCGTTCACGAAGGGTTATTTTCATATATTTATCGGGCTCGGGAGCGGTGTATTCGCCGTCTGCAACCTGAACCCATGCACTGTTGCCGATATATCCGACGCTGAGGATGAGCGAGCTGCCCTGCTCCTCAATGGTATAAACCTTGGGCGTATATGCGGATTCAACGCCCGTGATGGGAAGAATATAGCTCTTTAATGCCGCATCATATGTTATATCGTAATCGCTCATGTCGATTGACGAATGCATTGCTGCAATGTCGATTTCCGTTCCGAAAAGACTGACGAAATATTTTTCGATATCCGCCTGAGGAACAACGATTCCGAAATTTTCGCCCTCGGAATAGGGATATTTGTCAGCACCGTCTTCGCTCATAAGAAGAGCCCAGACCGCACTGTTGAGAAGCTGGGAAACATCTGCCTGTGTAAGGTCATCAAACGGGTCAGGATCAAACATTACCACGGGCTTGAGCATTTCCTCATATTCTTTTTTATCTGCAGTTTTGTCGGTAAGATTCTTAACGGTATCAATTGAAAAATCAACTACGGTCACAAGACCGATTATCGCAAGAATAATTGCGATTACTCCGACGGGGAACGCAAGCTTATTCTTTTTTCTTTTTCTTGCTGCCATAATTTATCCTCCGTTTATCTTAGCGGATTTGTCCGTTGCCGCTGATAACATATTTTGAGCTTACCATATGGGCAATGCCGAGGGGACCTCTTGCATGAAGCTTCTGGGTGGAAATTCCGATTTCAGCACCAAAGCCGAATTCTCCGCCGTCGGTGAAGCGTGTTGAAGCGTTGACATAAACCGCGGCAGAGTCAACCTCAGATTTGAATTTTTCGGCAGCGGCATAGCTGTCGGTAACAATCGCTTCGCTGTGACCCGTGCTGTGACATGCGATATGTGCAATTGCTTCATCAATATCCGTAACAGTTTTAACGCTGATGATGTAGTCGAGATATTCGGTATCCCAGTCCTCCTCCGTTGCGGGAACGGCATAGGGGAGAATTTCGCATACTGCCTCGTCGCCTCTGATTTCAACATTCTTTTCTTTGAGTCTTTCGCCGATAATCAGAAGAGCTTCTTCTGCGATATCCTTGTGGATGAGCAGGCTTTCGCAGGCGTTGCAGACCGAAACACGGGATGCCTTGGCGTTTGCAACAATATCTGCCGCCATTTCTATATCCGCATCCGCATCAACATAAATGTGGCAGTTGCCCACACCCGTTTCAATAACGGGAACGGTTGCGTTTTCAACAACGGAGCGGATAAGACCCGCACCGCCTCTGGGAATGAGAAGGTCAACATAGCCGTTGAGCTTCATAAGCTCTGTTGCAGCCTGCCTTGAAATATTGTCAATAAGAATTATACAGTCCTCGGGAAGACCCGACTCCGCAAGGGCATTACGCATGACTGCGGCGATTGCCTTGTTTGAATTTATTGCTTCCTTGCCGCCCTTGAGGATAACGGAGTTGCCTGCCTTGAGGCAGATTGCGGCGGCATCGGCAGTAACATTGGGTCTTGCTTCAAAAATAACGGCAATAACACCGATGGGTACGGCGACTTTTTCTATTTTAAGACCGTTGGGTCTTGTTTCACCCCAAAGAACCTTGCCGACGGGATTTTCGCTTGATGCAACCTGACGCATTCCCTGAGCCATGCCCGAAATGCGGTCGTGGGTGAGGGTGAGTCTGTCAATCATCGCTTGAGCCATGTCGTTTTCGGCTGCGGCACGGATATCCTTTGAATTTTCTTCGAGAATGTAGTTTGCGTTTTTTTCGAGGGCGGCTGCAATTGCGTTGAGTGCCTTGTCGATAACGGCACCGCCTGCGGTTGCAAGTGTTCTCTGAGCCTGCTTTGAGCGTGCTCCGATATTTATCATGTCACTCATTTTATTTTTCCTCCGTGTGTGCTTTGAAGAGTGTGCCTATCTGTCTGCCGTCGAGGAGCTTATAGATATCCTCGGGGTCTTCGCCGTTCATAACAACCGTGTCAATTCCTGCTGCCGAAGCAATCTGTGCCGCATGAAGCTTGGTTATCATTCCGCCCGTACCGCGGTTTGTTCCCGTGCCGCCTGCAAGGGCAAGAATATCATCGGTTATTTCGTCAACGCAGTGGATGAGTACGGCATTTTCGTCTTCTCTGGGATTTGCACTGAAAAGACCTTCAATATCGGTAAGGATAATAAGCATATCGGCATCAACGATTTCCGCAACATGAGCTGAAAGACTGTCGTTATCGCCGTAAACAATTTCTTCAACGGCAACGCTGTCGTTTTCGTTGACAACGGGAATTGCACCGTATTCAAACAGCTTCATAAAAGTGTTGCGGAGATTTGAGTGTCTTTCTTTATTTTCAAAGTCGCCCTTGGTAACAAGAAGCTGACCCGTTATGTTGCCGTATTCGCCGAAAAATTTGTCATAAAGAAACATCAGCTCGCACTGACCGACTGTTGCTGCCGCCTGCTTGCCAGAGGTATCTTTGGGTCTTTCTTTAAGACCGAGCTTGCCGACGCCTACGCCGATTGCACCCGAGGTGACAAGCACGATTTCTCTGCCTGCGTTTTTAAGGTCGCTGAGCACCTGAGCAAGCTTTGACATGCGGCGGATATTGATTTTGCCTGTATCATAAGTGAGGGTTGAGGTGCCTACTTTTATGACTATTCTTTTTGCTTCTTTTTTGTTGATCATTTTAAATGCCCTTCTGTGATAAAAATTTTCTGTATTCATCGGGAGTGTGAACATTTCCGACGGCACAGAGTGAAATTTTGTTAAGATTTATAATATTATCCGCACATTCACGGATTTCGTCTGCGGTAACGCTGCGGAGATTTGCGATTTTTTCATCGTCGCTTTCAATAAAGCCGTAGTTGAAGATTGACCTTGCGTTTCTTGAGGCTCTTGCCGAAACACTTTCACAGCCCATGACAAAGCCCGAAACAATATGCTCCTTAGCAACGGCAACATCCTTTTCGGTTACGAGATCCGGAAAATCAGAAAGGATTTTTACCGTTTCTTTAAGTGCTCTTTCCTCTGAATTTCTGCTCAGACCCATATCAATCATAAGAAGTCCCGTGTTTTTGTGGCTGAAGCTTGAGCAGTCAACCGAATAAACAAGACCGAGCCTTTCGCGGAGAGTCTGAAAAAGCTTTGAGGAGGAGCCGCCCGAAAGAATGGAAGCAACAAAGGATGCTGTTCTGCAGCCCTTTCTGTCCGAAACAGGGAGACCCTCGAAGCCGAGGATAAGCTGATTCTGTGAAAAATCCTTTTCAACCGTGACGAATGATGGGTGATATATTGCAGTGGGGTGAACGGTTTCGAATCCCGTGTTTTTCATTGAACCGAAATATTTTTCGCATATTGAAATAACTTCTTTTTCATTGAAATTGCCCGAAAAGCTGACAATCATTCTTTCGGGAACATAGAATTTTTTCAGGTGAGCAGAGAGCATATCCCTTGTTACGGCATCAACTGTTTCTTCGCTGCCGAGGATGTTGCTTGCAAGCATGCTGCCCTTCCACACATTTTCATAGTATGTATCCGCACATAAATCCTCGGGGCTGTCTTTATACATGGCGATTTCTTCTTTGATAACGCCTTTTTCAAGCTCGATATCCGCTTCGTCAAGCTTTGAAGCCGTAAGAATATCGCAGATGATATCGAGAGCCTTCGGAAGATGCTCGGTAAGGGTGTGTGCATAAAAATAGGTCATGGTAGAGGTGGTGTAAGCGTTTACTCTGCCGCCGATTTCATCCATTTCAACGGCAAGGTCAAGTGCACTTCTTCTCTGAGTGCCCCTGAAAAGCATGTGTTCGATAAAATGCGAGATTCCCGCAGTCTGAGGCGTTTCATAGCCCGAGCCGCTTGAAATCATAATGCCGAATGCACAGGTGCGCAAGGAAGTATTTTTATCAAGGACAATTCGCAGTCCGTTTTCAAGAGTGATAATTTCTGTCATTTTTCAACCTGCTTATTTTCAAAAATCAGATTTATGCTGCCGAGAGTTATTTTGTCACCCGTTTTCAAAAGCAGCTTTTTTTCAACGGGTTTTCCGTTAACGGTTACGGGAGTGTCGGATTTGACCCCCGTTATATACCAGCCGTCCTTTGCACAGATGATGACGGCACTCATGCGTGAAACGGTGGGATAGTTGAGTATTATATCGCAGTTTTTATGGCGGCCGATAGAGGTTTCTCTGCTTGTGAGCGGAAAAACATCGGCGTTGACGGTGTTGATAAGTCTTGCTTTGCCGAGGGATGCGGGTCTTCGTCTGAAGAGTGCGGAAACGCACAGTATCAGAATTGCAACGGCAAGCACGGGAAGCATATAGTGTGCGGCTTCAAAAACTAATTCCTGCATATTCTTCTCCATTTTAAATGTAATGGTTATATTTAACTTATAATAGCACTACAAAGAATAAAAGTCAATGAAAATGAAATGAATTAAAAGACTGTTAAAGAACTGTTTGACATTCGGCTGAGTAAAGGTTACAATATAATATTGTGAGAAAATCAAAAAAGGATGCGGCGAATGAAGAATTACGATTTGATTGTTGTCGGCGGCTGTGCATCGGGAATTGCGGCGGCTATTAACGCCAAAAGAATTTATCCCGGAATGAAAATTGCCGTTATCGAAAAAAATCCGAGACCGGGAAAAAAGCTTCTTGCAACGGGCAACGGAAAATGCAACTTAACAAATCTTTTTGCTCCTGAGCACGATTATGTCGGCAAGGGATTTGCTTCGTTTGCCATGCAGAGCTATAATCCCGAAAGGGTCGTTGAATTTTTCGAGGGTTTAGGTCTGATTTGCTATTCCGATTCCTGCGGCAGAGTTTATCCTGAAAGCAACACGGCGGCTTCGGTTGTTGATTCGCTCAGATTTGAAACCGACAGACTGAATATTGATGTTATCTGCGATACTGCGGTAACGGAAATAAAGAAAAACGGCGGCGGTTTTACCGTTAACGGTGAATACGGTTGCAAAAAAATAATTCTTGCTGTCGGCGGAAAAGCGTCGCCGTCGCAGGGGTCAGACGGCAGCGGATATGAGCTTGCAAAAAAGCTCGGTCATTCGCTCGTCAAACCCGTGCCCGCACTTGTTCCTCTCTGCGGCTCAGCCGAAATTACCAGAACGATGAAGGGCATGAGAGCAAGAGATGTTGTGCTGACACTCAGAGGCGACAAAATTCTCGGAAAAACGCAGGGAGAAATACTTTTTACCGACTACGGACTGTCGGGAATTGCCGCAATGGAGCTTGCTGCTCCTGCACAGAAATATATCGACTCTGTAAAGCGAAACCCCTTTACTTATATTGATTTTATGCCCCGTATGACATATGACGATATTGTTGAATACCTGCAAAACCTCAGTAATATCAAGGGATTCTGCAATATGGATAATTTTTTGACGGGATTTCTTCCGAAAGCTGTCGGAATTGCAATTTGTAAAGCCGCAAACCTTTACAAGGCAGATAAAAGGATAGATGAGCTGACCGCTGAGGAAATAAAGCGGATTGCCGCAAAAATCAAGAATTTTCCTCTTGAAATTACGGGAACAAGGGGCTTTTCCAATGCTCAGGTAACGAGCGGAGGCATAAAAACCGATGAAATCGATCCTGAAACCATGCAGTCAAAAAAATGCAGCGGGCTCTATTTTGCAGGTGAAATAATTGATGTTGACGGCGGCTGCGGCGGTTTCAATCTGCAGTGGGCATGGGCTTCGGGCATGCTTGCGGGTGAGCTGAAAGACTGATTTTGTGAGGATGAAAATATGATTAAGATAAACGAAATAAAGCTTCCGCTTGACAGCGATGCATCCGCACTCAGAAGGGCGGCGGCGAAGGCACTCAGATGCAAAGAGGATAAAATCAAATCCCTGCAGATTACAAAAAAGGCGGTTGACTCAAGAAAAAAGGATAACATTTTCTTTGTATATAATGTCAGCGTTGAGGTTGATTCGGATGAAAACGCTGTTGTTGCTCATGCGAAAAATCCCAAGGTTGAAACGGGTGTTCCCTATAAATATGAGATGCCCGGAATCAGAAGAACGAGCACTCTCAGACCCGTTATTGCCGGGTTCGGTCCTGCGGGATTTTTCTGTGCACTCATTCTTGCAAGGGCAGGGCTGAAGCCTCTTGTTATTGAAAGAGGAGCGGATGTTGATACCAGGACAAAGGATGTCAACGGATTCTGGGCAACAAGAAAGCTCAATCCCGAAAGCAATGTTCAGTTCGGCGAGGGCGGTGCAGGCACATTTTCTGACGGCAAGCTCACAACGGGCATTAAAGACCCTCTTTGCAGAAAGGTTGTTGAAGAGCTTGTCAGCCACGGTGCACCCGAAGAAATTGCATATTCTTCAACTCCGCATATCGGAACGGACAGACTCGGTGAGGTTGTCAAAGCTTTCAGAAAAGAGATAATTTCGCTCGGAGGCGAGGTGCGTTTCGGCTGGAAGCTGACGGATATTATTGTTGCAAACGGCGTTGTTCAGGGCATAAGCTGCCAAAGACCCGACGGAGGAATTGAGGATATCGAAACCGATACCCTTCTTCTCTGCATCGGTCATTCGGCGAGAGATACGGTTGAAATGCTCTATAAAAAAGGAATAAAAATCATGCAGAAGCCTTTCTCGGTCGGTGTTCGCATTGAGCATCCGAGAGAGATGATTGATAAAGCTCAGTACGGCTCGTTTGCAGGTCATCCTGCTCTCGGTGCGGCAAATTACAAGCTTGCGTGCCATCCCGAGCACGGCAGAGGAGCATACACTTTCTGTATGTGCCCCGGCGGAACGGTTGTTGCCGCTGCTTCGGAGGAGGGTCATGTTGTTGTTAACGGCATGAGTGAATATGCCCGTGACGGTGAAAATTCAAATGCCGCTCTGCTTGTCGGAATCGAGCCTGAGCATTTCGGCAGCGATCATCCGCTTGCAGGCATTGAGCTTCAGAGAAAAATAGAAAAAACCGCCTTTGAGCTTGGCGGCGGTGACTACAGTGCACCATGCCAGACTATCGGCGATTTTCTTAATAACACCCCTTCAACAAAGCTTTCTTATGTCAAGCCGACCTGTGCAACGGGCGTAACTCCCGGAGATATCAGGAAGGTTCTGCCCGAAAAGGTGACGGATATCATGGCTCAGGCGATTGTTAAAATGGACAGAAGCCTCAACGGCTTTGCACTTCCCGACGGAGTGCTGACCGCTCCCGAAACACGCTCCTCCGCACCGGTAAGAATTCTGCGTGATGAGCTTTATCAGGCGAATGTCAGAGGTCTTTATCCCTGCGGTGAGGGTGCAGGCTATGCAGGCGGAATCGTTTCTGCGGCGGTTGACGGAATAAGATGTGCCCATGCGGTTCTTATTGACGAAAGTGACGAATGGTAAGCGATATGGATATAAAACTTGAAAAGCTGACCGACCTGCAGCTTGCAAAGCGTATGTCGGATTACATTGCAACCCTGCAGAGCATAACGGTGAGGGCAGAATATTATTCTTTGGGACAATGCCCCGAAAAGGAGCGAAAAGAGCTCAATGCCGATTATGTAAGAGTGCGGGACAGTATCCGTGAGGACCTGAATTATCTCAATTACAATAAAGATAAAAAAGGCAGCAGGCTTCTGTGGGATAAATATTATCCTTCGGTGAATGAGGCTGCGGCGTGGGGTCTTTACGCAGACCCTGAGGGCAGGCTTGACAAAGAATATTTTAAAAGCGTTGCGATTGCCGAGGAAAAGCTGACGAAGTATTATTCGTTTGATTATTGGCAGATAATTGCGGAGCTTTGAATCATTATATATGCCGCGGTGAAAGTTTATTTGTGCTTTCGCCGCGGCATATCTGCGTTTTTGAGTTCATATAATTGACCGATAAAACTTTTTTCGGGGGAATTGTAATGGACTATGATTTTCAGATGCCGCCAAGGACGGAAAGGGAGGAATATCGCAGCAGATTCAAGTTTACCGATGAGGATGCACCGAAAAGAAGCGGAGCATCAAAAGCGAAGAAAAAAACAAAAACAGATTATCTGATAAGGTTGATTCTGCTTCAGGGTCTGCTTTGCATTCTGATAGTTTCGGGTGTTTTTCTTGTTTCAAAGGTCAGTCCGACGGCGTATGCAAAGATGCGTGAGGATTATCTCGGCATAATGCAGAGGGATATGTCGGCAGGTGAGATGCTCGGTCAGCTTAAGGATACGGCGGATTATGTATTCAGCCCGTCGGAAACGGCTGAGCCTGCAATGTCGGGCAATGTTGCCACGGAAAGCTCGGCGGATGATATAGTTCTTGATTCTTTCGAGGTTACGAGCGACGAAACGGGAGAAAAGGTTGCAGTCGGTGAAATAATCGGCAGCGGCTCGGGCGGAGGAGATCTGGAAAGCCGTGAGGCAGTAAAGGGAACCTCGTTTGCACCTTATTATGTGAGCGTTGACCCCGTTATACCTGTTAAAAACGCGAGAATAACCTCACGCTTCGGCTACAGAACAAATCCCGTTTCGGGCAACTACGGATTTCATACGGGACTTGACCTTGCGGCTGCCGAAGGAACACCCGTTGCTGCTTCATTTTACGGAAGAGTTTCCGAAACAGGTGAAAGCGATGTGTGGGGAAAATATGTGCTCATGGAGCATTCCGACGGTTTTGAAACATATTACTGCCACCTTTCCGAGATATTTGTTTCGGAGGATGCGGTAATCCGTCAGGGAGAAACAGTCGGTCTTGTGGGCTCAACGGGCTGGTCAACGGGTCCGCATCTGCATTTTGAGGTGAGGATAAACGGAGTCAGGGTTGATCCCGAAAGATTGCTGTATCCCGAAAATGCCGATGAAGCTTAATATCGGAAAAACCTCCCTGAGAATTAACGTTTCCTTTGCTGCCGTTGTAACGCTGATGCTGATACTTGACGAAAGCGGAATGTGTGCTGTCGGGCTTTTCTGCTGCATCATCCACGAAACGGGCCATATAATCTGCCTTGCTGCTCTGGGAGAAAGACCTGCTTCGGTTGAGCTTTCTTTTTACGGAATAAAGCTTGAAAGAAAAGAACCGTCAATTCTCACGGCAAGCGAGGAATTGGCGGTTTATGCTGCGGGTCCCGCAATGAATTTTATTTTGTCGGCATTGCTGTTTCTTATTAGCAGGGGTCACGGCGGAATGAAGACGGCGGCGGTCACGAGCCTTTGCGTGGGAGCATTCAATCTTATTCCGTGCCGCCCGCTTGACGGCGGAAATATTCTTTTTCAGGTTTTTTCAATGCTTTTCAAGGACGGAAGGGCCGAAAGAATCTGCAAAGATATTTCATATGCAATTCTTGTTCCCATGGCTTTTGCGGGTCTTTTTATGCTTTTCGGGAGCGGGAATATAACCCTTGCTGCCGTTACTGTTTATCTTGCCGTATGTGTTGCGGAAAGAAAAAGAATTTCCGTGTAACACATTTCTGCGTGGCGGCATAAGATGTGGATGTAAGCGGTTGATAAAGCTGCTTAACCGAAAAGGAGGTAAGATACATGGGTTGCGGATGCAATAACAACTGGTGCCTTTTCATCATCCTTATTCTTCTCTTCTGTAACGGCGATTGCGGTAATAACAACAGCTGCGGTTGCGGTTGTCAGGTAAGCAGAGGCAATGACTGCGGCTGTGGCTGCGGCTGCTGATCAGATTTCTGCAAGGATTGAAGCCGCTTCTTCCATGGTCAGTCCGCCGGGAGAAGCGGTGAAATTACGGGGAATTACGCTCTGCCAGCGCAGGGCGTAATTTTCTGCTTTTTCCTTGCCGATAACGGTGTTTCCGAGGTCGGTGAGTGATTTTATGACTGCCTTGACCTTGTCGGCATCATCCGTCATGCGGCAGAAAGCATTGAATTTTTCATTTGAAAATTCCGCACATCTGTCAATAAATGGAGCAAAGAAAGCGGCACACGCCATGCCGTGGGGAATGCCGTAGTTTTCGGTTAAAACATAGCCGAGAGGGTGAGGGAATGCCGTGCCGCAATTGTTGATGACAAGCCCTGCATAAACCGAAGCATAATAAAGCTTTTCACGGATTTCTTCGGGCACTGTGTCGGTCTTTGAAAGAATTTCAAGGCAGAAATAAAGCTCGGGAATGCATTTTTCGGCAAAAAGGCGGAGCACTCCGTCGCATTTAACGGTAAAAAATCCTTCAACGGCGTGTGCAAAGGCATCAAGAGCGGTAGAAACCGTTGTTTTATATGGCATTGAGAAGGTGTATTCCGGGTCGCAGAATGAAACCGAAGCGTAGCAGTCGGGGCCCGAAATGCTCTTTTTTATTCCCGTTTCGTCGTTTGTGAGCACGGCAACGGCGGTAACCTCGCTGCCCGTGCCTGCGGTTGTGCCGATAAGTGCAACGGGAAGAGCTTTGCTTGAATATTCTCTTTTATAAATATCAATCGGAGAGAGGTCTGCATTTGCGGCATAGATTGCGATTGCTTTTGAGGCATCAAGCACCGAGCCTCCGCCGATTCCGAGAATGAAATCCGCACCTGCTTTTCTTGCGGCTTCGCCTGCCTTGTGACATGCGGAGATGAGAGGGTTTTCGCCTATGCCGTCAAAAATTGCGTAAGAAATGTTTTCTTTTTCAAGTGCGGATATTGCATCGTCAAGAGCTCCGCTGAGCTTTGCACTGCTTTTGCCCGTTACTATAAGGCAGCTTTTACCGAGTGCGATTGCCGAAGAATTATTGCAAACGCAACCGTTACCCCAGAAGCATTTTACGGGCATATATGCGGAATAAGTCATGTTTTTTCTCCTTTGAAGTGATGTTTATAAAATATTACCACAAAAAAACTGAAAAAGAAATATTTTTTATGTGCTTTTTGGGCGAAATGTAACAAAAAAGCTTGAAATGTATTTAAAATAAGTGTATTATATATAGATATAAAATACGGTTATCATGGGGAGGAAGGCGATGAAAAAAGCAGCTGTTGCCGCAGCGGCGGTTTTTGCCGTTTTGCTTTCGGTATTTGTTTTTTATGACGGAGTGCTCAACAAAACCTCCGAAGCCGACTTTTTCTCGATGAAAACCTATGTTTCCGCAAAGGTGACGGGCTATGAATCCGACCTTTGCACGGCGGAAATCCAGAAGCTTGTCGAAAACCTTGATGTAAATATTCTTTCAAGGACAAGCGGAAATTCACTTGTTTCGCGGATAAACAAAAACGGCGGCGGAGAGCTTGATTTGCAGACTGCGGCTTATTTTTCTGTTTTGCTTGATGTTTGTGAAAAAAGCGGCGGAGCGTTTGATTTTACGCTCGGCGGAGTGAGTGATCTGTGGAATTTCGGCTCTGCACCGTCAATTCCCGATGAAAAGGCTCTTGCAGAAGCGCTTTCACACAGCGGATATGAGAAAATCAGTCTTTCGGAAGGCAGGCTTTCCATGCAGGATAAAGCGGCGGTGCTTGATTTCGGTGCTTCGGGAAAAGGGATTGTACTTGATTCGGTAAAGGCATATCTCGTAACCCGTGACATCAGAAATGCGGTTGTCAGCGTCGGCGGAAGCACTTTGCTTTTCGGCGATAAGGATTTTACCGTCGGAATCAGAAATCCCGAAGGCAATGCAGGCAGCTATATTGCAAAGCTTCACATGGGTGAAGGCTGCGTTTCGTCGTCGGGAAGCTATGAGCAGTTTTTTGAAGAAAACGGAAAGAGATATCACCATATTCTCAACCCCGAAACGGGATATCCCGTTGATAACGGACTGGTCGGCGTAACGATTGTTTCCGAAAGCGGACTTCTCAGCGATGCTCTTTCAACGGCTTGCTTTGTGCTCGGAATCGAAAAGGGTTCCGCTCTTGCGGCTGAATACGGCTGCACGGCGATTTTTATTACCGAAGATAAAAAAATCTACATTGAAGGCGATGCGGATATCGTGGAGATAACCGACACCACATACAGCTATGGAAATTAAGCTTTTCAGAAAATGGGATATTGCCGTTATTGCCCTGATAGCTGCGGCGGCTCTTGCATTTGCTTATATGAGCTTTTCAAAGAGCGAAAATCCTCAGGCGGTTATCACCGTTGACGGCGAGGTTATCGAAACAATTGATCTGTCCGCTGTCAGAGAAAAAATCGTTATAACTCCCGGAACAGACCCGAAGGTTGTTATCGTTGCGGAAAACGGAGAAATCCGTTTTGAGTCTGCGGAATGCGAAGACAAGCTTTGCGTTAACTCGGGAAGTCTTGAAAAAGGCGGAGATACGGCAGTCTGTCTGCCTGCGAAAACGGTTATAACCGTTACGGGCTCGGATGTTGATGCCGTGGTTTACTGATATGAAAAAAAATCCCGCATACAAAGTTGCGTTACCCGCAATTCTCTGTGCATTGGCACTCTCACTCGGCTTTCTTGAAAGCATGATACCGCCTCTGCCGTTTTTTCCTCCGGGTGCAAAGCCCGGCTTCTCAAATATAATAACCATGTTTGCCGCAGGAAGCCTCGGCTTTCCGACGGCGGCCGCAATCGCACTTGTGAAGGGGCTTTTTGCTTTTGTGACAAGAGGCGTGACGGCGGGGATAATGAGCCTTTCGGGCGGCTTGCTTTCGGCAACGGCAATGTTTTTGCTGATGCGTTATGCAGGCAGATATCTCGGCATGGTCGGAATATCCGCGGTCTGTGCCGTTGTGCATAACATGGGGCAGCTTGCTGCGGCTGTGTTTATCACGGGCACGGCGGATGTTATAAATTACGCTCCCGCACTTGCATTTTTCGGAATAATGACGGGTGCACTTACGGGAATAATTCTCGGGTCGGTTATGCCGGCACTGCAGAAGCTGAAATTTCTAAAATGAAAGCTACTACAAATTCAATATACAGGAGGAAGATATTTATGGTTAAGGCCGGAATAGACGGCGTACTCAAGGCCGTTAAAAAGGTCAGGGGCGGCGTTAAGGTTGACCATCACAAAAACACCGCCGAAATGGAGGTAGTCAGAATTCCGACACCTTCAAAGGTTGTTATACCCATGCAGCAGCATATCGGTGCACCGTGCGACCCCGTTGTCAAAGTGGGTGACATTGTTGCCGTCGGTCAGCTTATAGGCGATACGGATAAATTTGTAAGTGCACCGATTCATGCGTCAGTTTCGGGCAAGGTTACCGCGGTCGGCGATGTCAAGCTGCCGAACGGCGTTATGTCAAAGGCTGTAACAATAGAGTCGGACGGTGAAATGAGACTCTGGGAGGGAATTGAGCCTCCTCATGTTGAAACAAAAGAAGATCTGATCAAAGCTGTAAGAGCATCGGGTCTTGTTGGTCTCGGCGGTGCAGGCTTCCCGACTCATATCAAGCTTAATTTCCCTGCGGATAAAAATATTGATACACTTGTTATCAATGCTGCCGAATGTGAGCCCTACATAACGGTTGACTACCGTGAATGCATGGAAAATTCATGGGATATTCTTTCAAGCATTTATACCCTCAAGGAGCTTCTCGGCTTCAAGCAGGTTATTATTGCGGCTGAGGATAACAAGCCCGAGGCATTCAAGGTTCTCAAAAATATTGCGGACCACAAGGAGGATGTTGACGATTCGGTCAAGCTTATGATTCTTGAATCAAAATATCCTCAGGGTGCGGAAAAAATGATGGTGCAGTCCGCAACGGGCAGAAGAGTTCCTCCCGGAAAGCTTCCTGCGGATGTCGGCTGCGTTGTTATGAACGTTGCGTCGGTTGCGTTTATTGCACGTTATCTCAAAACGGGCAAGCCTCTTGTCAGCCGTTCGCTTACCGTTGACGGTTCGGCAATCACAGAGCCCAAAAACGTGAGAGTTCCCGTCGGAACAAACATAGGTGAAATCATTGATTTCTGCGGCGGCTTCAAAACAGAGCCTGCAAAAATCATCACGGGCGGACCGATGATGGGTCTTGCAATAGTAGGAACGGATCTTCCCGTTCTCAAGCAGAATAATGCAATTCTTGCTTTTTCAAAGGATGACGCTGTTCTCAAAAATGAAACAGACTGCATCCGCTGCGGCAGATGTGCGATTGCATGCCCGATGAGCCTCATGCCCACGAATATCGTGAAGGCGGCAAAGGCAAAGGATACCGCAGCGCTCAAGCAGCTCGGAATCACGGTTTGCATGGAGTGCGGAAGCTGTGCTTTCGCATGCCCCGCAGGCAAGCCCCTTGTTCAGCATATGCGCCTTGCAAAGGCAATTCTCAGAGAGGAGGGCAATAAGTAATGGTTGACGGAAAAAAGCTTGTTGTCAGTGCGTCGCCTCATCTTCGCACAAAGGATACAACCTCACGCATCATGCTTGATGTTGTTATTGCACTTATCCCCACGCTTATTGCGGCAGTTATTCTTTTCGGACCGAGAGTTCTTGCGGTTACCGCAACAACGGTTATCACGGCGGTTCTTTCGGAATATGCTGCAAGAAAGGTTATGAAGCGTCACAACACGATTCAGGATTTCAGTGCGGTTGTGACCGGACTTATTCTTGCATTCAATCTTCCCGTGAGCATTCCTCTGTGGATGGCGGCAATCGGCAGCTTCTTTGCGATTGTTGTTGTAAAGCAGTTCTTCGGCGGTATCGGTCAGAATTTTGCCAATCCCGCAATTGCCGCAAGAATTATTCTTCTTATCTCATTCGGTCAGGCTATGGGCAGCTGGACCGCTCCTCTTTCATGGAGAACGGATGCCGTTTCAACCGCAACTCCGCTTGCGATTATCGGCGGCGAAACTCAGGAGGCACTTCCCTCGCTTCTTGATATGTTCCTCGGAATCAGAGGCGGCTGTATCGGCGAAACCTGCTCGGTTACTCTTATCATAGGCGGCATTTATCTTCTCGCAAGAAGAGTTATTTCTTATAAAATCCCCGTTGCTTTTATCGGCACGGTTGCGGTTGTTATGCTTATCGCAGGCAAGGGTGACCTTGAATTTGTTGCATATCACCTTATGAGCGGCGGTCTTCTTCTCGGTGCATTCTTTATGGCTACCGACTATTCGACAAGCCCCATCAAGTCAAATGCAAAAATTGTTTTCGGCGTAGGCTGCGGTCTTTTAACATGCGTTATCAGACTTTTCGCATCGCTTCCCGAGGGCGTATCATTTGCAATTCTCATTATGAATCTTCTTGTGCCCCATATCGAAACAATTATGGCTCCCAAGCCCTTCGGTACTGTTAAAGAAAAAAAGGCAAAGGAGGGTGAGGCAAAATGAAAAATCTGAAGGATTATCTTGTTCCTACAATCACTCTTTTTGTTATTTGTCTTGTAGCAACCGCTCTTCTCGGTCTTACAAATCAGGTGACTGCTCCGATTATCGAGCAGCTTGCAATTGAAACCGAAATCAAGTCAAGACAGGTTGTTTTTGCCGATGCAAAGAGCTTCGGTGAGGCTGAAATTCTTGAAGACGGCACAAGCGTTGTTGCCGCACTCGATGAATCGGGCAACACAATCGGTCATGTTGTTGTCAACACCGCAAAGGGTTACGGCGGCGATATTTCCGTTATGACGGGCGTTGACGCTGAAGGCAAGGTTACCGGTGTTAACATTCTTTCACACGCAGAAACAGCAGGTCTCGGTGCAAAGGCTGCCGAGCAGGATTTCCGTGACAGATTTGTCGGTCTTGTTATGGGCATCACTGTTTCAAAAGACAAGGCAGGCGATAATTCGATTGACGCTATCACGGGCGCAACAATAACATCAAGAGCGGTGACCGAAGCGGTCAACGCCGCAATCGAAGCAGCAGGAGGTGCAGACAATGGCTGAGAAAAAATCTCTCGGTAAAGAATTTACCAAAGGTCTTATAGCGGAAAACCCCGTTTTCAGACTTGTTCTGGGCACCTGCCCCACTCTTGCAACAACAACAAGCGTTGTTAATGCTCTCGGTATGGGTATTGCGGCAATGATAGTTCTTGTTTGCTCAAATGTTGTTATTTCTCTTCTCAGAAAGGTTATTCCTTCAAAGGTGCGTATTCCCGCATATATCGTTGTTATCGCATCATTCGTTACAATCGTTCAGATGATAGTAAAAGCCTTTGTTCCCGCACTCGATGCGGCACTCGGCGTTTTCCTTCCTCTTATAGTTGTTAACTGTATCATCCTCGGCAGAGCTGAGGCATTCGCAGGCAAGAATTCCGTTATCGCATCTGCGGTTGACGGCGTCGGCATGGGCGTAGGCTTCACAATCGCTCTTTGCTGCATGGCTGCAGTCAGAGAAGTTCTCGGTGCAGGTACATTCCTTGCAGGTGCACAGAATCTTCTTGTGCTCTTCGGTGACAATGTTCTCGGCGGCTGGAATGGCTTTACCCTTCCCTGGACAGAATATCTTACTCCCATGACAGTATTCATCCTTGCACCCGGCGGCTTCCTTACCTTCGGTGTGCTTATGGCATGTGCAAACAGACTTGCAGAGAGCAAGGGCAAGCCCAGGGCTGAGCTTGGCGGATGTCAGGCATGTCCCATGGCTAAAAACTGTGCACTCCTTGCAGAAGGCAAGGGCTGCAGCGAAGAAAAGAAGGAGGTTGAAACCGTATGACTGCAACACTCGTAAAATCATTTCTTGCAATTATTCTGACATCGGTTCTCACCGAAAACTTCGTTCTTTGCAAATTCCTCGGAATCTGCCCCTTCCTCGGTGTTTCAAAGAAGCTTAATACAGCGGTAGGTATGTCGGCGGCGGTTATCTTTGTTATGGCACTTGCAACAGCCGTTACATATCCCATCAACAAGTATCTCCTTCTTGCAAACGACCTTGAATATCTTCAGACAATCGTTTTCATTCTTGTTATTGCGGCTCTCGTTCAGCTCGTTGAGCTTATTCTCAAGAAGTTTATGCCCCCTCTTTATAACGCACTCGGCATTTATCTTCCCCTGATCACAACAAACTGTGCCGTTCTCGGTGTTGTTCTTCTTAACCAGACAAAGGGCTATAATTTCGCAGAGTCAATGGTCAACAGCGTTGGTGCAGGTCTCGGCTTCATGCTTGCGATGGTTATTTTCTCGGGCGTAAGAAGCAGACTTGAGGGTGCGGATATCCCCAAATTCCTTCAGGGACTTCCCATCGTGCTTATCGCCGCATCAATCGTTTCTCTTTCGTTCATGGGCTTTACGGGTCTTGTTGACGGAATTTTCGGTTAAGGAGGTAACGGAATTATGAATCCTATTCTTATTGCGGTTATAATCGTTGCCGCCATCGGTCTTATTGCAGGTCTCGGACTTTCAATAGCATCAAAGGTTTTTGCCGTTCCCGTTGACGAAAAGGCGGAGGCAATCAGAGAATGCCTTCCCGGTGCAAACTGCGGTGCCTGCGGCTTCTCGGGCTGTGACGGCTATGCTGCCGCACTTTCAAAGGGAGAAACAACAGATACGGCTCTCTGTGCACCCGGCGGAAACGATACTGCAAAGGCTATCGGCGAAATCACGGGTCTTGCTGCAGGCGAGGTCAAGCCCATGGCTGCGGTTGTACTCTGTCAGGGACACAATGTCAATGCAGAAATCAAGCTCGAATATCAGGGCGTTAAAAGCTGCCGTATGGCTGCTCAGATTTTCGGCGGTCCCAAGGAATGCATCTACGGCTGTATCGGCTACGGCGACTGTGTTGAGGCTTGTCAGTATGATGCAATCAGCATTTGTGACGGCATTGCAAGAATCAATCCCTATGCCTGCAAGGCATGTAAAATGTGTGTTAAAACCTGCCCTAAGGGTCTTATCGAAATGATGCCTCTTGAGGAAACAAAGGCGGCTGTGCTTTGTAAGAATCACGATAAGGGTGCGGTTACCCGCAAGGAATGCAAGGCAGGCTGTATCGGCTGCATGAAGTGCGTCAAGGCGTGCGAAGCAGGTGCAATCACAATTGATAAATTCTGTGCAAAGGTTGACTACGAAAAGTGCACGGGCTGCGGCAAATGCCATGCAGAATGCCCCGTAGGTGCTATTGATGTTGTCACCCTCGGCGTGAGAGCATAAAAGAACAAAGGGACAGTCCGATTCTGTCCCTTATTTCATATAACCGGATGTCTGTTTTGGTAGACGGTTTTATTCGGATTCACTCTATTGTTATGATTGTTTTTTTAGGAGGAGTTGTAATTGAAAAAAGGAAATTTAAAGGAAAACAAAAGAAAAATATTGCTGATTGCAGGTTTTTTAGTGGTGATAATCATTGAAGCTGTTCTGATTTCAGTTTTTGTTGAAAACCGAAAAAACAATTCGGAAACAGAAATAACAACGACACAAGCCGTAATCCTGACAGACGAAGAAGAAAAAGAGATAACTGAAATAAAGAAACAGCCTCAGACAACAGCCGTAAATTCAGGTTCATGCGGTGAATATGCAGATTGGGTTTATGATGAATCGAAAAAGAAACTTGAGATAACGGGAGAAGGAACTGTTGATGATCCGAGCGGTTGGAAGGACTTTGCACATGAGGTGGAAAGTGTATGGGTCGGAAAAGGGATAACCGATTTTGAAATTGATGTGTTTAACAGTCTTATTAATGCTGAGGATTTTTATTTTGCTTCGGTCAGCAGAGAAAAATATGATGAGTTTAAAAAGAGCGATTATTATCTGAATCGTGCAGGCAGAGAAAACGGTGTTCTATATAAAAGTGATGTTCTTATTGAAGTTGATCCGTCTATAACGGGGGTTTTCAGGGTTAAAGACGGAACAACCGACATCGGAAACTGTGCTTTTTCGGGCTCCGCGGTAAAAAAAGTCATTGTTCCCGACAGCGTAACATCAATAGGACTCTGTGCTTTTGTAAATTGCAATAATCTTGAAGAGCTGTCATTGGGAAGCGGATTGAAGGATATGAATACGGAGTTTCTTTTTGTTACGGAAGGAACCGAAATAAATCCGGAAATGGGTGCACCCTCACTTAAAAGAATCACCGTTTCGGAATCCAATAAACATTATTCTTCACAGGACGGAGTGCTTTATAACAAGTATAAAACAACGCTCTTTCTTTATCCTTCAGCAAGAGAAGACAACGAATTTACTGTTCCCGACAGCGTAATGGAAATAGCTGAATCTGCATTTACAAATACGGTTACACTTGAAAAAGTTTACATCGGTAAAAATGTAAAATACATGGATATTTTCAGCATGATGGATTGCAACTACGAAGGCTATGATTACGAAAATTCAAAATTCAGAGTGAATTTTGAAATCTACTATGAAGGAACGGAAGAGGAGTGGCGTGAAGTTTCTGCGGATGCATTCCCTGAGGATTTTTTTGACCCTCCGACTGTTTATTTTAATTGCAAAACATTTGAAAAAGGCGGCAAAGCCGTCGATTATATGTCGGCATATAATGAATATCTGAAAAAATATAACAGAGGAAAATACGGCGAAGAATTCCGTTTTGAGCTTTGCTATTTTACGGATGATAATATTCCCGAGCTTTTTATTTCGGAAGGAACATGGCATAACGCACCCGTTGAAATTCTGACTTATTCCGACGGAAAGGTCAAAAAGCTCTTTGAGGGAGGAGCTTTCGGCAGGATTGAGTATGTTGAATACGGTTCTTTGGTTTTGATAAATGATTACCGAAACGGTTATGAAAGCGGAACACTTATCAGGGTTGACAATGACGGAACCTCCGAGAAACTGTTTTCTCACTATAACAATAAGGAATATGCCGAAAAAAACGGAGAGAAAAAAGTTTTTAATGTTAATGGAGAAAATGTTTCCGAAAGGGAATATGACAGGCAGGTAGAGTGGGAGCTGCAGCCGGAATTTGTTGCCTTTGAAGAAGGTGTTTTAATGACTGCAGAGAATATTGATAAATACTGCAAGTGATAAAAAGTATAATGAATTAAAGACAAAAAGAAGGGGTACTTATGAAGAAATATATAAGTTTTACATTTTTTCTTGTGTTTGCTTTGTGTTTTATTTTGCCGGTATCGGCGGCATTTGAGAGCTTTACGGGGATTGACATGATAATTCCGGGTGAGGGCCGTGAAACAGACTACGGAAATGAGTATAGTGAAAATGAAAGCTCAGAGGCAACCGTTTATACCGATGAAGAAATCGGTCTGAGCTTTACCGTGCCTGCCGGATGGCAGGAAGATGAAAGAGCTGAAGATGTTGAACTTATGAAGGTGGCATATAACAAAGGAAATATATACCCGATGATAGTTTACGGGTATGCCGATATGACGGCAGACGGCTCGGTTTCAATTTTTAGCAGTGCGGATATAGATAATGATTATTTTACTGTTGAAGAGATTGCGGAATTTTCAGGGGTTTCTGCAGATAAGGTAAGTACAGTGAAGTATAACGGACTGGAGTTTTACGCAACAGAAAAGGACAGCATTTCTGTTCTCGGCATTGATGTCCCGATACATAACATAAATATGATGTATATAAAGAACGGTTATATTGTTTCTTTTCAGTTTATGGGTGATAAAGACAGCGGGGAATTCAGGGAGTTTGAAGGAGTGCTCGAAAGCATCAGGATTGATGATAACGGAGTGATTAGTGAATCAACAAAAAACATGTATATATTCGCAAAAATTCTTTTTTATACATTGATTGTGATTCTTCCCAATTCAATTCCCGTTTTGATTTTCAGATTCCTTATCAAAAGAAAACCTGTTTCAAAAAAGAGTGCAAAGATTTTCAGCATAATTTATGCGGCTTTATCCTTCTTTGTTTCAGCTTTATTTTTTGCTATAATAGGTGAAGAAGATTTTACATTTGCATTTATTGTTGCTGCATGGGGATTTGTGAATTATTGTATTCTTAAGTGTTGCCAAAAAGATGATAAAACCGATGTTATTCCTGTTGAGGAAGGAAGATGAATGCCTGCCCTGCAGAAACGGTGGGTTTGCAGGTAGGGGCGATTCACGAATCGCCCGAATGCAATCCTCCGTCTTTTTGCTTCGCAAAAATCCACCTCCTTTGAAAAGGAGGTAAAAGAACTGTGCAATTTCATTTTTTTGATTTTTTCAAAACGGCGGGATGAGGGCATCCCGCTCTACACTTAATTGCACATTTTATTATTTAATCGGGCAAGAGCGGAGCCCTTCCGAAACTTTGCACTTAAAAGTGTCGCCGCCCCCTACATTTATTTCGTTTATGTTTCAGCGACTTTATCGACAGTCAAACACCTCCGATTTTCGGAGGTGTTTTGTTATGCCGTATTTTATTTTATAAGGTCGTTCTTTTTGATGAAGTCGATTGTTTCGTCAACGGTTGTGAAGGCGAGGGCAACTGTTGTATCTGCGGCACCGTAATAGATTGCTATTCTGCCTGTTTCTGCGTCTGCAAGAGCTGCACATGGGAAAACAACATTGGGAACATCGCCGACAAGCTCATAAAGCTCATGGGGTGCAAGCAGGAAGCAGTCTGCTCTGTGGAGAACCTTCCAGGGCTCATCCTTATCAAGAATTGCCGCACCCATTGCATATGTAAAGCCGTTACAGCTTGTGAGAACACCGTGATAGAACATAAGCCAGCCCTCATCGGTTTCAATGGGAGTGGGTCCTGCACCGACCTTTGTCATTTCCCAGTTCTTTTCGGGCTTCATAACGAAGCGGTGCTTGCCCCAATAGGTCAGATCCTTGCTGTGGCTGAGGAAGATGTCACCGTAGGGTGTGTGTCCTCTGTCGCAGGGACGGATAAGAAGAAGGAATTCATCATTGACCTTGCGGGGGAAGAGTACGCCGTTGCGGGCAACGGGATAGCATGCATCCTCAAGCTGTGTCCACTCTTTGAAATCGGTGGTGTATGCAATGCCGATTGTTGTGCCGTGAGGAGTGAGATTTACCCATGAAAGATAATACTTGCCGTCAATTTCGCAAAGTCTGGGGTCATAGCCTCTGAAGATAACCTTTTCTTCGAGCTCCCAGTTGATTGCATCCTTGCTGTAGCCGACAACAAGAGTATGATCACGGCTCATAACATCAACTCTGAAAACGCCTGCAAAGCCGTCGCCGTAGGGCACAACGGCAGAGTTGAAGATGCTGTTTGCCATATAAAGGTTGTCACGGGTGATAATGGGATTTGAGCTGTAACGCCACACGGGATATTTGTATCCCTCGGGCTTTTCCTGCCAGGGAATGTTGGGAATATTCTGTCCGATAATCTTTGCCATAATTTATCTCCTTATTTAATATGTCTCATCTGGTCAACATCCTGCCATTTTACTTCAAATCCCGCACCGTGGGAGCAAAAAACGGAGGATGAAGGATTTTCAAGATCTCTTTCTTTTTCGTATGCGATTTCACGAATGACTTCTTCGGCATTGTGACACGGTCTGAATCCGCTTTCACGCAGGGAAATGCTGCCCTTGCCGCCCGTGTATGCCGTTACCTCTTCGGGATAATCCATAAACTTTGAAACGGGACCGCTTCCTCTGATTACTGCCCGTGTTTCCGTCATCTCGGGAGGATCAAATTCTCCGCAAAGACGCTGAATATCCGAAATTGCTCTGCCGAAACAATCAAGCGATACACGGAGAGTGAATGAATAATAAGGCTCAAGAAGAATGCTTTCCGCCTTTTCAAGACCCTGCCTGATTGCTCTGTAGGTGGCTTCACGGAAATCGCCGCCCTCAGTATGCTTGAGGTGTGCTCTGCCCGCCGTGAGAATGATATTGACATCGGTCAGGGGCGAGCCCGTGAGAATGCCGACATGCTCTTTTTCAAGAATGTGGGTGAGAATGAGATTCTGATAGTTTGAATCGAGAAAATCGAGGCTGCATTCGCTTTTTGCGTTGATTCCGCTGCCTCTTGCGGCAGGCTCAATGCGAAGCTGAGTTTCCGCATAGTGACGCAGAGGCTCATAATGACCGTAGCCCATGACGGGCGAAGCAACTGTTTCTTTATAAAGAATGCGGCATTGACCGAAATTGATTTCAATTCCGAAACGGTCTTTGACGAGTGATTTTATGATTTCAAGCTGAATTTTGCCCATGACGCTTATCTGAATCTGTTCTTCTTTTAAAAAGAAAACGGTTTTGACCGAAAGCTCGGGCATTTCTTCGCTGAGTATACGCAGTTTTTGCACGGCGGTGTGGATATCCGTGCCGTCGAGGATATCAACCCTTGACGAAAGCAGGGGATGAAGCTTCGGAGTGCTGTTTTTTATCTCACCGTTCAGGCTTATTATATCGCCCGGAAGCGTTCCCGAAAGCCCCGAAACGGCACAGACACCGCCTGCGGTGATTTCATTTACTCCTTCGCTTTTTTCGCCCGAATAAATAAGAATACGGTCGATTTTTTCGTTGCCGAGAGGCATTCTGACTGTCAGCTTACCGCCTGTTATTTTCAGAAAGCTCAGTCTGTTTCCCTGAGAATCGTGAAGGATTTTATAGACCTTTGCACTGAATTCGTCGGGATATTCCTTGCAGACGGTGAATTTTTCAACAACTTCAAGCAGGCGGTCAACGCCCTCGTTTCTGAGAGCAGAGCCGAAAATGCAGGGGAAAATTTCACGGCTGAGAACGGCTTGTGCAATTTCGTTCTGAAGGGAATTTTCGTCGGTTTTGCCTTCAAGAAATGCTTCGAGGATTTTTTCGCTGTGCATCGAAATATCCTCGGCTTTTTCCTCATTCAGGGTTTCGCCGAAATCCGTGCAGCCGTCTGAAAGAATGCTTTTCAGCTCCGTGAGCACGGCGGCTTTATCAAAACCGTCACGGTCTGATTTGTTGACGAAAATAAAAACGGGAATATTGTATTCCTCAAGAAGCTGCCAGATTGTTTCGGTGTGGCTCTGCACTCCGCTTATGCCGTCAATGACGAGCACCGCATAGTCGAGCACGCCGAGAGTGCGTTCCATTTCCGCCGAAAAATCAACATGCCCCGGAGTGTCGACAAGGGTGAATTGCTTCTCTCCGAGAGTGAACGGATTCTGCTTTGAGAAAATTGTTATTCCTCTGCTTCTTTCAAGCTCGTGTGAATCAAACCACGAATCTTTTTTGTCAACACGGCCAAGCCGACGGATTGCTCCTGCTTTGAAAAGCACGGCTTCGGTCAGCGTGGTTTTTCCCGCATCAACATGAGCGAGAATTCCTATTGTGTTTTCTTTTGATTGAATCATATATCCATTATAGCAAATACAAACATATATATCAATATCCGCTTCGCTGTCTTTCAGACATTTTTTGCCAGCTTATGAAGCCGTAGAGGTCGTTGATGAGGAAAACAACAAAACAGATGATGACGGATATATAGGATATATCATGCATTGCGGCAAGAATCCAGAGAATAATCAGCACAATATCGTTTGCCGCATAGGCGAGAGCGAAATACGCACTGCGGCGGAAGGTAAGATATACCGCGGCAAAGCTTGTTGTTACCGAAACAGTGCCGGGAATGATATTGGCAGTGTTGAAATATCTGAGAATGTAATAAAAAATAACAGTCACGATTGCCGTGAGTATCACCATGAAAACGATTTCTTTTCCTTTAAGGAGGTTGACGGCAACCTCGGATTTCCTGCCCTTATATGGATTTCTGAGCCACGAAATGAGGGCGAAAAGAGCCATCGGACCCGTCATGCCGAGATAGGTTATCATTTCTCCGTAGTAGGCGAAGGAATATGATATTATTCCGTAGAGAATGCTGAAAATAACCATCAGAAGCTGACCGAAGGGATTGCCTCTTGCGTTAAAAATAAGAGAGGTTACTCCTATGAGGGAAGCTGCAAGGGTGAGAAAGTTTTCTCTGTCAAAAGCAATAAATGAAATGATTATAAATACGGTTGAAAGGCTCCAGAGTACGAGCTCGGTTTTGGTGAAATAAGAAGTGATTTTTCTGAACATGATAAACTCCGAAAAAAAGCATCCGCAGATACATCTTCAAAGACCTAACGATGTATCACGGATGCTTAAGTTTAATTAAGCGACTACCCGGTGGCAGTCATGTATTCTGTTATTTGCCGAACATCATAAGCAGGAAGCCTGCTGCAACGGCTGAGCCGATAACGCCCGCAACATTGGGACCCATGGCGTGCATGAGAAGGAAGTTGGTGGGGTTATATTTTCTGCCCTCGGTCTGAGCAACACGGGCTGCCATGGGGACGGCTGAAACGCCTGCCGAACCGATGAGCGGATTGATTTTGCCGCCTGTAACAACATAGAGGAGCTTTCCGAAAAGAAGTCCGCCGATTGTTGAGAAAGAAAAAGCGACAAGACCGAGAACAACAATCTTGATGGTGCTCCACTGAAGGAACTCCGTGCCGTTTGTTGTTGCACCGACGGTAACGCCGAGCATGATTGTTACGATATTGGTCAGTGCGTTCTGTGCGGTGTCGCTGAGTCTGTCGGTAACGCCGCAAACCTTGAGAAGGTTGCCGAACATGAGCATACCGATAAGCGGAGCGGCATCGGGAATGAGGAAAGCAACAACAACGAAAACAACAACGGGGAAGATAACCTTCTCTGTTTTGCTGACTGTGCGCAGCTGCTTCATTTCAACCTTTCTTTCCTTCTCGGTTGTGAGAAGTTTCATAAGAGGAGGCTGAATGAGGGGGATGAGTGCCATGTATGAATATGCCGCAAGAGCGATGGGGCCGAGAAGATGGCCTGCGAGCTTTGAGGCAACGAGAATTGCTGTGGGTCCGTCTGCACCGCCGATGATAGCGATTGAAGCTGCTTCCTGAGGAGTAAAGCCGAGCAGGATTGCAATGATGAATGCAATATAGATGCCGAGCTGTGCGGCTGCACCTAAAAGAAGGCTTACGGGGTTTGCGAGGAGAGGACCGAAATCGGTCATTGCACCGATGCCGAGGAAGATGAGGCAGGGGAAGATTGAGCTCTTGACACCTGCGTAAATCAGTCTGAGAACGCCTGAGTCATACCAATGGGCACCTTCAACAATGTTGGAGGTATCCATAAGACCCGTCGGGTCGTCCATCATGCCTGCACCGGGCATGTTTGCAAGAAGAATGCCGAATGCGATGGGAACGAGAAGCAGCGGCTCAAACTTCTTGACAATAGCAAGATAAAGGAACACAACGGAAACAAGAATCATAACGGCGTTCTGCCACTGAAGCAGGGCAAGACCCGAGCTTTCCCATATTCCCTTAAGGATTTCTAAAATAAAGTCCATCGGTGTTCTCCTTAGCCGATAACTGCAAGAACTGCATCGGTCTCAACTGTTGAACCCTTTGAAACGAGAACCTGCTTGATTGTGCCTGCACAGGGAGCAACGATTTCGTTTTCCATTTTCATTGCTTCGAGAACGATGATAACATCGCCTGCGTTAACTGTTGAACCGGGAGCAGCGTTGACTGCAAGGATTGTGCCGGGCATGGGAGCGGTAACATTTGTGCCGCCTGCAACGGGAGCTGCGGGTGCTGCTGCGGGAGCGGGAGCTGCTTCGGGAGCAGGTGCAGCTGCGGGTGCTGCAGGAGCTGCAACGGGTGCGGGAGCTGCAACGGGTGCTGCAACAACGGGTGCATCCGATACGTTCATTATAACTGCCTGGGTTTCTTCAACCTCTACTTCATATGCTTTACCGTTAAGATTTACAACGTATTTCATAATAATTATTCCTCCACTTTTCTGATTGATTTGAAGCTGAGTCTTTCAAGCGGAATGCCGCTTTCTTTACTTACGATTGCCATTATTGTTGCCGCTGTGCGCTCGTCAACATCAACAAGCTCGGTTATGCCTCTGATTGACCTGAAAGCAAGTCTTTCGAGAGGAATGCCGCTCTGATTGCTTACGAGAGCCATGATAACTGCCGCTGTGGGCTCATCAACATCAATGAGCTGAGTTCTGCCTGCCGCATAAACGGCGGGAGCAGCGGCTGCGGGAGCTGCTGCAGGAGCAGGAACAACGGAAACGCTGTTTGCGGCATTTGCCGCAGCTTCGGAAGCCTCTGTGCCTTCTCCGCTGAGCTTGCCTTCAAGAGCACGGATAATCTTTGAGAGAAAAACAATGAGGACTGCAATTATTGCAAGCTCAAAAATAACTACCGCAATGCCTGCAACGGCAACGAGCAATGTTTCTTGCATGGTTAATGTGATTTTATCTGCAAACATATTCGTCACCCTCAGTCAATTCTTGTGATTGTGTATGAGAATGTGTTCTTTCTGTCGGCTTCACGCTTCTCGAAGAAAGCTTCTGCCTGAGTGGGGAATGCGATATATGAAAGAACATCTTCTTCGCATGTTGCCTTGCTGCCGAGATATGCCTTTGCTTCTTCCATGCCGGGAGCAAGAGTATCTGCAAATCTGCCGGTATAAGGCTTTTCTTCGCCGAGAACGAGCTTCTGAAGCTCCTCGCTTACCTTGCCGGGAGCCTTGCCGTATTCGCCTTTGATGTAGCTCTTGACTTCCTTTGAAATGTTTTTGTATCTTTCGCCTGCAAGAACATTTGCGGTTGCCTGAACGCCTACCATCTGGCTCATGGGAGTTACAAGGGGAGGATAGCCGAGGTCTTCACGCACTCTGGGAGTTTCGAGAAGAACTTCGTCGAGCTTATCGAGCTTATTCTGTGCGGTGAGCTGTGCAACGAGGTTTGAAAGCATACCGCCGGGAATCTGATAGATGAGAGCATCTGTCTGAGTGCCCATAACAACGGGATTGAGAAGACCGCTGTCGAGTGCCTTTGCACGGATGGGCTTGAAGAAATCGTTGATTTCCTTGCAGATGTTTTCGTCAACGTCAACATCGTAGCCGTACTGCTTGAGAGTGTAAACAAGAGTTTCGGTTGCGGGCTGTGAGGTACCGCCTGAGAAGCATGAGATAGCCGAGTCGATAACATCTGCACCTGCTTCAACGCACTTGAGAAGTGTCATAAAGCCGAGACCTGTTGTTGAATGGGTGTGAACAACGATGGGAACTTTAACGTTTGCCTTGAGAGCCTTTACAAGGTCATAGCCTTCCTTGGGACTCATAATGCCTGCCATGTCCTTGATGCAGATTGACTGAACGCCGAGTGCTTCAATCTCTTTTGCGAGCTTAACATAGCTTTCAAGGTTGTGGATGGGGCTGAGTGTGTAGCAGATTGTGCCTGATGCGTGTGCACCGCACTTGAGAGTTTCGTCAACTGCTACCTCGATATTGCGAACGTCGTTGAGAGCATCGAAAATTCTGATGATGTCGATGCCGTTTTCAACGCTCTTTCTGATGAATGCACGGACAACATCGTCGGGATAATGCTTGTAGCCGAGAAGATTCTGACCTCTGAGGAGCATCTGGAGCTTGGTGTTGGGGCAAGCCTTTCTGATGTTGCGGAGTCTTTCCCAGGGATCTTCGTTGAGGTAGCGCAGGCATGAATCGAAGGTTGCGCCGCCCCAGCATTCAAGTGAATAGTAGCCTGCCTTATCGAGCTTTTCAAGAACGGGCTTGAAATCCGAGAAAGGCATTCTTGTTGCGATGAGAGACTGATTGGCGTCTCTGAGCACGGTTTCTGTGAAATTAACTTTCATAATTCGCCGGGTTCCTTTCTATAGTAAATAAGAATATTTTTGCCGGAAATCAGAATTCAATGCGTGCAGCGATATAATCCTCGAGAGCATCGATTGAAATTCTCTCCTGCTGCATTGTGTCACGGTCACGGACTGTTACGCAGTTATCCTCGAGTGAATCGAAATCGAAGGTGATGCAGATGGGAGTGCCGATTTCGTCTTCACGGCGGTAACGCTTGCCGATTGAGCCTGTTTCATCGAAGTCAACCATAAACTTCTTCTGAAGCTTTTCATAAACCTTGAGAGCGTCGGGTGAAAGCTTCTTTGAAAGGGGAAGAACGGCTGCCTTGAAGGGTGCAACTGCGGGGCTGAGGTGGAGAACAACTCTTGTGTCGTTCTTTTCAGCGTCGATAACCTCTTCGTCGTAAGCCTCGCAGAGAAGAGCAAGAACTGTTCTGTCAAGACCGTAGGTTGATTCTATGATAAAGGGAATGAATTTTTCGTTGGTTTCAGGGTCAAGATAATCCATCTTCTGACCGCTGTATTCCTGATGTCTTGTGAGGTCGAAGTTGGTTCTGTTGTGGGTGCCGTTGACCTCGCCCCAGCCGAAGGGGAAGAGGAATTCGATATCGCAGGCAGCCTTTGCGTAGTGAGCAAGCTTTTCGTGGTCGTGGAAACGGAGGTTTTCGGCCTTGATGCCGAGATCCTGATAATACTTCATGCCGTATTCCTTGAAGTAATCGTAAAGCTCGCTGTCGGTGCCCTCCTTGCAGAAGGTCTGGAACTCCATCTGCTCAAACTCGATGGTTCTGAAGGTGAAGTTACCGGGAGTGATTTCATTTCTGAAAGCCTTACCGATCTGACCGATGCTGAAAGGAAGCTTTGCTCTCATTGTTCTCTGAACGTTGAGGTAGTTGACATATTCGCCCTGAGCGTTTTCGGGGCGGAGATAAATAACGTTTTTGCTGTCGTTTGTAACGCCTCTGAAGGTCTGGAACATGAGGTTGAATTCTCTGATATCGGTGAAATCATGCTTGCCGCAGTGGGGGCAGGGGATTGAGTTTGCCTTGATATATTCAAACATTTCCTCTTTTGTCATGCCGTCTGCGTGTGCGTCGGGATTGAAGTCATCAATAAGATTATCTGCTCTGTGACGCTTTTTGCATTCCTTGCAGTCAAGAAGGGGGTCTGAGAAGCTTGCAACGTGGCCGCTTGCTTCCCATACTCTGGGATGCATGAGGATATCTGCATCAACCTCATAGCTGTTTTTTCTTTCCTGAATGAATCTTTTACGCCATGTGTCTTTGACATTGTTTTTCATTCTTGCACCGAGGGGGCCGTAGTCCCATGTGTTTGCAAGACCGCCGTAGATTTCGCTGCCTGCAAAGATGAAGCCTCTGCCTTTGCAAAGGGCAACGATTTTTTCCATTGTTTTGTCTGTGTTTTTCATCATATCCAAAACTCCCGCCATTATAAATTTTTACTCTGTTATCATACCCTAAAATTGCCTTTGAAGTCAATGATTTCCGCAACTAAAAAAGACCGCACAAAGCGGCCTTTTTTGGTGAAAAGTCATATAATATATATTATTATATCAAAAAGAAATTATAATTGATGATTATTTGCGTCTGAATGCACGGATGTGTGCATGGATTTCAGCTGCCTGAGAGTCGTTAAGACCCTTTATGTCAATTGCTCCGAAATCGGTGATGAGAGTGAATCCGGGGTGAGAATCCGAGCTTCTTCTGGTCGTTGAAACCACGCTCATTCCGATGCCGTGAGTGTTGACTCTGACAATATCGTCGTAATAAACGATGAAATGCTTTGTGAAGCAGGGGATTTTTGCGGGAATTCTGCCTTCAATGCAGTTTTTGTAAACCTCAACATAGCATTTTGAAGCAGTGATTGCGGCCAGAATTATATAAATAAGTGCAAGCACTCCTGCACACATAATCACGGCATCGGCAAAACGGTTGTTGTTATCGGAAATCATAAGAAGAATCACATAACCCATCATTCCTGCAAGCGGAATCAGAACAAGCGGAAAGAGTATATATTTGTAAAAATAATTTTTGCCCATGGTGAAAAATCTCAGGGATTTGCCTTTTTCACGGTCTGAATAATCGGGCACGGGCTCAAGAGGAGTTGATTTCAGCCTTCCGCATTCGGTGCAGAGATTATCCGAACGGCTCATTTTTGCTTTGCAGAATTTGCATTTCATTTTTATCACCTCTGATTTTAATATAGCAGACAAATCGGTAACAGTCAACAAAACAATTCACTTTTCCACATTTCCGTCATCCTTCTTTTGAATGATTGATGATTTATTATAGTTGAATTATTATGATTATATTTATTATTACTTACGGTTGTTTTTCGAACCTCGCGAAGTATGATTTTTATACCTCGCAGGTGTGTTTTCTGAACCTCGCAGGTGTGATTTTTACCTGTTCCGAAAAAAACGGGACGGCACAGAGGCCGTCCCCTACGGTGTTGGATATGGTTTTCGGTCAGAAAATATTACCGAGCATCTTAGCAATTGTTTCGGATGCAGCAATAAGTTTTTCTTCGTTTTCACCGAATAGCTCAAGGAATTTTTCTGTGCCGGAATTGAGAAATTCTATAAAAGCATCAACATCACCTGCAAAAAAGATGTTTATGATAAAAGAAAAAGGCGACATGATGACATCGTTGACCGTGATTCCGAGTTTATCCGCAATAACGATAATTGATAAAAACGGAAGGCATAAAGGGATAAACAGCATAGCTACAGAGCCCATAATGTCCTCCTTTTGAATTATTTAATCATAAAAACGGTGAGATTCGTCAATGATTTCTGCACCGTTATCAGTAATTTTATAAGTTATTGTGATACCCTCTTTGCTGTTTCCCGAACTACCGTATGAAAAAGAAATCCAATAGGTTTCTCTTTCGTATTTATCAAACGGATGGACAACGGTAAAGGTTGTTTCGGCGTTGTTTGTGTCAGGATTATAAAGGACATATTCCGAATCTGCTACAGCAACATACCACGAACTGAATATGCTCGGCTTTTTCGCTTTTACGGTATAATCAAAATCATAATATTCGCCGGGAGCATAAACAGAAAGGTCATATGACTGCGGTGTATTCGTGTTATTACATACATAATATTTCTTTTCGTTGCCGTTTTTGTCCGTAAAAATAATGCTGCTGAATTCACCGCTTTGTGAGTCATGATAACCGAAGGATTTCGGACGGATATAAAAAATCTGTTCATTTCCTCTGGTTTCGGTTTTGGCAAGCTGATAAATCTCGTCATCATAATTGCATTCCCAGACGATGCCGTTTTCAGGTTCATAGGGAAGAATGAACTCTGTTCTGTCGTTGCCTGTCATAAATCCGAAAATCATTTCGGGAATTAAGATAAACAGCATAATCGGGGTGAGAAGAAAAATCGTGAATGAAGCACCCATAGTATTCTCCTTTCTTTTGAACGCTATTTGGATAGTTCGCAATTTTTTGAATGAAACGCTGCTCCTGCAAATTTATTAACTGATGTTGGAATTCATCAATTCACCGGGAGTTGCAACCGGCAGATTATCTCTGAAAATAAGAGGGTCATTGGGTGTTGCAACGGGAGTGTCGCCCGTGAAATCAAACCATACATAGTGGTGTTCTTCATGACCGGCGGTTTCTGAACGGCATTCAAAATAACATCCGAATTCTTTTTCCTCGTTTTTGGGGAAAAGAATAACCGTGTGTGTTATTTCCGTACCTGTTGTGTCTGTGCTGTAGAGAATGTTTTCTTTATTTTTGCAATAAACATCAACAGACCATTCGCAATCCTCATTGCCGCAAACAGATTTTACCGTATAATCTGTCACAACGCAGTCTTCTGCGGGTGCGATGATGACCTTATCATATATAAAGCCGTTTTCTGCATATGCATAATAGATGCGTGTTTCTCCGTTTTCAGCGGTAAAAACAAGGTCCATTACATAACCCTGTTTAATATCTGTTTTTGCATCCATACCTGTAAAAGAGAAAATCTGCTTGCCGTTTTCTGTTTTTGAGCTTGTAAGAATAACTGAAATATCGTTAACGCAGTCGTATTCCCAGATATATCCGCTTTCGGGCTCGTAAGGAAGAACAACCTCTGAGGTGTTGTCACCGACTGCGATACCGAGAAATCCGAAAAGCGCCGAAGCAATTGCAAACACGGCAATTCCGCATATTGTAAAAAGTGTCATGAATACCATAATTTTCTCCTTTCTTTGGTGGCGGGATGAGGGCATCCCGCCTTGATTTTTGATAAGTTAAAAAATCAATCCTCCGTCACGGCTTAAAGCCGTGACACCTCCTTTTCAAAGGAGGCTGATGTAACAGAAAGCTTTCTGTTATAATCAGACAAACTGTTTGGGCTCCTTTTATTAACTCCCTCAGTCTCGCTTTGCTCGACAGCTCCCTCACGAGGGAGCCGTATTGCTGTCCGTAGGACTGAGGATTGGTGAATGCGAGAGCATTCGGAATGTAAAACAAATATTATCTGTTCCGTGTATTTATCTTTCCAGACTGTCAATCAATTCAAAATGGTCAATGAAGAAATTCTGCGTTGCGTCTGCTTCGTTGCCCAGACCGATAACCTTGCCGTGGTCGCCGTCCTTTGTTTCGGCAACATTCCAGATGCCCCTTTGGATTCCGTCCATTTCTGCGATGGAATCCGTATATTCGATATAGGGTTCGTTGAACGGGTATCTTGCAGAAATAACGCTCACAAGTCCGTCGTTTTCCTGCCATGCTTCGTCAATGGTAATTCCGCCTGCGGTTGTGCCCTTGAAGGAGCCCATTGCAAGTGCAAACGGATAAAGAATGGGCAGGGTTGAGGTGTTGGGCACCTGACCTCTGAGAAGGGTGCCTGCCTTTGTTGTGCTGTAGGCATATGAGAAATAGTAAACGCCCTCAACCGTTCTGATTGTTGAGTTGAGTGCCGCCGCACCGTCGGGACTGAGGTCATATGCCGCGTGGTCGTTGCCTGCGGCAGTGATTTTGTCAATCGCACTTTCGGTGTTGCCGTCGGTTATTCCGAAATGGTCGAGCTTGAGGTCATAGATATTTTCGGCAGGCGATGCGATACCTGCAACGCCGAAGCAGAGGGTCATAAGAAGGTCGGTTGTGCTGCCGATGCCTACAAGACCGCCTACAGAATTGAGAACCTCGGTGAGCGATGAGCCGTTATGCGGTGCACAGAGGGTTGTTACGCTGTAAACCCAGTCACCCTTGCCGCCCGTGAAAAGCGGTGAGGTTTCTTCGCCCGTGAGAGCAACCTCGGCTTCGCTGCCGTATTCGAGAAGCGATGCAAGAAGTCTGACGGTTGCACCGCCGAATGAATGGCCGAGAAGATTGATTTTTATTCTCTGACCGCCGTTGATTTTTTCGCCCCACTGAGCAACGAGCGGGGTATCGTATGTTCTGCCGTAGCGTTCGTGATTGTGTGCTTTTGAATGAGCCTCGCCGTAGTCAACGGTTGTGCCCGTAAGCTGTGCATAGAGCTCGCAGGTTCTGTCCCATGTGCTTGAAACGGGGCCCACACTCGGAGCATAAACTTCGTAGCCCTGCGAATTGAGCTGTTCGGTGAGGTTGCATGCGGTTGCTCCCCAATACTGAACGGTATCGTTGACTCCGTCTCCCTCGCCCCATCCGCCGAGACCGTGAACGAGAACATAAGGATATTTGATTTTACCGCCGTTGAGCTCCCACCACGCTTCACGGATTCCGCCGTAGTGAATGGGGATTGCAATAACCGTAATAATAACGCATATTGCAAGAATGGCGGCGATCGTTTTTATCAGCAGGCTGTTTTTGCCTTTTTTCGGTTTTTTGTTTTTAACGGGAACAGCGGGTGCAGGGTCGGAATATGCCGACTGCGGCTCTGCAGGTTCATTATTGAATGTTTCGGTTATATCCTCTTTCAGAAGATAGTCGGTAGAAACTCCGAAAAGCTCGCTCATTGCTATTATCTTATCGGTATCGGGAAGTGCACTGCCCGACTCCCATTTTGAAACGGACTGACGGGATACTCCCATTGCCTCCGCAAATGATTCCTGAGAAAGTCCTTTTTCTTTTCTGAGTTTAATTATTTTGTCTGCAATACTCATGGTCAGCCTCCTTTGTGATTCAACCGAATTGTAGCTTGTTACGGCGGCGTTTTCAACCAATTCGGGTGTACATTTATAAAAAAGTTAAAATTTTTATGTAAATATAAGTTTACAATACCGTTGTAAAGCGGAGTTTACATTGATTATTTTATCATTACAGAAGAAAATAGTCAATAAAAAACGGCGGCTGAGAAAAGCCGCCGTTACTGACTGTTGATAAACCTGATTTTTATATATAAACTGTAATTTGCTGTTTCGGCTCCCTCAAGAGGGAGCTGTCACGGAGTGACTGAGGGAGTTTCGGATTTTGTGTGAAACCATTGATTTGCAAAATAATTTCTATTGATAAACCCCTCCGTCTTTTGCTTAGCAAAATCCACCTCCCCTGAAGGGGAGGCAATTCTGTTGAGCGACTTTTCAGATTCATATTGACTTTTTCGACAAACTGAAACGGCGGCTGAGAAAAGCCGCCGTTTGATATTTTAAAGAAGGAATGCCTTTGCAAGTCCGAAATAGATAACGAGTGTCACAATGTCAACCAGAGTTGCAATCATCGGTCCTGCCATGAGTGCAGGGTCAAGCTTTACTATCTTTGCAAAAATCGGGAGTGAGCAGCCGATGAGCTTTGCAACAACGATTGCAAAAAACATTGCAAGCGAAACAACAAGAAAAACCTCAAGCGTGCCCTCGCTGAAAAGATACATTCTCAGGATGTTTGCCGCACCGAGCACAAGTCCGCAGATTGAAGCAACACGCAGCTCTTTGAAAACGATTTTGAGATAATCCTTTATTTCAATTTCACCGACCGCAAGACCGCGGATGATGAGCGTTGAAACCTGGCTGCCTGCGTTACCGCCCGTACCCATGAGCATGGGCATGGATGCCGTAAGAGCCACGAAGCCTGCAAGGAGCGTTTCATAGCCCTCGATGATTTTTCCCGTGAAGGTGCCTGAAATCATAAGGATGAGGAGCCAGAGAATTCTGTTGCGTGCAAGCTTGAAAACGCCCGTTTTGAGGTATTCGTCATCCGACGGAGCAAGCAAAGCCATCTTTTCGAAGTCTTCGGTGGTTTCTTCTTCGATAACGTCAACGATATCGTCAACCGTGATGATACCCACAAGGCGGTTTTCGTTGTCAACAACGGGTACGCTCAGAAGGTCGTATTTTTTAACAACTTCAACAACATATTCACGGTCATCGAGAGTGTTGACCGAAATGAGCTGTGCGTCATCCTCCATAATGTCGCCCACAATTGCGTTTTCGTCGCAGAGAAGGAGAGAAAGCAGAGGAATGCTTCCGAGAAGATGATGCTCGCTGTCAATGCAGTAGCAGGTGTAGACGGTTTCTTTGTCTACGCCTGTTTTTCTTATTTTGTCTATTGCCTGTGCGGCGGTCAGGGAGGTGCGCAGATGCACCATTTCGATTGTCATAAGGCTGCCCGCACAGTCTTCGGGATACTTGAGAAAACGGTTGATAAGCTTGCGTGTTTCGGGGTCGGAATGAGCAAGAACTCTTGTTACGACGTTTGCGGGAACCTCTTCAAGGAAGTCAACCGTATCGTCAAGAAACATTTCGTCAAGCAGTCTTTCAAGCTCGGCATCGGTTATCATGCGGACGATATCCGCCTGAGTGTCGGGCTCAAGATATGAGAAAACCTCGGCTGAAATATCCTTTGGAAGAACGCGGAAAACCGTGAGCCTGCTTTTATCGGCGAGGTCTTCCATGATTTGTGCCGTATCAACAACATTTAACTCTGTGAGAATCTCACGGAGAAATGAAATTTCGCCTTTTGAAATATGATCTTCAATCTGAATCAGCAGATTATCATAAATTTCATTTATTTCCATAAAAAAATCTCCTTCCGGAATAACCGCAAAGGAGATGCAAATAGTCAACAAAAGCGATTTAGGATTAAATCACTCTGAACAGCTCCGCCGATGCGGTATATTCTTTTGAACTTCTACTTCGGGGGTTGGGTATATCGGAACTGCCCAAGAGTTTCACCACACTTTTTCAAAAAAATTTTTTGCAACTGTAATTTTACACCCTGTAACGCATGAAGTCAAGCAAAATTGCAAAAAAATCCGAAAAATAAAAATATTCAACAAAAACGGAGAAAAACGGCGTAAATATGCCAGAAACAGGCGAAAACGGGAGAAATCGAAGCACAGAATGCGGCGGTTCCGAAAAACCTTTTAACCTTTTTGGGTTAAAAAAACACGGTGTTCCGCCTTAGGGTGAGAGGAGTTTTCATAATCCTCTCGGAAAGGAGATGGTTTGTTGCCAAAGAAACTTACCGAAAAGGAGCGGCTGTTCTGTTCTTATTATGCTCAGGGCGGCGATGCAAGAGGCTGTGCGGCACGGGCGGGATTTTCCCTGACCCCTCAGCGGAGTGCGGCAAGGCTTCTTGCAAAAAGCGAAATAAGGACGGAAATCATGCGGCTTGAAAGCGAAAGAAAAAATTCATCTGCCGTTGAAAGGGGGCTTCACCGCCTTGCGTTCGGGTCTGTTGCCGATGCACTCAGACTTTTGCTTTGCGAGGAAACGATGAGTGCTGAGGAAATCGAAAAGCTTGATTTCTTTAATGTTTCCGAAATAAAGCGGCCCAAGGGCGGGGGTCTTGAAATCAAGTTTTTTGACAGACTGAAGGCACTTGAAAAGCTTGAGAAGCTCGGCTCGGGAGAGGAGAAGCCGCAGAGCAGCTTCATTCAGGCTCTCTCGGAGGGTGCAAGGCTGATTTCTCGGGAGGATGAAGATGAGTAAGTCCGATAAAAAGCAGGGCTTCACTCCGTTTTCAAAAAAGCAGATGAAAGCCCTCTGCTGGTGGATGCCGCAGAGTCCTCTGCATACGCATGATGCAATAATCTGTGACGGTGCGGTGCGTTCGGGCAAAACGCTCTGCATGTCCGTTTCGTTTGTTGCCTGGGCGTTCTCCGCTTTTTCGGACCGTTCCTTTGCTCTTTGCGGAAAAACAATTTCTTCTCTCCGCCGCAATGTTGTGACCGTCATTCTGCCCGTTCTGCGTGAGCTCGGGTTTGTGTGTGACGAAAAATATTCAAAGAATCTCATTGAGATTTCTTACGGCGGAGCAACAAACCGTTTCTATCTTTTCGGCGGCAAGGATGAAGGCTCGGCGGCTCTTATTCAGGGCATGACGCTTGCGGGTGTTCTGCTTGATGAGGTGACACTGATGCCCCGCTCCTTTGTTGAGCAGGCACTTGCGAGATGCTCCGTTGAAGGCTCAAAGCTCTGGTTCAACTGCAATCCCGAGCACCCCATGCACTGGTTCCATGAGGAATGGATAAAGAAAAGGGATGAGAAAAACTGCTGCTATCTTCATTTTACAATGAAGGATAACCCTTCGCTTACACCTGCTATTATCCGCAGATACGAAAGGCTTTATTCGGGAGCGTTTTATGAACGCTTTGTGCTCGGAAGATGGGTTGCGGCACAGGGCTGCGTTTATCCGATGTTTTCGCAGGAAAAGCATGTGGTTCACCCTCCCTCACGCTTTGAGAAATACTATATTTCGTGCGACTACGGAACGGTTAATCCCTCATCCTTCGGGCTGTGGGGAGAAAGCGGCGGCGTGTGGTACAGAATCAGGGAATATTATTTTGATTCACGCACCGAGGGCAGGCAGAAAACCGACAGCGAGCATTACGAGTCGCTTTGCACTCTTGCGGACGGACTGAAAATCGAGGCGGTGGTTATCGACCCTTCGGCGGCAAGCTTTATTGAGTGCATAAGGCGTGACGGAAAATTCAGGGTCATACCTGCCAGAAACGATGTTGTTGACGGAATAAGAAGGGTTTCTGACTGCCTTAAGGACGGAAAAATTCTTTTTTCGCCTGAATGCAGGGCATCAATCAGGGAATTCGGTCTTTACCGCTGGGAGGAAAGCACGGCAAGGGATACCGTGAGAAAAGAAAATGACCATGCAATGGACGATATCCGCTATTTTGTTTCAACCGTTCTGACGAAGGAGGATGATATCGGATTTTTCGCCCTTGCGGCAAAAAGGAAAGGGGGTTAAAACATGGGAATATTCAAAAACCGGAAGCCTTCAAGAGTTTCCGCACCCGTAACGCAGAATAAAAACAGACATCCGTTCGGGATTCTTGACGGTTATGTGCCGCTCGGAGTGCCGCAGCTGAGGCTTTATTATGCACTCAGGGAGGCTGTGCCCGTTATTGATGCGGCGATATTCAAATTGGTCCGTCTTACGGGTGGCTTCAGAGTTGAATGCTCTGATTCAGAGGCACAGACTGCGGTTGATGAGTTCATTACTGATGTGCCCGTCGGAGGCAACAGACAGGGTCTTTCCGCCTTTATTTCGACCTATTTTGAGCAGCTTCTGACCTGCGGCACGGCAATCGGAGAAATCGTTACGGACACGGACGGCGTGCCCCGTGCACTTTTTAATTCTCCGCTTGAAAATATCGAGCTCAAAAGACATAAAAACGGCTTTGATGTTGATATTTTCGTCAGAAACGGCACGGAGCTCCGTCGGGTTTCACAGCCCGGAATGTGTCTTCTGAGCGTGCTCAATCCCGAGCCGGGTGCACTCACGGGCAATTCGATGCTCAAGGGGCTTCCGTTTGTCAGCTCCGTGCTTCTGAGAATATTTGAGAGCATCGGTGCAAACTGGGAAAGGGTCGGCAATCTCCGCTTTGCCGTTACCTATAATCCGAAAAACGATGCGGTTGACAGAGCCTATGCGAAGGACAGAGCCCTGCAGGTTGCGAAGGAATGGGGCGAGGCGATGCAGAGCGGCTCGGAAATCAGGGATTTTGTTGCGGTCGGTGATGTTCAGATAAAGGTCATCGGTGCGGATAATCAGATTCTTGACAGCGAGGTGCCCGTGCGTCAGATGCTTGAGCAGATTGTTGCAAAAACGGGTCTGCCGCCCTTTATGCTCGGTCTTTCATGGTCGAGCACGGAAAGAATGTCGTCACAGCAGGCGGATGTGCTCACAAGCGAGCTTGAAGCCTACAGACAGCTTCTTACTCCCGTGATAAAGAAAATCTGCACTGTTTTTCTCAGGGGTAACGGATATCACTGCGGAGTAAAGGTTGTGTGGGATGATATCACACTTCAGGATGAGGTTGAACAGAGCCGTGCTCAGCTTTACAGAGCACAGGCGGAAAAAATAAAGAGAGGTGAATAATTACGCAGGAAAACAAAACAAACACTCTGCCCGATGAGGAGCTTGAGCTTATCGGCAGATTCGCAAGAAAAAAGCTTTCGGACGAGGAGCTTTATACCTTTACGCTTATTCTCTGCGATAACGAAATCGACAGGGATAACGAAAAATTCACGGTTGCCGCACTTCATATTCTTTCTGAGCTTTTTGTTGGCAAAACGGGAATTTTTGACCACAACATGAAGAGCAGGGATCAGTCTGCGAGAATTTATGCGGCGAAGGTTGTGACCGATTCATCGAGAAAGACTGCCGACGGCGAGGATTATACATACATCGAAGCCAAGGCATATATGGTCAGAACCGAAAAGAATAAAGACCTTATCACGGAAATTGATGCAGGCATCAAAAAGGAAACCAGCGTGGGCTGTGCGGTAAAGGATATAAGCTGCTCAATCTGCGGCAAAAACATCAAAACGGAGGGCTGCGAGCATAAAAAAGGCAATGTTTACGGCGGAAAGCTCTGCTGTTATCTGCTCTCGGAGCCCACGGATGCATATGAATGGTCTTTTGTTGCCGTGCCTGCACAGAAGAATGCGGGCATCATCAAGTCATTCAGCCCTTCGCATGAAAAAGAGAAGCTTGCGGAGTGGGCAAGGGAATATACGGACGAGCTCAGAACGGATATTGTCCGTGCGGCGGCAAGCGTTGTTCCCGCACTTCAGAGTGACGCATTGAGCGAAATCTGCGGTGCACTTTCAATCAAATCACTCAGGGCTCTGCGTGATGCGTTACGCATGAGTGCACAGAAAAATCTGCCGGTTGTCAGACAGCTTGAAGCAGTTCAGCCCGATAACGGCAGTGAAAATTCGGAATATAAAATTTAAGGAGGAATAATTTATGTCAGTATCATTCAGCGGATTCAACGAAAACACGGCAACCTTTAAGTCAAACGAAGAGATTGCGGGCGGAACACCCGTAAAAATGAGCGGAACTGAAACCGTTGCGGCTGCGGCGAGCGGAGAGGCTTTCTGCGGCATTGCGGTTGACGGCGACGGAGAGTATGCTTCCGTTCAGCTCAGCGGTGCCGTCAGGTCAAAATACAGCGGCACTGCTCCCGCGGCAGGTTATTCAAAGCTTGTTTCCGACGGCGAAGGCGTAACCGCATCCGAAAGCGGCAGAGAATATCTTGTTGTTGCGGTTGACGAGGCTGCAGAAACAGTAACATTCATTATTTAAGGAGGAGAAAAATGATTAACTATGATAATATCAGACTTGAAAAAGGACTTTATGCAACGGGTGATTTCACAAAAGCTCTCGAAAGCATCGACCCGAGCGAAAATTACAGAGGGACCTCTCTCGAAGGACTGGACGCATATCAGCGTCAGCTCAAAAGATTTGAAATCAAGGTCGGCGGCACATCGAGCGATGTTGTTGATAAGTTTTTCAGAAGTTCCGAAAGCGCGGTACTATTCCCTGAATACATCTCAAGAGCGGTAAAGCAGGGTCTTGAGCAGGCGGATATTCTTTCGGATGTAGTTGCTTCAACAACGGTTATCGACGGTCTTGATTATCGCTCAATCAGCTCAATTCCCACCGAAGAGGAAAAGGAAATCAAGGTTGTCAAGGAGGGTGCATTCATTCCCGAAACAAGCATCCGCACCAAGGAAAACCTTGTAAAGCTCAGAAAAAGAGGCAGAAGCCTTGTTGCTTCATATGAGGCGATCAGATTCCAGCGTCTTGACCTTTTTACCGTAACTCTCAGACAGATCGGTGCATATATCGCAAGAACCCTTCTCAGAGATGCAATTGATGTGCTTGCAAACGGCGACGGCAACGGCAATGCGGCTGAGGTTGTGAGCTGTGCACAGCAGGGCACCCTTGCTTATTCCGATCTTGTTGATTTCTGGAACGGCTTTGACCCCTATGAGCTCAACACCATCATTGCAGACCCTGCGGTTATGGCACAGATGCTCAACATGGAGCAGTTCAGGGATGCGGCTGCAGGTCTTAATTTCCACGGCAAGGGAGATATGATTACGCCTCTCGGTGCAAAGCTTCTCAAATCAACCGCTGTCGGTGAAAACAAGCTTATCGGTCTTGATAAAACCGCAGCTCTCGAAATGGTCAAGGCGGGCGAAATCATGACGGAATATGACAAGCTTATTGACCGTCAGCTTGAGCGTGCCGTTATCAGCTGCACCGCAGGTTTTGCAAAGATTTTTGACGGAGCATCAAAGGTGCTTTCCGTCTGACGGGAGGCATGGCTTTGATTGACTGTCTGAGCGTTTTATCGGCGTTGAGGGAATATTATTCTCCCGAGGGCACGGATGAGGAGCTTGCACCTCTTTGCACCATGGCGGTTAACGAGCTTTTGCCGAGGGTAAAAAGCGAAAGCGTTCACTCGGATGCACGGCTTGTCGGCCTTGCCGCTGCAATGGCAAATTACCGTCTTTGTGCAAAAAAGGTCAGAAATTCGGATGGCGTCACTTCGTTTAAAGCAGGTGATGTAACTGTGAGCGTTTCGGCTTCGGCACTCATGGAGCATGCAGAAAAGGAAAGAAGTCACGCAATGCTTGCTGCCGTGCCCCTGCTTAAGGACGAAGAATTCCTTTTTAAACAGGTGAGAATATGAACATAAATACAATTTTCGGGTCATACGGCAGACCTGCCTCATTTTTCTCGAAAAGCAATGAAAAAATAACCGATATGAGGGCTTTCATAAGCCCTCTGAGGTATAAAAACAAGATGTATCTTTACGGCGTCAACACGGAAATCGGCTATAATTCGCAGGGTCATTATCTTTATATCGGCCCTCCCGCCCCCGATCTCACAGCCGCCGAGGAGGGGGCATATGTTGCATGCGGGGATGAAAAATACCGTATTGACAGAGCCGAAAAGGTCTATAAAGGAAATGAAGTATTTTATATCTGGGCGATAATCCGTGTTATCGTTGAGCTTGAGGAGGGATAAACCGTGAATGAAATAAGTGCATTGCCGTCAAATATCGTTGAGTGGCTGAAGGGGAGGGAGGAACTCTCCGAAATCAAGTTTCTCACCGAATTTCCGGCAATAAAAAAGGCTGTGCCGCTTAAAAACACAACGGTTGCGGTCGGCATAGAGAGCATGGAAATTGTTGATTCCTTTACGGAAAATGATGAGGGCGTGCTTGTTGAAAACGAATATTGCAGGCAGGCGAAAATCAGACTCAGGCTTTCAATCCATGCACCTTATTCGCTCGGCGGCGAAGCCTGCCATGATGCGTTTACGGATATCATAGACTGCCTGACCTTTGCTTCGGGGCTTGATATTCTTTCCTCGGGCTGCAACGGGATTGTTTCGGACAGAGATACCGATGCATTTGTGCTCAGTGCGTGGGCAACGGTCAATGCCTCACTCTGCCCTGCGGCAAGCTCGGGTCTCGACTTTCCGTCATTCATAAGCAAGGATCTGCTCTGCGGCACGCATATAAATGATGCAGACATCCATCTTTCGCCCGAACAGCAGGAATATCTTGCAACGCCGTTTGAAAGCGGCTCGTATTTCGGCACGGGCGATTCGACGGGGACGGTTTCTCTCGGCTTCACACCGAGCGTTGTTATTGTTATCGGCAGCGGTCTTCCGATGATATTCTATAAAACTTCGGACAGCAGATACTATGCGACGGCGGCGGTCGGAACGGCAGACGGTGCGAGCCTCGGACTTGAGCTTACATCGAAGGGCTTCAAGGTGAGAAACGGGGTTGCATCAAAAAATGTTACGGCTAATCTCAACGAGCTCGGCATGACATATTTTTATCTGGCGTTCAAATAAAAGCAGCCCCGGATCCGCAAAGGATTCGGGGCGTAGTAAATTAACAGTATTTTATTTTCTCATAGCTGCAAGGTCACGGTAGTTGATGAGCTTGATGCCGTGAGCCTCGATATGCTGCTTTGTTGCGGGGTCCTTCATAACCTGATATTCCCATACTCTTCTGTGCCATGCACCCGATGTACCCTTGAGGTCATCGGTTTCGATTGAGGGGTGAAGATAGGTTTCGGTTATGCCCTCGGGGAAGCTTGCATAGAGGTCATAGAGATACTCTCTGAAATCCTCATAGCTGTTATCCTGAGGTCCGCCCCATTCGTTGGGAATAAGATGGTCGGGAAGTGCAACGCCGTTTGCTTTCGCAAACTCAATAATCTTTCCGTATACCATGTCAATCATGCTCTTGTCAACATTGATTTCGAGCATTGAGTTGCCGAGCATTGCATCCGAAAAGATGCCGGGCAGACGGAAGGGAAGACCGTATTCGCCGGCGATTGCAAGGGTTGTCTGAAGAAGCTCGAATCTGCCTGTTTCAATGCCGTAAAGCGAGCCCATGTGGTTGTCAAGATGTGAGGGGGTTGCAAGACCGAGCTTTTTGCAGCGTTCAATCTGTGCTCTGATTTCGCCCTCAACCTCGTCAATGTCAACATTCTGCTCAACCTGGTCGCTTTCGTGCCACATGAAGCCCTCTTCGTCACGCAGAGAGTCGGTGTTGCTTGTGTTGACGGGTGCCCAGCGGTATTTTGACCATTCGCTTGTGAATGTGAGGTGAACGCCGATTGCAAGCTCGGGATTTGCCGCTGCAAACTGACATGCCTCAGGTGCCCATGCACAGGGAGTCATTATTGTTGAAGAGGTGAGTGCACTTTTTTCGTCTTTGAGAAGCTCCGTAACGGCAAGGTTTGCACCTCTGCACATGCCGAAATCGTCGGCGTTGATGATAAGATATCTGTCCATAGTCATTTTCCTTTCCGATTATTTTATATCGTCATAATTGATTTTGTTGCCTGAGAATTTGTTGATATCAAGCTCTTTATCGCCGATAAATGCCTTGTCAACCTGCTTTATTCCCTTAACATACTCTTTTGTGCCGGGGCAGAACGGATAAAGTCCGAGCACACCGAAGATATACCAGATTGCGGTTGTGCCGTTATCCTCGTCGCCGGGGAAGCCGTCGTCTTCATATGAGAATAATTCATCACAGATTTTTCTGACCCAATAAGCAGATTTTTCAACCTCGCCGAGTGCGGAATAAATATAAGGAATGTGGAAGCTCGGCTGATTATTCATGCCGCACTGACCGAAGTCAACCGCTGCCATTTCCGTTATTTCGTGGATTTCACAGCCGTAGCCGATTATTTCATAATGGGGAGGAGTTGCGAAAAGCTCATCAATTTTTGCAATGAGCTTATCTTTTCCGCCGTAAAGCTCCGCAAGACCTTCAATATCATGGGGCACGGCAAAGGAATTCTGCCATGCACTGCCCTCGGTGTAGTCACGGCCCCAGCCGATGGGAGTGAAATCAGGTCTGAAATTGCCCTTTCGGTCTTTCGCACGCATGAAGCCTGTTTCGGGGTCGAAAAGATTTTTGTAGTTGAGAGCACGCTTTCTGTATTCCTTTTCGATATCGGTTTTGCCAAGGATTTTTGCGATTTCGGCAATGCACCAGTCGCCGTAGGCAGCATCGAGAGTGAGGTTGACGGTCTCTTTTTCTTCTTCATAAGGAACATATCCGAGCTTGCAGTAGCTCTCCGCACCGTTTCTGCCGAAGCGGCTGTGGGGGGCATTTTTGACGGAATGCTTTATCATTCCCTCAAGTGCAATTTCAAGCGTATCATTATCAATGAAGCCCTTGACCGCACCGTCACAGATTACAGCATCAACAAGGGTGCTCGGCATGCAGCCGCATTCGCCGATTGAAAGCCATCTCGGAAGCCAGCCGCTTTCTGTATATTCATTGATGAAGGCGGTGAGCATTTCGCGGAGCTCGTCCTTAGCAACGAGCGAGAAGAAGGGATAAACGGTTCTGTAGGTATCCCAGAATCCGTTGTCGGTATATCTTTCGCCCTTTCTGACGGAGCCGTCATGCGGGCAGTAGTGAATTGCGTTGCCGTTTGCATCATATTCGTGGCACTTATGGGGATAAAGGAATGCACGGTACATGCATGAATAGAAAGTTCTGAGAAGCTTTTTGTTTTTTGTTTCAATCTTTACTCTTGAAAGGTATTCTTCCCATTTTGCTTCAGCGGAAGCCTTGACGGATTTGAGGGTTGCGCCCGTAAGCTCTGTTTTGAGGTTGAGGAGGGCCTGGCTGAAGCTTATGTATGATGAAGCAAGCAGGATTTCGGTTGATTTGTTTCTGAGAGCAATGTGAATTCCTGCTTTTTTACCTCTGATTTTTGTTCCGTTTCTGAATTTATCGTCGTTGCTGACAAGGATTTTTTCAACATCAACGCTTCCTTCGGGGAACTTAAGAACGATATAATTCTTGAATTTAACCGCTTCTCCGCTCATGTGCATATCGGTTGAAGCATAGAGTGTGTTTGTTTTTTCGTCGAAGCGGAAGGAGTTGTTGCCCTTGACGGGAGTGACGGAAAAATAATTGTCGGTATCCTCGTCAAAATCAACCTTTATTACCGCACCTCTCTCGGTCGGAGCAAGCTCGAAATCCGCTCTGCAGCGAAGGAAACGGTATTTGAGGCAATAAGGGGTAAGAACGGCATCCTCGGGTCTGAAGCCCGACCATCTGTCCTCGCCGTCAAAGCCGCCCATTTTTTTATTCTGAAGGCTGAAAAGCATTGCACCGTAATCCGCAATCCATGGTGAGGGCTGATGGGTAAGGCGGATTCCCTCAAGGCTGCGGCTGTCGGGATGATAATACCAGCGGATGTTGTTTTCAACGGTCTGCGGAGCAAACGCCGTCATACCGAAGGGGAGCTGCACAAGAGGCAGGGTGTTGCCGTTAGAATAACGGTGAACGGACTTACTGCCCTGCTTTGTGTTGACAAGATTGCAGTATTTCATAATTATTTCTCCATAATAATATTTATCAGGTTTTCAATGCCGTAACAACGGCTTTTTTTCATTGCTGTTTTCAGGAATTCCATGTTTGATGCTGAGTGTTCAACTTCCTTTGAATATCTCTGTATGATTTTGGTGCGTGTTTCTTTATCGGCATTCACGCTTGCCTGAAGTCTTTGAATAACGATGAATGACACCGCCGCAAGCTTTGCCTTTGTGAGCAGGTCACCGTCAAAAACAGCGGTCATAAAGTAGCGGAAAACGAAATAAACCATGAGATGCTCATATTCCCATTCAAAATCTGAGACAGTCTCCGCATATCCGATTATATCGGTTTTTTCTGCGGAGGAGAGGGCATCTTTCCATGATATATCAAGCATTTCAAACTCACGGAAATCTGAAAATATCTTTTTCAGCGTGCCGCTTTTTCTTCTTCGGGAGAAAGGCGGTTTTTCTTTTGCAAAATAATCCGCTGAAATCGCATCACGGATTTCATTGCATTTGTAATGTCTCACAAGCGGCGAAATTCTCCGTGAAAAATCAAGAAAGGCACAGACCCTTGCTTCAATTGTAAATTCTCTGTTCTGAAGTATATCAATCGCCTTTTTTCGTGCCTCAAGGAGTGTAAAATACAGCTCGGCATCAATATCCGTCGGCTGCGGAAAATCAAGGGTGTTTTCCGTTTCAAAGGTTATCGGGTCGCTGCCGTGCATGATGATTCTTGCCGCTTCGGGGCAGGAGAGGGAAATTCCCGTTTCGCTTCTGGCACCGAAATATGTTATGTGGCGGGGAAACTGTCTGCAGGTGCGGCAGAGGTTTTCGTGACCGAGCTCAATATACATCTCGCAAAGTCCGCTTTCAAGAAGAAAGGGACAGCGGTTATTGACGGGAGTGAAAATTGTGTCGCCGTCCTCGTCAACGGAAAGAACGCTTCTGATTTTATCGCCGAAGGGGGTGTCGGTATTCCGGTATTTTTCAAGGCTTTCATCGTCTGCAACAACCGCCCAGCCGGCACAGCAGGTGTCGGGGCATCGGTCGGCAATGCAGGAAAAATATTTATAGTAGGATGGAAAAGTATTTTTCATTTTTACTCCGAAAAACGGGCGACATCTTCATGTCACCCGTTTCAATCTGTTATTCCTCTTCGGGAACATATTCTTCGCCGTCGGCAGAGGGAGTGTCTTCTGCAGAGTTTTCGTCTTCCTCAAGCTCTTCGGGAGGAATGATTTCACCGTTTTCATCGGTCACAAGCTCGGTTTCGGGTGTGTAAACAATGAGATAGACCGTTGTTCCGGGAGGATATGCTTTTTCATAGCTGGGAGACATCGAAACTATTTCATTTTCACGGTGATTTCCCTGAGAGATTTCGTTTCTCTGACACACAAAGCCGAGCTCTTCAAGGCGTGCCACCGCTTCTTCATAATCGGAGCCGATAACATTGGGAAGAATAATTTCTTCCTCACCCTTGCTGACAAAGAGCGTTATTTTTGTGCCGGGAGCAACCATATCGTTGGGCTGAACGCTCTGACCGACAATGTAGCCCTCGGCTACTTCCTTGTCATAAACATATTCGGGATCGCCGAATTCAAAATTCTGGTTGAATACGGGATTTGACGAAATGTCAAGATAGCTTCTGCCTATGAAATTCGGAACGGCAATCGGCTCCGCCTGAGTCTGCTCAACGGAAGCAGAGGTTGTTGCCGAAGAATTTCCGAGGTTTATTGAAAGTCTGTCACGGAAAACGGTAAATGCAAGTATGATAAATAAAACCAGACCTATTGCAATGCTGATTATCGCAGATGTGACAACAATCTGGGCACCGCCCTTGCTTTTCTTTTTGTTTCCTCCGTTTTTTGAAGATGCGGTGGAGGCAGGCTTGTGGGGGGCGGGTGCACCCGAAGGTGCGGGCGGAGGAGCAGCCTTCCTTTGCTGATACTGACCGCTTACCGCTGTTGCAACGGGAGAAGCCGAAAGCTCTGCTCTGAGCTGCTCAACGGTTCTTGTTCTGTCTTCGGGCAGAATCTGCAAAGCGTTGATAAGACCGTTGATGACATATGCCGGAAGTGCTTCCGCAAACTTTCCGGGCACCATGAGACGGTCGTTTGACATTCTTTCTTTTGCGGGAATGGGGTCACTGCCGATGAGGGTGCGGTAAAGCACTGCGGCAAAGGAATAGATATCCGTCCATGTTCCCTGACTGCCGTCAAAGCCGTATTGCTCGATTGCGGCGTAGCCGTCAAAAAGCTGGCTGTTGAGGTCGCTTCTTGCCGTTCTTGCGGCACCCGTGCAGAAGCCGGTTATTTTTATTTTTCCGTCCGACGAAATGATAAGAGTGGACGGTGAGATTCCCTTGTGGATTATTCCCGAGGAATGAAGGGTTCCGAGAGTTGAAAGAATGGGCATCAGAAGCTGCCTTGCCTTTTCCCACGGAATATAACCCGTTTTGCTTCTGAGCAGGAAATCCCTGAGAGTGATTCCCTCGAAATGCTCATAAACGGCATATGAGGTTCCGTAAGCTTCAATAACATCCGTGACGCTTATAAGAGCGGAAAGACCCCTGAGCCTTGCAAGTCTGGTCCAGAGCTCCTCGAAGCTCTGACGAAGCTCCGCAAAAATATCCTCGCTTCCCCTCATTACCTGAAGATTGGGGTTTGAGGTGGTTCTTGTGGTGAACGAATCGGGAATGAATTCTCTGATTTTAACTGCTTTTTTTTCGGCGATATCCCAGCCGATGTATGTTGCGCCTTCTCCGTTGTATTCGAGCATTTTGCCGACAAGGTATCTGTTGGCAATAACCGTTCTGATGGGGAGATAGGGCGGAATCTGAGCCGCTTCGGAAATAAAGCCGCAGTGGGGGCACTGACCCGCACCGCCGGTTTCACGCATGCAGCCCATGCATAAATTATCTGAACTAATCATTTGTCAGGCACTCCTTGCCATTATAATCAGAATACAGAAATAATATCAAATATGTGCATTTTTGTCAATGAAGGTGACATAATTGTAACCTTTATCGTCAAAATGACAAAGTTTTACAAGAATAATTTGGCAGTAATAATTATAATATACTCTTGAAAATATAATTAATAATTGATATAATATTACCGATTGAAAAGCGAGGGCTTTCAGTTATGAAAACGGATAAAGGAAATGTTCCCGTTTATTTGTTCCGCGAAGGCACAAATTGCAGGGCATACGAATTCTTCGGCTCACACCCGTCGGGCAGCGGAGCGGTTTTCAGAGTATGGGCACCGAATGCCGAAAAAATAGGTGTTGCGGGTGATTTCAACGCATGGAATGCCGTCAGTGCACCCATGAAAAAAATCAGCGAAGGTATCTGGGAGTGCACTGTTGAAGGTGTAAAAAAATACGATGCATACAAATACCTTATCCGCACCAAAGACGGCCGTGAGATTTACAAATGCGACCCGTACGCTTTTCATTCACAGACGAGACCCGAAACCGCTTCAAAATATTATCCTTCGCTTGATTTCAGGTGGACGGACAAGGCGTGGCTGAAAAAAAGAAGACACCGTAATATCTTTTCTTCGCCGGTCAATATTTATGAGGTTCATGCGGGCTCATGGCAGCTGCATGATGACGGTAATCCGCTTTCCTACAGAGAGCTTGCAGACAGGCTCGTTTCTTATGCCAAAGAAATGGGCTATACCCATATAGAGCTGCTCCCCGTTCTTGAGCATCCGTTTGACGGTTCGTGGGGCTATCAGGTGACCGGTTATTTTGCTCCGACCTCACGCTACGGCGATCCGGGGGATTTTGCATATTTTGTTGATAAGGCACATTCAATGGATATCGGAGTTATTCTTGACTGGGTGCCTGCTCATTTCCCGAAGGACGCACACGGACTTTATGAATTTGACGGCACTCCGTGCTATGAATATCCCGACCCGAGAAAAGGCGAGCACTATCAGTGGGGGACAAGGGTTTTTGACTACGGAAGACCCGAGGTCTGTTCTTTTCTTATTTCGAGTGCCGTGTTCTGGATTGAAAAATACCATATCGACGGGCTGCGGGTGGATGCCGTTGCATCCATGCTTTATCTTGACTATGGCAGAAATGACGGCGGGTGGATTGCAAATATTCACGGCGGAAAAGAAAACCTTGAGGCAGTTGCTTTTCTTCAGAAGCTTAACGAAAGCGTATTCAGAGAATACGGCGACGTTATGATGATTGCGGAAGAAAGCACCGCATGGCCGATGGTTTCAAAGCCTGCGGATATGGGCGGTCTCGGCTTCAACTTCAAGTGGAATATGGGTTGGATGAATGATTGCCTGCGTTATTTTTCGCTTGACGGAATCCACAGAAAATATCATCACGATTGTCTGACCTTTTCGTTCTTTTATGCGTTTTCAGAGAATTTCCTGCTTCCCGTTTCGCATGACGAGGTTGTTCACGGCAAATGCTCGCTTATCAATAAAATGCCCGGCAGCTACGAAGAAAAATTTGCCGGTGTTCGTTCGTTTCTCGGATACATGATGTCGCATCCCGGAAAGAAGCTTCTTTTTATGGGGAGTGAATTCGGTCAGTTTATCGAATGGGATTATAAGCGGCAGCTTGACTGGATGCTTCTTGGCTATGATGCCCACAGACAGCTCAAGGCTTATGTTGCGGCACTCAATGCATTTTATCTTAAAAATCCCCCTCTCTGGGAGGAGGATTGCAGCTGGAACGGATTTAACTGGATAGTCAGCGATGACAGAGATAATTCTGTTGCGGCATTTATCAGACGCGACAAGAGCGGAAACGAAATAATTTCGGTCTGCAACTTCACTCCCGTTACGAGGCATAAATATCGCTTCGGTGTTCCGGAAAAAGGAACCTACAGGGTTGTTTTCAGCTCTGCTTCCGCGGAATTCGGAGGAAAGGGTGAAGGCACCGTCGGTTCGGTCAGGGCAAAAAAGAAGCCCATGCACGGTTATGATTACAGCATAGAGCTTGACCTTGAGGGTCTGAGCTGTATGTTTATAAAAAATACATCGAGAAAAAAGTAACTTTAAATATAAAAGGAGGAATTCCCCATGGCAGTAAAACCCGAATGCATAGCAATGCTCCTTGCAGGCGGCCAGGGCAGCCGTCTCGGCATTCTGACAAAAAACATCGCAAAGCCTGCAGTGCCCTACGGCGGCAAATACCGCATCATTGATTTCCCTCTTTCAAACTGCGTCAACTCCGGCATCTATACCGTCGGCGTTCTGACCCAGTATCAGCCTCTCGAGCTGAATGACTATATCGGCAACGGCCAGCCCTGGGATCTCGACAGAGCCAACGGCGGCGTACATATTCTTTCGCCCTATCAGCAGATAAAGGGAACAGAGTGGTATAAGGGTACCGCAAACGCTATTTATCAGAATATCAACTTCATCGAAAGATATGACCCCGAATACGTTCTCATTCTTTCGGGCGACCATATCTATAAAATGGATTACTCGAAGATGCTTGATTACCACAAGGAAAAGAATGCAGACTGCACCATTGCAATGCTTGAGGTTTCCTGGGAAGAAGCAAGCCGTTTCGGTCTTATGATTGTCAACGAAGACGGCTCAATCAGCGAGTTTGAAGAAAAGCCCAAGAACCCCAGAAGCAACAAGGCTTCAATGGGTGTTTATATCTTCAACTGGAAGAAGCTCAGAAAATATCTTATTGAGGATGAAGCAAAGGAAGGCTCGGGCAACGACTTCGGTCACGATGTTATTCCCGCAATGCATGCCGCAGGCGAGAGAATGTTTGCTTATCAGTTTGACGGCTACTGGAAGGATGTAGGAACCATCAGCAGCCTTTGGGATGCAAACCTCGACCTTCTCAATCCCAAGGTTGACCTTGATCTCAACGATGACAGCTGGAGAATCTATTCACGTTCACCTGCTTCGCCGCCTCACTATATCGGTGCGGATGCATCTGTTGAAAATTCAATGATAACCGAAGGCTGCGAAATCAACGGAAAAATTGATTTCTCCGTTCTCTTTGCCAATGTTACCGTTGAAGAGGGTGCAGAGGTCAAATATTCAATCGTTATGCCCGGAACGGTTATCAAAAAGGGTGCAACCGTTCAGTATTCGATAGTTGCCGAGAATGCGGTTATCGAAGAGGGCGCGGTTGTCGGCGAAAGCCCTGAAAACATGGAAGATATCGAGAAGTGGGGCGTAGCCGTTATCGGCAACGGCGTCACAATCGGCAAGGGTGCAAAAATTGCTCCCGATACAATGACAGACAGTGATGTAGGAGGTGCGGAATAATGTCTGCTAAAAATGTTCTCGGCATTATCTTTTCAAATGCCTATGATGAAGCCCTTCCCCAGCTTACCGCTCTGAGAACGATGGGCTCAATTCCGTTTGCCGCCCGTTACCGTCTTATTGACTTTCCTCTTTCAAATATGGTCAATTCGGGAATCACTCAGGTTGGCGTTATAACTAAGAGCAACTACCGCTCTCTTATGGATCATATCGGCAACGGCAAGCCCTGGGATCTTTCAAGAAAAAGAGAAGGAATGACCCTTCTTCCGCCCTATGATACTCCCGGTGCCGGCATAACAATCGGCAAGGCGGATGCACTTTACGGCTGTATTGATTATATCAGTGACTCAAAGAAAGAGCATGTACTTATGACCGACTGCAATCTTGTTTGCAGTATGGATTATGAAAAGCTTATCAAGGCTCATACCGCAAAGGATGCGGATATCACAATCGCTTATATAAACGGTAAGCCTTCGGAGCTTGATAACGGAACAGAGCTTGTTATGGATGAAAACGGCAGAGTTACCTCCACAGCTCTCATTGACTGTTACAGCGGCAATACCAACTATTCCGTTAAGGTTATGATAATCAGAAGAACTCTTCTTGAAAGACTTCTTCACGAGGCTCACAGTGCAAAGATTGTTGACATTGAAACTCTCATTTCAAAAAATGTCAAGCATCTGAGAGTTTACGGCTATGAAGTGACGGGCTACGCAAGAGTTCTCAGCTCGCTTCAGAGCTATTACGATATCAGTCTTGAGCTTCTCAGGCTTGAAAACAGAAAAGAGCTCTTCACCGCAGACAGACCTGTATATACCAAGGTCAGAGATCAGGTTCCCGCAGTTTACGGCATAGGCTCGAATGTTAAAAATTCACTCATCGCTGACGGATGTCACATCCACGGTGAGGTTGAAAACTGCATTCTTTTCAGAGGTGTTACCGTTGCAAAGGGTGCAAAGATCAAGAACTCAATTATCATGCAGGATACCTTTGTGGGTGAAAATTCAAGCCTTGACTGCGTGATTATCGACAAAGCGGCTGTTGTAAAGCCCAACAAGACGCTTTGCGGCGATTCAAACTACCCTGTCTATATCGGCAAGGGAATTGTTATCTGAGAAAGTGTGAAATAATAAATGTCCAGTAAAAACATTCTGACAGGTCTTGTGTGCATTGTTGCCCTCATACTCGTTATTGTCGTTGTGTTCGTCAAAACGGGTTCGTTTGAGCGTGCCGAAAAGACCACAGAGGTTGAAACGATCATAGAAACATCGGTTGTTGTTGAAACGGAAACAAACGAAGACGGCAGCGTTGAATACATCACATGGGTGCACACCTATCCGAAGCCCAAGTATTCTTCAAACCACACATATCCCACAACCAAAAAAAGAACAACCAAACCTGTTGAAACAACTGCTCCGTTTGTTGAGCAGTCATCCGTTGTTGCCGTGACAGACCCCAACGGTATTCCGCAGTTTGACGAAAACGGCGTTCCGTTCACGGAGATTGTGACCTATACCGTTGCTGCCGACAGCATAACAACAACCGAACCTACAACCGAATTTGTTCCCAGAACAGAAGGGGCGGTTGTTACAAACCGCTGGGGCAGAACGGAGGTTGACGAAAGCGGCAATCCCGTAACGGAAATCGTAACTCTTGATGCCCCTCCCACCACCAAGGAGGATATCTGGAAGGAAGAAACGGGAACAACCGAAAAGAAGCTTATCAACATCGAACCCGAATTCAGGCGTGATGATGCACTTGCGGATAATATTGTCAGCCAGATAAACATGGACAGAGAAGCTGCAGGTCTCGAGCCTCTGAACCATGCAACAAATCTTAAGGCTACGGCAAGAACCAACAGCATGGCGGCTGCAATGCCCGAAACCTACGGTGAGGCATCAACCTACTGCCTTGTCACGACCTACGGCGGAAATCCCGTTTATCAGCAGGTTGCGGCTGCAAACAGCTCATCTGCAATGAGTGCGGATACAACGCAAATAGGCGTAGGTGTTGTTGTTTATGAGGGTAAGTATTATACAACAGTTATTTTCAGCTGAGAAAGGAAAAACAAATGAAAGTTCTTTATGTTGCAAGTGAAGCTCTTCCGTTTGCCGCAAGCGGCGGACTTGCAGATGTTGCAGGCTCACTTCCTCAGGCACTCAGAAGACGCAAGGTTGCCGCAAGAGTTGTTATGCCTCTTTACGGCACTATCAGCGATGAAATGCGTTCGGGCATGAAATTCATAACCAATATCATGGTTCCCGTTTCATGGAGAAGGCAGTATTGCGGAATTTTCGAAGCCAGGGCAGGCGGAGTTATATATTATCTTATCGACAACGAATATTATTTCAAGAGAAGCACTCTTTACGGTCACTATGATGACGGCGAAAGATTTGCTTTCTTCTCAAGAGCGGTTCTTGAAATTCTGCCCTATATCGACTTCAAGCCCGATATTATTCACTGTAATGACTGGCAGTCGGCTCTCGTTCCCGTTTATTATTCAACGCTTTATGCCAACAGAGAGGGATACACGGGAATCAAAACAATTTTCACAATTCATAATATCCAGTATCAGGGAAAATACGGCAACGAAATTCTCGGGGATGTTTTCGGACTCGGTGAAGAAACAACATCGCTTCTGCAGTTTGGTGACTGCATTAATCTGATGAAGGGCGGTATCGAGTGCGCAAACAAGGTGACAACCGTAAGCAACACCTATGCCGGTGAAATTCTTGATCCGTGGTTCAGCCACGGTCTTGACCCCATTCTCAGAGAAAGAAGCTATAAGCTCAGCGGTATTCTTAACGGTATCGACACAATAAATTACGACCCCGAAAACGACAAGGATATTTTTGCCAACTTCTCCGCAAAGGAGCCTGAGGGCAAAAAGGCAAACAAGGCGGCTCTTCAGGAGCTCTTCAGCCTTCCCGTCAGAGAGGATGTTCCTCTTATGGGTATCGTAACCCGTCTGGTTGCTCACAAGGGTCTTGACCTTATCAAGAGAATCATGCGCGACCTGCTTTCATCAACCGATATGCAGCTTGTCGTGCTCGGCTCGGGTGACTGGGAATATGAAGCCTTCTTCAAGGAGCTTGCTTCGGAATTCCCCGACAAGGTCGGTCTGCGTCTCGGTTTTGTTCCTGACCTTGCAAGAAAGATTTATGCCGGCAGCGATATGTTCCTTATGCCTTCAAAGAGCGAGCCCTGCGGACTTTCGCAGATGGTTGCACTCCGCTACGGCTCAATCCCCATCGTCAGAGAAACGGGCGGTCTCAAAGATACAATCACTGACAGCGGCGACGGTAAGGGCAACGGCTTTACTTTCAAGAGCTATGATGCTTATGATCTGCTTGATGCAATCCGCCGTGCTCTCGGAGCTTATTGCGATAAGGCTTACTGGCAGACTCTTGTTGTAAGAGCACTCAAGTGCGACAACAGCTGGGGCAAGTCGGCAAAAGAGTATATCGGTCTTTACGAGTCAATTCTTTGATATAACAGGAAACCACCCGTTTTCTCAAACGGGTGGTTTTGATTGGATTTATCGGTTTACCTGAGAAACTCAAACGGCACGGGAGGGCATTGCTCGGTTGTGGCTTTGACTATAAAATCCTCCGCCTCGCTCACGAGTGTTTTTATTGCCTCCGGAACAGGTGTATCAGGCACGGGTCTCTTGTTTTTCGAAGGAGTTATCGCCTTGTATGCCGCAAGCTCCGTAATTCCGAGATACATCGAATTGCAGCAGACATCTCCGTTGATATATGCTCTGCCGCACCAGTTTTTAGGCAGATTTCCCGCCTTTGCCTGAATCAGAATTATTTTATAAAGTGCAATGACATAAAGCATGTCAAGATTCATGTTGATTGAGTTATCAGTATCCTTGATAAGCTTGGTGATAAGAGTGCCGGCTTTTATAAAGGTTTTTCCCGTCGGAGATGAATCCGAAGGTGAATTTTCGCTCAGAATTTCGCTTGCAATGGTGTCAAGCTCGCTGCGGCTTTTTGAACGGCCGAGAAGATAGTCGCAGGTGACTCCGTAAAAATCTGCAACCCTGATAAGAAAGCTTTGTCCGCATTCTCTGATTCCCTTTTCGTAATGCGACAGAAGTGCCTGCGAAATGCCGAGCTTTGCGGCAGCCTCCTTCTGACTGAGGCCTTTTTCTTTGCGAAGCTCAGTTAAAATAATCGGAAAATTCTTATCCATAATTACTCCTCTAAGTATATAATATGCACTTATTATACCTGATTTTATACAAAATGTATATTGATAAAACTGACGAAAAACATCATAATTTTTTGGAGGAAAAATGAAGTCCTATACCATCCATTTAATAAGAAATGCCCTTACCGACGAAAATCTTGAGGGCAGATATATCGGTCATACCAATGTTGAGCTCAGCGAAGAAGGAAAAGAGCAGCTCCGTCAGATGAAAAACGAGCTTATCTATCCTCCCGTTGATGCCGTTTTCACAAGTCCGCTCAGAAGATGTACTCAGACGGCGGAAATACTTTATCCTGATAATAAGCCCCTTGTTATCGAAGGGTTTATCGAATATAATTTCGGTGAGTTTGAAAACAAAACTGCCGAGCAGCTCGAAAAATATGAGGAATTTCCCCGATGGCTTGCAGGTGAGAAGGGCGTGAAGCCGCCTTACGGAGAAAGCAACGAGGAATTCGCAAAAAGAGTGTGCGAAACATTTGAAAAGGTTGCGGAGGGTCTTATGAAGACGGGCACAACCTCTGCGGCAATCGTTACACACGGCGGTGTTATTATGACTATCCTCGCCGCCTACGGAATTCCCGAATATCCCATGCATGAATGGCTCACACCCAATGGCTGCGGATTTACCGTTAAGGTTAACCCCTCATTGTGGATGCGGGCAAAGAAATTTGAAGTTTTCAGCGAATTCCCTTATGAAAGAGAAGAATTGCCCGATTAAGGAGGAAAAGATATGAATACATTTGCTATCGAAAAAGACGGTTTCAAGCTTAACGGCGAACCGTTCAGAATTATTGCAGGTGCAATCCATTATTTCAGAGTTCCTGCCGAATACTGGCGTGACAGACTTATAAAGCTCAAGGCATGCGGCTTCAACACGGTTGAAACCTATGTTGCGTGGAATCTGCATGAGAAAAAAGAGGGTGTATTCGATTGTACGGATATGCTCGATATCGGGAAATTTCTTGATATTGCCGCAGAGCTCGGACTTTATGCAATTGTCCGTCCGGGTCCCTATATATGTTCCGAGTGGGATTTCGGCGGTCTTCCCTGGTGGCTTCTCAAGAATGACTCAATGGCACTCCGCTGTATGGACAAGGATTATCTTGCTGCGGTTGACAGATTTTTCGATGACTTTATTCCCCGCATTGCGAAGCACCAGATAACAAGGGGAGGCAATGTTATCCTCGTTCAGGTTGAGAATGAATACGGCAGCTACGGCGATGACAGCGAATATATCCGCTATCTTGCAAAGGGGCTTGCCGACAGGGGAATTGAAGTGCCTCTCTTCACCTCCGACGGTGCGGAATATCAGATGCTCACGGGCGGCACCGTTCCCGAAATACATAAAACAGCAAATTTCGGCTCAAGAGCCAAGGAGCAGTTTGAGCGTCTTCGTGAATATCAGCCCGACGGCCCTCTTATGTGCACCGAATTCTGGAACGGATGGTTTGACCATTGGACAGAGGAGCACCACAGCCGTGACCCGCAGGACGCCGCAGATGCCATGGATGAAATTCTTTCCATGGGTGCAAGCCTTTCTGCTTATATGTTCCACGGCGGCACAAACTTCGGCTACATGAACGGTGCGAACGATTATGATGCCTATGAGCCGACTGTTTCAAGCTATGATGATGATGCTCCCGTCAACGAAAGCGGCGATCTGACCGAAAAATACTATAAGTTCAGAGAAGTCATTTCAAAATATGCTCCTGTTCCCGAGGTTGAAATGCCTGAACCCATAAAAAAGAAAAAATACGGTGAGATTGAGTTCACGCATTCCGCAAAGCTTTTCGATAATCTTGATGTGCTCTCGGCTCCCGTTGAATCCGTTATGCCCATGACAATGGAAAAGCTGGATCAGGGCTATGGCTTCGTGCTTTACAAGGCAGATGTCAGAGGTCCCAGAGGTCCTCAGCCTGTAAGACTTCAGGATGTTCACGACAGAGGCTATATTTATCTTAACGGCGAGTTTGTCGGAGTTCAGTACAGAAACGATGAGAAGCCTCAGAATATTGTTGCAATAGAAGAAGAGGGTGCAGAGCTTGCCGTTCTTGTTGAAAACATGGGCAGAGTCAACTACGGTGCAAAGCTTAAGGATGCCAAAGGTATAACTCAGGGCATCGGCTTCGGCAACAACTTTGTTTATCATTGGACCAACTATCCGCTGCCGTTTGATGATGTTTCGGGCGTTGATTTCAGAGAGGGTGTTCCTGCCTTTGACGGCACCCCCGTGCTTCTCAGAGCAGAGTTTGAGGTTGATGAATGCTGCGATACCTTTGTCAAGCTTCCGGGCTTCAAAAAGGGCATAATCATAGTCAACAACCGTGTTCTTTCAAGACATTGGGAGGTCGGCCCTCAGCACTCGGCATATCTGCCCGCTCCTTTCCTCAGGGAGGGTAAAAATGAAATTGTTGTGCTTGAGCTCGAAGGCTATGAAAAGCCCGTTGTGCTTCTTGACGATGAGCCCGATATCGGTTAATCCGCAAAAACAAATCAGAATTTATAGTAATGTAATAAAATATTATATATAAAAATTTTTATATATACAATAATATTTTACCTGTATATACACCGCGGTCTGCATAAATGCTCAGGCATTGCAGATGCGGTGTTTATATTTTTTACAACAACAACATGTTGTCAAAACATACAAAATCCAAAAAATATTCAACAAACTTTTAACAAAAAAATCTTAAAATTTCGTATGAATGCACAAATAAATTTTTTCTCAAATTTTATTTTATAAAATCTATTGACAAAATAAATAAAAATTATTATACTATTGTCTCGCATTGTTAAAGTGGAAATTAATACCCTATATTATCTCTTATAATGCGTATATTAATAAGAGAAAAGGGGTTTCCGCAAACAAAAAATTCGGCATTCCCAAATGGAAATGGAAGATTTAAAGAAACGGAGTGATTTAGCCTAATGCTGAAAACAAAAACCGTTAAACGAGGAAGCTGTGAGCGTCAGAGCTTCGGAAAAATCACTGAGGTTATGGATATGCCCAACCTCATTGAAATCCAGAAGGCTTCCTACAAATGGTTCATCGAAACCGGCCTCAAGGAGGTTTTCCGTGATACGGCGGACATCACGGATTACACCGGAAACTGGGTGCTCAGCTTTGTTGACTACAGAATGGACGACAAGCCCAAGTACACAGTCCGTGAATGCAAGGAGCGCGATGCAACATATGCAGCTCCCATGAGAGTAACAGTTCGTTTGCAGAACAAAGAAACAGGCATCATCAAAGAGTCGGAAGTCTTTATGGGCGATTTCCCCATCATGACCGAAAGCGGCACCTTTGTTATCAACGGCGCAGAGAGAGTTATTGTTTCTCAGCTTGTCCGTTCACCCGGTGTTTACTACGGCATGACCCACGACAAGACAGGTATCGAGCTTTTCACAAGCACAATCAACCCCAACAGAGGTGCATGGCTTGAATATGAAACCGATGCCAACGACATTTTCTATGTCCGTATCGACAAAAACAGAAAAATCTATATCACCGCTTTCATCCGTGCTCTCGGTCTGAGCAGCAATGAGGATATCCGTGCGTTCTTCGGCGAAGATAACAAGCTCGAAGCAACTCTCGAAAAGGATGAAACAAGAAACACCGAAGAAGCCCTCATGGAAGTATTCAAGAAGCTTCGTCCCGGTGAGCCCGTTACTCTCGAATCCGCACAGCAGCATATCGACAATCTTTTCTTTGATCCCCACAGATATGACATTTCCAGAGTAGGACGTTATAAATACAACAAGAAGCTTTCAATGCTCAACAGACTTCCCGGCTGCAAGGTTGCTCAGCCCGTTATTTCTGAATACACAGGCGAATTTCTTGCAGAGCCCGGCGAAATCTTAACAAAGCAGAAGGCTCTCGAAATAGAAAACGCAGGCGTTATGAAAGTTGTTGTTGCCTGCGAAGACGGCAGCGAGCTTTTCGTTATTTCAAACGGCATGGTTTATGCAGACGCAATCCTTCCCGTTGAAATCACAAAGGCAGAGCTTGAAGAAATCGGCATCAACGAAAAGGTCCGTTATTCCGTGCTCCACGAGGTTATCGAGAAGTGCGGTGCAGACAAGGCTGCTCTTCTTGCCGAAATGGCAGAACGCTGCGATGACCTTATTCCCAAGCACATCATCGTTGACGATATCTTCGCATCCGTCAACTATGTCAACTGCCTCACAAAGCATGTAGGTAATGTTGACGATATTGACCATCTGGGCAACAGAAGAATCCGCTCCGTCGGCGAACTTCTTCAGAATCAGTTCAGAATCGGTCTTGCAAGAATGGAAAGAGTAGTCCGCGAGAGAATGGCAATCCAGGCTCAGGAGGATGAAGACAAGATTACTCCTCAGACTCTTATCAACATCCGCCCCGTTATGGTGGCAATCAAGGAGTTCTTCGGTTCATCACCCCTCTCACAGTTCATGGATCAGACCAACCCCCTTGCAGAGCTTACCCACAAACGCCGTCTTTCGGCTCTCGGCCCCGGCGGTCTTTCACGAGACAGAGCAGGTTTCGAGGTTCGTGACGTTCACTATTCTCACTACGGCAGAATGTGTCCCATCGAAACTCCCGAAGGTCCCAACATCGGTCTTATTTCCTACCTTGCAACATTTGCAAAGATCAACGAATACGGCTTCATCGAAACTCCTTACAGAAAGATTGACAAGGAGACCGGCAGAGTCCTTGATGAAGTTGAATATATGACAGCGGATACCGAGGACGATTATATCGTTGCTCAGGCTAACGAAGCTCTTGATGAAAACAACTGCTTCGTCAGACAGAAGATTACCGCAAGACACAGAGATGAATTCATCGAAATCGACCGTTCGAGAGTTGACTACATGGATATCTCTCCCAAGATGGTTGTTTCTGTTGCTACCGCAATGATTCCCTTCCTTGAAAACGACGACGCAAACCGTGCTCTCATGGGTTCAAACATGCAGCGTCAGGCAGTTCCTCTGCTCAAGACCTGTGCTCCCATAGTCGGAACAGGTATGGAATACAAGGCAGCCGTTGACTCGGGTGTAACCGTTCTTGCAAAGCAGGACGGCGTTGTTACCAAGGTCAGTGCAGACAGCATCATCATCAAGAATGACGACGGTTCGAGCGATTACTATGAGCTTATCAAGTTCATGCGTTCAAACCAGGGCACATGCACCAATCAGCGTCCCATCGTTTCTGCAGGTCAGAGAGTTCAGAAGGGCGAGGTTATTGCCGACGGTCCCGCAACAGACCACGGCGAAATCAGCCTTGGTAAAAATGCTCTCGTAGGCTTCATGACATGGGAAGGCTACAACTACGAAGACGCCGTTCTCATCAACGAAAAGCTTGTCCGTGACGATGTTTACACATCGGTTCACATCGAAGAATATGAGACCGAAGCAAGAGATACCAAGCTTGGTCCCGAAGAAATCACAAGAGATATTCCCAATGTCGGTGAGGATGCTCTCGGCAACCTTGACGAGCGCGGAATCATCAGAATCGGTGCAGAGGTTCACTCAGGCGACATCCTTGTAGGTAAGGTTACTCCCAAGGGCGAAACCGAGCTTACCGCAGAAGAAAGACTTCTCCGTGCAATTTTCGGCGAAAAGGCAAAGGAAGTCAGAGATACATCCCTCAAGGTGCCCCACGGCGAATACGGTATCGTTGTTAACGTTGAAGTTTTCACAAGAGAAAACAGCGACGAGCTTTCACCCGGCGTTAACAAGGTAGTCCGCTGCTACATCGCTCAGAAGCGTAAGCTTTCAGTCGGCGATAAGATGGCTGGCCGTCACGGTAACAAGGGTGTTGTTTCAAGAATTCTTCCTCAGGAAGATATGCCCTTCCTTCCCGACGGCACTCCTCTTGATATCGTTCTTAACCCCCTCGGCGTTCCCTCCCGAATGAATATCGGTCAGGTTCTCGAGGTTCACCTCGGCTTTGCAGCAAGAAATCTCGGCATCAACGTCATGACTCCCGTTTTCGACGGTGCACATGAAGAAGATATCACCGAGGCTTTCAAGGAAGCAAACCGCATTGCAATGGAAAAGGCAGAAAAAGAAGCAGCGGAAAAGGGAATTGAATTTGATCCCTCAACCGTTCCTCAGCTCCGCCTCGACTGTAAATCAATTCTTACCGACGGCCGTACCGGCAGACAGTTTGATAACCCCGTAACCGTCGGTGTCATGTATTATCTCAAGCTTCACCATCTGGTTGACGATAAGATTCATGCCCGTTCAACAGGTCCCTATTCACTTGTTACTCAGCAGCCTCTGGGCGGTAAAGCTCAGTTCGGCGGTCAGCGTTTCGGTGAAATGGAAGTATGGGCACTCGAAGCTTACGGTGCAGCCTACACTCTTCAGGAAATCCTCACAGTCAAGTCAGACGACGTTGTGGGAAGAGTCAAGACCTATGAAGCAATTGTCAAGGGCAACAATGTTCCCACTCCCGGCGTTCCCGAATCCTTCAAGGTTCTTATCAAGGAGCTCCAGGCACTTGCACTTGACGTAAAGGTTCTCGATGAGAACAACGAAGAAATCGACCTGCGTCAGTCGTTTGATAACGACGATGTCGGCTTTGTTTCCGACGATAAGGCATTCCAGCAGGTCAACGACGCCGAAGAAAGCAACGAATTCATGATTGACGAAGACAGCGAAGATAACGATATCTTTATCAGAGCCTTCGAAGACGATGATGATTTCAGCATGGACGAAGAAATGGGCGTTGAGGATTTCGGTCTCGACTTTGAAACCTCGGATGACGACTATAACTAAAAGGGGGGCATCGTTTGATGGAAAATATCGAAGCAAACAGCAATCTTACATTTGAATCCATAAAAATCGGTCTTGCATCTCCCGACCAGATCAGAGAATGGTCCTACGGCGAGGTCAAAAAGCCCGAAACCATAAACTACAGAACTCTCAAGCCCGAAAAGGACGGTCTTTTCTGCGAAAAGATTTTCGGACCACAGAAGGACTGGGAGTGCCACTGCGGTAAATATAAAAGAATCCGCTATAAAGGCAAAGTCTGCGAACGCTGCGGCGTTGAAATCACAAGAGCGAAGGTCCGCCGTGAAAGAATGGGCCATATCGAGCTTGCAACTCCCGTTTCGCACATCTGGTATTTCAAGGGTATTCCCTCAAGAATGGGTCTTATCCTTGACATATCACCCAGAGATCTTGAAAAGGTTCTCTATTTTGCAAAGCATATCGTTATAGATCCCGGCGACACACCGCTTGAAAAATATCAGACTCTCGATGAGAAGGATTATGAAGAATACAGACTTCGCTATGAGGATGATTTCAAGGCAGGCATGGGTGCCGAGGCAATAAAGGAGCTTCTTGCTGAAATCGACCTTGATGCCCTCTCGGAAGAGCTTAAGGCAGAAATGGATTCCGCATCCGGTCAGAAAAAGGCAAAGGCTCTCAAGCGTCTTGAGGTTGTTGAAGCATTCAGACAGTCGGGCAACAGACCCGAATGGATGATTCTTGACGTTATCCCCGTCATTCCTCCCGAAATCAGACCCATGGTTCAGCTGGAAGGCGGCAGATTCGCAACATCAGACCTCAACGACCTTTACAGACGAGTTATCAACAGAAACAACCGTCTTGCCAAGCTCATGGAGCTCGGCTCCCCCGAAATCATTATCAGAAACGAAAAGAGAATGCTCCAGGAAGCTGTTGACGCACTTATCGACAACGGCAGAAGAGGCAGACCCGTAACAGGTCCCAACAACAGAGCACTCAAATCTCTTTCTGACATGCTTAAAGGTAAGCAGGGCCGTTTTAGACAGAATCTTCTCGGTAAGCGTGTTGACTATTCGGGCCGTTCGGTTATCGTTGTCGGTCCCGAGCTCAAGCTTTATCAGTGCGGTCTTCCCAAGGAAATGGCACTCGAGCTCTTCAAGCCCTTCGTTATGAAGAGACTTGTTGAAACCGAGGTTGCAGGTAACGTTAAATCAGCCCGTAAGATGGTTGAACGTTCCAATCCTGCAGTCTGGGATGCACTTGAGGTTGTTATCAAAGACCATCCCGTTATGCTTAACCGTGCTCCCACCCTTCACAGACTCGGTATCCAGGCTTTCGAGCCCGTTCTTGTTGAAGGCAGAGCAATCAGACTTCATCCCCTCGTATGTACGGCTTTCAACGCTGACTTCGACGGTGACCAGATGGCTGTTCACGTTCCTCTTTCGGCAGAGGCTCAGGCAGAAGCAAGATTCCTCATGCTTGCCGCCAACAACCTCCTCAAGCCTTCAGACGGACGTCCCGTTGCAGTTCCCACACAGGATATGATTCTGGGTTCTTATTATCTCACAACAGTTAATAATAACAACCCCGAAAACTCCGACTTCAATCCCGATGATCCCTTCGAGCCCGGTGCACGCAGAGAAGCAAAGGATGAAAACGGCAATCTTATCAAGGACGAAAACGGAAATCAGGTTTATATCTACAACACATATACAACGGTTGACGAGGCAATGATGGCTTATGATGAAGGCGATATCGGTCTTCATGTTGACATCAGAATCCGTATGAGCAAGGAAATCAACGGAGAAACCGTTACCGGACTTGTAACAACAACTCTCGGTAAGGTTATCTTCAACGGTCCCGTTCCTCAGGATCTCGGCTTTATCGACAGAAGCAACCCCGACAATATCCTCACTCCCGAAATTGACATTCTTGTTAATAAGAAGGTTCTCGGCAAGATTATCGACAAGTGCATCAAGGTTCACGGAACCGCAATCGCAGCCGATGTTCTTGATAAGATTAAGGCTCAGGGTTATAAATATTCAACACGAAGCGGTATTACCGTTGCTGTTATTGACGCAACAATTCCTCCCAAGAAGAAAGAGCTTCTTGAAATTGCGGAAAAGAAGGTCAGTGACATCAGCAGACACTACGAAAGAGGTCTTATCACCAACGAAGAACGCTCCGAAGGCGTTATCAAGGCATGGGACGAATGCTCCAAGGAAGTTGCTTCAGAGCTTAAGAAAAACTTCAAGAAGTTCAATCCCATCAACATGATGCTTGACTCCGGTGCCCGTGGTAATGACTCACAGCTTCGTCAGCTTGCAGGTATGCGTGGTCTTATCGCAAACACCGCAGGTAAAACAATCGAGGTTCCCATCAAGGCTAACTACCGAGAGGGACTTAACATTTCGGAATACTTCATTTCATCCCGTGGTGCGCGTAAAGGTCTTGCCGATACCGCTCTTCGTACAGCTGACTCGGGTTACCTTACCCGCCGTCTTGTTGACGTTTCACAGGATGTTATCATCCGCCAGGAGGACTGCGGCTGCACCGACGGCATCAACGTTTATGATATTTATGACGGCGATCCCAAGTTCGGCGGCAGAAAGATTGTTGGTCTTGCAGAAAGACTGACAGGCAGATTCCTTCTTGAGGATTATGTTGATCCCGCAACAGGCGAGCTTCTTGCATCAAAGGATAAGATGATGGTTGAAGCTGTTGCCGAAAAGGTTGCTGCAAGCGTTCAGAGAGAAACAGACAGAAAGATTGCAGCCGGCGAGCTTCCCGAAGGTGCAAAGGCTCAGATCAAAATCCGCTCACTTCTCTCATGCTGCTCTGAGCACGGCGTATGTATCAAGTGCTACGGTGCAAACCTTGCAACGGGCGACCCCGTAACAGTCGGTGAAGCAGTAGGTATCATCGCTGCTCAGTCCATCGGTGAACCCGGTACTCAGCTTACAATGAGAACCTTCCACACCGGCGGTGCCGCTGACCAGTCCGATATCACCACCGGTCTTCCCCGTATCGAAGAGCTCTTTGAAGCACGCAAGCCCAAGATGCTTGCAATCATGAGCGAAATCGACGGTGTTGTATCGTTCCGTGAAATCAAGAAGAGCCAGCATGTTGTTGTTACAGGCGACGACGGCGACGAAAAGACCTACCTTATTCCCTATGGCTTCCGCCTCAGAGTTCAGGAAGGTCAGAAGGTATCAAAGGGTGCTCAGCTCACCGAAGGTGCTCAGAATCCCCACGATATTCTTGCTATTCTCGGCGTTGAAGCTGTTCACGATTACCTCATCAGAGAAGTTCAGAGAACCTACCGTATGCAGGGTGTTGATATCAACGATAAGCATATCGAGGTTATCGTCCGTCAGATGATGAGAAAGGTAAGAATCGCAGACGCAGGTGCTTCAAAGTTCCTTCCCGGTACAGTTGTTGAAAAGATGGAATTCCGTCTTGAAAACGAGCGTCTTGCAAAAGAGGCTGCCGAAAACGGAACAGAGCCCGTTCTTGCAACCTGCATCCCCACTCTTATGGGTATTACCAAGGCATCTCTTGCAACAGATTCATTCCTCTCAGCCGCATCATTCCAGGAAACAACAAGAGTTCTCACCGATGCCGCTATCAAGGGCAAGATTGATCCTCTTATGGGTCTTAAGGAAAATGTTATCATCGGTAAGCTTCTTCCCTCGGGTACAGGCATGAAGTGCTACAACAATGTTGAAGTGTATCCCACAGGCGATAGCAATAATGCCGAAAATGCTGAGTGATTTTTGTGAAAAGTGTTGACAAACAGAGTTAACATGTGTTAAAATACAAAATTGTGGTGTCCGAAACTCCTGCACTTGAAAAAGTGCGGGGTTTCGTCACGATATAAATTCTGAAGAAAGGAGAGAGTTTTTTGCCTACCTTTAACCAGCTTGTTCGTAACGGCAGAGAAACACTTGAAAAGAAGCCCAAGGCTCCCGCACTCCTCAAGGGTCTGAACTCAAAGAAAAACATTCTTACAGATCAGGATTCACCCCAGAAGCGCGGCGTTTGCACCGCTGTTAAGACTGCAACCCCCAAAAAGCCCAACTCGGCTCTTCGTAAGATCGCAAGAGTTCGTCTCACAAACGGCATTGAGGTTTCAGCTTACATTCCCGGTGTCGGCCACAACCTTCAGGAACACTCAGTTGTTCTTATCAGAGGCGGCCGTGTTAAGGACCTTCCCGGTGTGCGTTACCACATCATCCGCGGTACACTTGATACCCAGGGCGTTAACGGCAGAATGCAGAGCCGTTCAAAGTACGGCGCAAAGCGTCCCAAGGCAGCAAAGAAATAATCTACCGCAAACCATTTTCAGTTGAGACAAATCTTCTTGCAGGCTGAAAAAACAGATGTTTTTTCGACCAATGCAAGGGTATATTATATATATAGTATGCCTCTGCGTTGGCGCCACGGGAATTTGTCACTCGAGTACCTATGATATCATTACTATGAAGGAGGGAAGCGACGTGCCAAGAAGAGGCAATATCGCAAAACGTGAAGTTTTGCCCGATCCGCTTTACAACTCAAAGCTCGTAACCCGTCTCATCAATAACGTTATGTATGACGGTAAGAAGGGCGTTGCTCAGAAGATCGTATACGATGCTTTTGACATTATCAAAGAAAAAACAGGCAAAGAACCCCTTGAGGTTTTTGAGGCAGCAATGGAAAACGTTATGCCCGTGCTTGAAGTTAAGGCTCGCCGTGTAGGCGGTGCTACCTATCAGGTACCCATGGAGGTTCGTCCCGAGAGAAGACAGACTCTCGGTCTTCGTTGGATCACACTCTACAGCCGTCAGCGTTCAGAAAGAACAATGAAGGAAAGACTTGCCAACGAAATCATCGATGCAACCAACTCAACAGGTTCAGCATTCAAGAAACGCGAAGATACCCACAAGATGGCAGAGGCCAACAAGGCATTTGCTCATTTCAGATGGTAATCCGAGCAATATATTATACTTTTGTTTTAGATTTATCCGGAGGTTATTATGCCAAGACAGGTATCTCTTGATATGACCAGAAACATTGGTATCATGGCTCATATTGACGCCGGCAAAACAACCACTTCTGAGCGTATTCTGTTCTACACAGGTAAAACTCACAAGATTGGCGAAACACACGATGGTGCTGCAACAATGGACTGGATGGAGCAGGAGCAGGAGCGTGGTATTACTATCACATCCGCTGCTACAACATGTTTCTGGAAGGACCATCGTATCAACATCATCGACACCCCGGGTCACGTTGACTTCACAGTTGAAGTTGAGCGTTCACTCAGAGTTCTTGATGGTTCCGTAACGGTTCTTTGTGCAAAGGGCGGCGTTGAGCCCCAGTCCGAAACTGTCTGGAGACAGGCGGACAAGTACCGTGTTCCCAGAATGGTCTATGTTAATAAAATGGACATCATGGGCGCAGATTTCTATCGCGTTATTGACATGATGAAGGAACGCCTTAAGTGTAATGCTGTTCCCATTCAGCTCCCCATCGGTGCAGAATCAGATTTTAAGGGAATCATTGACCTTGTTATCATGAAGGCTTATTATTATAACGATGATAAGGGTATTGATATCACTGTCACAGATATTCCCGATGATATGAAGGAACTTGCTCAGAAGTATCATGATGAGCTTATCGAGCATGTTGCCGAGCATGATGATGCTCTTCTTGAAAAGTTCTTCGAAGGTGAAGAGCTCACTCTTGAAGAAATCAAGACCTGCATCAGAAAGGCTACCATTGCAAACACAATGGTTCCCGTTGTTTGCGGTACTTCATACCGCAACAAGGGCGTTCAGCTTCTGCTTGACGCAGTTGTTGATTATATGCCCGCACCCACAGATATCGAAGCTATCAAGGGTATCAATCCCGACACAGAAGAGGAAGAAGTAAGACATTCATCGGATGACGAGCCCTTCTCAGCTCTTGCATTCAAGATTGCTACCGACCCCTTCGTTGGTAAGCTCTGCTTCTTCAGAGTTTACTCAGGTAAGGTTGACACCGGTGCTTCAGTATACAACTCAACAAAGGGTACTAACGAACGTATGGGCCGTATCCTTCAGATGCACTCAAATCACAGACAGGATATTGATACCTGCTATGCAGGTGATATCGCAGCTTGTGTAGGCGTTAAGCAGACAACAACAGGCGATACTCTCTGTGATCCCAAGCATCCCGTTATCCTTGAATCAATGGAATTCCCCGAGCCCGTTATCAGAGTTGCCATCGAGCCCAAGACCAAAGCAGGTCAGGAAAAGATGGGTATTGCTCTTGCAAAGCTCGCTGAAGAAGATCCCACATTCAAGTGCTACACAGACGAAGAAACAGGCCAGACCATCATCGCAGGTATGGGTGAGCTTCATCTTGAAATCATCGTAGACAGACTTCTACGTGAATTCAAGGTTGAAGCAAACGTAGGTAAGCCTCAGGTTGCTTACCGTGAAACCATTACTCAGGCTGCTGATACAGATACCAAGTATTCACGTCAGTCAGGCGGTAAGGGTCAGTACGGTCACGTTAAGATGAGAATCGAACCCAACCCCGAAAAGGGCTACGAGTTTGTCAACAACATCGTCGGCGGTGCTATTCCCAAGGAATATTTCAACGCTATCGAAGCAGGTGTCAAGGGCGCAATGCTCTCAGGTACTCTTGCAGGCTACAATGTTGTTGACGTTAAGGTAACTCTTTACGACGGTTCATACCATGAAGTTGACTCTTCGGAAATGGCCTTCAAGATTGCAGCTTCAATGGCATTCAAGGATGCTATGAAGAAGGCTGCTCCCATTCTTATGGAGCCCATCATGAAGACTGCCGTTATCGTTCCCGACGATTATATGGGTGACGTTATCGGTGATATCAACTCGCGCCGCGGTATGATTCAGGGTACTGAATCAAGAATGGGCGCAATCCAGATTAACGCAAACATTCCTCTTTCAAACATGTTCGGTTACGCAACTGCTCTCCGTTCCAGAACTCAGGGACGCGGTCAGTATGCTATGGAGCCCAGCCATTATGCTGAAGTTCCCAAGTCAATTGCCGAAAAAGTTATCAGCGAAAGATAATTGTTTTTTGTTAATTTTAAAAAAAGGCTTGAAATTTAAGCTTATACTTGTTAAAATGATACCATGCACACGCATGGATAATAATTTGCTTATTAAAAGGGAGGAAAAACCACTATGGCAAAAGCAAAATTTGAACGTAGTAAGCCCCATGTTAACATTGGTACAATCGGTCACGTTGACCACGGTAAGACAACTCTTACAGCTGCTATCACAAAGACCCTCGCTATGAAGGGCGGCGCAGATTTCATTGATTACGCAAACATTGATAAGGCTCCCGAAGAGAGAGAGCGTGGTATTACAATCAACACAGCTCACGTTGAGTACGAAACTGACAACCGTCACTATGCTCACGTTGACTGCCCCGGCCATGCTGACTATATCAAGAACATGATCACAGGTGCTGCTCAGATGGACGGCGCTATCCTTGTTATCGCTTCAACAGACGGCCCCATGGCTCAGACTAAGGAACATCTCCTTCTTGCTCGTCAGGTTGGCGTTCCCAGAATCATCGTTTTCATGAACAAGGTTGACCAGGTTGACGATCCCGAACTCCTCGAGCTCGTTGAAATGGAAATCCGTGAGACTCTTGCTGAGTATGAATTCGACGAAGATGCTCCCATCATCAAGGGTTCAGCTCTCCAGGCTCTCAGCTACGAAGGCGGCGATATCAACGCTCCCGAGCTTGCTCCTATCCAGGAACTCATGGCTGCTGTTGACGAATATATCCCCACTCCTGACCGTAAGGCAGACCTTCCCTTCATCATGCCCGTTGAAGACGTATTCACAATCACTGGTCGTGGTACTGTTGCTACTGGTAGAGTTGAAAGAGGTCAGCTCAAGACAGGTGAAGAAGTAGAAATCGTTGGTCTTACAGACGAAAAGAGAAAGGTAGTTGTTACCGGTATCGAAATGTTCCGTAAGATCCTTGACTACGCAGAGGCAGGCGACAACATCGGTGCTCTTCTTCGTGGTGTTCAGAGAACAGAAATCGAACGTGGCCAGGTTCTTGCAAAGCCCGGTTCAATCAACCCCCACACCAAGTTCACAGGTCAGGTTTACGTTCTTTCAAAGGAAGAAGGCGGCCGTCATACTCCCTTCTTCAACAACTATCGTCCTCAGTTCTATTTCAGAACAACTGACGTTACAGGCGTTATCAGCCTTCCCGAAGGCACAGAAATGTGCATGCCCGGCGACAACGTTGACATGAACGTTGAACTTATCACTCCCATCGCTATTGAAAAGGGTCTCCGCTTCGCTATCCGTGAAGGCGGCAGAACTGTTGGTTCAGGCGTTGTTATTGATATCGCTGAATAATTTAAAATGTTTTCAGGGGAGCAACCTTCGGGTTGCTCCTTTTTCTTTTTTGATAATTTTGTTGTGTTGTCGTGGGGCAGGCTGCCCACATCCCGCCGCCGGAACAGAATTTAAATCCATATTTTCAAACCTAACAAATCATTTTTCTGTTTGTTAACAAATTATATGTAGATTTCATTTCCCTTATATTGTAATATAAAATCAAAAATTAAAGGGGAGTGAAGAAAAATGTTCTGTTCAAACTGCGGAAAAGAATTGCCCGACAGTGTTGCTTTTTGCACCAATTGCGGTGCAAAGCTAAAAAATACGGATTACACTCAGGCGGGAAACACCCGTGCACCGTGGACTCAGCAATATAACCCCGTGACGCCTGCACAGCCCGTTCAGCCTGCATTGCCGATGAACTGGTATAAATTCCTGATTTATTTTTCGCTTTTTGCAGGTGCGGTGGTTAATTTTATATCGGGAATACTGAATTTAACGGGCGGAAATTATCTGATTTACGGAGTTGACCCCGAAACTGTTTATTCTGCATTTGACGGAATGCATACTCTTGATATCGGTTTCGGTATAGTGTATTTTGCATTGATTCCGTTCGCATTAATTGCCCGTTCATCGCTTGCAAAATTCAAAAAGGATGCTCCGAGTATGTTTTATATTTATCACGGGGCAAGCATGATTGTTTCGGTTGCCTACAATATGTTCAGCGTAATCATAACGGGCGGAAGCGTTTCCGAAATTATCGCTCAGGCATTGGGAACTGCTGCTGGCGTTGTGCTCTTTATCGCTCTGAATATAATCTATTTCAATAAACGGAAACATCTTTTTGTGAATTAAAAATAACCCGTGCATTTCTGCACGGGTTTTATCATTTTCTGATTATACCCTTCTCAACCGCCGTGTGAGCACAAAGTTTAAGAATATCAACGGTATTCTTGTCAATTCCTTCGGGATAAAATGCATTTTCATAAATGCTTTCGCCGAAAATCATCTCATAGAAGCAAGCACTTGCAAGATAGCAGCCCATGTCATTGCCGTGAAAGCCGTCAACCGTGAGCTTGTCGCCGATTGTGTTGCGTGCCGTCTGCCATGCTCTGCCGCTCGGGATAATGAGGTTTATATCCGCTTCCATCGAAGCGTTGGCGTATGCTTCGGTAAGTGCACGGTACATTTCCTGTTGGTCTTTGCCGTAAGAAACGAAACCGGGATGCTGACATCCGTTTTCGTATGCCCATGTCTGATGAAGCATGATTTTTGCTTTCGGCTGTACCATTCTGCAGTATTCCGCAAGCTCTGAAAGATAAGGCGAATAGCTTTCGGGAATGCCGCTGAAGTGGCTGCATTGCTGAAGGGTTATGATATCCCATTCCTCATCCTCAACCGCCTCGTGGAGTGCAACCTCGGGTGCACTGCTCATCTCTGTTTCAAACGGGAGATAAACCTCGTAGTCATATGCCGTTTTTTCTTCACGCCAGTTGCTCCAATGCTGTTCAAGTGAGCAGCCGCCGATAAAAAGGTTGCAGAGAAGAAGCTCCTTGCCTGCTGCCTTCGCCATGTGGGGAATAAATTTGTGTGCATTTGTTGAAAAGCTGTTGCCAATTGAAAGTACATTCATTATTTTTCACCTTTAATCATACGGGGAAGAATTTTTTTATCTTCGTCGTTGTTGCTTTTTTCCATCATAACAAAATAAAGTGTTATGAGGAAAAGATAGGGGAAGGGAGCAAAAATTCCAGGGTTTACAAGCGACATCATTTCAAGACCGAGATAGGAGATGAACATGATGATGTTGAAGAAAGTGAAGTTTCTGAGGAGAGTTTTAATCCTCAGATAAATGAGATATCCGTAAGCTGCTATGCCGAGAATACCGAATGAGCCGATAACCTGGATGGGCGAGCAATGATACCAGCAAAGAGCAAAATCGGCACTCTTGTGAACATCTCTGTTGCCCATGTAGCCGATACCTCTGCCGAAAAGCGGATTTGCCTTGAAATCCTCAATGCCTCTCGGGATAAGCTGAAGGCGGATTGAGTTTTCATTTGGGTCAACAAGACGCATCAGAGTATAGCTGAGGGTGTCAATCCAGATTTTATATGTAAGAGCGGTAATGACAAGAGAAACTCCCACAATTGCCGCAATTGCAGGTCTGTGTCTTTTATCAAGAATAAACATTACAATAATGCAGATTATCAATTCAACAATACCGAAAAGCATTCCGCCTCTTGAGCCTGTGAAAAGAATGAGAATGTAGTCGAAAATTCCGATAAAGAAAAGGCCGAAATCCTTTCTTGAAAGATAAAATGCAAAGGGCATTGCGAGCATGAGTGTTGTTGCGGCGTTGTTACGCCATTGGAAGGGTATGATTTCAAAGCCGTCGGCAAGCTGTGCACGGTTGCTGAAATATTCTTCGAAAAGGCAGACCGCAAGCAGACATATGACGCATACCATAAGCTTTGAGAACTTTTCAGCGTATGAGTAAGAGTCCCTTGCTCTGAGGCTTGCACTCATGTATGAATAAATTATAAGCATGCCGAAGCCGAGCATAAAAACATAGAAAAGAGAAGTATAAGAAAAATATTCCTTTGCACTGATTATTCCGACACCGCCGAGAGTGACGGCAACGGAGGTTGCAAGAATGCCGTTGAAGCACATTCCCTTTGCAAAATGTGCCCTGAACCGGACAAAATGGCAGACAATCAATGCAACCATAATCGGAACAACCCACCAATAGGCGAGAAAGGTGCTGAAGGAATTTTTGCACCTTATGGCAAAGCAGGTGGTGAACATTATAATCTGAAGAAGCGGCATCCAGTCATCGGTAAGAGCCATTGTAATGCCGAAAACAAGCACAAAAATGACCGTGCCGATAATTTCGTTACCGCTGAAAACTACTCCGACCGAACCTATAAGAAGAATAACAGTAAACCAGTCGGAAATCAGAAATTTTTTGATTTTTTCCATAAATACCTCATCCTGAATGAATTAAGATAAAATATTATAAATATAATATATCAACTCAAAATCTCAAAGTCAAACATTTAAGGGAATTTGTAACTTAATTGTAAAAGTTCTCCGCCCAATTATTACAATATTGTAAATTTTGGAAAAAAGACTTGATTTTTTATTAAGAAGTGGCTAAAATACAAATTAGCACTCGGGAGGCAAGAGTGCTAAAAACGACAAATAATTTATCGGAGGTAATAAATATGACTATTAAACCGCTTGCAGACAGAGTAGTTGTTAAGCTTGTTGAGGTTGAAGAAACAACAAGCAGCGGAATCATCCTTGCAGCATCTGCTCAGGAGAAGCCCCAGATTGCAGAGGTTGTTGCAGTCGGCCCCGGCGGAATGATTGACGGCAACAATGTTGAAATGTATGTCAAGGTTGGCGATAAGGTTATCACAAGCAAATATTCAGGCACAGAGGTAAAGCTCAACAAGGAAGAATATACTATCGTCAAGCAGAGCGATATCCTTGCAATCGTAGAATAATTCAGACAAAAGCTTATAGGAGGATTTAAACATGGCAAAGCAGATTATTTATGGCGAAGAAGCCCGCAAGGCTCTTCAGGCAGGCGTTGACAAGCTTGCAAATACAGTTAAAATAACACTCGGCCCCAAGGGCAGAAACGTTGTTCTCGATAAGAAATACGGTGCACCTCTCATCACAAATGACGGTGTTACAATCGCAAAGGAAATCGAGCTTGAAGACCCGTTTGAAAACATGGGTGCTCAGCTTGTCAAGGAAGTTTCAACAAAAACAAATGATGTTGCAGGTGACGGAACAACAACCGCTACTCTTCTTGCTCAGGCTCTTATCAGAGAGGGCATGAAGAATGTTACTGCAGGTGCAAACCCCATGGTAGTCAAGAAGGGTATGGCAAAGGCTGTTGAGGCTGCTGTTGAAGCTGTCAAAAATAATTCAAAGCCCGTTTCAAGCTCAGATGATATTGCAAGAATCGCAACAATTTCAGCTGCAGACGAAGAAGTCGGCAAGTTTATTGCGGATGCAATGGAAAAGGTTACAGCAGACGGTGTTATCACTGTTGAGGAATCAAAGATTGCAATTACCGAATCCGAAGTTGTTGAAGGTATGCAGTTTGACAGAGGTTACATTTCACCCTATATGGTAACAGATACAGATAAGATGGAAGCTGTTATTGACGACGCTCTCATTCTTATCACAGACAAGAAGATTTCAAGCATTCAGGACCTTCTTCCTCTTCTTGAGCAGATTATGCATGCAGGCGGAAAGCTCATCATTGTTGCAGAGGATGTTGAGGGCGAGGCTCTTTCAACAATCCTTGTCAACAAGCTCCGCGGCGTGTTTACAGTTGTTTGCGTAAAGGCACCCGGCTTTGGCGACAGAAGAAAGGAAATGCTTCAGGATATCGCTATCCTCACAGGTGGCGAGGTTATCACCTCAGACCTCGGTCTTGAACTTAAGGATACTCAGCTTGCACAGCTCGGCAGAGCCCGTCAGGTCAAGGTTTCAAAGGAAAATACAATTATCGTTGACGGTGCAGGCGATAAGGATAATATCGCATCAAGAGTTGCACAGATAAAGCTTCAGATAGAAAACACAACATCTGATTTTGACCGTGAAAAGCTTCAGGAAAGACTTGCAAAGCTTTCGGGCGGTGTTGCAGTTATCAAGGTCGGTGCGGCAACAGAAACAGAAATGAAAGAAAAGAAGCTCCGCATTGAAGATGCTCTTGCAGCAACAAAGGCAGCTGTTGAAGAAGGATGCGTTGCAGGCGGCGGCGTTGCTCTTCTCAATGCAGTCGGCAGTGTCAAGGCACTTCTTGAAACAACTGATGATGTTGATGAAGCAACAGGCATCAAGATTGTTCTCAAGGCACTTGAGGAGCCCGTTCGTCAGATTGCTGCAAACGCAGGTCTTGAGGGCTCAATCATCATCAATGCTATCCATGAGAGCGGCAAGGTCGGCTACGGCTACGACTTCGCAAAGGATGTTTACTGCGACATGGCTTCCGCAGGTATCCTTGACCCCACAAAGGTAACCCGTTCCGCACTTCAGAATGCATCCTCGGTTGCATCAATGGTGCTCACAACAGAGAGCCTTGTTACAGATAAGCCCGATCCTGCAGCAGATGCAGCTCAGGCAGCAGCAATGGCAGCTCAGGGCGGCGGAATGTATTAATCAATAAAAAAACAAAAGAAGCGGATTGCATTGTTTCATTCTTCAAGAATCTCTTCAGAATCAACAGAACAATCGAGCAGCCAATCGTAATCAGATAATTTATTCAGAGCAGTCCTCACGGGCTGCTCTTTTGCTTTGAGGACAGGTGGTGCCCACATCCGATTTACATCCGGTATATGTAAATGAACTGTTATTTATCGGATATTATATGTTCTTTAAAAATTTTTGTTGTATATCATATATAGGGTATCAACCGGTGCAGTAATACAAAATCTGCGAAAAACGGCATATTCTGCAGGAAGAATTAATATTTTGTTAATCAAAAATTAAGAAAATGGCATATTATTCGGTTTGACAATCATAAAAAATTATGCTAAAATGCTTCTGTCAATCTATATTGATAAAAAACAGGAGGACAAAAGAATGAAAAAAGCAAAATCAATTCTCGCTCTTCTCATGGCATTTGTTATGCTTATGAGCTTTGCTGTAACAGGCAGTGCAGCAACGGTTGCCGAAGAATCAGAAGATAACGGCACCGCAAAAACCGCAGACGCTTTCGGCTTCGGCACCGAAATCAAAGGCGTTCTCGACAAGTCAACAGACACAGACTGGTATTCGTTCACACCCGATGCATCAGGTCTTGCATATGTAAATCTCAAGCATGACGAGATTGCAGACGCAAACAAGGATCTCGCATATTTTGAAGCAACAATCTATGATGCAACAGCAGCAACCAACGAGTCAGCAGCCAAGATTCTTGCAACCTTCCGTTCAACCGGTGCACAGAAAACATCGGCTTCACCCTCGTTTGCAATTGATAAGGGAGTTACATACTTTATCAAGGTTACAATGGGCACAATCCACAGCGAAACTCTTTCATATTCACTCATCGCAAGCATTGAAAGCGGTGCACTCACCGAAAAAGAGCCCAACAATATTGCTGCAAAGGCAACTCCTCTTGAGCTTTCAACAAGAGGCAACGCAAAGATTTATTACGGTTCAATTTCAGTTCCTGAAAATGCTCAGGCAGAAGACGATGTGGACTGGTACAGAATCGTTCCCTCGGCAAAGGGCGTAGTGTATGTATATCTTTACAACGGCACCATTCCCGCTGACTTCAAGGCAACTCTTTACAGCCACTATGAAAAGGCTAACGGCGTTCTTGATGAAAAGGTTGTCACAACAGTTGAAATCGACAGCAACAAGACTGACGCAATGAGCGTTGCTATCGGTGTTGATGCAAAAGAATACATGCTCAAGATTGAAGGCCTCAACGAATGCGTTGGCGGTTATAAAACAAGAGTATTCTTCGAAGCTGCATCTGATGCGGAAGCAGAATACAACAACACAGAAGAAAAAGCAAATGAATTTACAGTCGGCAAGGCTGTAAGAGGCACCATTTCTCACGATACAGACGTTGACTGCTTCAAGTTCAAGGCAGTCGGCGAAGATAATGTCGGCTTCAAGATTTCTCTCGGCTCCGCAGCTTCAGATGTCAAGGTTGCAGGCTCATGGTATATTTCGGTTAAGGATGCTGCAACTAAGGAAACCGTTTCCGAAATCTACAAGGATGTTGTAAACGCAGGCAAGGCAGTTGAATTCACAACAGAAAAGCTTGTTGCAGGCAGATACTATTATGTTACCGTTGAAAAGGGCGGCACTCTGACCACCGATATCTATAAGCTCAGCGTTACCAAAATCGAGCCCAAGCCCGATGACGGCAACAACAACAACGGTGATTTCTTTGCACAGATCAAGGCTTACTGGGCAGAGTTCTGGAAGAATTTCGAAGGCTGGTTTGAGCAGATCAACATCATCGGTATCGTAAAGGATCTTCTTCCCGGTATCGTAAATGCAATGCCCGAGCTTTTCGCATTCATCTTTAACTTGTTTGGTTAATTAATATTCAGACAAAAATCCGGCGGGGCTGTTTAAAGCAGCCCCGCAGTTTTATAAAAAGGGGTAATATTTTATGGCATTCGACAGCAATTTCAGACCCGTTCTCAGATTCATGGTTGTCAGTGATGTTCATTACAGAGATGAGCATTCCGTTGAGCGTGAAAGAATGGAGCTTGCAATCAAAACGGCATACAGACTCAGCGAAGCAGAGGAATATTCAAAGCTGGATGCTCTTTATGTTGTCGGCGACTTTGCAACCAGCGGCTCAAGACCTCAGATGCTTGCATTCAAGGACACTCTTGACAGAAATCTTAAGAGCGGAACAGAAGTGACTCTTTCTTTGGCAAGCCACGAATTCCACGGTGAAGGCGAAGAGGCTGCGCTTGAAAAATTCAGGGAAATCTATTCTCAGGAGCCCGATACCCATAAGGTTATCAACGGCTATCACTTTATCAGCGTAACATGCACGAACGGCTGCCATTTTGACGATAAAAAAAGAGAATGGGTAGCTGCCGAGCTCAAAAAAGCGGCAGCCGATAATCCGAGAAAGCCTATATTCTTTTTTCAGCATCCCCACATCATGGGCACGGTTTACGGCAGTGCAAACTGGGGAGAGGATGAGCTGACGGATATTCTTATGAATTATCCCCAGATAATTGACTTCTCAGGTCATTCCCATGCTCCGATAAATGACCCCCGCTCGATTCATCAGCGTCATTTTACCTGTCTCGGCACAGGTACGCTCAGCTACTTTGAGCTTGATGAGTTTGATAAATACTGCAGCACAATTCCTCCGCAGAAGGAAAAAGCGGCTCAGATGCTTATTGTTGAAGCGGATGCGGATATGAGAGTCAGAGTTTATCCCTATGACCTCATAACCGGAAATTTCTTCCCAATGACATGGAAAATCGACAGAGCATGGGATGTAAAATCTTATCTTTACACCGATGCACGCTACAAAACAACCGTTGCACCTTATTTTGAGGATGATGCAAAGATTGTTATTTCCGATATTACGGAAGACGGCTTCAGAGTTACCTTTGATCAGGCAAAAACAGAAGATGTTTATGTTGATGACTATAATGTAATTGTTAAAACCGCAGACGGAACAACAGTCAGAAACACAACTCTCTGGAGCGAATATTATTTCTATGAAATGCCCGCAACTCTCAGCGTTGAGTTTAAAGAACTCAATAAAAATGAAACATACTTTGTTGAAGTTTATGCGGGAAGCTTCTGGAAAACTGTCAGTGAAAAACCTCTAACAAGCGAAAAAATAGAATTATAAACATTAAAAAATCAAGCATATTCAGGATTATTTTTCTGAATATGCTTGATTTTTTTTGCTTGTTATTATACAATGCTTTTTATAATAGGATTACTATGGAGTAATATCGAATAGTCTTGCTTTAAACAGATATAAAAATTATGAGGAAGGTGAATTTTTTTGGCGGAAAACACAAAAACGATTACAGAAAAAACCGAGGATTCCGAAAAAATCAAAAGGCATCTCGATCAGCAAAACAAAAGATATCTGAGCCCAAAGCACTATGTTGCTTATATTCTTTCGGGCTTCGGTGATACTAACTGGAATTCCTTTACCAACAAAGAATCGTTCTATTTTGCAACCACATTTCTCGGCATTTCCGCAAAAACATGGACTACCGCAAGCACAATCAGCGGCATACTTGATTCTATTGACAACGCTCTTTCGGGTCTTATAATCGACAGAACAAGAACCCGTTGGGGTCGAGTGCGTCCCTATCTGCTGCTTACTCTTCCGTTCTGGTTTTTCTCGGCATTTACTCAATGGATACTGCCTGACGGACTCAGTCAGCCTGCACTTCTCGTCTGGTTTTTCCTTTTCAATTACATAGGCTCAATCGCGAATTCTTTCTATAACACGAGCTATCAGACGATTCTTTATAACATCACGCCGAATGTTTCCGAGCGTAACAGACTCATTGCAACCGATGCATATGCAGATCTTGCGGGTGTCTGGCTTCCGTCACTTTTTCCGCTTTTTGTTGACTTTCTCAACGTGCCGACAAGGTATGTATATATAGGCGGAGCAACGTTTTTCATTGCATGTGTTCTTATATTCAGAACCTACGGATTCTTTGCTCTCAAGGAAAGAATGCCCCTTGCATCAAGGGAAGAAATGAAGCATATGGGGCTTATCGAAACCTTCAAAACGGTCGGTACATGCAGACCCATGTGGGTGCTTATCATAAAGAATTTCTTTGCGGTCGGCAAGCATACAGGCGAAAAGGTTCAGAACTTTTTCTGGATAAACTGCATGGGCAAGCTTTCGCTCAGCTCAATTTCGGGACTTTTCACCGGACTTCCGAGCTATTTTGTGCTTCCTCTTGCACCCAAGCTCACCAAAAAATTCGGTCTTCGCAATCTTGCGGCAGGCAGCTATATGTTCTGCGGACTGTGCTATTTCATTATGTGGATTGTCGGCTACAAGCCCTTTGGCGAAGATCATTTTATTCTTAATTTTATCTGGATTGTTTTTGCTCTTACCTGCTGCGGTTCGGTCAACAGTATCCAGAGATATTGCAGCACCGCCCTCAACGGCGACCTTTATGATTATGTTGAATGGAAATCGGGCGTCAGAAACGAAGCAACCATTACTGCAGCAATGGGCTACATGACGCTTATTTCAACGGCGGTTGCCAATATTCTCAGCGGCGTTATCATAGATGCAATTCATTTTGAACCGCTTCTCGATGTTACGGGAAAGGTTATTCCCCAGACAGATCCCGCGATGCTCAGAGGCTTGTGGACTGTTTTTGCACTTGCTCCCGCAGTCGGCAGGTTTATGAAGGGCGTCACGCTGCTCTTCTTCAATGTTCACGGAAAAACAAGAGACACAATGATGTATGAGCTCGCAAAAATCCGCGCGGCAAAAGTTATTGATTCAGGTTCCGAAGAACAGTAAATTTTCAAAAAAACAGACACTTTGTCGGAGTTGTATAAAAAATTCCTTTTATTTATATATAATTATTTATAAAAAGCTATTGAAAATAAATCTTTATTATGTTAGAATAAATCGTATTATATGAAAGTGTCGCTTGTCGCTTTCAAGCATTAAGGAGGAAAATGCTTATGACACACTTAAAGAAATCATTGGCGCTGCTTCTTGCATTCGTCATGATTTTCAGCTCGATGTCGGTTGCCGCTTCCGCTGCGGATGACTCATCGGCTGCAAGCAGCGAAACCGCTGCATTCACCGTCAAGTTCTTCAGAAAGGATGCCGACGGCAACTGGATTGAAACAACAAAGGCTGCTCCCGGCGAGCATGTCAAAGCCCGCGTCTATGTTTCAAACAATTACTATACACACTCATTCTCATCAGCACTTGTTTTTGACACAGACTTCTTTGATCTGAAAGAAGTTACCGTCAACAATAAGGGAGAGCTTGAATTCAATACTTTCCCTCAGAACACACAGGTGCCCCGCTATCCCAACGAAAATTATTCGGTAACAGTCGGAAGCGGTGCAACTCTCACTGGTTCGATCACATCAAACGATACCTACAGAGCTGATGAAACCAAGATGTTCCAGATTCCCTATCTTATCAGCAACAAGATTATTCCTGCTGATTATTTTTCAGGTAAGGATCTTATCTACAGCTCGGTTATGATGCCCAAAGAGTTCGCAGAGACCGTTATGCTCAACGATGCTGAAGGTAACTGGTACAACGAATACGATTTCGTTATCAAAAACGAAGAGAACGCAGTCACCAAGCAGGTTGACGAAGAAGGCGTTGCGGTTGTTCCCAAGGAACTCAGAGGTACAATCGAAACTGTTATTGATATTCTTCTCGGTGCTCCCAACGTTATTGATGTTCCCAGAGGCAAGGCGGGCGAAGAACCCGTAGCACTCGAGGCTCTCGGCTACGGTTGGGAAATTGATGAAAACAACTTCAAGACCACTGAAGGCGTTATCACAACAACAAGCTCAATTCTTCTCGATGCCAACGGCGGCGAATTCAGCAACGGCGACTCAGCTCTTGAAATCAAAGGCATCATCAAGGAAGATGCTGCTGATGAGCTCTCAGCCGAAGAGGCTGTTCCCGCAAGAACAAACTTCAAGCACATCGGCTGGTCAACAATAAAGACCGCAAGAGGTGCGGATATCACCGAAGATATCCTTGAAGAAATCGGCTATGCTGAAATGACAGACGAAGATATCGCTGCTCTCGGCTGGAAGCACACAGAGCTCCTCAAGCTCAACGGATATCTTGTCAATACCGAAATCGGCACTCCCCTTACTGCCGAAATGGTTGCAGAGATTGGTCTTGCAGATAAAACGGCAACTCAGCTCAAGGGTCTCGGTCTCAATGTAACATCCGAAATTCTTGATGCTCTTAAACTTGATAAAGCAGATGTTAAGTACGATTATGATGAGTATACACTCTATGCTCTCTGGGATAACAGCGGTGTTTCCGAATACAAAGTGGAAACATATCTCATGGGCACAGACGGCACTTATCCCTCAGCTCCCACTCAGACTGACACCTTCTACTCGGTAGCAGGTAACACAGTTCCTCTTCAGGCAACAGCAAAGGAAGGCTTCACTCTTGACGTGAGTGATGAAGACGGAACATCAGAAAAGAGCTCCGAAAGTGTTAAAGTTGAAGCAGACGGCTCCTCCGTGCTTAAAGCTTACTATGCAAGAAATAAATATACCGTAACTTATAAATACGAAGATTTCACCGGTGTCCATGAAGACACAGAGGAAGTTTACTACGGCAAGGAAATTCCTGCTTTCAGAGAACTTCCCGGAGATGCATTCGAGGTTTATTATGTAGATTCAGAGGGCAACAAAACAACCGATATTCCCAAGTATATGCCTGCTGAAAACATCACACTCATCGGCGAAGCGGTTATGACTTATCTCTTCGATGCAGGCGAAGGTGCTTTCTTCCCCTCAACCGGTGAAAGAACAATGACTTATGTTTATAAGTTCGGCGAAGTTCCCGTAATTCCCGAAGCTCCCGTAAAGGACGGCTATGTATTTGTTGACTGGGATGTTGCGGTTCCCGAAAAGGTAACCGGAAGCAAGACCTTCAACGCAATGTTCAATCCTCTTGCAGGAACAGACGAAAAATACACGGTAACATTCTATGATGATGAAGGCAAAGTTATTCTCACAGAAGAAGACGCTTACTGGTACGGACAGGAATTCGAGGCAGTTGATATTCCCGAAGGCTACGGCGACGACGTATGGATGCTTGCTGACGGAACAGCAGTATCCTTCCCCTACGCAATCAAGGCAGATACAGAATTCTATCCTGCAAAAGAAGATGCAAATGTTTATAACGCATTCTTCTATGAGGATAAGGCTGACAAGGCTCCTTACGCAACAAGTCCCACAGTTTACGGTGAAGAAATTGTTGCTCCCGAAGAAGATCCTTCAAAGGAAGGCTATCAGTTCCAGGGCTGGTCAACAAATCCCGATGCTGAAGATCCCGAAGATCTCGGTGTTATGGACAGCATGGAAGGCAAAAAGTTCTATGCAGTATTTACTCCCAACGAAGTAACTCTTACTTTTGATGAAAACGGCGGCTCAGAGGTTACAGACCTCACCGGCAAGTTCGGCGAAGCAGTTGTTGCTCCCGAAACAACCAGAGACGGCTACGAGTTCAAGGGTTGGTATGATGCAGAAGGAAATCTTCTTCCCGATACCTATCCTGCAGAAAGCACAGATTACACAGCAAAGTGGACTGCAAATACTTATTATATAATGTATAAGAATGGCGACATTCTTGCAGAAGGTCCCATCAACGCAAAAACAGATGACACAATCAGCGTCAGCGACGGTTCAAAGGTCAAGAAAGACGGACATACCTTCGCAGGCTGGAAGAGCAGTGCAGACGGCATTGTTTATGCAGCAGGTGAAACCTTCACAATGCCCGCAGCCAACGTAACACTTGAAGCACAGTGGGATGTCAATAAGCATGTTGTTTCACTTGATGCAAAGGGCGGTGTGTTTGCAGACGGCTCAGACACCTACGGTAATGACGAGGTTGCTTACGGAACAGTTCTTGCAGATGCAGGCATTCCCGCAGATCCCACATGGCCCACAGATGAGAAGACCTTCAAGGGCTGGGCAGACGGTAATGCACCCGCAGAAACAATTGTTTACGGCCCCGGCGAGCTTCAGCAGGCAGCAATGCCCGATGAAAGCCTCTATCTTGTTGCAGTATGGGAAGATGTAGTTGCTACCACCTACACAGCAACATTTATCACAACAGAAGGCACATTCACCGACAAAGACGGTAACGAAACAAAGCAGATCGTTCTCACCTACGAAGCAGGCGAAAAGATTGTTGCTCCCGTTCCCGTAAGAAATGACGGCGATTATACTTATTCATGGGAACCCTCACTTCCCATCGACAATATCATGCCTGCACAGAACATGATATTTGTTGCACAGTGGGAAGAAATTCTTCCCGGCAGCATTGAGTACACAATTACTCCTATGCTCCAGATTCTCAATGAAGACGGCACAACCTCATATGTTCCCGGTGCTGTTATCACAAAATCAGCTGATGAAGGCAAGACAGTTGAAATCACACTTGACGGTTCCTCAGAATCCGATATCACATGGATTTACAGCGGTCTTACCAACAGCAACAGCAATATTCCCGATGACGACCATGCTGACAATGTTCTCAGAATAACTCTTACAGAGGGCGGCGAAAACGCACTTGTTGCTTACTTTGAGCTTGCAAAGAGAAATATCGAGCTTGATACAAACGGCGGCACACTTGCAGATGATTCCGCTGCAAATCAGACTCCTCTCCATGGCGAAACAATCACTCTTCCCACAGAAGAAGAAATCACAAGACCCGGCCATGTTCTCGAAGGCTGGACGGATTCTGAAGGTAATCCCTACGAGCCCGGTGAAGAAGTAATCGTAGACGGCGACGAAAAATACGAAGCAGTATGGAACGAAAAGACCTATATTCTCACATTTGAAGAGGATGGCGGACTTCCCGTTCCCACAGATCCCAAGCTTGCAGAAGGTGCACTCTATAATGTACCCGCAGTAAGCAAGGATGGCTATAAGTTCAACGGCTGGATTGCCGAAGACGGTACGGTTTATGCTCCCGGCGAAGTATTCACAATGCCTGCCGAAGATACAACTCTTACCGCAGACTGGACAAGAATTTACACTGTAACTTATACAGATGCAGAAGGCAACGAGCTTAAGACAGGCGTTGCTGCAGAAGGTGAAGATATTCCTGCTTACACTGGCGATCTTCCCGAAAAGGACGGCTACAGATTCGGCGGATGGAACAATATGCCTGCAGACGGCAAGATGCCTGCAAGCGATCTCGTTCTTGAGCCCATCTTCAATAAGGTTTATACTCTTACATATGAGTATGAATCAGAAAATTCAGATCTTCCCGAGCTTCCCGCAGCAGAGGAGCTCATCGAAGGTGAAACAACAACCGTCAAGGCTCTTCCCGAAATGGAAGGCTACAGATTCTACGGTTGGGATAACAACGGCAAGACCTATAATCCCTGGGATACATTCACAATGCCCGCTAAGGATACCACACTTGTAGTAACATGGGAAGAAGTTGTTGAATACAACCTTACCTTCAACGAAAACGGCGGTACCGAAGTAGATGATGTTACTCTTGAAGCAGGCAAAGAATACAGACTTCCCGCATCAACCAAGGACGGTTGGGTGCTCAAGGGCTGGAGTGACGGCGTTGACACCTATCCCGCAGGTACTGTTTACACAATGCCTGATTGGGACAGCGACCTCAACGCAGTATGGGTTCGTGAAATCACAACCGCAGCTCCCACAACAGCTCCCACATTCCACATCAGCTTTGTTTATGATGGCGAAGCACCCGAAGGTGCAGATGCTCTTGCAACCGATATCCCCGTTAAGGGCGGCGATACCTATGTTCTTCCCGGTATCTCATCCGTCGAAGGCATTGTATTCGATTATTGGTATGATGCAAACGGTGTCAGATATCCCGCAAACTTTGAATACACAGTCAAGGGTGACATGACATTTGTTGCAAAGTGGAGTGAGGAAACAACAGCTCCCTCAGAGCCCGGAACAACAGAATCAACTACACTTGCAAAATATACACTCAACTTTGATTATGAAAACGGCGTTAAGCCCGACGGTGCACCTGCACTTCCCACAGATATCGAGGTTGAAGACGGTCAGACATATAAGCTTCCCGCTCTTCCTGAGCTTGACGGCTACGAGTTTGACGGTTGGTATGACAACAACGGTGTAAGATATCCTGCAGGATATGATTACAGAGTAACAGGTGATGTAACCCTCTTTGCAAAGTGGGCAGAGGAGGAAACAGAACCCACCACAACCCAGGCTCCCAAGTATGAGCTCAGCTTTGCACACGAAGCAGATGCTCCCGAAAATGCTCCTGCTCTTCCCGCATCAGTAGAGCTCAAGGCAGGCGAAGCATATGTTCTTCCCGAGCTTGCAGATGTTGAAGGCTATGAGTTCAAGGGCTGGAAGGATGAAAAGGGTGCAAGCTATGCAGCAGGCTATGCATTCCGCATGCCCGCAGAAGCAACCGTTCTTTATGCAGACTACGAAGAAATCATCGTAGCTCCCACAGAGTTCAAGCTCACATTTGACGAAAACCAGGGCACTGCAGTTGAAGATATGACTCTTCTTCCCGGTGCAATCATCAATCTTCCCAAGACAGAGCGTGAAGGCTACACCTTCCTCGGCTGGAGTGACGGCGAAAATGTTTACGAAGCAGGTTCGGCATACGAAATGCCTGCAGAAGACACAACTCTCACCGCAACATGGGAAGAAATCCCCGCTAAGACATTCACAGTAAGCTATGCTTACATCGGCGAAGATACACCCACATCGGCTGATCCCGTTCCCTCAGAAAAGGTTATCACCGAAAATGATATGGTTGTTGTTGAGGCATATCCCTCAGCAGTTGAAGGCTATGAATTCTTCGGCTGGTATCTCAACGGTAAGCTCTATAAGCCCGGCGATACCTTCGCTCCCGAACTTGATCCCATGGTATTCGAAGGCTTCTGGGTAAAGAAGACTGCAACATTCGTTGTATCATATGAATATGAAGGCGATATTCCTGCAAATGCAGATGCTCTTCCCGAATTCAAGACCTATAACGACGGCGAAACAGTAACAGTTGCAGCAAAACCTGCCGCAGTTGAAGGCTACACCTTCGAAGGCTGGTGTCTTGACAGCGACAGAACCGCTGAAGTAACAGAGGTTACAGTCAACGGTGCAAATGTTGAAATCGTCGGTATCTGGACAATCCATACAAACGATATCGTATTTGACGCAAACGGCGGTACATTCAAAGACGGTTCATCACAGTATGTAGAGCCCGATGTAGAATACGGCACAGAACTTGAAGATGTTCTTCCCGAAATTCCCAAAAAGGAAGGCTACACCTTCGTTGAATGGGAAGGCATGCCCGAAGACGGCACAATGCCTGACGGTGACCTTGAAGTAACCGCAAAGTGGCAGATTAACAAATACACAATCACATTTGATTCAAATGGCGGCAGTGCAGTTGCTCCTGCAACATACGAATACGGTGCAGCAGTAACCGAACCTGCAGCTCCCACAAGAAACGGCTTCAACTTCATCGGTTGGGAACCTGCTCTTCCCGAAACAATGCCTGCAAACGATCTTACCGTAAAGGCAAAGTGGGAAGCAATCCCCGGAGTTGAAACTCACAAGCTCACAGCTGATGCAAACGGCGGTAAATTTGCCGACGGCACAGACGAATATCTCAAGGACCTTATCGCAGGTGAAGAAATCGGAGAAATTCCTGCTCCCACAAGAGAAGGCTACGAGTTCAAGGGCTGGGAAGGCATGCCTGAAGACGGCAAGATGCCTGAAGCAGACCTTACTATCAAGGCAATCTGGGAAGAAAAGGAACCCGAGGTCAAGAGCCACACAGTCAATTACTATCTTGTAAAGGGCGAGGGTGCAGAAGCTGAGCTCTATACAAGCAAGACCTTCGAAGAAGGTGCAGCTCTTGAGCATCCCACACCCGTTATTGAAGGCTTCACCTTCAAGGGTTGGACAGATGAAAACGGTAATGCCCTTCCCGAAACAATGGAAACAGAAGATATCAATGCATATGCACAGCTTGAAATCAACACCTATAAGGTAACTTATATCTCTGACGGTGAGGTTTACGAGGAATACACAGATGTTAAGTTTGCATCAGAGGTTCCCGTTCCCGCAGATCCCGCTAAGGCAGGCTATGTATTCGCAGGCTGGGATCCCGCAGTTGTTTCAACAATGCCTGCTCACGACCTCACATACACTGCAAAGTGGGTAGTAGCTCCTGTTGAAGGTGAAAAGTTCACCGCAAGATTTGTTGTTGACGGCAAAACATATGACCTTCATGTTCTTGAAGAAGGCGATGTAATCCCCGTTCCCGCAGCACCCACAAAGTTTGGTTTCGTATTCGTAGGCTGGGAGCCTGAAGTTCCCGACACAATGCCTGCAGAAAACCTTGAGTTTGTTGCTCAGTGGGAAATCGACAAGACCTTCGTAGGTCTCGTGATCGGCGGAACAGTCGTTTCAGGTATCGTAGTAGGTTCCGTAATCGGCATGAATACAGCACTCATCACAGGTGCTGCAATCGTCGGCGGTATCATCGTTATCGTTGGTGCTGTTCACCTTGTTAAGCATACTCACACCGTAACTTATATCGTTGACGGCGAAGTTTACAAGGTATACAAGGTTGTTGAAGGAACAAAGATTCCCGTTCCCGCAGATCCCACCAAGGACGGTGCAGAGTTTGCAGGCTGGAATCCCGAAGTTCCCGAGAAGATGGGCGAAACAGACCTCGTCTTTGAAGCAACATGGGAAGATGTCGGCTCAGATGTTGATGTTGTAATTCCCGACACAGGTTCATTCGCAGGCGTGGCAGCATTTGCAGTTATCTCAGGTGCAGCTGCAGCAGCATATGTAATGACCAGAAAAAAGAAGGAAGATTAATTCCCGATAAATTAAATGACCTCACCGAAAGGTGAGGTCATTTTTGACTGTCGATAAAGTCGCTGAAACATAAACGAAATAAGTGTAGAGGTCGGCGACCTTTTTAAGTGCAAAGTTCAAAGTGAAAAGTTAAGGATAGGCTCCGCCTATGACCGATTTTATTGGTGTGTTTCTGTAGGGGTCGGCGACTCCGACGACCCGTCCGTGCCGCAAGGTGCGGAAAGATTTTTAATGAAAAATGAATAATGAAAAATTAAGGAAGGGGCTGTATTTTTACAGCCCCTTTTTTGTAACCAAAACCTCCGTAAGCTAATATATTATAATTAGCGAATGAAACGGAGGTTTTTATTTATGGATAAAAGAGAACTCGAAAAATTAATGGACAGATACAGAAAAGAGATGATTGAATTCGGAAAGCGGAATAACATATCAGGCTATCCTTCGGAAAATCCGCAGGATGAACGGGAAAAAGCAATGGATGATGCATTGAGAAACAACACTCCTTTTGAGAGGGACAGAAGCAATCCTCTGCCCGAAACGGTGCCGGCTGAAAGCGAGGTAACAGAAGCTGCAAACGAAGAAGAGCAAACGGCTGTTGCGGCCCAGGCAGAGGCGTCTGAGCCCGAAATCATCCCTTCACTCAATGACAGCACGGATGTTGAAAGAATTCTTCGCAGAAGCTGTGCTGCTTTGCCCGATAACGCAACAAACGAGCAGAGAGCAAAATGCAGGAGCATAAATGATTTTCTTGCCGCAAACACGGAAAGCGGAAGTCTGAGGGTTGAAGCTTTCGCATCCGACAGAGTTTTCGGAGTTCCGAGTGCAAGAGTGATGGTATTTATAGGGCTTCCCGAGGGGAATATTGCAGTTTTTGACGGAATAACGGATGTAAACGGCTCGACTGAGAGCATTCGACTGCCTGCACCGCCAAGATCAATTTCTCAGTCGCCGCAGACGGAGAGCAATCCGAAATTGCCCTACGCCGTCTATTCTGTTTATGTTGAGCACCCCGATTATGTGAGAGCGGTGTTCACGAATGTGCCTGTCTTTTCCGGTATAGAGTCAATCCAACCCGTGCGGATGCTTGCAAAGAGCGAAGGCATGGATGAGCCCGAGCCGATTGTGGTTGACGAAACAACAATAAATTCACTAAGGAATGAGGGATAAACAATGGCTGTAACACCCGTAATCCCCGATTATATAACAGTACATCTCGGTCCGCCGAATTCAAACGCACGCAATGTCCGTGTTCCATTTACGGATTATATAAAAAATGTTGCATCGAGCGAGATTTATCCGTCATGGCCCGAAAATGCATTGAGAGCAAATATTTATGCTCAGGTGTCGTTTGCTCTCAACAGAATTTTTACCGAGTATTACCGCAGCAGGGGATATAATTTTGATATCACAAATTCAACCTCATATGACCAGGCATATGTTGACGGCAGGGATATTTTTTCAAACATATCAAGGCTTGTCGATGAGCTTTTCAATGATTATGTAACAAAAGGAAATCAGATTCAGCCCTATTTTACGGAATACTGTGACGGAAGAAATGTAACCTGCCGCGGTCTTTCGCAATGGGGAACGGTAACTCTCGCAAACCGCGGAAGAACCCCCTACCAGATTTTGCAGAATTATTACGGAAACGATGTTAATATCGTCAGAAATGCACCCGTAAAAAATATTCCCGAATCCTATCCCGGAAGGCTTCTGAGATTAGGCTCCTACGGAGGCGAGGATATAAGAACAATCCAGCGTCAGCTTAACAGAATAAGGCAGAATTACCCTTCAATCCCGAGAATTCCCGATACCAACGGGTTTTTTGATGCTTCAACTCAGTCGGCGGTGCGACAGTTTCAGCGGATATTCAACCTTGCACCCGACGGAATAGTCGGTAAGGCAACGTGGTATAAAATCAAGCAGATTTATAATGCGGTCAAAAAGCTTTCGGAGCTTTACTCCGAGGGAATAACAATAACCGAGGTTGAGCGGATTTTCAGCGAGGTTATCCGCAGAGGTGACAGAGGCAGAGATGTGCGTACCATTCAGTATTATCTGAATTTTCTCGGATTTTTCAATGACCGTCTGCCTCAGATAAGCGTTGACGGGATTTTCGGCCCCGCAACTGAAAACGCCGTGAGGACATTTCAGCGTGAGTACGGACTTACGGTTGACGGCATAGTAGGCAGAGCAACATGGAATGCAATCATCAATGCATATGATAACACGCTCAACTCTCTGCCCGATGAATACCGCTCATATTCATCCCTGCTTTATCCCGGATATACTCTCACAACAGGCACAAGCGGAAACATAGTGACTCAGCTTCAGACCTTCCTGAGAACAATTGCACAGAATAATAACGCCGTTCCTCTTATAACGGTTGACGGAGTATACGGAAATCAGACAAGAAATGCTGTTATTGCCGTTCAAAGGCTGTCGGGCATTGAGCAGACGGGAGTTGTCGGTCCGCTGACATGGAATGCGATTGTCAACCTTTATAATGAATACAGATAAATTCTTTGAAAATAATAAGAATATCAAATTATAAAGGAAGATTGGATGGAGAAAAATTTTTCGGCGGAATATGCTTCAAATGTTGCAATGCTTGACAGAGATTTGCGTCTGAACGCAAGCTTTGACCTTGTCGGCAGAGAAATTAAAATAGATAAACGGAGTGCAAAGCTTTATTTTATCGACGGCTTCTGTAAGGATGAAATTCTTGAAAAAGTTATGGAGTTTCTGATGAAAGCCGATGAAAGGGAAATAAAGACCTGCAAAACAACAAGGGATTTTGCCAATAAATTCGTGCCCTATGTTGAAACCGATGTTCATTCGAGGGCCAGTGATTTCATAAAGGCGGTTCTTTCGGGAGCAATCGGAATGATTGTTGAAGGGTATCCCGAGGCAGTTATGATTGATGCAAGAACCTATCCCGTACGCTCAGTCGGAGAGCCAGAAAACGACAGAGTCCTGCGCGGACCGCACGACGGCTTTGTTGAAACCCTTGTTTTTAACACTGCACTTATCCGCCGAAGAATAAGGGATACCGACCTGACAATGGAAATCCATTCCGTCGGCAAAAAATCAAAAACCGATGTCTGTATCTGCTATATGCAGGGCAGAGTGAACGAAAAAATGCTGAACACCCTGAGAAAAAAGATTGATTCAATTTCAATAAATTCGCTTTCCATGGGTCAGCAGAGTCTTATCGACTGCCTTGTGCCGAAGCAATGGTATAATCCCTTCCCGAAGGTAAGATATACCGAAAGACCCGATGCGGTTGCAGCAAGCATACTTGAAGGGAGCATGGTTGTTATAACCGATAATTCTCCCGCAGCGATGATAATTCCGTCGGGCATCTTCGATTTTCTGCAGGATACCAACGATTATTATATGTCGCCCGTTATCGGGTCATATATGAGAATAATTCGCATGTTTATTTTTGCAATGACGATGCTGCTTATTCCGATATGGCTTCTCCTGATAAAGAATCCGGATTATATTCCCGAATGGCTGAGTTTCATAAAAATCGAAGAGGAATACACTCTGCCGATAGTGGCACAGCTTTTTATCGTTGAGGTTGTTATAGATGCAATCAAGCTTGCATCAATCAACACTCCGCAGTCGCTCAGCGGCTCATTCGGAGTTATAGGAGCACTTGTGCTCGGTGAATTTGCGGTTTCGGCAGGATGGTTTGTGCCCGAGGTTGTGCTTTATATGGCGTTTGTTGCGCTTACGAATTTCACCCAGCCAAGCTTTGAACTCGGCTACGCCTTCAAGCTTTTCAGGATGATGCTGATTGCCCTTATTGCACTTTTCAATGTGTGGGGCTTCGCCGCAGGAATAATTATTGTTACTGCAGAAATCGCAACAACAAAAACGGTTACGGATCAGTGCTATCTCTATCCGCTTATTCCGTTCAAAGGCTCCGCACTCCTCAGCCTGCTCCTCCGCCGCCCGCTGAGTAATAAAAATAATTAAAACAAAACGGAACGGTTTTACCCGTTCCGTCACAAAATGAATATCATATCTTTCCAACGCAGAAATCGCCGTCAACATCGGTGATTTCTGCTTTTATTATACCGCTGAGCTCGCGGGTGCAGGGGATTTTTACGGGAGTATAATTTGCCGTGTAGCCCTGAGCAAATCCGCCATGATGCTCTTCAACAAGCACCTCAAGAGTTTTGCCAATCTGACTTTTCAAAAAATTCTGCCTGATTTCTTCGCAGGTGCTGCTCATAATTGCCGCTCTGCGTTCCTTTTCGCTTTTCTCAATCTGACCTTCCATTTTTGCCGCAGGAGTGCCGGGTCTTATTGAATAGGGGAACACATGTACCTTTTCAAAGCCGACTTTTACGGCAAATTCAAGGGATTTTTCAAAATCTTCATCCGTTTCGCCGGGGAATCCGACCATGATATCGGTTGTTATCGTGGCGTCGGCAAATGATGAACGGAGCTTTTTACAAATCTCATAATATTCCGTGCTGTTGTAGTGTCTGTTCATGCGTTTGAGGGTGCTGTCGCATCCGCTCTGAAGCGAAATATGGAACTGCGGACAGAATTCGGGAATCTGTGCAAGCCCTTCGATGATTTCATCGGTGATATGATCGGGCTCCAGTGAGCCGAGACGGACTCTTTTTATGCCGTCAAAGGATGCCGCAAGCTTAACCGCATCAACGATATTTGTGTCTGTGCCCATGCCGTAGGCGGAAAGGTTGATGCCTACAAGCACTATTTCGGAAAAACCGTTTTTCTCAAGCTCTGCAATCTCGTTTTTCAGTTCATCAAGCGGCTTTGAACGCACTCTGCCTCTTGCATAGGGGATGATGCAATAAGAACAGAAGCGGTTGCAGCCGTCCTCAATCTTAACGCTTGCCCTTGTTCTTTCACGGAATGAGCTTATGGTATCGCCCGAGAATTCATCGCCCGTTTTGTGAAGGTCAACGGCAAAAATCCTGCCGCTTCCGTTTATATATTGATTTATGTAATCGTGAAGAAAACGGTTGCTCTTGTTGCCGATAACAATGTCTGCTTCATCAAGCTTTTCACCGTATTCGGGGAATGCCTGAGGCATGCAGCCCGTGAGAATAACGATGCTTTCGGGATGCTGTTTTTTGAATCTGCGGACAGCCTGCCGTGTTTTCCGGTCGCTTTCAGCAGTGACCGTGCAGGAATTTATAACATAAACATCGGCTTCCTCGTTGTGGTCGGTAATGATGAAGCCATGCTTTTCAAGGTTTTGTGCCATTGCCTGGGATTCATATTGATTAACCTTGCATCCAAGGGTATAGAATGCAGCTTTCATAGCCTTCTCCTTTGAGTGTAGCGTTAAAAATAATTATATCAAAAAACGAAGTTATAATCAACAGTAAATATATCATATATTATTCCGAAAGTGTAGGTTTGTCAATGATGTGTTACAAAATTAGAAAACCTCGCCGAAATTAATAAAAGCCTTAATATAGTCGGCAGGAGATTTCCAATTCAACGGACGCATGGGGAAATTATTGTATTTTCTGCTGTGAACAGCTAATTGC
>JAFQRY010000033.1 GCA_017409845.1 Clostridia bacterium
ACATACTCAAATTAATCTTCAAGGGTTTTTCTTGAATCGTTGTTTAATTTTCAAGGTGCGTTTCTCTCCGCTCTCTTGCGGAGTGCTCGACTATAATATCAAATTCATCCCCGTTTGTCAACACTTTTTTTCAACTTTTTTCTTTCAGTTGTCAACCGCTCCGTGTGTTTCTCGATTGCCCCTCGCCCCGATTCCCTTGTCTGTCAACGGGTTTTCCGTTGTCATCTTTTATTAAGATTATTATTTCTCCTTCAGTCCTACGGACAGCTTCCTCATCATAGGAAGCTCAAGGAGTAAACAATATTATACAGATAATATATGCCGGAGTAATCTGCGGTCGTCCTCAGGTTGACCCTACGGTGGGTGCTTCAGTTTGTATTACATTTATGTTTGTTTTTGAAACGGTGGACGATTCACGGTTCGCATGAATACTTACGCATTCATCAATTCTCAGTCTTGCTTCGCTCGACAGCGATTTGGCTCCCTCGTGAGGGAGCTGGCGAGCGAAGCGAGACTGAGGGAGTTAACAAAGGAGCCGATATTCAAAGCAACATTATATAAAATCGGAGCGAAGCAACCCTTGATTACACATTGCGAATTGTGAATTATGCGTTTTATTCGAATCGGGACGGCACATAGGCCGTCCCCTACGATTAAAACCTGCTGATATTTATGTTTTCGGCAAGCTACTGTGATATTTCTAATTAATTATTGTATATTAAATTCAATATTTGTTATAAAAAAACATTATATTATGTCGCTTTTGCTCTTGACTTATCCGACCATATTGCAATATAATTTATTACATATTGTTTTATACACAGGAGGATAATATCATGGGAATGACTATTGGTCAGAAGCTGATAAAGAGCCATCTTGTCAGCGGCGAAATGATCCCCGGCACTGAAATTGGTCTTAAGATTGACCAGACTCTCACTCAGGATGCTACGGGTACAATGGCATATCTTGAATTTGAAGCAATGGGCGTTGAAAGAGTACGCACGGAGCTTTCTGTTTCATACATCGACCACAATACTCTGCAGAACGGCTTCGAAAATGCAGATGATCACAGATTTATTCAAAGCGTCGCAAAGAAAAGAGGTCTTCTTTTCTCAAAGCCCGGTAACGGCATCTGCCATCAGCTTCATCTTGAACGCTTCGGCAAGCCCGGCAAAACATTAATCGGTTCAGACAGCCACACTCCCACAGGCGGCGGCATAGGTATGCTTGCAATCGGTGCAGGTGGACTTGACGTTGCTGTTGCAATGGGCGGCGGTACATATTATACAACAATGCCCAAGATGACACTTGTCCGTCTTTCGGGCAAGCTTTCACCCTGGGTAGGTGCAAAAGACATCATCCTTGAAGTTCTCAGAATTATGAGTGTAAAGGGCGGTGTCGGTAAAATCATTGAATACGGCGGAGAAGGTGTTAAAACCCTTTCTGTTCCCGAAAGAGCAACTATTACAAACATGGGTGCGGAGCTCGGTGCAACAACATCCGTATTCCCCTCAGACGAAACAACAAAGGCATTCCTCAAGGCACAAGGCAGAGAAGAAGACTGGACAGAGCTTCTTCCTGATGCTGATGCCGAATATGATGAAATCATTGATATTGACCTTTGCAAGCTTGCGCCCATGGCTGCTATGCCTCACATGCCCGACAATGTAAAGACAGTTGAAGAAATCGGCAATATCGAAATCAGCCAGGTATGCATCGGTTCATGCACAAACTCATCACTTCTTGACCTTCTCAAGGTTGCAGCTATTCTTAAAGGTAAGAAGGTTGCTCCGAATGTGAGCCTTACCATTTCACCGGGTTCAATGCAGGTTCTCAACATGCTTTCACTCAACGGTGCACTTTCGGATATTCTCTGTGCAGGTGCAAGACTTCTTGAATGCTCATGCGGTCCCTGCATCGGTATGGGTCAGTCACCACAGTCAAAGGGCGTTTCACTCCGTACCTTCAACAGAAACTTTGAGGGTCGCTCCGGCACTGCAGATGCGGGAATTTATCTTGTAAGCCCTGAGGTTGCAGCTGCATCGGCTATCACAGGATATCTCACAGACCCCAGAACACTCGGCGAGATGCCCGAAATCAATATGCCCGAGCGTTTTATCATCAACGACAACATGATTGAACTTCCCGCTTCGGTTGAAGAGGCTGACAGCGTCGAAATCAAATACGGTCCCAACATCAAGCCCTTCCCCACAAGCGTTGAGCTTCCCGAGGATATCGAAGCTCCCGCAATCCTCAAGGTTGGTGATAACATCACAACCGACCATATTATGCCTGCAGGTGCAAAGATTCTTCCCTACCGCTCAAACATCCCCTTCCTTTCAAACTTCTGCTTCAAGCAGTGTGACGAGCACTTTGCAGAACGCTGCAAGGCTGCAGGTAAAGGCTTCATCATCGGCGGTGCAAACTACGGTCAGGGTTCATCAAGAGAACATGCTGCACTCGTTCCTCTTTATCTCGGAATCAAGGCGGTTATTGCAAAGTCATTCGCAAGAATCCATTGTGCCAACCTCATAAACGCAGGCATCATGCCCTTCACCTTTGCAAATCCCGATGATTACGACAAGATTGACACCGATGATATGCTTGCACTCAAGGGAATCCGTGAAAGCATAAAGAACGGCTCGAAGGTTGTTCTTGAAAATCTCACCAAGGGTGAGAAATACGAGCTTGCATATGATTATTCCGACAGACAGACTGCTATGATTCTTGACGGCGGACTTCTCAACTACACAAAGAATATCGGCAAATAAAATATCGGCGGGTGCAATCCCCCGCCCTACAATACAAGGAGAAATAAACATGACAGAATTACAGATTAAAGCTGCTGTTGAAAAGTTTGAGGCTCTTATCAGAGAGCAGGACGCAAGAAGCGAAGCTATCAAGCAGCAGGGCGATTTTATTGATTATTCAACTCTCGACAAGCTCACAATCGGCGTTTGCGGCGGCGACGGCATCGGTCCCATCATCACAAACGAAGCTGCAAGAGTTCTTGAATTCCTTCTTAAGGAAGACGTTGAAGCAGGCAAGATTGAGTTCAAAACCATTGACGGTCTTACAATCGAAAACCGTGTTGCAGTCAACAAGGCTATTCCCGATGATGTTCTTGAAGAGCTCAAAAAATGCCCCGTTATTCTCAAGGGACCCACAACAACTCCCCAGGCTGGCGATCCCTGGCCCAACATTGAAAGTGCAAATGTTGCAATGAGAAAGGCTCTTGACCTTTTTGCAAATCTCCGTCCCGTTAAGGTTCCCGAAGAAGGCATTGACTGGACATTCTTCCGTGAGAATACAGAAGGTGCATATGCCGTAGGTTCAAAGGGCATCAACGTTACCGATGACCTTGCAATGGACTTTGTTGTTACAACAACAGAAGGCACTCAGAGAATTGCAAGACTTGCTTATGATTATGCAAGAAGAAACAAGAAAGAAAGAGTTTCAATCATTCAGAAGGCAAATGTCATCAAGACAACAGACGGCAAATTCCTCAATCTCTGCAAGGAAGTGGGCAAGGAATATCCCGAAATCACAACCGATGAATGGTATATCGACATCACAACCGCAAAGCTTATTGACAAGAAAAGAAGAACAGACTTCAAGGTTTTTGTTCTTCCCAATCTTTACGGCGATATCATCACCGACGAAGCTGCTGAATTCCAGGGCGGCGTAGGCACCGCAGGCAGTGCAAACATCGGCAAGAAATATGCTATGTTTGAAGCTATCCACGGCTCCGCTCCCAGAATGATGAGAGAAGGCAGAGGACAGTATGCGGATCCCTGCTCAATGCTCCGTGCGGCTGTTATGCTTCTTTCACACATCGGCAAGCAGGCTGAGGCTGACAAGCTTGAAAGAGCACTTGACATCTGCATGTATGAGGAAAAGAAGCTTAAGATTACAGGCAGAGCAGACGGCGCAACATGCGAGGATTTCGGCAACTATGTTATGGAAACCCTCACAACTCTTTAATTTATAATGTAATACAATAAAGAACGACCCCCGGGAAGGACAAAATCCTTTTCGGGGGTTTGATGTTTCATTCAATTTACTATCGGTGTTACAACGGGTTTTCCGTCACGGTCAAGAAGCGGTGTCAAACCGCCTGCATATCCGCTCTGGCAGAAAAGATAATTGATTCCCGTTTCCTTATCAACAAGAATTGAAATACTTCCCAATTCCTGCGAATACACTTTTTCAAATCTTTTTTCTTTTGCCATATTCACTTCACCTTATTTCTTTTTGATAAGTGCCTTTGCAACACCCGCCGCAACGGTAGCTGCTGTTGCAACGGTTGCAAGAGCAGTATATTTCTTTTTCTCCAACTCATCTGCATCCCAGAAATAGCGTGCCTTTGCCGCAACTCCCCTGCCGCAAAGCTCGTCGTAATTGAAGAAATAAGTCATGTATTCTTCAGGTGCTCTTTCGTCAAACTCAAAAATTCTTACTCCTCTTGTTTTATCACCGTAGCAACGGAAGGAAGCACACGAGGACTGAATGAAATCAATCCCTTTATATTTGCCTTCGAAACAGTTTCTGTGGTCGTGGCCCGAAACAAAGCCTTTCACATCTCCGCACTCAAGAGCGGCATCAAAGAGTCCGCCGTCATCTTCAAGAACGCAGGGCAGCTCACCCATTGAACCTCTTGCAACATCGGGGCGTAGTCTGTAATAACCTCTGTGGGTTTTAACGGCTCCGATATCATTCTGTCCGCATTGCTCAACAAGATTATAAATCTGCGGAAGCGGAATATGTGCAAACACAAGCGAGGGCACGGGCTCTCCGCCGTTTTTTTCTTTAAGCTCCGCGGCGGTTTTTTTATACCATTCAAGAGTTTCGGGCTTTATTCCCTGATAGCATTTATCCTCTTTTTTGTCATACCATGCACAGTCGAGCATCCAGAAATTGAAAAGAATCTTTTCTCCGTCAGATGAAAGTACGGGTATATTATATGTATCGCAGTCAACCTTGCCGTTTCTCGTATTCATAGGCATGCACATGGGGCTCTGACGGTAAATATCCGCCTGCTCATCCTTGGAAACGGCATTCATATCGTCGTGATTTCCGTAAATCATTGCAAAGGGAATTTTTCTTTCATCGAGCGGCTTTGTTATATGGCGGATTGACTCCTTCATAATCTGAAGGGTCGCCGCCTTGCCGCTTGCAATCTGACGACTTCCGAATCTTGCATCAAGAAGATGGTTGCCGAGAATATTGTCACCCGTAAAAAGAACAAGGTCGGGTCTGAGCTTGTCATATGCCTTGTTTAGCATATTGACCATTGCCTTGCGGACATATTTCATATCCTGCGGGTCGCTGACCTGCATAACGATAAGCTTGCCGTCGGGTCTGAATTTTATTTCATTTGTGTTAAGCATAATTACACCTCTAAAGTAACAGAGTGCACCCATGTGCACTCCGCTTTCAGTTGATAATTCTGAATTTGCCGATAATGGGAAGCTCCTTAGCTTTTCCGTTGTAAGCATTAAGAATTCCGATTATCATAAGAACGGTTGTAAAAATATTAATCAACGCACCGGCAAGCCAGCCGACATAGGGAATCGAAGTTAAGGCAACGCCGACAACCTGAACGATAAACAAAAGTATACCCTGATTGGCGTGGTATCTGGCAAACGGCGATTCCTTTGCCGCAAGAAGCGGAACAAGGAAAAGCAGGCTGAGATAAGAAAGAATTGCCATAACCTTATTTGCCGCAATATCTTCGGCAGTATATTCCGCACTTGTATCGGCGGTATTGGTAAAATCATTGACAAAATCTTCAACTTTTTTCTGTGCCGCGGAGCTGTCATTACCGTTTTCGGTTTTTGCACCGCAAACAGGACAGAACTTTGCATTTTCATCAATATGATTGCCGCACGAAGGACAAATTTTCATATTCACACCGCCTTTCTTTTCGCTGTTTTCTGATTACATTTTTGCAAGTCTTTCTTCTCTCTCTTTGAGGAATTTTGACTTTGCGGGCACAACATAGGTCATGCCCTTTTCCACAATTTCAAACGAGGTATCAGTCACATATTTGATTTCGCCGTCAACATTGACCGCAGCGGGTACATCGCTGTGGATAACAAGCTTTTTGCCTCTCTTGAAATTGGTGATATCCCAGTCAAGATGCTCACCTCTCTTATATTTATTGAGAAGTGTTGCAAGCTTGAGTCTGCTGACGCTTGCTTCAACAACAACAAAGTCGAGAAGTCCGTCATCAGGCTGTGCAAGGGGAGCTGCCATGAATCCGCCGCCGTACCATCTTGAATTTCCGCAGAAGCAGAAAAGACAGTCTTTGGTATATGCTTCATCGTCATCAATCTTAATTGTGAACTTATTATGGAATTTTCTCAGAAGTGCATAAAGGCATCCGATATAATATGCTCCCTCGCCGGTTACAAGAGGAAGCTTTTTGATTTTTCCCTGCATTGCACAAACCTCAGCATCCATACCCATCGAACACTGATTGATAGCAATCTCATCGTCACACTTGATAAGGTCAAGCTCAACGGGAACACCGTTGACAACATCATCAAGATTCATATAGTCTTCCTTTGTTCCGAAAAGACGGATAAAGTCATTACCCGAGCCAAGAGGAATAACTGCTACCTGAACATTCTTATTGCCGTATGCACCGTTGACAACCTCATAAAGTGTTCCGTCACCGCCGCATGCATAAAAGCGGAGCTCCTCTCCCGTCTTTGCTCTTTTCTTTACATAGTTAAGTCCGTCATTCTTCTCTTTGGTGATATAAAATTCATATTCAAGAGAATTCTTTTTGCACACTTCCTCGATTTGGGGCTTGATAAAATCAAGAATCTTTCCCTGACCCGCATTGGGGTTGATAACAAAAATATGTTTCATAGCTTCTTTCTCCATCTGTTTATTTAAAATACATAAACAACTGACACTTTATCATGCCGTTGTAAAGTTTTCTTCTTTTATCGGCTTTTCTTCCGAAAGCCTTTTCAAACTCCTCATCAGGGCTGATAATGCTGTATGACCAGCCTTTTTTCTGCTCGAAAACCCTGCCGAGAGTTTTATATATTCTCTCGCACTCGGAAATATCAAGCAGTCTTTCGCCGTAGGGCGGATTACAGATGAGCGTTCCTCTTTCCGTTGCGGGCACAAACGATGCAACATCGCCGACTCTGAAATTAATTCTGGAGTCAACACCTGCTCTCTGAGCATTAATCTTTGCAATTTCAATCGCCTTTGCATCTATATCGGAACCGAATGCCTCAAAATCGTTGGGTTCTCTTTCAAGGCTCCGTGCTCTCTCTCTTTCATCTTCCCAGATTTTTCTGTCAATAAAGCCGAAACGCTCCGCAGAGAATCTGCGGTTGATGCCGGGAGCTATGTTTGCCGCCATCATTGCGCCTTCGATAAGGATCGTTCCCGAACCGCACATCGGATCATAGAATTTGTGATAGGGTCTGAGGTGCGACAGACTGCAGAGAGCCGCAGCAAGAGTTTCTTTTATAGGTGCATCATTTGCATCAAGTCTGTATCCCCTCTTGTGAAGTCCGTAGCCCGAGGTATCAATCAGAAGCGAAACCTTGTTTTTCATAATAGAAAACTGAATCTGATGAACGGGACCCGTTTCTTCAAACCACTCAATTTTGTATTTTGATTTCAGTCTTTCAACAACCGCTTTCTTGATAATTGCCTGACAGTCACGGGTGCTGAAAAGGTCGGAATTAATGGAATAGCCTTTAACGGGAAATGCATCAAGTGAGCCTATCCATTTTTCCCATTCAAGAGCCTTTGTGCCCTGAAACAAATCTTCAAAGCTGTGTGCCTCAAATGAGCCGACAAGAATCTGAACTCTTTCCGAAAAACGGGAGCAGATATTGACTCTTGCAAGAATGCTTTCGTCACCGCTGAAAAGAACTCTTCCGTTTTCGGCAACAACATCTCTTGCACCCATATCCTTAAGCTCGCCTGCGATGAGCGATTCAATTCCGAGCAGGCACGGTATAACAAAATTAATATCCATTGAGTTTCTCCCGTTAATCCAAAAATCTTTATTTACCAAAAAACAGGCGGGAACCGCATGATTCCCGCCGATATTCAGAGTGCTGCTAAATTCGACAAATTATTCAATCTCAGGTGTGATGAGACCGTAGCCTCCGTCATTTCTCTTGTAAACAACACAAACCTCTCCGATGCTTTCTTCAACGAAAACATAGAAATTGTGGTCAACAAGATTCATCTGGAGAATAGCTTCTTCAACGCTCTGAGGCTTGAGATTTACCGATTTTTTTCTTACAAGGTCGTATTCAACCTCTTCGATTACTGCTTCGGCTTCATCCTCAAAGGCATCAAAGCTTCCCGCACGCATTTTCTTTTCAACACGGGTCTTGTTCTTTCTTATCTGTCTGATAAGGGTGTCAACACATTTGTCGAGAGCTTCGTTCATGTTTTCGGCTCTCTCCTGAGCTCTGAAAATCATTCCGTTGTTGTTAACGGTGATTTCAACCGATTGTGATGACTTTTCAACAGTTACCGTAATTTTCGCCTCCACATCGGAGCCGAAAAAGCGCTCAATTTTGGCGAGCTTTTTTTCTGCGTGTTCCTTGAAGGATTCTCTTGGTGAGCACTTACGTCCTGTGATTGTGATTTTCATACAGTCATCCCCTTTATTTGCTATTGAAGTATCTTTACTTCGACTTAAGTATAGCATATATAAACAAAAAAATAAAGGGTTTTGAAAAAGTTTTTATAAAAAATTACACAAAAATTCACAAATCATATAATTATCTGAGCATGTCGGGTCACATGACAGCCAACATTAAGGGCAACCGGCAGACCTGCAATATGAGTCGGGGCTGCTTCAATCGCAACGCTCAGAGCAGTTGTGTTTCCGCCGAAGCCCTGCGGACCGATTCCGAGTGCATTGACCCTTTCAAGAATCTCCGCTTCCATGGAAGCATAATATTCATCGGGATTGCTTACACTTACGCTTCTGCAAAGAGCGGTTTTTGCAAGCAATGCACATTGCTCAAAGGTTCCGCCGATACCGATACCGAGCACCATGGGAGGGCACGGATTACTGCCTGCAGTTTTTACGGATTCAACAATATAGTCTATTATGTTTTCTCTCGTTGCAGAGGGTGTAAACATCTTAAGACAGCTCATGTTTTCGCTGCCGAAGCCCTTGGGTGCAACGGTTATCTTTATTTTGTCTCCGTCAACTATTCTCGTGTGAATAACAGCCGGAGTATTGTCACCGGTATTGACTCTTCTGAGCGGATCCTTGACAACGGAGCATCTCAGGAAGCCTTCGGTATATCCTCTTGAAACACCCTTGTTGACCGCAGCCTCAAAGCTGCCGCCGGTCAGATGAACCTCCTGACCAACTTGTGCAAAAACAACCGCCATTCCCGTATCCTGACATATCGGAATATCAAGCTCCTTTGCCGCTCCGATATTTTCCTGAAGAGTTTTCATTATGCTTTGCGGAAGCTCTTCGCACTCGCATTCCGTGCAGCTGCATATTCTCTCTTCAAGGTCAGACGGCAATATTTTATTTGCTTTGATGCAAAGGTCACGCACCGCCTGCTCAATAATGCTGACATCTATCTCTCGCATACAAATTTACTCCATCATATAAAAAACGGAGGCTGAGCCCCCGTTTCAGTCAAATTATTTTGTACCTCTGCGGGAATATCCGCCGCTGCCTCTTTTGGAATCGCTGGCTCTTTTGAGATCAGTCATCTTTTCATCGCTGACCTGCTTGAACCTCGCCATCATGTCTTCAAAAGATTGCTTTTCACCCTCAGCGGGAGCATTGCTCTTTTGTCCGTTCCAAACATTAGGAGATGAACGTCTTTCTCCTGCCGGCTTTCTGGGACGCTGAGGATGCTGCTCTCTGGGCTGCTCCTCAAGTCTTTTGATTGAAAGACTGATTTTTCCTTCGGGAGAAACCGTGATAACCTTTGCTTTTACTTCCTGACCGACAGAAAGATGTTCCTTTATATCTTTAACATAGTTGGAAGCAACTTCAGAAATATGTATCATTCCCGTTTTTCCGCCTTCAAGCTCAACAAATGCTCCGAAATCCGTTAAACCCGTTACTTTGCCGCTGAATATTGCACCTTCTTCAATCTGCATAAAATATGCTGTCCTTCCCTAAAAAAATAATTTATAAAATCAAACTGAAAAACAGTTTATGATGCAGAGGAATCATAATAAACTCTTTCGTCGGGTTTAGCGTAGCCGTATTGCTCACGGGCAACCTTTTCGATGTAATCCGCTTCGTTGCCGTTTTCAATTATCATTTCAAGCTCGGCATTTTCATCAAGCTGCTGCTGATATGAGGTTTTTAAATCCTCAAGCGATTTTTCTTCTGCGCTGACTGTTGTCCGCAAGCTGATTAAAGTTGCAACAAAATAGCACACAAGGGCACAAAAAAGCACTCCGAGTATGATACTGTGTTTTCTGTTTTTGATATTCGTTGCAGCCATCAGTCATTTCCTTTTTTCTTAAAATTATATTTTCCAGTATAACCTATTAGATTATACACTATACCCTTATACTTTTGCAAGATAAATTTTTGTTTTTTATCGGATTTTCTTATATTTTTTTTACATTTTTTCATAAAACTCTCTGTTTTTCGGTTTATTTTTACACAGATGCGTTTTATCGGTAAAAAAACAGCCGAAAAAGCTTTTCTGAACGCAGAAACAACAGCATTACTTACCCGCACCGCAATCGCTCCGAAAGAAAAATAATACACAAGCCAGCCGAGAATTATTCCTGCGGCAACATAAGCACGGATTCTTCCGCTGTCAAATGCAAGAACAAAACAGAAGGTCAGAAAAGTGCATACCGCGGAATACAGCAAATCCATAATCAGAACAAAGCCTGCGGAGCCCGATATAATCAACCTTACGGTCCTGAATATATCATAGAGAATACCGAGCAAAAAGCCGAAGCCGAAAGCATACAAAAAAATTTCCGTCTGTGCGGCAATCCCCTGAATATAATCCATTTATCTGAATACCTTGCTGAAAAATCCGCCGCTTTTGGGAGTCTCATCGGAATAAATCAATGCGGCAATATCGCCTTCAACGGTCAGCTCTCCCACCTCAACGCTCAGCCTGTTAATGTGAAGATTTTTTCCCCTTACCGTAAGCTCTCCGAGGTCGGTGAAAACTATAACCGTTTCTTCATCGAAGCTGTCCACATCTGAAACGCCCGACACGGTAAGCATTCTTCTGTCTTCAAGCACAAGATTATGCGGCATCGAATTCATTCTTTTTTCATCTGCCATAACAAAAACCTCCTTTTGCATTTCATTCAATGATATGCTTCGGGAGGTTTTGTTATTACAGCTGTCTGAACATCAATGCAGCACTTTCTTTTGTTGCGTGCTCAGAAACATTCAGAACTTCAAATTTACTTGTATTTGCACCGAAGGTGATTTCGATTATATCGCCCACCTTCACATCGTATGATGCCCTTGCAACCTTGCCGTTAACCGTCACATGCTTTGCATCGCAGGCATCATTGGCAACGGTTCTTCTTTTGATAATACGGGAAACCTTTAAATATTTATCGAGTCTCATTATCTTCAGTCCTTAAAAAATTCAAGGGCTGCAGTAAAGCAGCCCTTATGTGAAAAATAACTTATTTTGCAACCTTTGCCTTAAGAGCTGCACCTGCTTTGAAAGCGGGAACCTTTGTTGCTGCAACCTTGATTGTTTCGCCTGTTCTGGGGTTACGAGCTTCCTTTTCTGCACGCTCACGAACCTCAAAAGTACCGAAACCGATAAGCTGAACCTTTTCACCTGCTGCAAGAGCATCTGAAATAGCAGCTACAACAGCGTTAACTGCCTTTTCTGCACACTTCTTTTCGATGCCTTCGTTCTTGGCAATAGCATTTACGAGTTCTGTCTTATTCATTTTTCTTACTCCAATCTTTTTTCTTTTTCTATTTTATGAAACACCCGAAAGCGTTCATATTCGATTATAATTCTGAAGCCTTCGCTTCATCCCAAAGCTTATCAAGCTCTTCGAGCGATGATGAATTCATATCAATTCCCCTGCCGTTTGCAAGCTCCTCAACCCTGGTAAATCTCGCAAGGAATTTATCGCTTGCAGCGGTAAGAGCTTCTTCGGCATCCGTCTTTATAAATCTTGAAACATTGACGGCAGAGAAAAGAACATCGCCGAGCTCTTCGCTCATATTTTCGCGGTCGTTGTTTCCGATTGCCTGTCTGAGCTCCGCTATTTCTTCTTCGAGCTTATCAAAAGCACCTGAAACATCACTCCAGTCAAAGCCGACATCCGCAGCCTTTTTCTGAAGCTTGGTTGCTCTCATAAGAGCGGGAAGCTCTCTGGGAACACTGTTCATCGACTGAGTTGTTGTTTTCTGCCCTTTGGTTTTTCTTTTGATTGCATCCCAGTTGGTGAGAACATCGTCAACACCGGATATGCTGACCTCGCCGAAAACATGGGGATGGCGTTCGATGAGCTTTTTGCAGATTCCGTCGGTTATGTCATCAAAAGCAAAGCTGCCGCTCTCTTCTTCCATCTGAGCATGAAAAACAACCTGCATAAGAAGATCACCGAGCTCTTCACACATAAGCTCCTTATCATTTTTATTTATAGCCTCGATTACCTCGTAGGTTTCTTCGATAAGATTCTTCTTTATGCTTTCGTGTGTCTGCTCTGCATCCCACGGACATCCGCCGGGAGATCTGAGAATTTGCATGATTTTAATCAAATCCTGCATATCATAACTGTTTTTAAACTCAAAGTCAAGCATTTTTTTCACTCCAAACGCATGCAAACTCTATTTTAACCTAAAAGTCCATATTTTTCAAGGGTTTTTGCAATTTTTTCTCCTTTTGGTAAAACTATCACATCTTCTTTGGCAATTCCTTTGATAAGAAGTAGTGAAACTGCATAAACAATAACCGCAAGACCGATTGAAATAACCGCGGATACGGTTCCCATATTCATAATACTCTGTGTGGGGTCATAGGGGAAGATTGTTGTCAGCAGACCGTTTGCCGCAAAAGCAGTGACACCGCAAAGGGCGGCACAGATGAAGGGCTTCACGAAAACGGATTTCCAGTTTACTTTTACGCCCGAAATCTTAAGGAGCGATGTAAAATTGCAAACAACGATAACGACATAGAAAAGAATCGTTCCGATTACCGCACCGTAAACATTTATTTTTGGATTGCCGACAAGAGCAAAGTTGCAGACAATCTTGACAATCGCACCGGCAATTGTGCTTTTTACGGGAATATCCGTTCTGCCGATCGCCTGAAGCATATTCATGGTAGGCGTTGAAATCGCCATAATCGGTGTTGCGAAGCCGTAAGCCGCAAGAATGGGAGTTACGCTCGGAATTGCATCGGAGCTGAGACCTCTTGCATAGGCAACCTCAAGAATTGAACCCGAAAGTGCAGCCATGCCGATACCCGCAGGAAGTGCAACAAGCATTCCTATTCTGATAACCGTTTCGATTGTTGATTTGGTTGCACCCTTATCCTTGACTGCCCATGCTGCAGCAAGGGCGGGAAGAGCACTTACGCCAAGCTGAATTGTTATTGTGGGAACAAGATTTTTGAAGTCAAGAGCGGTTCCGTAAACACCCCAGAGATAGCTTTTAACCTCTTTGAGGTCATTGAGATTAAGCCTTGAAAGTCTGACAGCTTCATTGAATGACTCGGCATGCATCTGCATAACCGTGTTGAAATCCGTTTCGAGTGCCGTCATCAATCTTGACTGAATGGTCATGGTATCAACAAGATTTGTTATGTTAAGAACAAGTGCGCTGATGACCATGGGAACGGCAATTTTAATCATTTCTTTTGCTATTTCCTCAGAGGGGCGGGCTTTGGGTGAATTGACAAGCTGAGTGCGTGTAAAGCCGTCACCCTTGATTTTGTGGCATATGATAAGGAAAACATTGCTTGCAATCGAGCCGACCGTTACTCCGAGAACCGCACCTGCCGCAGCCCATGGAATAATAACGCTGTTGGCTTCAGTATCACTCATTACTTCGTTTCCGAAAACAACTGCAGAAACATTACCTGACGCAAGCATTCCGGCCTCATATTGACTCATTCCCACGGAAATGATTATTTTTGCAAGTGCAAGACCGATAAGAAGTTTGCCGAGAGCCTCGATAACCTGAGAAATTGCTGTGGGAGTCATATTACGCAGGCCCTCATAATAGCCTCTGTAGGCGGACATATAACAACAGAAGAATATTGACGGGGCAACACACAGAACGGCAGGAAGACTCTTGCTGCCCGCAACAAAATGCGTGTAAGGGTAAGCCGCAATGAGAAGAACGAGGGTTCCGACAAGACCGACTATAGTGAAAATTCTCTGAGAAACCCTGAAAACCATTCTTGCTTCTCTGTGTCTGTTGAGAGCAACATTTTCTGCAACCATTCTTGACACTGCTACAGGAAGACCCGCCATTGAAATTGCAAAAATAGGGGTATATACCTCGTATGCCGAGTTGAAATATCCTCTTCCCGTTGCTCCGAGCATGTCGGTAAGCGGTATTTTAAACAATGCACCGATCAGCTTTACCAGCACAACTGCAAACATCAGCATCATTGCACCGTTAAGCACTGACTGTTTCTTTTCGGAAGCCATAAGGCTCACTCTCCTTTTCGGCCGTTTTCAGCCCGTAAACTCTCTCAGAAGAGAATCTTCGGGAAGCAACGAATAATCTGTATTTTTAAATAAACCGAGTTTATTTATAAGCTGTTCCGATTTTTCAAAGTATTCGCCGTCGGTAATTTCTTTGAGCAAAGAAATTGCATTCACGGCAAAAATGCACGGTTCGCACGGATGAAACGAATTGATTTTTATATCCGCACGGTCTTTGAAAGGAAACAGATATCTGTCTTCCCCTCTCATAACGCTTTGCCATATTTCAAAAGTGCGTTCAACCGGAGTCGAGCGGAAGCGGCTGTCACGCACCGCTCTTCTCACAAAACGCAGATCACGCTTTGAAAGAAAAACCTCTCCGCTTTCATCATAAACCCTTGAGGAAACGCTGATATAAATCTTCATCAGTTTCGCTTCATCAAGCGTATCCGTTATAACCGGATTCAGAGCATGAAGACCCTCTACGATAATAATATCATTTTCGAGAAGCTCAATATTTTTTGCATTTTCCGTTCTCTCGCCCGTCACGAAATCAAAAACAGGCAGAGAAGCCTTTCCTGTTTCTGACAGCATGCTCAAAGAGGAATGCAGAAGCTCAAGGTCAAGAGCTTCAACACACTCATAATCGGGATTTCCGTTTTCATCAAGCGGATATCCCACAGCCTTAGGCAAATAAAAATCATCAAGCGAAACGGTATATGCCTTTCCGCCGAGCATACTTATCTTTTCGGAAAGTATTTTTGCGGTAGTTGTTTTGCCCGATGAACTCGGACCCGCAAGAAGAACGATTTTTTTGCTCCTGTCGGCAAATATTTTTGCGGATACACCGCTTATTATTGCGTGATATTCTTTATTGCATTCCGAAATAAATTCCTTCGGGCAGCACGCAAGAGCATTTATTTTCTGATATGTGTATTTTTCTGTCATTTGTCATCACCCTATAAAATTTAGTATGACAAATAAAAGCTCTTTATTCCGTTTTTGCGTTCGCTGATTTTGTCAAAACCGGAAATATATTCATATGGATATTTATAATTAAAAATGCGTTCGACATTGGTTGTGCCGGGCTCGCAAAGCTTTGTTACCGCACCTGCTCCGACCGCAATTACGGTGTGGCACTCCTCCATCATAAACACATTATAGAGGCACTCCTTGCCTTTTTTACACCAGCCGACATTTTCAAGGTTGCCTACGCACTTGCTCTGACGGTACATATAATAGGGTTCGTATCCGCTCTCCCTGAGGCGTTCGGAAGCATATTCAAGCATCTTCTTTGCAGCGTTGCCTCCCGAAACTTCGGTGCCCGAGGTGCCGAGATTTGAAGAACGCTTGAGTGCAAGAGTATGTACCGTTATATTTTCGGGAGAGAGCGAGATTGCGGTATCAACACTTGAACGGAAGTCCTCAAAGCTTTCGTCGGGCAGGCCTGCAATCAGATCCATGTTGACACAGTCAAAGCCGTAGGCTTTCGCAAGCTGATAGGATTTGACCGACTGCTCAACGGAATGATTTCTGCCAATAAGCTCGAGCGTTTTCTGGTTGAAGGTCTGCGGATTAATACTGATTCTGCCGACATTGTGAAGTCTTAATATCCGCAGCTTTTCGGGAGTTACCGTATCGGGTCTGCCGACCTCAACGGTATATTCCCTTACGGTTGACAAATCAAAAGATTTTTCGATTGCACCGAGAAGCCTGTCCATCTGAGGAGCTTCGAGCACTCCCGGAGTACCTCCGCCGAAATAAACGCTTTCAAGCTTCAGACCGAGCTCCGAGGCGATTCTGCCCGATATTTCTATTTCTTCGGCAAGCTTTTCAAGGTATTCCGGAAGTATTCTTTTGGCATTCGCATTATCAATAGAATGCGAAACAAACGAGCAATAGCTGCATCTTGAAGGACAGAACGGAATTGAAACATAAAGACTGAACGAATTGTTTTCGGAAAGATTTATGATTTTTTCTTCCGCGGATGCAACGGTATGGGCAAGAGCGGTTTTTTCTTCGCTGACAAGCAAATCCTCTTTAAAATAACGCAACGCTCCTTCAACACCCATTTCGTCAATAAGACGGAGCATAAGCTTTGAAGGACGCACTCCCGTCTGGATTCCCCACGGCGGAGTGTAACCCGTTATATCCGACAGAGCCTCAAAAATAAGCTGACAAATCCTCAGCTCGCTTTTATCCGCAAGCTCCGCTTCATCAGCACAGACCTCTGCCGCAAGGCTGCGTTTTTCTTCGCCGATAACAGCATCAACCTCAACACGGTTTCCGCCGTTGAACGGAATGCAACGGGTGATAACGGTTCTTTCGTCTTCGCCGCTTTCGTCATAAACTATATTAATTTTTTCGTTTGGGAAATAAACCCTGCACAGACTTTCACATTCGTAGTGGAAATCGTGACCGAAAATTCTTAATATCACTTATTTAACCATCCTTCTGATATACCAGTTGCGAGTTCTTTCTCTTTCAAGGGTTGTTTCTCTGTTGTGACCGGGCAGAACTCTGTAGTCGCCGTCAAGAGCGATAAGCCTTTTAAGAGAAGCAATCATAAGCTCGTCGCTGCCGTCGGCGAAATCCGTTCTTCCCGCTGTCATGCAAAAAAGAGTATCGCCGCTGATTATAACTCTGTCATCTTCAAGAATATAGCAGACTCCGCCCATTGTATGACCGGGAGTGTGCATTACTTTTATCTTACTTTCACCGATACTGATGATATCACCATCATCAACAAGGATATCCGCCTCAACGGGATTCTGAGGCTCTGGCATGTTGCCCTTTGCAAGACTTTTGCTTTCATCAAGCAGATGACCTGCATCGTTGCCGTGAATAACAACCTTTGCCCCCGTTGCCTCACGCAGACCGTAAACACCAAAAATATGGTCAAAATGTCCGTGAGTGAGCAATATGTATTTCAGATTTGCGTTATTTTCCGCAAGTACGGTTTTAAAATTATCCGTATACCATGCAGGGTCAACCACTGCCGCATCGCCCGTTGCTTCGTCAACAAGCAGATAGCAGTTTGCGAATATTTCGTGACCGAGATCAAGCTGAGTTATTTTCATTTAATCATCCTTTACTCCAGATATCGGTATCCATAACAATTGTCACAGGGCCGTCATTCTCGATTTCAACCTTCATATCTGCCGCAAAAACTCCCGTTTCAACCTTTGAAATCCCGTTTTCACGGAGCTTTGAACAGAAATATTCATAAAGTCTGTTTGCTTCGTCGGGAGGTGCGGAATCGGTGAATGACGGACGGTTGCCTTTCTTTATATCGGCACAGAGGGTAAACTGAGAAACAACAAGAATTTCTCCGCCGATATCCGTTATGCTTTTATTCATTTTTCCTGCTTCATCTTCAAAAACACGGAGCTTTGATACCTTCGCCGCAAGCAGCTCCGCCTGAGCTTCGGTATCACCGTTCATAACGCCGAGAAGAATATTATATCCCTTGCCGACGCTGCCTTTTATTTCTCCTTCAACGCTGACGGAGGATTTATTTACACGCTGAATTACTGCTTTCATATTTTCACCTTATATACCGCTTCTCTCGATGCTGAGAACGCCGTCGATTTTATCTATCTTTGCAACAAGCGAATTGAGATGCTCAACACCGTTGACCGATACCGTTACCATAACAATTGCTCTGCCGTCGGTTGTGTTTCTTGTGCTTATATCGTTAATCATGATTCTCATGCTTGCAAGCAGACTTGAAACATCTGCAAGAAGACCGATTCTGTTAAGACAGAAAAGCTGAAGGGTGCACTTGAAATCTTCCTTGACATTGGTATCCCAGTAAGCGGTAATCCATCTTTCGGGCTCACCTGCCTTGCTGATATCGGCAGGCACATTGGTGCATTTCTTTGTGTGAATGGAAACTCCGTGACCCCTTGTGATAAAACCGATAATATCGTCACCCGGAAGAGGATTGCAGCAACGGGAGAATTTAATCAGACAATTGTCAATGCCTTCAACAATAACACCCTCGTTGCTCTTTGTTCTCTTTTTGACGGGTGCGGTCACGATAACGGGTTCGTCGGATTTTTGAAGCTTGCCGTAATCCTCCTTGATTCTCGGCATAAGACGCATAAGCGAAATTCCGCCGTAACCGATTGCGGCAAAGAAATCATCAAGCGATTTGCAATGCTGTCTTTCGGCAATTTTTATCAAAAATTCTTCATAGTTATCTTCCGTAAGACGGATAAAATTACGCTTGAATTCTCTTTCGAGCTGAGCCTTGCCTTCAATAATGTTTTCGTCGCGGCGTTCTTTCTTGAACCACTGACGGATTTTGCTTCTCGCCTGGCTTGTTTTTACTATATTGAGCCAGTCTCTGCTCGGACCCTTGCCCTGCTGAGACGAGGTCATAATTTCAATGATTTCGCCCGTTTTGACCTTATAATCAAGCGGAACAATTCTGCCGTCAACCTTTGCTCCGACCATTTTATTGCCGACCGCAGAATGGATGGCATATGCAAAGTCAACAACGGTTGCACCCATGGGAAGACTGAAAACATCGCCCTTGGGAGTAAACACAAATACTTCTTCGGGAACAAGGTCACTCTTGATTGTTGAAACGATATCTTCAACATTTTCATCCTCGCTCTGGTTTTCGAGAAGCTGTCTTATCCATGTCAGACGCTCTTCGAACTTCGCCGTGCCGTTGATTCCGAGCTTATATTTCCAATGGGCGGCGATACCGAATTCTGCTGTATGATGCATTTCCCATGTTCTGATCTGAACCTCAAAGGGTATGCCCTCCTTGCCGAGAACGGTTGTGTGGAGCGACTGATACATATTGGGCTTCGGCGTTGAAATATAATCCTTGAATCTGCCGGGAATGGGCTTGAACATATCATGGATAACGCCGAGGCAATTATAGCAGTCAATAACGGTATCAACGATAATTCTGACTGCGTAAATATCATAAATCTGGTCAAAATTCTTATTCTGCATATACATTTTGCGGTATATGCCGTGAACGGATTTGATTCTTCCGTTTACCTGAGCACCGTTTACGACGCTCTTTATTCTTTCTTCGATTCTTGCCTTGGTTTCTTCAAGAAATTCATTTCTTGTTTTGCTCTGGTTTTCAAGAGACTCCTCGATTTCGCGGTAAGCAACGTGGTCAAGATAGCTGATAGAAAGATCCTCAAGCTCTTCCTTGATGGGTCGGATACCGAGACGGTGAGCAATGGGAGCGTAGATTTCGATTGTTTCAAGTGCAATCTCCCTGCGTCTTTGTTCGGGCTTGAACATAAGAGTTCTCATATTATGGAGTCTGTCGGCAAGCTTGATGATGATAACACGGATATCCCTTGACATCGCCATAAGCATCTTACGGATGTTTTCAGCCTGCTGTTCTTCCTTTGTCTGAAGAGGAACCTTGCCGATTTTGGTAACGCCTTCAACAAGCTCTGCAATTGTTTCGCCGAATTCCTTTTTGACCTCGGCATTTGTCAGCTTCGTATCTTCAACGGTATCATGCAGAATTGCCGCAATAATCGAAGCTTCATCCATGCCGAGACTTGCAAGGATTATCGCAACGCTCAGCGGATGCATGATATACGGCTCACCGGAAAGACGCTTCTGACCCTCATGGGCATCTCTTGCAATCTGATAAGCTTTTTTGACATCACAAAGCTCTTTGCCCGTGCAATTATCGCCTATAAGCTCCAGAAGAAGCTCCATGCATTTTTCGGGGTCCGAGCAGGTGCATACACTTGTTTTTTTGAATTCTTTCATACTTCTTCCTCAAATCAAAGAAAATTTCTCAGCCGCTTCATTATTTCCGAATCCTCAAGATTGACCTTTGAGGTGCTTTCGGGAACATATATCATATTCTCTTCGGATTGGGCAAGAATACCCATTTCAAGCATACTGTCAATAACTGCGGTAACCTTCGCAAGCTTTCCGCCGTCATCGCCGAGTCTGACACAAAGAACCTCACATTCCTTATCCTTAAGCGGTTTTGACTTTATGGATTTGAAAACATCAACCTGAAGCTGTCTGTCGGGCAGAATATCCGCCGCTTCATCGGGAGTCAGCTTTTCATGCCTTGAAAATTTATCGTAAAGCTCAATTGCGGAAAGCACCTTTTCTTCATCTGTCAATGCGGGTCTTATTCCTCTGACGATAACCGAAACTCTTGTTTCGCCGTTATAAACATTTCTGTCGAGATTAACCGCAAGGTCAACGGTATCGCCTTTTTCATAAGGAAATTTTTTCTCGGGCATTCCGAAGAAAACAACGCCCGTTCTTGCACCGTTTCTGGAAACAATCATTCTCATGTGTTTTCCGTCTGAAACCGAAGCAGTATCTTCTATTTTAACTCCGAAAAGCCCGAAGCACGGCTGCGGATTGCCTGCACCGAATGGCTCAAGATAACTCATTGCAGAAAGCATATCGAGGCTTATTGATGAAGGAAGCAATCGGCAATCAATTTTCTGCTGAGCAAACGGCATCGGCATATCTGCGGCATATTCGTTTATTCTGCGTCTGAATTCTTCAATTCTCGAAGAATCAAGTCCGAGACCTGCAGCAAGGGTGTGTCCGCCGTAGTGGTCAAGGCAATCCGATACCGCTTCAATCGCATCATAAATCGAAAAGCCTTCTATGCTGCGGCATGAGCCTCTTGCCGTTTCGCCGTCACGGGAAATAACAATGCTGGGTCTGCCGTATCTTTCGGTTATTCTTGCAGCAACAATTCCGATAACACCCTGATGCCAGCCTTCGCCGTCAACAACAATAATCTTATCGTTTATTATTCCCGTTTCGGAATTTATCATTTCAACAGCATGCGAAAAAATCGAGGTTTCGGTCTGCTGTCGCTGAACATTCATTTCGTTGATAACATGTGCAATCTGCTCCGCGGCATCATCGTCATCGCACAAAAGAAGATCAAGTGCCTTTGATGCGGAGCCCATTCTGCCTGCCGCATTGATTCTCGGGCAAACGGCAAACGCCGCAGTCGATGCCGAAAAAACCTTATCTGCAACACCGGCAATTTCCATAAGGGCATTGATACCCGGTCTCGGGCATTCATTAATGAGACGGAGACCTCTGCGCACCATAACTCTGTTTTCTCCCGTCAGAGTAACAACATCACCTATAGTGCCAAGTGCAACAAGGTCGCCGTATTCTTCGATAAGTATATCACCGTCATCGCCTTCAAGAGCACAAACAAGCTTGAAAGCAACGCCGACACCCGACATCTCTTTAAAAGTGCTGGGACAATCCTCACGGTGTGGGTCAACAACCGCAACAGCATCGGGAAGCACATCTCCGACCTTATGGTGGTCGGTAACAATCAGATCAATTCCGAGCTCTTTTGCTCTGACGGCTTCATCAATCGCCGAAACTCCGTTATCGACCGTAACAATAAGCTTTACGCCCATTTCGGCAAGAGATTCGATTGCACCGATATTGAGACCGTAGCCCTCAGTCAGTCTGTCAGGTATATAACGGATTGCATTGGCACCTCTTGTTTCAAGATAAGAAAAAAGAAGTGCGGTTGCGGTAACGCCGTCGGCATCATAATCTCCGAAAACGCAGATTTTTTCAAAATCATCAATAGCTCTGTTGATACGCTCTGCAGCCTTACCCATGTCGGCAATGGAAAACGGAGAAAGGCAAAGAGGTGCATCGGGATCAAAAAAATCAGCAATTTCATCTATATTGTCAAAGCCTCTTGAGGTAACGAGTAACGCTGCAAAAGGGTCTGTACTCAGCTCCTGAGCGAGCTGAGCTGCAAGATCCTTATCACCTTTTGTTACTACCCACTTTTTACGTCTCAAAAGCAATCATTCCTTTCAATATCCTGTTATTATAACACTATAATAAGAATATTTCAAGAGAATTCGTTAATAAATAAAAGAAAAAGACCATGCTGTTGCACGGTCTGATTTATGTAAATTCATTATTCAATTGTTTCTGTGCTCACAACCGCCGGTACCGACATATTCAACATTCAATTTGTTATAATTGCGGTTTAAACGGTTTTCACAGATCTGAATATTTATCTGAGTTTCACCTTTAATTCCGCTGCATTTATTTGTCGGATACGGCGGCTGCGAGCTGATGTTCTGCACTGTACATCGGGTATCGCCGCCTTTCTTTATTCACTTGGTTTTGACCTGTGTCCTATGATATATGGTCAAGAGGTTGAAAGGGAATTTATTTGTTTTGTTGATTTTCCCTGTTCCTTTCCTCGACTATAATATAGCACATTTTTAGGTGGTTGTCAATAGTTTTTTGCAGAAAAGTTTATAACTTTTGTAAGTTATGCACTCATTCGCATGGATTTTATTATTTCGGTCAAATACAGTTTTTTCTATTGACTAAAAGAGCTTTTGGAGTTAAAATATAGGAGCAGAAACAACGAAAGGAATCAAATCCGATGAACAATGAAGAATACACTCCCGACATTGTCAGCATAGTTGACGAAGACGGAAAAGAACACATTTTCGAGGAGCTCGACAGAATAGAAACAGACACCGGAAGATATGTTGCACTTCTTCCTCTGCCCGAAACTCCCGACAAAATAACCGAAGAAGACAATGAGCTCATCATTCTCAAGGTTGAGGAAGAAAACGGCGAAACCTTCCTTTGCCCTATCGAAGACGATGAAGAATTCGAAGAAGTAGGTCAGGCATTTGAAGAAAGACTTTCCGAAATGTTTGATTTTGAAGAAGAATAATAATATTTTTTGATGATTAACACCCTGCCTTGTGCGATTTACTTGCAGTCTATATGTAACCCAACACACATTAATAGGGAGCCCGGCTCCGGTGGCGGATTGCAGACCTCCCGGTCAGATTCGGTCTGATTGGACGAAGGGAGCGTGAAAGCATCGGGCGGCACCCACCTGCTATAAGAGCAGGTTACAATCGGCTGCATACGGCTTGGCGGGGTTATTTTGTCTTTTACGGAGGATTAAAGCATTGCAAAAGCTTTTTAACGCAGATTTGCTTGATATCATACCTGTTGAACGCGGTTTCGTTTATGCCTGCAAGGAAAATCATCCCGACGGCGGCGAGGCTGTGGCTTTTTATATCTATAATCAGGAAATTGATATTTTTGAGAAAATCCCCGTACTGACTTACATAAATGCAAAATTCGGCGAAAACGGTGCCGACATTGCAAAACGCCTCGGTGATTTTGTTACCTGTGATGTGGTTAATCTCACAAGCAACACAATGGCTGTCAGCTATGAAGACGGTACCCTTAAGATTATCGGCAGCATCGGTGAAACGATTTCTGAAAGCAAGGTTGAATATTTCGATAATCCTGCTTCCTCACCTGCCGTCAACGGTGCCGACTTATGGTTTGTTGTTCCCGATTCAAATGCAATCATTAATTATTCCGTAAAACACAACAGAACCGAATTCAGAATAGGCAGCCCGAAAGAAAAAGCATTCTGTCATCCGACGGATGTTTCGGTTTATGATAATAAGCTGTTCATTTGCAATGCTTATTCATACAAAATAAGAACCATAAGCCTTGATAATTATACCGTTGCCGACTACTGCATTTTCAATGAGCCCGTTCTGAAATATTTCAGAGTCAAGGATATCGAATATGCAGTCATGCGTTCGGGAGTATACAGTCTATAAATTTCAGCAGGAGTTTTCCTGCTGTTTTTTTAATGTTACATTTTCAACAATAATTCTTGGTTTTATATATTGATTTTTATTTAACATTGTGGTATTTTATTTATGTTAATTTATTCGCACCGGAGGTAAGCTAAAATGAAAACAGCACTCGAATACAGCAACGGCTTTGACATAAAAAAGCTCGGTAAATACGCTGTAAAAAACATCACAAGAATCTGCAATGAAATCGGACCGAGAAAGCCCGGTTCACCCGAAGAGCTCAAGGCTCAGAAGCTTATGTCAAAAGACCTTGAAAAGACCTGTGACGAAGTTACCATTGAGGAATTCAAGGTTCACCGCCAGGCATTCATGGGATTTATCCCCTTCACGGTTGCATGTGCCATTGCAAGCGTATTTACATATGCATTTGCAAATCCCGTTATTTCGCTTATTCTTGTTGTTCTCGGATTCATTCCCCTTCTTCTTGAATTCGTTATGTATAAAAGATTTATAGACCCTCTTTTCAAGGGACATCCGAGTCACAACGTTATTGCAAAAAGAGCACCCAAGGGTGAGCTTAAAAAGCGTTTTATCATCGTAGGTCACGCAGACAGCCAGTTCGAGTGGACTCTCAACTATCTTCTCGGCGGCGTGGGAATGAAATGCGTGCTCATCCCCGCTGTTGTAGGTCTTGTTGCTGATCTTATCATTGCAATTATCGGTATTATCTGTGCAGGCACAAACGGTGCACTTGAAGCAGCAGAGCCCCGCTGGCTTATGATTCTCGGCTTTGTTATCGGCTGCATCTTCATCCCCTTCCAGCTTGCATTCCTTCTTTTCCAGAATCCGTTCAAAAGTGTTCCCGGTGCAAACGATAATCTTACCGGCTGCTATGTAGGCATGGCAGTGGCAAAGGCAATGGCAGAAACCGACACAAGACTCGAAAACACAGAGCTTGTTGTTATCTGTTCAGGTTCAGAAGAATCAGGTCTCAGAGGTGCAAAGGCATATGTTGAAGCTCACGAAAAAGAGCTCAAGGATGTTGAAACCTGCGTTATCGGTGCAGACACATTCCGTGATCTTGACACAATGGCTGTTTACGACAGAGACCTCAGCGGCACCCTCAAGCATCACTGGGGAGCAAAGCATCTTGTTAAGAACGCAGGTAAAAACTGCGGCTATGACCTTAAGTTTGAATCAATCTATATCGGTGCCTGCGATGCTGCCGCATTCACTCAGAAGGGCATCCCCGCAACAGGCTTTGCCGCTATGGATCCCACTCCTCCCCGCTACTATCACACAAGACTTGACAATGCAGACAATCTTGTTCCCGAAGCAATCGAGGCGGGCATTGAAATCATGCTTGAAGCTGCATGCATGTATGATAAGGAAGGTCTTCCCACAGAATAAAAACTGTAATATTAACCAAAAAACCGCTGAGAATTTCGGCGGTTTTTTTATTTACAAACGCATTGTTTTCATTTATATTAATAAAGAAAGGAGAGATTTGAATGGCTAAATACGAAGCTGAGCTCCGAGGAGATTTTTTTGAAATTCTTGAAAACATCAATGATGCGGTAATGAGCAACAGTTCCTCTGCCTCTCTTGAGGAAAAAAGTGATTTCAGCACGGCAAATTCCGTTTGTGCCGTTCGGGTTTACGAACGCTACAGCTATACGGGTCAGAACAGAGTGAGCATGAATGTGACACTCATAAAAAGTGATGACAGAATTTTCGTAAGCGTTATTACCTCGGGCGGAAGTCAGGGAATTATTTTCAAAATCAACACCCTCGGTGAAAGCTCTTTTCTTGACACGGTAACTTCTGTACTGGATAAATACAGAAGTTAATCTGTTGTTATTGATTTTTAAAATGTGTTTTGTTATTATATTTTTATACTTAGAAAAGGATGGTGTTTATGCATACAATCAAACCGCATATACTCAAAGATGATATGTTCAAGCAGTTGAAAAACTACTGCATTCTTTACAAGAAAGATATTGACGTCTGGGAATATACAAAAGGCATATTCCTTGGCGAAGACGGATATGAATATGAAGATTTCAAGGGTGAAATCAGAAGCGGCAACATCTGGTACGCAGGCTATGATTCCGCTCACTTCTTCAAAGCAAGCGTAACCGTTCCCGAGGAGATGGACGGTCTTGAGCTTCGTGCAAAATTTGCCGTCGGCGGTGAAGCACTCGTTAAATGCAACGGTCATTTCATTTCGGGCTGTGCATCAAGAGAAAGCATCCCTGACAGAACTGAGGTTGCTCTCGGCATTCACAAGGCAGGCGAAGTGCTTGAATTTGAAATTGAAGCAACTGTTGATTCCATGAGCTTCTGCGATGCTGCCATGGAAGGTGCAAAGCATGCCGAATGCCGTTTTGGCGAAACCTGCATTTTTGTTGCAGACAAGGAATGCGAAGGCTACTATATAGATCTTGAAGTTGCATTTCAGGCACTTGACTACATAAAAGACGAACACATCAACGCAAAGGTTTATGCCGCAGTAGATGACAGCATGCACATGGTTGACTATGATTTTGACGAAGCAAGAGTCAGAGAGTCAATCCATGAAGCAAGAAAATATTATCTTTCAAAGATTGCAGCCATAGATTGGTCTGCACAGAGCAAGGTTATTCTCACGGGCCACAGCCATATCGACGTTGCATGGCTCTGGAGAATTCAGGAAAGCATCAGAAAGAGTGCAAGAACATTTATGAATGTTACCTCTCTTATGGATGTTTATCCCGAAATGACCTTTGGTCAGAGTCAGGCTGTTCTTTATCAGATGATGAAGGATCATTATCCCGAAATCTATGAAAAGATCAAAGAAAAGGTTGCTTCGGGTCAATGGGATATCTGCGGCAATGTGTGGGTTGAGGCTGACACAAACATTGCTTCTGGTGAAGCACTTATCAGACAGGTGCTTTACGGCACGGAATTCTTCAGAAATGAATTCGGCAAGGTTTCAAAGACATACTGGCTGCCCGACTGTTTCGGTTTTACATGGGCTCTCCCCCAGATTATCAACGGATGCGGAATGCAGAATTTCATCACATCCAAGCTTTCATATAATGATACAACCAAGTTCCCCTACAGCATGTTCATGTGGCAGGGCAACAACGGTGACAGGGTTTATGCTCACCTTATGCGTCCCGCATACAACTGCCACTACAATGTTGAGGAAATCATGACGGTTGACAGAGAATGCAACAACAAGAATGAGCTCAACACCGCAATGAGCATGTACGGCTACGGTGACGGCGGCGGCGGTCCGACAAGAAACATGCTTGAAAGAGGCAGACGCCTTCAGAATTTCCCCGGTCTTCCCAAAACTGAAATCGGTCACGTTGACGATTTCTTTGAGACCTTCAAGGGTCACGAGGATGAGCTCCCCGTATGGAACGGCGAAATGTTCTATGAAAACCACAGAGGTACCTTCACAAGCCAGGCGTTTGTCAAGAAGAACAACCGCAAGGGCGAATATCTTTTCACCAGAGGTGAAATGCTCAGCGTATTTGCTGAAAAGCTTCTCGGCAAGGAATATCCCAAGGAAGAGCTTGAAAAGGGCTGGAGAATCCTTATGACCAACCAGTTCCATGATATTCTTCCCGGCTCGTCAATCCACGAGGTTTTTGAGGATTGCCGCAGGGATTATGCCGTTATGAACAAAATCGGTGAAGACATCTTCAACGGTGCACTCAAGGCTCTTTCGGGTGCGGTTACAGCCGATAAGAACAGCATTACCGTATGGAATCTCACCAACGCAAGAAGCTATGAGGCAATTGAGGTAGAGGGTGTTCCCGAAGGAATGTACGCTGCAACTGCAGACGGTCTTTCGCTCCCCTGCACCTATGTTGACGGTAAATTCATCTTCCTTCCCGATGAGCTTGAACCCATGAGCTGCAAGACCTTCGTTCTCAAGGAAGGCGAATGCATCTATTCACCCGTTGAAGCGGAAACAAATCTTCTTGAAAATGCTGTTCTCAGAGTTGAGCTTGATGAAAACGGCATCATCACAAGTGTTTACGATAAGCTCAATGACAGAGAGGCTCTTGACGGCAGAGGTAACATTCTTACCATCTCGCTTGACAAGTGCGTTCACGAAACCGCATGGAATCTTGAGCTCAACTATCAGAAGAAGATGTGGGAGCTCAAGGCTGACAGCATTGAGGTTATCGAAAGCAATGCCGTAAGAGGCGTTATCAGAGTTACTTATAAGTTCAACAAATCGGTTATCACTCAGGATGTTATCCTTTATCAGAACGGCGAAAGCGTTGTTTTTGACACAACCGTTGACTGGCACGAGAGCGACAAGGTTCTCAAGGCAGGCTTTGATGTTTCCGTTATTGATACCGATGCAACATATGATATTGCACACGGTGCAACAAAGAGACCCACCCACTGGAATACTCTTTATGACCTCACAAGATTTGAGGTTGCCGCACATAAATGGGCTGACCTTTCTGAAGGCGGCTACGGCTGCAGCATTATCAACGACTGCAAATACGGCTATGATATCCACAACAGCCATATGAGAATAACACTCATGCGTGCACCCACCTGCCCCGACAGAACGGGCGACCACGGCATCAACACATTCAAGTATGCATTCCACCCTCATGCTGAGGACTGGAGATATGATACGGTGCAGCAGGCAATCGCATTCAATGTTCCTCCCGTTGCGGTTTATAACGCAGAGGCAACCGAAGGCATTATCGACGGTGAAAAATGCTTTGTCTCGGCTCTTGAGGACAATGCTGCCATCGACTGCGTAAAGAAGGCTCAGGATGGCAGAGGATATATCATCCGTGTAGTTGAAGAGGAGCAGAGAAGAGGTCTCCGCTCAATCACACTCGGCTTTGATATCGAAAAAGTTTATGAGTGCAACATGATTGAAGAAGACAAGGCTGAAATCCCCTGCGACGGAAACAGCTTTGAATTCATGCTCAAGCCCTTTGAGGTCAAAACCTTCAGAGTTATCTAAATCATCACTTAAAAAAGCTCCCTGCGGTCAAAGCCGCAAGGAGCTTTCTTTTATGTATTACAGTTTGAAAATTACATCTTCGCCTACAGTTTTGATTCCGGCACCTGCGAGCGCTGCCGCAGCAACCTTATTATCATCAACACGAACAACAAGATAAACAATGTTATCTACCGTTGCAAGCTCGTAGACATATTCGATGGAAACATCAGCATCACGGAGTGCTTCAGCAATTATTGCGAGAGCACCGGCATCATCTTTGACCGCTGCAACAAGAACATCTGTTATTGTTGTGAGATAGCCTGCTTCTTTGAGAACGGAATTGACATTTTCAACGTCCTCACAGATAAGACGGAGAATACCGAAATCCTGAGTATCCGCAATTGAAAGAGCTCTGATATAAATATTGTTGTCTGCAAGAAGACGCGAAACCTTTGCAAGTCTGCCTTTCTTATTCTGAATAAAAACGGAAATCTGCTTTACTGCCATATGTAATTCTCCTTTCGTATTAGTCGTGAAGCTTTCTCTTGTCAACAACTCTTACTGCCTTACCTTCACTTCTTGTAATGGTTTTGGGGGCAACAAGGTGAACCTTGGGATTGATGCCGAGCATAATCTTGATTGCTCCTGCAAGAGACTTTTCTCTTGCCGAAATTCCCTTGACTGTATCCGAGAACTGCTCGGGAGTAAGCTCAACATAAATGTCAAGTGTATCGGTATTATGCTCTCTGTCAACCTCGATAAGGTAGTTTGAGCTGTAGCCTTCTTTGATAAGAACTGTTTCAATCTGCGAGGGGAATACGTTGACACCGCGGATAATCATCATATCGTCGCTTCTGCCCATGGGCTTTGACATCTTGATGAAGGTACGGCCGCAGGAGCATTTCTTTCTCGAAAGAACACAGATATCTCTTGTACGGTATCTGAGAAGCGGGAATGCTTCCTTGTCAAGGCTTGTGAAAACAAGCTCACCCTTTGAACCCTCGGGAAGAACCTCGCCCGTTTCGGGATCAATGATTTCTGCGAGGAAGTGGTCCTCATTGATATGCATACCGGTCTGCTCTTCACACTCAAATGATACACCAGGTCCGCTGGTTTCTGTGAGACCGTAAATATCATATGCCTTGATACCGAGTGACTTTTCGATATCACGACGCATTTCTTCTGTCCAGGGCTCTGCACCGAAAATACCCGCCTTAAGGTCAATATCATCGGGAGTAAGACCCATTTCCTTGAGAGTTTCACCGATATATGCTGCATATGAGGGTGTGCAGCATATAATTGTTGAATGAAGATCCTGCATAAACTGAATCTGACGCTCTGTGTTACCTGAAGACATGGGGAGAGTAAGACAACCTACCTTATGTGAACCACCGTTGAGACCGGGGCCGCCCGTAAAAAGACCGTAGCCGTAAGCGACCTGACAAACGTCACCGTTTGTACCGCCTGCAGCAACAATTGCACGTGCACAGCATTCTTCCCAAAGGTCAACATCCTTCTGAGTGTAGAAAGCAACAACACGTCTGCCTGTTGTGCCGCTGGTTGACTGGATTCTTACGCAGTTCTTAAGATCGGTACCGAGAAGACCGTAGGGATATGCATCTCTGAGATCTGCCTTGGTAAGGAAAGGAAGCTTGTATAAATCATCAATTGATTTGATATCATCGGGTGTAACACCCTTTTCATCCATCAGGTCACGGTAATACTTGACGTTTTCATAAACATGCTTGACCTGCTTTACAAGCTTTTCACTCTGGAGTGCCTTGATATCTTCAACCGACATGGTTTCGACTTCAGGCTGATAATACTTGCTCATTGTTAACACTTCCTTTTTTATTTTCTCCGGGTTAAATATTATATCCCATTTCAAATGCCTTGAGATTGAGCTCAAGGAATTTTGCGGGAACGCTCGATTTAAGAGCGTCAATCCACTTTTCTTTTGACACTGCTGTCATATTCTTTGCCATTGCACCGATAAGAACAACATTTACCGCCTTTGAGGTGCCTGCTTCAACAGCCATGGGGAGTGCATCAATTTCTTCAACATCCGCACCTGCAGCCTTAAGAGCATCAATAACACCTTCGGGATATTCAGCAGCACCCATAACAACGGGCATGGGATCAATCTGCTGAGTATTGACGATAATCTTACCGTCAGGCTTAAGAAACTCAAGCCATCTTGCAGCTTCAAGCTGTTCAAAAGCAAGAATTATATCTGCTTCGCCTTTTTCAATAATGGGAGAAGCAACATTTTCGCCGTAGCGTACATAGGTAACAACCGATCCGCCTCTCTGGCTCATGCCGTGTACCTCTGAAACCTTTACATCGTAGCCGCAGTCAAGAAGAGCTGCGCCGAGAATACGGCTTGCAAGCAGAGTGCCCTGACCGCCGACACCGACAATCATAATTGATTTATTCATATGTCTCTCTCCCCTCTTATTCTTCGATTGCATCAAATTTGCAAAGCTGACTGCAAACCTTGCAACCGAGGCACTGAGTAAAGTCAATGTGTGCCTTTCCGTCCTTCATGCTGATGGCGGGGCAGCCGATTTTCATGCACATCTTGCAGGATCTGCATTTTTCGGCATTGACCTTAAGGGGCGGATTATGCTTGACTGTTTTGAGAAGAGCGCAAGGTCTTCTTGAAATAACAACAGCGGGGCCGTCGGTTTCAAGAGCCTTTTTGATGCCCTCTTTTGTTTCCGCAAGATTATAGGGATCAACAACGATAACAGTTTCGATACCGACAGCATTTGCAAGCTTTTCAAGGCTTACAGCATTCGCAGGCTCGCCCTTGATATTCTTGCCCGTTGTGGGATTCTGCTGATGACCCGTCATGCCCGTGATTGAGTTGTCAAGGATAATCACAACGGAATTTGTTGCATTATATGCTATGTTTATAAGTCCGGTTACGCCCGAATGGATGAAGGTAGAGTCACCGATAACAGCAACACTCTTCTTTGCATTTTCGGGGTCTGCAGCATTTCTGCCGTGAAGGGCTGAAACAGATGCACCCATGCAAAGAACGGTATCAATCATGCCGAGAGGCTGAGCAGAACCGAGAGTATAGCATCCGATATCACCGCTGACGGTAACATTGAGCTGCTTGAGTGCATAGAAAAGTCCTCTGTGTGGACAGCCTGCACAAAGCACGGGCGGTCTGGGAACGATGTTGACATCTGCTTTGAGGCTTTCGGTTTCTTTGCCGAGAATAACCTTTGAGATAAGGCTCTGTGAATATTCTCCCTGAAGAGTGAATGCATCCTTGCCGATAACTTCAATACCGTTTTTGCGGCAGTGAGTTTCAATGTAATCATCAAGCTCTTCGAGAACATAAACCTTTTCGCATTCAGCAGCAAAATCCTTTATGAGCTGAACGGGAAGCGGATAAACACAGCCGAGCTTGAGATAAGATGCATTTTCGCCGAGAGCTTCCTTTGCATATTGATAGCAGATGCCCGAGGTGATAACACCGATTTTCTTGCTGTTATATTCAACCTTGTTGAGGCCGTTTTCAACAGCCTCTTTTTCGCAATAAGCTGTCTGGTCAAGTATACGCTGCTCAACAGCAACATGCTTTACCTTTGCATTTGCGGGAACCATAACATATTTCTGAGGATTTTTTGTATATTCCTTAAGTCCGTTATCCACTCTTTCGGAAACGGGAGCAACACTTCTTGAATGTGCAACTCTCGTTGTGAGTCTGATAATAACGGGAGTATCAAACTTTTCGGAAAGCTCGAATGCTCTTTTTGTGAAATCAAGGCATTCTGCGGAATCTGAAGGCTCAAGCATCATGGTTTTCGAACCGAGAGCATAGTGCCTTGAATCCTGCTCATTCTGTGATGAATGCATCCCGGGGTCATCTGCAACAAGAATAACCATACCTGCATTAACACCAGTATATGATGCGGTGAAAAGAGGGTCAGCCGCAACATTGAGACCAACATGCTTCATTGCACAGAATGAACGTGCACCCGCAACGCTTGCACCAAACGCAACCTCGCAGGCAACCTTTTCATTAGGTGCCCACTCGGAAAAAATTTCATCATATGTTGCCGCAAACTCCGTTACTTCCGTGCTCGGAGTTCCGGGATAGCTTGAAACGACACGGCAGCCGGCTTCATAAAGACCTCTTGCAACCGCCTCATTACCTAAAAATAACTTCAACTGATTTCCTCCTATAAAATGCACAGCAAACGCCATACAACAATATTCTATATTATATTATAATATTATAGAATTGGAATTACAATATAAAAATAGAACAAAATCAAACAAAATTAGTCAATATTTTTTTACTTGCCGAGCTTCATTTCAACCTGAGAAGCAACAAGGCTTTCTCCGCAATAAATTTTGCGGAGCTTCGGTTTCTCGATTTTGCCCGTCGGATTTCTGGGAACCTCTGCAAAAATCAGCTTATGAGGACGCTTATATCTGGGAAGGTCACGGCAGAAATCATTGATATCATCCTCATCCGCTCTGCAGCCCTCTTTGAGCTCGATAATTGCAGCTGCAATTTCACCCAGACGTGCATCAGGAAGACCGATAACGGCAACATCCTTGATTGCATCATGCTTGCGGAGGAAATCTTCAATCTGAACGGGATAAAGATTTTCACCACCCGAAATAATAACATCTTTTTTGCGGTCAACAAGGAAAATAAATCCGTCCTCATCCTCCTGAGCCATATCGCCCGTAAAGAGCCAATCGCCGTGGAGAACTTCATTTGTTGCTTTTTCATCGTTGAAATAGCAAAGCATAACGCCGGGGCCTTTAACTGCAAGCTCACCGACCTCTCCCTTTGCAACCTCATTGCCGTTTTCATCAACAATCTTTGTTTCCCAGCCGTAGCCTGCCTTGCCGATAGCACCGACCTTATGAACATTCTCAACGCCGAGATGAACACAGCCGGGACCGATTGATTCACTCAGACCGTAGTTGGTGTCGTACTGATGATTCGGGAATCTTTCGAGCCATCTCTTGATAAGGCTGGGCGGCACGGGCTGTGCACCGATATGCATAAGACGCCACTGAGAAAGATTATAGCGGTCAATGTCAATATCTCCTCTGTCAATTGCATCGAGGATATCCTGAGCCCATGGCACAAGAAGCCATACTATTGAGCATTTTTCTTCGGAAACAGCTTTGATGATCCACTCAGGCTTTGCACCCTTGAGAAGAACGGTTTTTCCGCCAACAAGGAGTGAACCGAACCAATGCATCTTTGCACCCGTATGATAAAGAGGAGGAATGCAGAGGAAAACATCATCCTTCGACTGCGAATGATGATTCTGCTCAACTCTGCAGGAATGAACGAGAGCCTTGTGGGCATGGAGAATTGCTTTGGGGAAACCCGTTGTACCCGATGAAAAATAGATTGCAGCATATTCGTTATCGGTAACGGCAACATCGGGCTTTTTCGATGTGCAATATGTAACAAGCTTATTATAACTCTCTGCAAATGTGGGGCAGTCTGCACCGATATAGAATTTGAGTCTTACATCGGGAATTCTGTCACAAATCTGTTCCATACGACCGGTGAATTCGGGACCGAAAACAATTGCATCGCTCTCCGAAAGCTTGAGACAGTATTTGATTTCGTCTGCGGTATAGCGGTAGTTGAGAGGCACAACAAGTGCACCCGTTTTGAGAATTCCGAAATAAATCGGAAGATATTCTATGCAGTTCATAAGAAGAATGGCTACTCTGTCACCCTTCTTGATACCTCTTGAAAGAAGGAGGTTTGCAAAGCGATTGGCCCTCTTATCGAAATCAGACCATGTTATTTCACTTCTGCCGTTGCTGTATGCACCCTGTTCAATAAGTGAATACTCACGCCATGTCACACGGCTTTTTTCCTGAAGCTCAGGGTTGATTTCAACAAGAGCAATGTCGTCTGCATAAAGCTTTGCATTTTGTTCGAGAAATTCTGTAATAGGCATCGGTTTCAATCCTTTTCTTTGTTTTTTATCAGAAACAACCGTAAACGGAAAGCCGTCAGAGCTAACCGTTTACGGAAATTATTTTATTCAGCTTCGATTTCTCCGTTATAGAAAAATTCGGTTTCTTTTGCGTTGACTGTCTTTGTTACGGCACTGACAGCAAAGCAGAGTGCAAGAGAGGCAACCATTGCGATACATGCAAAAACGGGGCCCTTGCCTGCAAGCATGATAACGGTTTCGTTTGCTGTAAAGCTTGTAAGAATCTTTGCTGCTGCAGGAATAACAGCAATAAAGAAGCCGCCGAGAATACCTGCCCACGCACCCTTTGTGTTGATTCCCTTCCAATAAAGAGCAACAACATAAGGTGCAAGGAAGGAGCCCGAAATAATACCCCACGAATAGCTCATCATATCAAGAATGGCCGTATCCGTGTTTGCTATTATGTAGGAACATATTACAAATATAACACAAAGTGCCTTTATTGTAAATGAGGATTTTTTATCAGAAAGGTCATTTTTGAAATGTTTTATAAAGTCGATTGTCAGAGTTGAGCTTGCGGTGAGAGTAACGGAGCAAAGAGTTGATACAGATGCTGCAATAAGAAGCACAAGGACAACACCGAGAAGAACCGAAGGAAGCTCTGACCGGGCAAGCATATTGGGAACTATATAGTCCTGAGCGATGTAGCCTTCCGCTGCAGGATCGTTGAGCTGAGCAAATGAGAAATATCTGTAGCAGAGAGAGCCGATGAAATATCCGCCGCCGGCAACAAGAAATGCAAAGAAGGTTGAAATAGCAATTCCTTTCTTTGCCTGCTTATCATCCTTGATTCCGAAATATTTCTGAACCATCTGAGGAAGTCCCCATGTGCCGAAGCTTGTCATAAGAACGGTTGCCCAGAGTGAAATCCACTGAGAAGCATTGAGCTTGGGAAGACCGTTTGTTGCCGAGGGCTGAACACCGCCGAGCTTTGCATATTCCACAAGTCCTTCAAAACCGCCTACAGCCTTGCAGCGTACAACACATACAATAAGAAGAGCAACGCCGAACATCATTACGATACCCTGCATAAAATCCGCTCTTGCCTGAACAAGATATCCTCCGAAAACAAGGAGAAGAGCTGCCACAACGGCAATTATAATCATGCAGACATCAACATTTATTCCGAGAAGAACCTCCGCAACAGAAGCGAGTCCTTTGTAAACGGATGCCGAGTAAGGAATAAGGAAAATGAAAATTACCAGACATGCAAAAAGCTTCATCGCAGGACTTGTGTAACGTGCATCAAGAAACTGAGGCATCGTTTTAAGCTTAAGTCTTGCAGAAGCATCTCTCGTTCTTCTCGCAAGAACCTTCCATGCAAGCCACGAACCGAAAACGGCATTTCCGATACCTGCAAGGATACCCCACATGGCATAGCCTTTACCCGTGCCGCCTGCATAGCCGACAAACATAACAGCGGAGAAATATGCTGTTCCGTAAGACAATGCAGAAAGCCATGCACCCGCATTTCTTCCGCCAACGGTAAGGTCGGCAATACTTTTTGCTTTTTTACCCTGTGTTATTCCGATAACCGCCATAAGCACGATATAAATCGCAATCGTTGCCCAGATTGCAAGCTTATCCAACTTCACTTCATCCCTTTCAAATTTTAAAGCTTTAAAGCTTTTATGCGTTAAAGTGTAACGATATATTACATCATGTTTTGCGATTTGTCAATAGCATCAGAAAAATTTTTCAAATTTATTTTACTGTTATTCCGATAAAGAAAAACGGACCGTCTCCCGAATGGAGCAGATCCGTTTTTTTGTTATTAAACCGATTCTTTTCTTCTTATTATTTTCACAACTCCCGTTGCACCGTCGAGCCTTACTGTATCACCGCTCTTAACGGTTGACATAAGATTATCTATACCGACTACCGCAGGAATTCCAAGCTCTCTGGAGATAATTGCGGTATGCGAAAGCAGCGAGCCTTTTTCACTCACAACACCTTTTGCTTCGGCAAGAAGGAAAACCCAACCCGGGTCCGTCATCTTTGTTATCAGGATTTTATCTCTGACATTACTTGCCTTTTTGACATCGGTCACAACATAGGCTTCACCCTCAACAACTCCGTTTGAGCAGGGCACGCCGAGCATTTCATCCTTTCCGCAATGTGAAGCCGCCATGTTGATGTTACGGTGATTTTTGTCAAACGCTTTTTCACTGAAAACTATTCTTGAATATGCAGGAAGCAAGGCAAACATTTCATATTTCTTTTTTCGCAAATAAACGGTTTCTTTCATATCGCACGGTTCATCCGCAAGCGAACGCACTTCATCGAGAGTAAGGTAGAAAACATCTCTTGTTTCCTCAATATACCCTTTTCCGGAATATATTTTTCCGAGTCTGAGCACGGCTTCCCTGACCATGCCGAAAATCCTGCTTCTGTTGAGACGCTGAATTTCTCTGTTGCTGATACCGAGCATGCAGTTTTTGCTGAGGAATTTTGTTAACGGGTCGTGCTTCAAATCAAATGCGTTTTCATGCCCCTGACCGTTAAGAAGCGGCAAAAGCTTTTCTTTATCACGGGCAAATTCGTTTATTTTTCCGTCAAAAAGATCAGGATTTGTTCTGAAGGTTTCTGTTTCAAGCTTAAGCTCCTCAAGGCATCTGTCGCCGTAAACATCAATATATTCCCCTGCTCTTTTCCTGTATTCATCATCTGTCATGTGTTCTTTGTCAAGAGCAATACGGATCATTTCTCTGACGGGCTTCATGCTTTCGATATTAGAAATTCCCGAGATATAGGAATTGGCGATTTCCTCGTGGTTTTTATATTTTTTCTTCAGACGTGCTTTTATCAGTCCCGTAAAAATAAATGCATATGTATCATTAAGAAGCGTTATCCCCCAGCATGACAGAAGCTTTTCCTGAATTTTGTCAAAAAGCTCAAGTATCTCTTTTGCGGTCATTTCTTCTTCAAATCTGCGGTAAACATAATTCTTTATCTCAACAAAACTCTCGTTAAGCTTTTTCATATTTTTCGGCGTGTTGATAAGCTCATAAACCGTATTGAAATATACCGATGCCTTGACAAAAGGATTGATACCCGTTTCCTTTTCGTCGTATTCCTTATACTTCACTCCGACAAGCTCCTGCCAGATTGCAATAATCTTTTTACTGAACGGCAAAAATTTGATTGCGGAATACCAGCTGTTGAGATTATAATATATTCTTCCGTTGGCAACACCGACCGTATTTTCAAGAATATGATATTGCTTTCTGAGTTCTTTTTCGTTTTTCAGAAGTCTTCTTCCCGCATCCTTGAATACCCCCGCAAAAACCATTTCAACAAAAGAAGCGGTCAGCGGTGTGCTGAGCCCCGGATAGCTTTCAACGATATTGCTGTTATCAAACAAAACCGGATTATTATCAGAAAGAGTTGTGATTGGTCTTGCCTGGAGAATATAAAGCTTTCCGTTTTCAACAGCAAATTCTATATCTGCATATTTGCAGATGCAGCCGCTGATTTTCTTTGATGTTTCAATGATTTCACGAACTTCGCCGTCGCTCAGCAGGTTTTCCTTACCGTCAAAATAATAGATATCATCAGTCAACGAATAATAATATGATGTTGTATCTATCCTGTCCGAAACAACATTTTCTCCGAGACCTCTGCCTGCAACAATTACCGTTTCATTCAGTATCCCCTGAGGATTTGCCGTGAAAACAATACCCGAAACATCGGAATTGACCATTTTCTGAACGATAACATTCATTTTCAGCATTCCGATATCAAGCCCCGCCTGCTCCATATAAATCAGAACATTCTCATTATAAAGTGAGCAGACACACTGTGCAATTTTATCGGCAATGTCTTTTCGTTCAACATTCAGAAACGTGTCAAACTGACCCGCAAAGCTGTTTTCTGCCGAATCCTCAACACTCGATGACGAACGGACAGAAAACAACTCCCCTTCAAGATTAACCGCACCGCTTGTGATAACGGAAAGTCTTGCCGCCTCTCTGAGAATCCTGCTTTTTTCCGCAACAGTCTTTCCCTGTGCATTTATCAATGCCGATTTGATTATTTCTTTTGACGGAACAAGCTCATCAAACGAAAACACCTCAAATTCAGGCACAGGCAGTCCTGCGTTTTTCATAATCTTCAGATTTTCGATTTTGCTTCCCAATGACATATCTTTCGTCTCCTTTTCATGTGTTTTTTTACCCCGTTTAATTACGGTTTAATTATAGCCTTGCGATTATTAAGATACAATCTGTCAACACATTAAAAAGACATTAAGAAACATTAAGAAAAAACAACAATTATTAAGAACAGATTAAGAACAAGAACGCCCCGTACCGGAGCGTTCTTGTTTGGATATTTATCAGAAGTAATATTCAAGGAACTCTACAAAATTGCAGAAAATCTGAAAAACGGCATTTGTGCAGGCTCCGAAAATACCGGAAAGATATTCGAGTCTGTCGCCGACGGGCAATCCGTTTTCGGGACTCAGAGCCCTTCTGAGTCTGTAAACGATATCATTAAAAGCTCCCTCTACTCTGAAATCATTGTTATCATTGAGCTCGCCGAGGTTATCGCAGATATCTGCATCCTCTGTTTTTATTTCATGTCTCACATACTCTTCATCGGCAAAATACGCAGTAACATATATTTTATCCTCTTCACCGTAGTCATAACAGACATATGCATAATAGCTTTTTCCGTTGGGTGCATCAACCTCAAAGCTGAAATACTCATCGCCGTAGGTGTTCTCATAGGTTTTGCTGCTTCCGTCGGTAAACGTAACCTTCACTCCTGCAGGAACAGCTTCGGGCTCAAAGCTTTCGGTATAATAATTATATGCTGTGGTGCACTCTTCAAGATTGGTTATTTCCATGCTTTTTACGATATCGGTCGCCTTGCAGATACCAAGCTGCACGGGTTCTTTATAATCGAGATAGGTAATGAAGGTTTCTCCCGTTTCGGGATCGGTTTCAATTTCAACCCTGATATAGTCAAACTCCATTTCAGTTTCGGAAAACTTAATGCATAAATCCTTTGCCTCAGCAACGGTAATTTTCTCTTCTTCATCCTGAGTATAATAAAAATTATAACCTTCGATAAGTCCCGTGAAAGAATTTTCCGCATAGGTGATATCGGTAATTGCTTCACCGAGATATTCGATATTGAAGGGAACCGTCATTTCACCCTCGTCTTCATAAAAGTAATAGCCCGTGCATCCGATTATATTTTCTCCTGCAGAAAGATGAAAAATTGTTTTTCCCGTGTATTCACTTTCTGCTGAACCGTATGCAATGCCGTCAACATAAGCTGTGGGAATCTTGCAGTCAAGCCATGTGTCAACGGTATAATATCCGCTCTTTCCGGCATCAAAAACATAATAGGTGCGATATGAATCATAAGCAGAAACAACTATTGAATTTTCGCCTTCTTTGAGTTCTCCTGCATATTCATAATTGTAATAATAATACATGCCGCTTCCGTAATCATAATAATTCCATTTAAGATCGCCGTGATTTTCTGCGGCTATCGCCGTAACCGAGCCAAAGCAGAGAATTGCTGCAAGAATGACTGCGGTAATTATTTTAAATGTGTTTTTCATTTTGATATCCCCCTTTTATTTGTTCATGTTAAATTAATAGGTTATAAATGAACTCGCAAGGCAAGCGGTAAATTCGGAAACAAGCTCGGCAAGAATGTAAGGAATATTATTATTGATGTAGGAAACCCACACGCCGACTGCTCTGAGCTTATCCGCATTTGAATCTGCCATTTCTATCCTTTCATAGTACATTTCCGCATACCATGAAAAATTTCTGATGATATATGAGCATTCCTCTGCCATATGACTGAAGTTTTCGGAAATATCTGCCTTTCTGATTTCGCAGGGATATTCCGCAAATTTGCTGTAGCCTATCATCAATTCAACCGTAACACCGTTTTTGGTTTCGTTATAGTTGCGTGAAATATACATTTCTCTGTTCATTCCGGGCACTTTGAAATATTCTTCGCTTCCCGTCTGAATTGTTTCTCCGTTTGAGAAGGTCACATTATAAGTAACATTGCAGCCGAGATAAAACTGATCTCCGTTGTAATATTCAATGCCATAGAACTTTTCGGGGTCAACAGCCTCAATTTTTGTGATGTAGGTCTCGGGAGAGCTGACTCTGATATTCTTTTCAAACGACCTGTCGGCAAAGTGAACATTAACCGCATATTCGCCTTCGGTCACTTCCGTTTCAGAGCTGAAATAAAGACCCATGCTTCCGCTGTCTTCCATTCTGACCGATTTACCCGAATCAAAAGTAAAACTGAAATCATCCGCGTAGAAATAATATGAATAACCGGGTGCCTCATATCTGTCCGGACTAAAATCATATCCCTGAATCATGGGGTAGTCAATACCCATTGAAAAATCAACATCGGTTATTTCCGCACCGAGGTATTCAGCGGTCACCTTCATCGCTTCCGAATTGTCGTTTGTTCTGATTCTGAAAAGCACTTCGCCTGCTTCCAGCTTAAAAAACAGGGTCATTCCTTCAGGCTTATAGATGTAAAACATATAGCTGTCATCATTATAATATGTGCCGTCACTCTGCTTCTCAAGACTTCTGAGCCAGTTCGAGGAATACCACTCGTCGTTTACGCTCATAAAAGTGTAATAGCCGTCTTTTTCCGCTGTGAATTCCACATAAGAATAATCGGCATCGGGTAGAGTGATCCGGTTTTCACCCTCGGTAAGCTTGCCTGCATATTCAAGAACATTGCCCGTTGAATAAATAATGCTTTCTTTTTCTTCTGCGGCAAATGTACTGAGCCCTCCCGTTAACATTACAATTGCAAGAACTGCCGCAAGAATTTTTCTGAATGTTTTTTTCATTTTGAAAACCTCCTTTTATTTGCTTTCAACTATAAGACGACTGATATTTCGGATTGGTCTAATAATTTTCCAAAAAATTTCAAAAAATTTTCAGAATTTTTCAAACAGTAGAAAAAAACAAAAATACGGTGCGGTTTTCAAAAACCGTACCGTATTTTCATATACATTAATAATTATAATCAGATGAGACCCTGAGCCATCATTGCATCGGCAACCTTGATAAAGCCTGCAATGTTTGCACCTGCAACAAGATCATAGCCGAGACCGTACTGCTCTGCAGCTTTTGCGGAATTATCGTGGATATTCTTCATAATCTGCTTGAGCTTTGCATCAACCTCTTCTGCAGTCCAGCTGTATCTCATTGAGTTCTGGCTCATTTCAAGAGCTGAAACAGCAACGCCGCCTGCGTTAACTGCCTTTGAAGGAGCAACAGCCTTGCAGTTTTCCTTAAGATATGCAAGAGCATCGTTTGTTGTGGGCATGTTTGCAACTTCAATATAGTAAGGAACGCCGTTTGCAACAAGCTTCTCAGCTTCAGCCATATTGATTTCGTTCTGAGTTGCACAAGGCATTGCAACATCAACCTTAACACCCCAGGGCTTCTCGCCTGCATGGAATTCAGCACCGAACTTATCGGCATAATCCTGAACCTTATCTCTGCCCGATGCACGCATCTCAAGCATATAAGCAATCTTTTCGGGTGTGTTGATGCCGTCTGCATCGTAAACATATCCGTCAGGACCCGAGATTGTTACAACCTTACCGCCAAGCTCTGTAATCTTCTCAACTGCACCCCATGCAACATTGCCGAAGCCGGAGATTGCAAAGGTCTTGCCTTTGATTTCTTCGCCGAAATGCTTGAGCATTTCAACCGCATAATATGTTGCACCGTAGCCTGTTGCTTCGGGTCTGATAAGTGAACCGCCGTAAGAAATACCCTTACCGGTAAGAACACCGTTTTCAAAAGCACCTCTGATACGCTTATACTGACCGTAAAGATAGCCGATTTCTCTGCCGCCGACACCGATATCACCTGCAGGAACGTCAACATCGGGACCGATATGTCTGTAAAGCTCAGTCATAAAAGCCTGGCAGAAACGCATGATTTCAGCATCGCTCTTGCCTCTGGGATCAAAATCAGAGCCGCCCTTTGCACCGCCGATGGGAAGACCTGTGAGGCTGTTTTTGAAGGTCTGCTCAAAAGCAAGGAACTTCATAATTCCGATATATACAGAGGGATGGAAACGAAGACCGCCCTTATAAGGACCGATCGCTCCGTTGAACTGAACTCTGTAGCCGGTGTTAACATTAACCTTGCCGCTGTCGTCAACCCATGTAACACGGAAAGAAATCTGTCTTTCAGGTTCAACCATTCTCTCGAGAAGAGAGTATTTCTCATATTCGGGATGCTGATCAATAACGGGTGCAAGCGATTCAAGAACCTCTGTCACAGTCTGCACAAACTCAGGTTCATTTGCGTGCTTCTTAGCAACCGCATCAATTGTTCTCTTTACATAACTCATTGTCTGACACTCCTTTACAGTCACTTGGGACTGATTATAAAATACGGAATAATCCGTTTCATTAATATAATTATGTTTGTTATTCTATACCATACAGCAGCAAAATGCAACAAAAAATATTTCAACTTTCATTATTTTGTAAGAATACATAAAAAACCACCCGATAATTGCCGTGTTTTGCAACGATTGACAACAAAACTTTCATGTTTTCCTGCATTTCGACAAGCAAATCCTGCATTTTTCTTCAAAAATATCTTCATTAAATTTTATCTTTTCACTTGATTTGAAATGAAGCGTGTTATATAATAATGTTTAGTTATGTAAAACTCCGTCCGTTTGCGGCGGAACGAAAGGGTGTTTTGGAATTGAAGAGAATCGGTTTTGACAATGCCGCATATATAAGCAGGCAGTCCGAGGAAATAAGAAAGCGTATCAACGAATTCGGAGGCAAGCTTTATCTTGAATTCGGCGGCAAACTTTTTGACGATTTTCACGCTTCCCGTGTTCTTCCCGGCTTTGCGCCCGACAGCAAGCTTCAGATGCTCAAAAGCATCGCTGAGAATGTTGAGGTAGTTATCGTTATAAGCTCCGGTGATATCGAAAGCAATAAAATCCGCCGTGACCTCGGAATAACCTATGATGCTGATGTTCTCAGACTCATAGATGCCTACAGAGCATCGGGTCTTTATGTCGGCAGCGTTGTTCTCTCTCAGTTCAGAGGCCAGCATGCCGCTCAGGCATTCAAGGAAAAGCTTGAGCAGCTCGGAATCAAGGTATTCATCCATTACCCCATTGAAGGATATCCTTATAATGTGTCACATATCGTAAGTGATGCGGGCTTCGGCAAAAATGATTTCATTGAAACAACAAGACCTCTTGTTGTTATCACCGCACCCGGTCCCGGAAGCGGAAAAATGTCAACCTGCCTTTCCCAGCTTTACCATGAAAACCAGAGAGGCAGCAAAGCAGGATATGCAAAATTTGAAACCTTCCCCGTTTGGAATCTTCCTCTCAAGCATCCTGTTAACCTTGCATATGAAGCTGCAACCGCCGACCTCAACGACGTTAATATGATTGACCCCTATCATCTCGAAGCATACGGAGTAACAACCGTCAACTACAACAGAGATGTTGAGGTTTTCCCCGTGCTCAATGCAATTTTTGAAAAAATCGAGGGTGTAAGCCCCTATAAATCACCCACCGACATGGGCGTTAACATGGCGGGATATGCCATCTGTGACAGCGAAGCCGTCAAGGCTGCTTCGGGCGAAGAAATAATCCGCCGCTATTTTGCAGCACTGTGCGACTGTGCAATGGGCAGAGGAAAGCAGGAAGCTGTTGATAAGATAGTAAGCCTTATGAACCAGGCAGGTGTCTGCGTTGAAGACCGCAAGGTAATCAAAGCTGCTCTCGACAGAAGCGAAGCTACCGAAGGTCAGCCTGCAGTTGCAATCGAGCTTCCCGACGGAAGAATTGTTACGGGCAAAACATCAAATCTTCTCGGTGCATCAAGTGCCGCCCTTCTCAATGCGGCAAAAGCGATTGCCGGACTCCCCGAGGATTTGCTGATGATTGCACCGTCAATTATCGAACCCATCCAGGAACTCAAAACAGGCATTCTCAAGGGTCATAACCCCAGACTCCATTCCGACGAAACTCTGATTGCACTTTCAATGAGTGCAAACACAAATCCCGTTGCAAAGAAAGCTCTCGAAGCAATTGAGCTTCTCAAGGGCTGCGAAGCACATTCAACCGTTATCCTTTCTCAGGTAGATTCGGATGTATACAGAAAAATCGGTATCAACCTCACATGCGAGCCCAGATATCAGACAAAAAAGCTTTATCATAAATAAAAACAAATCTTTCCCGGCCGTTACATTTGTAACAGTCGGGATGTTTATTATTGAATATATTTATAATATATGATAAAATTACATAAAACTGACATGGAGGTTAGATATGGGTAAGAAAATTATAGTTGCAGGTCTCGGTCACGGCGGCATCGCAGCGGCAGCACTCATTGCAAAGCAAGGCTTTGATGTTACCGTTTACGAAAAGAAAAGCGAGGGTACTCTCGGTTACGACTGGACCGATATTTTTGCACCCCAGGCTCTTGCTGTTGCCGGAATGAAAATGCCTCCGGAAGATAAATATGAATATAAGAAGGATATGACCTTCTTCAATCCTTCATTCACAAAAAAACTTCAGCAGCATGTTCCCGAAGACAAGCTTGAAATAAAAATGGAACGCCGTGATATATATGAGCATTTCATTAATCACGCCCTTGATTGCGGCGTGAAAATTGTTTATGACTGCGAAGTTAAAGAGCCTATCATTCTCGGAAACAGAGTTGTCGGTATCAGAACGGAGCAGGGTGATATTTACGGCGACCTTATTATTGATGCCTGCGGTCTTAATTCTCCCGTAAGAAGCAACCTCCCCTCATATTTCGGAATAGACAAGGATGTTACGGATAACGAAAAAATTCGCATTTACAGAGCGTTCTATAACGTTGCAAGCGAAGAAGAGGCAGAAGCGATATTCAAGGTCATGCTCTTCCCCGGCGGCATCAAAGGCATCGGCTGGATTGCATCCGAAGAAGACCACACCGACCTTCTTATCGGCAGATTTGAAGAATTTGATATGGATGAAGTAGAGCGTTTCTCGGATTTTCTTCGCGAAACCAATCCCCGTCTCGGCAAAGAAAAAATAAGAGGCGGTCAGTTTGTTGAAATTCCCGTTCGTCAGCCGCCTGCAATAATGATTGCTGACGGATACGCCGCTATCGGCGACAGTGCATTTATGACCGTTCCCCTCATCGGCTCGGGAATAGCAAACAGCCTTAAGGCAGCAAAGGTTCTCGCAGACACGGTTGCAGCAGATAAAGAAAGCATTTTCAGTGCTGAAACTCTGTGGAAATATCAGACAGGCTATTACAAAATTCTCGGCAACGGTCTTGCACCGCTTGCATGCATGAAGCTCATGCTTCTCACCCTCACACCCGAAGAAATAGACTATATTTTCGAAAACGAAATCATCAATGATGATCTTATCACAATCGGTGCGGATTTCACGGGTCTCGGCAGCGTTAAAATTGACCCCAAGGATCTTATCAACAAGGCAAAGCAGGTTTGCACCGACACAGAACTTCTTAAAAAGATTATCAACTGCGGCGTAAGAATCGGCAAGGTTTCGGCTGCATGCACAATGATGCCGAAAAAATGGAACGAAAGCCGTGTCAAGGCATGGGCAAAGGTTTATAATTATTCATTCAAATAAAACACAAAGCGAAATCCTGCGGAATCCGTGGGATTTTGTTTATAAAACAGGAGGCAGCAATATGCTCAGAAAAAGACAGGTTCATCTTGATTTTCATACCAATGGCACTCTTCCCGTCGGCAAAAACTTTTCCAAGGAACAGTTTCAGTCCGCATTGAAGGCAGGTCATGTTGATTCAATAACGGTCTTTTCAAAATGCCATCACGGATGGTCGTATCACCCCACTCAGGTCAATGAAATGCATCCCGGGCTCGACTTTGATTTGCTCGGTGCACAGCTTGAAGCATGCAGGGAAATAAATGTCAACGCACCCGTTTATATATCCGCAGGATTCGATGAAAAAGAATTCCTGAAACGTCCCGAATGGCGTTATCATTGCTCTCCCGATAAAAACGAACAGAAGAATTATGAAAACGAGGTTCATTTTCATCTTCTTTGCTTCAACACGGGGTATCTTGATTTTCTATGCAGTCAGATTGAAGAGGTTATGGTAAAATATAACCCCTGCGGAATTTTTCTTGATATTATCTCTCCCAAGGTATGCTACTGTGACAAATGCGTTGCGGATATGAAGGCTCTCGGGCTTGACATAAACAGCGAAGATGACCGCAACAAATTTTCAATGATTACATTTGAAAAATACACCCGTGCGACTAACGCTGCTGTCAGAAAGCACAGCGAAACCGCAACGATTTTCCACAACAGCGGCCACATATTCAAAGGCGACTACGGCTTCATTGAAAGCAACACGCACCTTGAGCTTGAAAGCCTTCCCACGGGCGGCTGGGGCTATGACCATTTTCCGCTTTCGGCAGCCTATGTGCGTTCACTCGGCAACAAGGAATACCTCGGCATGACGGGCAAATTTCACCAGAGCTGGGGCGAATTCGGCGGCTTCAAGCATCCGAATGCTCTTATATATGAAACCTCTCTGAGCATTGCAAACGGTGCAGGCTGTTCAATCGGTGATCAGATGCATAATCTCGGAGAAATGAACTCCGCAACCTACAATCTCATCGGAAAGGCATATTCACTCGTTGAAGAAAAAGAGCCGTGGATTAACGGTGCAATCAACATAGCAGACATTGCCGTTCTCAGCATGGAAGCTGTCACGGGCAACCGTGATTCGAAAGCGGATGTCGGTGCAAACAGAATGCTTCTTGAAAACAATTATCTCTATAATTTCATTGATGAAACCATGGATATTTCGGGCTATAAGCTTCTCATTCTTCCCGACACGGCAGGAATATCAGATACCATGACCGAGAAGATAAAAGCTTTTATCGGCAACGGCGGCAAGGTTATCGCAAGCGCCGAAGCACCCATAAAAAACGGTAAGTTCATTTTTGATTTCGGAGCTGAATACAAGGGTAAAAATGAATTCACTCCCACCTACTTCATCCCCTGCTCCGAAACTGTCAACGGTAAAACGGAATATATCATGCGGTGCGATTTCCACAAATTCGAAGCAAAGGATTGTGAAACTGCCGCATACATGCAGAATCCTTATTTCAACAGAACACTCGAGCATTTCTGCTCACATATGCATGCACCCAACAATCCCGATGAAAGCTTCCCTGCGGCAATTATAAAGGATAACGTTGCATATATCGGATGGGATATCTTTACCGCTTATGCAACTCACGGTCATCTGTGCTTCAAGGAGCTTTTCAACGCAATAATCGAAAAGCTTATGGGAGACGAGGCAACCGTAACGGCAGAAATCCCCGACAGAGGCGTTGTAACATACACAAGGCAGGAGAAAGAAAAAAGAAACATTCTTCATCTGCTTTTTGCCCATACAACCGTCAGAGGCAGAAACACAGAGGTTATTGAAGATACCGTTCCTCTTTATGATATAAAATGCAGCGTTAAATGCGAATCGGAGCCAAAAAAAATCGTCCTTGCACCGTCAGGCGAAGAGCTTGATTTTGAATATAAAAACGGCAAAGCATTTTTCACCGTACCCAAGGTTGACATTCATCAGATGGTTGTTATTGAAGATTGAGTATAATATTATAAATATAAAAATTTCGGGCAACCCCATCGGGTTGCCCGTTTTTTGATTATATTCAATTATCCGTCATTTTCTTGCGAAAATGCCTCATTCTTTGAAAAAAAGAGAAAAAGGATTCTGCTGAATATCTTATCTTTAAATTTCTGTTTCAGGAAATTCGTAATAAACCTCACTGATTACAGATTTACCCTTGTAGTATCTGAATTTGAAGGTTACGCTTTCTGTTGAAAAGCCCGTTCCTTCTGAATATTTCAATTCAATCTCCGTATGAGTATCATTAAGATTGATAACAGTTTTGTTCGGTGTCCCGAATTCATCAATTACATCCTCAACCGATGATTCAAATGAAATTGCATCATTGATCTTGATTTTAGTATACGAATCCCACTTTTCAAACTTTTTTTCATCAAAATTAAATCCATAACCTTCAAGTCTGATTGCATAGAAATCAACATCGGTAACGGGCTTGGAATAATCATCCGGATTTACAGAATAGATAGTTGCTGTTCCGCCGCCGGGTGCGTTGAAATACCAATTCATAAATGTGGTCTTTGCACTCTGCTCAGATTTTTCATTAACCATTGAACTTCCGAAAGTAAAGCCCATGCTCTTTAAGGTGTCATATTTTGTCGGGATGTCAAGAGACTTGCCATTCACCTTAAGACTGAAATCAAGAGTTGTTTCCTTATCTTCGTCATAAGACATCGAATAAGAATAAATATCATAGTCGCTATTACCGGAAGGTTGATTCTCATAACCGTCAAGATCAATTAATTTAGAAAGAAATTCATATACTTCATCAAAACTTGAAAGAAGCTTTTCATCTTCTTTTTCTTCTTTATCCTTTTCGTTCTCTTCTTCTGTTTGCTCTTCTTTCTCTTCCTCTGTCTCTTCGTCTTCCTCGGTCTCTTCTTCCTCGTCTTCTTCAAACGCTTCTTCGTTTTCGTCGACTGAATCGGAAGCAACCTTTTCTTCATCTTTCTTTTCGATTGTTATTTCATAGCTGCCGCAGGCTGCAAGCGAAAGCACCATCGAAAGTGCAGCAAGAATTGCAAGTATTTTTTTAAGCATTATATTCTCTCCTTATAAATCAGTCCAAGCTATACATGGGGATCTCATAAGTAAATAAATCATATTCTTCTTCCGTGAGTTCATAAATGATTTTTAGGCTGTTTTCTTCCCAATCAGTTTCACTTCCCCAATTCTGGTAGGTGAGATCCACATAAACACGTCCGTCATCAAAAAGTGTGTAATTGAGTTTATTGGGAGTACCGAATTCTTCAGCGATATCTTCAAGTGAAGAATTTTCGCCAATTCCGTTAAAAGAAAAATCAATCGGAGAACCCGATTGCGGATTGATGTCAATTCTTGTAACAAGGCAATCCGAAAGAGCTTTATTTTCATCACTTGTATTTAAAAATCTGACATTGAACGATTCTCCGTCAGAATTTTTCATTTTGATATCCCCGTATGTGTTTTTCTTAAATTCGGAATCTTCGTTATAAGTTGAATTAGCAAAATCAAAACCACATTCTTCAAGAGTTTCAAGATCCGTAGGCATAGTTATGGAATTGCCGTCGATAACAATTTCATAATCTATATCTGCATCCGCATAGCTCTCTTTATAGTAATACTTGTCATAATGACCGTATTCTTCCAAATCGTCTGACTCATCCTCCTCTTCAAACTCTTTGAAATCAAAAACAGTTTTGAGATAAGCTTCAAGAAGTTTCTTGTTCTTTTTCACATCCTTCGTGAAGGTAGGAACACCGTCAACAACGATTTCTTCTTCAGTTTCTTCTTCGCTGTCTTTATCTTCCTTATCCTTCTTGTCTTCCTTTTCCTTCTTATCCTCTTTTTCTTCCTCTTCGTCTTCGTCGTTATCTTTTTCGTCAATCGAATCTACTACAGATTTTTCGTCGTCTTCCTTTTCTTTAAAGGTAATCTCATAATTACCGCATGCCGAAAGCGACAGGATTGTTGCAAGTGCAACGAGAATTGCAAGAATTCTTTTCATTTTTTTACACTCCTTTTGGATTTTCATTGAAAACTGTTCTTAACATATATTGTTAACGATAGTAGACAGTTTCAATTTATTATATTACTTTCAGGCTAAAAATTCCATATACACTAACACCAAAATATCATCTGCTTTTTCGACATTTTGCCTAAATTACAGATGTATCGGCACAGACCTCCTTTTTCCGATAATAACGGATTTTTCGCCTTATGAGTGAATTCCACTCAATAATATAGATACAGGATTCACGGCGGAGGTTCACGGTTTTGACAAAATTCGTCGATTTTACTAATACATATCTTGGAAAGTAAAAAGAAAGCAATATTGCAAAAAAGCCGGAGCGAAGCGATCCTCAATTATGCATCACAAATAATATAAATAACGGACTGATCGGTTATCCAATCAGTCCGTTGAATTTATGCTCTTGTTGAATTATAAACAACATCCACACTCTTTTTGAAAAGCATGTAGTCATACTGGGGACGCCAGCTGTCGCCCGTTTCGACCTTTGATTTAAAATCATCCTCGGAAGCGGCAACCTCTATCTTCGCAACACCTCTGAGCTCATCGCCCTCTTTATAAACGGTATCCCAGAACGCATGATGTCCGATATAAGTTACGCTTGAAGGAATATAAACATAGGTCATTGCCTGGTTATAACTGAATGCATCCGAACCGATATATTCAAGACCTTCGGGAAGCGAATTATATACTCTGCCGAGTGCTTCATCGGAAACATAATGTGAATCCGTCACAGCCGCTTCACACTTGTAGCTGTAAACATTTTCAAGAAGCGGTATTTCAAAGAATCCGAGAGTTTCTATCACCCTGACACCTTCGGGAATATAAACCGTTTTCATGTTTGCATAGTTGAAGCAAAGCTGCCCGACCTTTTCAACCGACGAAGGAATGACAAAGGTCATTACATCTTTAACATACTGCTCATAATTCGCATCCTCGGGTGTCGGCTCAATTCTGCCGCCGTTTTCATCGTATTTCGCATGACCGTATTTTTCAGCAAGATAAGTGTCGTGATCGCAGGGACGGCAGATTATTTCTGTTTTATCCTTATTATAAAGAACGCCGTCAATATCGCAGTAATTGGGATTATTTTCGTCAACCTCAATGGCACGCAGTGCCCAGCAGGAATAGAATGCCTTAGGGTCAACATAATCAACACCTTCACCGATATTGATTACCTGAACCTTTTCGTCGCAGTTGAGTGCATATGCACCGACGGAGGTGACAGGCTTTGTTTCATCCTTTATGATATTGAAATTCGTGTTTACATCGGGGTTTTCACGGTCATATTCAAGACTTGAAACAAAGTCGATATCAAGTGTTGTTATAAAGCCCGTATTGCTGAACTTTGAAAGCTCGCAGCCCGACTCCGTCTGATCATATTCAAAGGTATCCTTCTGAACGGTTCTGACGCTGAAATAGCACGAAAGAGAAACCGCAATAATAATTACTATTGCAAAAATTACTTTTTTAAGTCCGTAGTGCTTATAAGGCTTGTTTATATGAGGAGCTGCAAGACCTTCAACTTTATAAGTCCAGATTTCATCTTCAGGAATATCGAGATGTATCGGCTCTTCAACAACGATTTTCTTTTCTTTTTTACTCATATTATCACCGCCTTATCCCTGATATCCGCCCGAAACGGAAATGCCTTCTTCTGCGGCTTTCTTTTCCGTTACTTCGGCACGGCGTTTGAGAACTTCCATAACCATATTCTGCTTTTTGCTGTCATAATCCCAGAAAAGATACGGAATTGTCATAAGAGCAAAGCCGATGACATCAACGATGATGGGAATAACAATTATGTTTCTTCTTGAATCGTCAATAAAGAGAACATCCCAGTTGCTGTTGAAGCCGTATTTGAGAAGCATGAGAGGAATAATAAGACCTACAAATGAAGTTATCGGACCCGTAAACCATCCGAAAACACCCGAAAAGCTTTCAAGGCGTTCACCCGAAAGATACATCTGATAGTCACCGATACGCACGCCCATATCATGTCCTGCAGTTGTGGGAACAGTCTTTGTCATTTCCATAAAGAACAGAACAGCGACGCAGATTGTTCCGCAAAGGGTAAGATTATCACCGCAGAACCACATTGCACACGCAATAAGTCCGTTGCCGATCGCTCTTGTAAGCTGATAAAAAATCATTATCTGCTTATATGAAAACCTCTTGAGGAAATAGGGAGAAAGCAGATCGGGCGGTGTTCCGGCAAATGAAATGAGCATAACAATAAGGCTGTAGGGCAGACCGCTCAGACGGAAGGTATAGAAATAAAGAATAGTTACAAACGGAAGCATACCGTTACCGAGAGAGTCGATAAGGCCGACAATTGTATTTATAAGAAGGTATTTATTATGGAGCACGCCGAACATGCCGTCCCAGAACTTAATCTGAACCTTCTTTTCAACGGGAGGCTGAGGAATTCTTTCCTTTACCTTGCCTGCAAAAATCATGGTAAATGCGGCAAGAGTGCAGAAGGTTATGGGAATAACATATCTGTAAACGTTGATATCAGCCCATTCATATCTGAGCATACCGATGATTGCGGGCATTATTATGCCGACAATCGTATTGAAGAAATGAGAAATCTTGACAGGATAGCTTCTCACAAGAATTCTTTCCTGAAGGTTGGGGCTGATGCTCTTTGTGCAGGTTTCAAGGTTGTTGGCAAAGCCGAAAACATTATAGGTAGCAAAAAGAAGGTTTGCAACCCAGACTCTGGTTGCAACATCGGGAATATTATAAACGGGAAGCCAACCTATAAGAATAACCATTATGCACTTGGGAACAACATCGCAATAGAGCGAATACTTATATCTGCCGAATTTCGGAAGGAGCTTTTTACGCCAGAAAATGTTTCTCGCACCGACCCAGCCGGTGTAAAGAAAATGCGTTCCGAAGGTTTTGAAGCAAGCCGTTGCGTTCATTCCTTCAAGTCCGTTAAGATATGTAATGAACGGGCTCGTCTGATCAAAAAGCCGCGAATAGTCAAACAGAATGGTTGAAATACCGAACAGCATCATCAGAAAATAAACCAGATAAAATTTACGTTCGGTTTTTTTCGGAAGAAAACCGAGATTATCACAAACAAACCACCACATAAGTGCCGAAATATAGCCAAGCGGCATATTCAGTATGCTTATGACAGAAAACGTAAGATAAGGCAGCTTGTAATGGTGCATGATAAGATAACACGAGGAGAAAAAGCCTATGTATTCAAGCACCTTTGAGCCTGCATAGTTGCTGCCGACGGCAAAAACAACATCTCTGTATTCCTTATAGGGCACATATTTGCCCTCAGCAGGAGTATTCCAATGCGTTTTTATTTCCGTGAACAGCCATCTGACCTTGTCGAGCAAAGCATTCATTGAATCAATCCCTTTCTCCGGATTTTGATTATATATTATAACATAAACTTTACCTCATTTCAACAAAAATAAAACAGATCTGTGTATAATTTTTGTAAAAAGCTTAAAATATCAAATCAGGCATCTTCTTTGGTTTCTGCATAATACTGTGCCTGAGCATTCCAGAGCTCGGAGTATTTTCCGTTTGCATCTTCGAGAAGCTCCTCGTGAGTACCCTCCTGAATAACTTCGCCGTTATCGAAAACAACGATTCTGCTGCAGAATCGGCAGGATGAAAGTCTGTGAGAAATATAAACGGCTGTTTTTCCTCCTGCGATATCATTGAATCTTGAATAAATTTCGCTCTCGGCTATGGGGTCGAGTGCGGCAGTGGGTTCGTCGAGAATTACAAACGGTGCATCCTTATAGAGTGCTCTTGCAATGGCGATTTTCTGTTCTTCGCCGCCCGAAAGGTCAATGCCGTCTTTTTCATAGAGCTTATAGATTGATTGCTTCAGCTTCTTCGGAAATTCTTCAACTCTGTCTTTTACACCTGCCATTTCAAGGCATTGCCACACTCTTTCTTCATCATAATCATCAGAACAGGCAACGTTTTCGCCCACGGGAAATGCGAGAAGCTTGAAATCCTGAAAGACAATTGCAAAAAGCTTTAAGTATTCGGCATAGTCAAACTCACGGATGTCAATTCCGTTGAGCGTAATTTTCCCCTCTGTAGGGTCATAAAGACGGCAAAGGAGCTTTATCATCGTTGACTTACCGCTGCCATTCATACCTACAACCGCAAGCCTTTCACCCGACTCAATCTTCATACTGAAATTCTTTAATATCATCGGCTCGGTTTCGGGATAGGCAAAGGAAACGTCGTGAAATTCAAAAACAGACTTTGTAGGGTCGATGCCGTCAACGGTTCTTGTGCCGTTTTCCATATCGGAAACGAGATTAAGATATTCAATCTCCTGCTTTAACTGAGCATTGTTTGCATGCAGATAACCTGCGTTGCCCGCAATATCCGTGCATGCGGTTATCAGCTTTGTGATTGCACCGTAATATTCAACAACCTTGCCTGCACCGAATGCACCTGCAAGTGCTTTGAGTCCGACGAAAATATAAACGAGACCGCCGATCAGATTTGTTGAAATTGTGCTTATCTGACCGATGGTCGCCCAGACTCTGAAAGTATCTTTTCTCATCTTTGCGGTGGGATTATAAATCTTTTCGGTGATTTCTTCGTTGATAAGCCCTTTTTCGTTGAAAATTCTGACATCCTTGCCGCTTTCGTTTTCATTGAGATATTTCTGATTATAGTATTCAAGAATCGGGTTGAATTTTACAACTCTGTTGAAAATATTGAACTGTTTTTTCTCACTCAGACTGTGATATTTAACCGAAAGTGCAATCATAACAGCGGAGAAAACAACAAGCGTCATACCGAGCAGAGGCGAATCAACAAACGCCATAAATCCCGTGAGCGGTGCAGGTGATTTGCTGAAAACCATGCCTGAAATCATAACGATTGCAACAACAATTGAAAAAACGCAGGATATCATTTCTGCTACACATTCAGCAACCCATGTAAGACCGTTGCCGTTATTTGCATTTTCTTCGATTTTGCCGCGGAGCTCCTGAACAGACGAACTTTCCGCCTTTGCGTAGTCAAGCTCAAGTGCCTTTCTGGAGAGAAGTGCAGAATGCTTTTCCCAACAGCTGTTGAGCATTATCAGGGCTTTGCGGTTGATTGTTCGGATGATAACATCAATAACGAGTGTTGTGATTGTTGCGATGAGAACGTATTTCAATATCTGCTCAAAGCCTTGCTTTTCGGTTAAAGCGGTGATGACAAGACCCGTGCAGTAAATTGTGATATAAGGCGAAACGGCACGGAGAATTTTAACAATGAGATTGAGTGAAAAATAGTTTTTGCCGAGATAAATTTTAACAAGCTTCAGACCTTGCCTGATTATTTCAAAATCTTCTTTGAAGCTCTTCATACAACCGCCTCCTCTCTGTAATATCTGCTCTGTGTTTCAAACATTCCGGCATATTTGCCGCCGAGTTCAAGAAGCTCCTCGTGCGTTCCCATTTCGGCAATTTTTGCATCGTCAAGAAGTATTATTCTGTCGCAGAAACGGGTTGAGGAAAGTCTGTGGGATATATAAATTGCGGTTTTATCCTTTGTAAGCTCGCTGTATCTGAGATACATATCGTTCTCTGCAATGGGATCAAGTGCGGCGGTAGGTTCGTCGAGAATGATTATCGGTGCATCCTTGTATAATGCCCTTGCAAGCAGAAGCCTCTGAAGCTCGCCGCCCGAAAAAGCTACCGCACCCTCGTTAACTTCACGCACAAGCAGAGTATTTTCTTTCTGCGGCAGACTTTCAACCTTATCAAGTATTCCTGCAAGCCTCATGCAGTCACTCAGCCTGCCACGGTCAATTTTGTTTTCCTCGCAGAGTGCAATATTCTTTGCAACCGTTGCAGGCAGCAATGCACAATCCTGAAAGAGGGTTGAGAATAACCGGTAGTATTCGTCACGGTTGAAAAGCCGGCTGTCAATTCCGTTTATGAGAATCTGACCTTCCTGCGGAACAAACAGACCGCAGATGAGCTTAACAAGCGTTGATTTGCCTGCACCGTTAACGCCGACAATCGCAATTTTTTCACCCTTATTAATTTTAAGGGAAACCTTGTCAACCGAAGGTTTTTCGGCTTCATCGTAAGAGAAAGTGAGATTTTTAAGCTCGATTTCGCAGGGCAAATCCTTGCCCGACGGCAGCCTTTCGCCCTTGCCGTTATTCATTTTATCCTCAATATCAATAAAGCTTCTGAAATCGCTGACATTGTGTGCACCCGAGATAATTTCGGAAATCGAGTCAACAAGCCTTGCAAGCCATTGACCGAATCCCGTTATCGCACCGAAATAAAGAGAAAAATCGCCGAGTGTCATCTCAGAATTGAGTTTGAGATAAATGAGATAAATATACGCACCGAGGCTTACGCCGAATTTGAAGAAATCTTCAAGCATGCAGTTGATATAGTGACCGTTATTCCGCAGGATGTTCCACCAATTTGCATCGTCAAGATGCTTGTCGATTTTTCTCATAAGGAAGTCGGACATATTGTAAATGCGGACATCCTTTGCATTTGAGAAATCCTTTGAACGGTAGGTGACGTAGTGAAGCCGAAGGAAGATTTCTGCAACCTTATCCTTCATTTTATCCTTCCATTTCTGAAAAATCATCCAGCCTGCCATGCTGATACCGTAGCAGAGGATGAGAATGGGGATAAACCACGGATTGCACTCAACGATAATTGCTGTGAATGCCGAAAAGCCGAAAACAGATGACACAAGCGATGCATTAAGTTCAATAAATCTTGCAACACTGCCCTCCCAGCCGTGAATTGCATTCCACGCTTTTTCACGCAGAACACGGGTTTCGTTGCAGGTGTAGTTGTTATAATCCATGCTCATAACCTTGTTGCAGATGAGTCTGTGGAGCATAATGTCACGGGTAAGCATTCTTCCCTGATAGCTTTTGTTATACAAAACATTATTGAGATATCCGAAAGCAACAAGTGCAACGGAAAGAATTCCGACCTTGAAAAGAAGCTCCGAAGCAGGTGTTTTGTTTTCAACGCAGTCGAGAACGATTTTCGGCAGATATGCCGCCACAACCGAGCTTACCGCACCCAGCGGAGTCAGACCGACTTGCAGGATAACATATGATTTATCAAAATTCCAATGCTCCTTCAGCATAAATTTCAGATTGCTGAAATAATTATATTTTTTCTTCACACGCTTTCCCTCCTGATAAGTGAAATGATTATTGAAACAATAACAGCACAAATGACAAGATAAATAAATGTGCCCGTTGATTCCCGGAGTGCCGCAACAGCACAGCTCAGCATAATCAAGCCTATGGCAACGAAATATCCGCCGAGAACTTTATATCTTTCGGAGTTTTTACACATTATTTTAACGAAGCCCTTGAGCTTATTGCGGCAAATTGAAATTCCGATTGCGGAATGAAGTGCCGCAGAAATCAAAGCAACTATTGAATAGTATTTCATTTGATATCACATCCTTTGTTTTTGTTATAAAATCCCTCCGTCTTTTGACTTCGTCAAAATCCACCTCCCTTAAAAGGGAGGCAACAGAAGCCGGAAGCCTGAAACGGCTCCCTCGTGAGGGTGATTCCCCACAGTGTGGGGAAATGTCACGAAGTGACAAAGGGGACGGCCGCCGTCAGCGGCTGTCGAGCAAAAGCGAGACTGAGGGAGTTATTTCAGCTTTCGCGGAGCGATACATAATGCGTCGCAGACCCTTCACTCGCCGTCAGGCGAATATCACTTTTGCGAGGCAAAAAATAAAGGCGGAAGCCTTGCCTCCGCCGCTTCTGTATTAATGATAAATTAAAAATCACACGATTGAAATACGCTCTGCAATAGTGTGGATTTAATGTTCAAAAGTGTTGCAGATATTGATGCTCGTTGTGAATATATTTCCCTCGCAGGAAACAAAAACATCACCGCCGTATTTCTGTGCAATAGTCTTAATGCTTTTGAGTCCGTAGCCGTGGTTGAGCTTGTCGGCTTTTGCCGTACCGATACGCTTTGTGTCAACAGATGCTTCAACGGGATTCTCAACGGAAACAACTATTCTGCCTCCCATTGTAATAATGCTTGCAAAAATTGTTTTCTCCATACCATTACCGAGACCCTCTGCGGCTTCAATCGCATTATCAAGTGCGTTGCCGATAAGTACACCGAGTTCGAGCAGATCAACGTTGATTTTATCCGAAATCTTAACCGAATAATCGAGTGTTATTCCCTTGCTTCCGGCAATAGCAAGCTTGGATTGAAGAACGGCATCAACTGCGGGGTTGCCCGAATTTATAACGCCGTTGTTTGCTTCGTCAAGAAAATCCGCTTCGCCCTTTATTGCATCAATGGCAGACTGAATCTGACCGTCTGCGAGAAGTCCCGAAACGGAGAGCAGTTTGTTTTTAATATCATGTCTGAAAGTGCGGATTTCGCTCTGATAGCGATAAAGCTCCTCATAGTGAGCAAGCTGATTTTTGATTTGTTCGTTGGCAAAACCGAGCTTTGCCTTTGATTCAACATAGTCCTTTTGTCTGTAAATAAGAAAGAGGGTAACGAGATTTGAAGCAATCATCAGAACAGCAACAGCAGCATATAAAAATGTCGGAATACTGCGAACCTCGTATGTGCATTTATATATTACAATCGTAACAAAAACGGTTGCAATCGGCTGGATAAAAAGAAGCACCGACTGTCCTTTTGAAACGCCTAAATCCATCTTCCCGATTTTCTTCGATATGAAATAAGTTATGATAAACGCAATAAACTTGCAGATAAAACCCATTCCTGCAAATATATAATCGTTCTCCATAAAGCTGAGTGTTTCTTCGCCCAATATAAATCCGGTTAAAAGAACCGCAATCATTTCAGAAGCACCTGCTATAATCGTATAAACCACACCGCCGATTATCGCAAAAAACGGTTTTACTTTGTATGATAAGCCGAATGCAAGAGCGATAACCGTGCTCATAATAAGCATAGTCAAGCCTGTTCCGGTCAGAAAATAAGACGATAGAGCGTTCAGAACAATCGCTGCTGACATAACAAGAATATGGACTTTTCTTTCAAGCCTCTTTTTTGCAACGGCAGAGAATAAAACTTCTACTGCAAAAATTTCAAAGCAAGCAAAAAGGAAATGTGAAATTATTCTTACCATTTCACCAGCCCCACTTTCTGATAAAAATATCGTATGCCTTCAATGCTTCCTGCTTCTTTCTAACACTTACGGCAACCTTTGAACCGTCGGTCAGTTCGACCTCGTTTGCATTGAAGCTTTTTATGTAGTTCATATTAACAATGAACCCCTGATGCACCCTCACAAATCCGTGCGGCTTCAGAATTTCATATATCTCTGAAATTTTACCGACAGCCTCATAAACTCCGCTTGCGGTATGCACGGTCAGATGTCTGCGGTAACCCTCAACATAGCTTATTTTGTTGATTGAAATTTTGTTCCGCACACTTTCCCATTTCAGAATAATGCTTGCATTTGCCGCAGTATATTTTTTCATCGCTCTTGTAAAAACTTCGCTGAATTCTTTTTCTTTAATCGGTTTAACAAGAAAATGAAGTGCCTCTATTCTGAACGCATCGAAAATGTAGCTTGAATGGCTCGAAACAAAAATTATGATTGTTTCGGGAGCAAATTCTCTTATGGTTTCAGCGGCTTCAACGCCGTTGATTCCGCCCATCTCGATGTCGATGAACACTATATCAAAGCATCCGCCATTTTTATAAAATTCAATCAAATCTTCACCGCAGGAGAAATCGGAAATGTCAAAACCGTCGTCTTCGGTACGGAACGGTTCGAGCAGATTTCTGATTTCTCTGACGGAAAAGCAGTCATCATCGCAAACACAGATTTTCATATTATCCTCACAATCCAGATTCGTTATTATATATCACAGATGTCTGTTACAACATAAAAAAAGACACCTCCAAAAAAACGGAAGTGTCTGAAAAATGCAGATAATTTATTCTGTCAGCTTATTAAGGCAGACAAAACGACACCCCGATTCAAAAAGCTCTGCATCACGTCATAAATTCTTCTTGTCATTTTATCCACCTGCCTTTCAATAAATTTTTCTATATTTTAACAATACGGATTTGATTTGTCAACCGTTTTTGCCGATTATGCAAAAGTGTTGATTTTAAATGCAAAAGTGTAGAAACAGGATTGCTTCTGCCGGCTCAGATGTCATATTTATCCGCATCATATTTTGTGCAAGGATAGTTTGCAACGCCGTTTTCATCGGGGAAAGGAGAAAGATTATCGTTTTCATAAATCTTTCTTTCTTCCTCGTTTGAAAAATCGGGAATCTTGTATTCAGCTCCGTTGTGAAGACTGCTTCTCCAGCCGAGGATGGCAACGGCACTCATCGCACATGAGCGATAAGCATTGAAATAAGGCTGTCTGCCCTCAAGAATGCAGCTTATGAATTCGTGTGCAACATAGTAGTCACCGCCCGAATGGCCGCACTGCCTTGCCTTATCCTTGTCAAAAGGATAACCGACGGTTGAAACCTTTTCTTTTTCAACACCTTCGGGAATTTCCCAATCATTGTAAACGATTCGGATTTTGCCCTCATCACCTCTGACGGTTTCCGCACTGCCCTTTGCACAGGCAAAGCGGTACCAGTTGCCGTGACCGCCGAATTTTGCCCAGCCCGTGATTCTTGCAACCGCTCCCCTGCTCATTGTGCAGAGCATGATTGAAGCAACGTCTTTGACGGGTTCACCTTCACGCTCCTGACGCATGCCGTCGGTATAAATGCTTCTTGCATTAACCGAAACGGGAATGTCGTTTGTAACCCTCATAAGCGGAGCAAACGAGTGGCTGAGATAGAAGCCTGAGGGCATGAGAGCACGCCAATGTGTTGTTGTGGGTGTGTAATGAACATACTCTTCATGGCTCATGGGATGAACATATTCACCTTCGCAGTAGAGTGCTTCGCCGAGGCTGCCTTCCTTATATATTTCGGTAAGCTTGCTTATAACCGCAAAATATGCATAATTTTCAGCAAGCATATAAATTGCACCGCTCTTTTCGGATGCACGGCATATGGCAACACATTCCGCCATTGTTACCGCAGGCATTGTTTCGCTGAGAACATGAATTCCCTTTTCGAGAGCAATAACAGCATACTTTGCATGCTGATGAAAGAAGTTGGTAAGAACAACCGCATCCATGCCGCTGTTGATAAATTCATCAAAATCTGTAAAGAATTTTGTCTCTTCGCAGCAATATTTCCTGATATTTTCATAAGTTGATTCATCATAATCGCAGACCGCACTGATATATGCTTTATCGGTGAGAGTAAGACCCTGCGAAATGCCGCAGCCTCTTCTTGCACCGAAAACGCCGATTCTGAGTTTCTTATCCATGACCAACAACCTCCGTTATCATATAATAATTGAATTTTACCACTGTTTTGAGTTTCAATCAATATTTTCTGCGAATAAAAATAAGATAATTTACATTTTTTTGTTTACCTTTGCACAGAGGATTCACGAATTTTATTATGTTGAAAATAACAGTTTGTTATGTTATGATGATAAATGAAGAATTGCTTTGCTGCATTACAGCATTGCAAGCAGTATTCTGAATCAGACAAGGAGCCGTTATGAACTTTTTAAAACTTGCAGCCGAAAGATATTCGGTCAGAAAATTCACAGATAAACCTCTTGAAAAAGATATTATCGACAAAATTCTTGAAGCGGGGCATATTGCACCTACCGGCTGCAACTATCAGCCTCAGAGAATTCTTGTTATTAACAATGAAGAAGCACTTACCAAGCTCAGAGACTGCACTCGCTGCCATTTTGATGCACCCTGTGCAATGCTTATCTGCTACAACAAGGACGAATGCTGGACAAGACCCTATGACGGCAATCAGAGCGGTATTGTTGACGCAAGCATCGTTACAACGCATATGATGCTTGAAGCATGGGAGCTCGGCATCGGTTCAACATGGGTTATGCACTTCAATCCCTTCAAAATCCGTGAAGCGTTTGAGATTCCCGAAGCCATTGAACCTGTTGCACTTCTCGTTATGGGCTATCCTGCACCGGATGCTGTTCCCAACGAAAGGCACACGGTTTACAGACCGATGGAAGAAACTGTTTTTCTCAACAAATTTTAATCGGAAAAGAGGATAAAAATGCTGTTAAAAGCAGAAATCCGGAGCAAAAAATATGATCAAAAAATTATTTGAAAAGCACGAAACACCGATGTGCATACTGATTATAATTCTCTATGTTGCGGTCAATTCATTCTGCATGCAGAATTTCGGCATTGAGGATTACAGAAGCACGATTATCAATACAATTTTTTCGGTTGTGCTGATAATCCTGATACTCAGTTTAAAAAGGGCATCGTATTACGGGCTTACAAGACCGGAGAACACAAAAAGCTTTTTATATTTTCTGCCTCTTATTCTGATTGTTTCGGTCAATCTGTGGTCAGGAATCAACATAAACAAAGCCCCCAAGGAGATTCTTTTTCACATTCTGACCATGCTCAACATCGGATTTATTGAGGAAATAATTTTCAGGGGCTTCCTGTTTAAAATGATGGAAAAGGACAACACAAAAGCCGCAATTGCCGTCAGCTCGATAACATTCGGGGCAGGACATATCGTTAACCTGTTCAACGGTGCCGAGCTTTTGCCTACCCTGCTGCAGATATGCTACGCCATGTCAGTCGGCTATCTGTTTGTTGTTATTTTCATTAAAAGCAAGTCGATTGTTCCTTGCATAATCGCACACTCGCTCAACAATTCACTTTCGGTATTCAACGAAGAAAACATGTTATCGGCGTATATTGCTCCGATTTTCCTTACCGTTTTCCCGTTGATTTATGCTGTGTATATCAATAAAAAAATTAAAAACTAAGTAAAACGGGCTGACTTTATTTCTGAAGTCAGCCCGTTTCAGCTTGTCGAAAAACTTGTTTTTCAGCAAGGTGGTGACTGTTGAGAAAGGACGCTGAATGGCTGCCTCCCCTTCAGGGGAGGTGCTGAACGAAAGTGAAGCGGAGGGGTTAATCTTCGACCGAAAGCGTACAAAGGTACTCCGATGGGAGAAAAAATGTCAAATAAACGAAAAAAATATGCGGCGGGATGAAGGCATCCCGCCCTACTCCTGCAGAGTTCTTGATGCGGGTCGTCGGGTCGCCGACCCCTACATTTATTTCGTTTA
>JAFQRY010000034.1 GCA_017409845.1 Clostridia bacterium
ACTGTTACCATTTTCTCTACCTCATTTTCAAAGTTTATTTGTTTCAGGTGGTGTTCCCTGTTGACATCTGTATAATAACGCAATTTTTTCATCTTTTGTGCGAAATGTAATTTTTGACATGTTTTTTGTAATTTTTGATGTTTATGCACCGTAAACCAAGCGTAAATCATAAAAAAAGAGCTGCCTCACTTTGTGAGACAGCTTTTTGAATTTATTTGTTGATTTCGATTTTGCCGTAGAGCGATGCACCAGCGGAGTCTGAGCGGGGTGCTCTTGAGGGTGCAGCGGGAGCATCGTTATTGTAGCTTCTGCCGCCTCTGTTACCGCCGCGGTAACCGCCTCTGTTGCCGCCCTTGTTATATCCGCCGCGACCTCTGTTGTTGTATCCGCCGCCGTGTGTGGGCTTAACGCCTTCCTCAAGGGTGATAACAACTTTTCTGTCGCCGTCGCTGCCGACTGAATGAGAGGTAACGCCTTCAATCTCCTGAACGGTTGTGTGAATGATGCGGCGTTCATAAGGATTCATGGGTTCGAGAACAACATTCCTGCCGTATTTTCTTACCTTGGCAGCGTTTTTGCGTGCAAGTGCACGGAGAGTATTTTCTCTCTTTTCTCTGTAGTTGCCGACGTTGATTGAAACTCGCTTGTAGTCCTCAGAGCCTCTGTTGATAACAAGTCTTGTGAGGTACTGAATAGCATCGAGGGTTTCGCCTCTTCTGCCGATAACCGAGCCGTAATCATCGCCGCATTCAATGGAGATGCGGACATCTTCTTCGTCTGCTTCAACTGAAATTTCAGCATTTTCAACGCCGAGATTTCTGAGAATGTTGAGAACATATTCCTTTGCTTTTGCGAAGGGATCTTCTTCGAATTCATAGTAGGCTCTCATTTTTGCGGGGGAACCGCCGAAAATTCCGAGAACCTTTGCCTTGGGTCTTTCGATAACATCATATTTAACATCTGCATCCTCGGGAGCTCCGAGAGCTCTGAGGGCAGCATCTTTTGCTTCTTCAAGAGTTGCGCCAGTGCCAAATGCTTCTTTTATCAAAATTTTCACCACCTGAAATTAGTTGTGGTTTTCCTTGTTTTTTGCCATAAGCTTGGTATTGTTTTCTTTTGAACGGCGCTCAACCGTTTCATCAACCATGAGCTTTGCAATCATCTTTTTGGGGTTGTAGAAGTGACCGATGATAACTGTAGTAAGGAAACCGAAAATGCTGGATGCAATCCAGTAAATACCGATACCTGCAGGATAATTAACAACAAAATAGAGTGACATAAGGGGCATGCCGAACATCATGCAGCCCATCATGGGATTGTTTGCCATTGTGGGGTTTGACTTCTTCTGCTTTATCTGTGAATAGAAGCTTGTTGCCATTGATGAAAGGAAAGAGAGAACGGGGATAGCCCAGATAACATGAATTTCCTTATGATTCATAGGCACGTCGCCGAGTGAGAAGAGACCGAAGAAATCAAAATTGACGCTCTTTATAGCTTCGTATGTTTTTTCGCTTACTCCGGCAATATTCTGAAGTGCAGGATCGTTGATGTTCTGAATAATGAGAAGCTCGCTCAGATGAGTGCTGTTAGCGAACTTTGAGTTGCCGAGAGTTTTGACTGCATCTGAAAGCAGCTTTATCTCAGCATCGGTAATTCCTGTAAGGAAGTGGCTCAGAGGATAGTAGATAGCACCGATGAGACCGAAAAGAAGAACAAACTGGAAAATCATGGGAGCACAGCCCGCATTCATCGGGTTGTAGCCTTCTCTTTGGTAGAGTGCGGTTGTTTCCTCCTGAATCTTCTGCTGGTTGCCTGCGTATTTCGCCTGGATTTTGCGGATTTTAGCCTGAATACGCTGTGTTTTTGCCATGCCCTTTTGCTGACTGATTGTTGACGGAACCATAAGAAGTCTTGCAAATAAAGTCAGCAGTACGATTGAAACAGCATAGTTCCCGAAACCGATGGTATCATAGATGAGTCTGAGCAGGAAACCGAACGGAACACCGAGAATTTCATAAAGACCGGTCATTTTTCGTCCTCCGAGTGTGAATGAGTGTGTTTCTTGGGCGGAACGGGATCGTATCCGCCGGGGAAAAGGATATTGCACCTCATAATTCTGAGAATTGCCATGAGAGTGCCTTTGATTGCACCGTGAATCTGAATGGCTTCAACGGCGTATTGTGAGCAGGTGGGATAATACCTGCACACGGGCGGAAACAGCGGGGAAATCCGTTTTTGGTAAAAACGAATCAGCGCAAGCAGAACTCTTTTCATCAAAGATCCGCCTCCGCTCTGTTTCTCACTATTCCGAGCTCCGTTAAATGCGAACGCATAATCGGAACAAGGTCTGTGCTTTTTGCTTTTTTTGTTTTGAACCTTGCAACAAAAACGATATCCCAGTTACCGCTGCATTCGGGAGAAATTGAGGAGAATGCCGCCCTTATGATGCGGCGGCATCTGTTTCTCTCAACTGCACTGCCGAGCTTTTTAGCGGCAGTAATGCCTGTGCGGCATCCCATGCCTCTGTTTTTGACGGCATAGGTAACCAGAACAGGGGAGGTTTTAACCTTACCTCTGCCATAGGCACGGTGGAATTCCGAATTTTGCTTCAGGGTTACTGCTCCGGACATGTTTGAATCAACCCTCTCGGATTAATAAGTGAGCTGCTTTCTGCCCTTTGCTCTGCGGCGTGCAAGAACCTTGCGGCCGTTTCTGTCAGCCATTCTCTTGCGGAAGCCGTGTTCCATCTTGCGATGACGCTTCTTGGGCTGGTAAGTTCTTTTCATTTTACTAACCTCCGTTTCACTTTATATCTTCAGATTGTATGCTTTTAAAACAGCGTGGCAATCTGAGCATGACAAATAAAGGGTAAAATACCCCTCGGAATACACATTATATAACAGCTTGACCATGAATGTCAACATTTTTTTGAATTTAATTGATTTTCTTTTCTTTTTTGTTGAAATATCGGAATTCTTATGTTATACTCTATTATGTATCGTTATCGTTAAAATGAGAAAGAATGCGTAAAATTATAAAGAAACCGAAAGATAAGGAGGATATTGCATGGAATCGCTCAAAGAGATGTGGCAGCTCGTGCGTGAACAGCTTAAAGCCAGCTGCGGCGAGGTTATTTATGAGATGTGGATAATGCCGCTTGAGATAATCCGTTTTGACGGAACAAAAGCCGAAATTGAAGCAAGCGAATTTGCAAAAGGTATAATAGAAAAAAGATTCAGCGATGATCTTAAGGAAGCGTTCAGAGCAGTAATGGGCTTTGATGTTGAGGTGGTAATTGTCGGCCCCGATAAACCGTCGGCAGCCAAGGCACAGCCCGAAAGAAACAAGGCACCGTCGGTAACCTCGACAAGTATTGAAACAAACACATTCGAGACCTTTGTTGTGGGTTCATCAAACAGATTTGCCCATGCGGCTGCTCAGGCAGTTGCCGCAACTCCCGGCTCGGCATATAATCCGCTTTTTATTTACGGTAATTCCGGTCTCGGAAAAACCCATCTTCTCTGTGCTATCAGCAACGAGGTGAAGCGTAACAATCCCGACGCGGATATTATTTTCACCAGAGGCGAGGATTTTGTTACCCTCATCATTGAAGGCATCAAGGAAAAGAAGATGAAGGAAATCCACGAGAAATACAGAAACTGCGATATGCTTCTCGTTGACGATATCCAGTTTATTGCGGGTAAGGAATCAACTCAGGAGGAATTCTTCCACACCTTCAATGCACTCACCCAGGATAACAAGCAGATTGTTCTGACCTCCGACCGTGCACCGAAGGATATTGAAATCCTTGACGAAAGACTCCGCAACCGTTTTGAATGGGGTCTTATCGCCGACATTCAGCCGCCCGATATCGAAACAAGAATGGCGATTATCCAGCGCAAGGCAACAACTCTCGGTCTTGAGCTTCCGCAGGATGTGGTTCAGTTTGTTGCTGAAAAAATCAAAACAAATATCCGTCAGCTTGAGGGTGCAGTCAAAAAAATCAATGCACTTGTCAATATCGAGGGAGCTTCAATCAACATAGCAATGGCACAGAACGCCATCAAGGATATTATGAACGACAGCAGACCTGTTTCTTCTATTGTGGGTAATATCATCGCAGAAACATCAAGAACCTTCGGCGTTCCCCAGGCGGATATCACTTCAAAAAAGAAGGATGCAAAAACCGCAAAGGCAAGACAGGTTGCAATCTATATCGTCAGAGAAATCACCGATCTTACGCAGAAGGAAATCAGCGAGTATTTCGGCAACAGAGACCGCACAACCATCCTCTATTCGATTGAATCAATCAAGCAGGAGGTTGAGAGAGATTCTTCTCTTAAAAAGACGGTTGACAACATAATCAAGAATGCCCGCGAGCAGTAACGGCAGACAACATTACTATACATTTTATATATAGAGGTACACAATGGGACTTTTCAAACGAATAAATCAGGGTCTTAAAAAGACCAGAGATAATATGACCGGCGCAATCAATGCCGCTCTTCACGGAAAAAATGAAATAGACGATGAGTTCTATGACGAGCTTGAAGAAATACTTGTCATGTCCGATGTCGGCGTGACAACGGCAATGGAAATTGTTGAGAAGCTCCGTGATGCGGTATTCAAAAAGGGTCTTCGCAGGGCAAAGGATGTCAAGAAGGAAATCAAAAATATCGTTGCCGAGCTTCTCAGCGGCGGAGAAGAAATTGATATGATTACCGTGCCTTCGGTTATCCTTGTTATCGGTGTTAACGGCGTCGGAAAAACAACCTCCATCGGCAAGATGGCTGCGATGTTCAAGGCGGAGGGCAAAAAGGTTATTCTCGGTGCTGCAGATACCTTCAGAGCAGCGGCGATTGACCAGCTTGAAATCTGGGCAGACCGTGCAGGTGTTGATATCGTAAAGCACAAGGAAGGTGCTGACCCCGCAGCTGTTGTCTTTGATACAATCGAAGCAGGCAAGGCGAGAAATGCCGATATCATTATCTGCGATACCGCAGGCAGACTTCATAATAAGAAAAACCTTATGGAGGAGCTTGCAAAGATTTACAGAATCATGGACCGTCAGCTTCCGTATGCCGACCGTGAAATTCTGCTTGTGCTTGATGCAACAACGGGTCAGAATGCGGTTAATCAGGCGAAGGAATTCAAGGATGTTGCCGAAATTACGGGTATCATCCTCACAAAGCTTGACGGCACCGCAAAGGGCGGCGTTGTGCTTGCAATCAAGAATGACCTCAAGGTGCCCGTTAAATTTATCGGTGTCGGCGAAGGAATCGACGATCTCAGGCCCTTCAATCCCCATGCTTTTGCGGAAGGTCTGTTTGAAGAAGACAATGACGAGGAATAATAAATATGGATTATTTAATTGCCACACATAATATGAAAAAGAGAGACGAGATGCAGAGAATTCTGGCTCCTCTCGGAATCCGTGTTCTTCTTGCGGAGGAAGCAGGTATTGACCTTACCGATGCAGAAGAAACAGGAACAACCTTTGAAGAAAATGCATTTATCAAAGCCGAAAGCGGCTGCAGAGAAAGCGGAATGCCCTGCATTGCGGATGATTCGGGTCTTGCAGTTGATTTTCTTGACGGTGCTCCCGGTGTTTATTCCGCGAGATATGCGGGCGAGCACGGCGATGACGATGCAAACAACAAAAAGCTCCTCAAGGCACTCGAAAATGTTGAGCCCGCCGGAAGAGGTGCTGCATATGTAAGCGTTGCATGCTGCGTTTATCCCGACGGCAGAAAGCTTATTGCAAGGGGAGAATGCAGAGGCACTATCGGATACGAAGAAATCGGCAGCGGCGGCTTCGGCTACGACCCCCTTTTCCTTCCCGTTGAATACGGCGGAGAAAAGACAATGGCTCAGCTTACCGCCGAAGAAAAGGACGCAATCAGCCACAGAGGCAAGTCGGTGCGTCTTCTTGCAGAGCAGATAGAGGAGGGTAATTGATGACGAGCAAAGAAAGAGCGGCACTCAGAGCACAGGCAAACGGTCTTGAACCCCTTTTTCAGATAGGCAAGGGCGGAATTTCCGATGCACTGGTTGAGCAGACCGCGGATGCTCTCAGAAAAAGAGAGCTTATAAAGCTGAAGGTTCTTCTTGAAAGTGCTCCCGAAAGCCCGAGAGAATTTGCCGATAAGCTTGCCGAGGCAACGGGCAGCGAGGTTGTGCAGGTTGTCGGAGGAAGCATCGTTTTCTATAAAGAAAATCCCGACAAGGATAAGGATGAGAAAAAGAAGAAGCCCGCAAAGAAGGGCAAGCCTCTTTCAAGAGTAAAAGCAAAGAGAGCGGCTGCCGCAAAGCGTGAAGCTGAAGAAAAAAAGAATAAAAAAGATTTTTATGCAAAGAAGCGTGCATATAAGGCGAAAACCGCAAAATAATGTGTTTGCAGCCGGAACGCAACACATTATTTCCGATTTGAAAAAATTTTGTGTTCCGATGCAACAAAAATCGGGTATTGACACACTTATATAATGTGTGGTACAATCGCAAATCACGAAAGGTAAATAAAATGGAGAAAAACGGCTCAATCAGAATAATCGCTCAGAACAAGAAAGCGTACCACGATTTTTTTGTTCTTGAAAAGCTTGAAGCAGGGATTGAGCTTTTCGGTACGGAGGTCAAATCCATCCGTCAGGGAAAAATCAATCTTAAGGATTCTTGGTGCTTTGTCAAGGACGGCGAGATGTTTGTCAACGGCATGCATATCAGCCCTTACGAGCACGGCAACATCTTTAACCGCGACCCTCTGAGGACAAAAAGGCTTCTTCTTCACAAGCGTGAAATAAAAAGACTTTATTCTCAGGTCAAGCAGGAGGGTCTTGCAATTGTTCCGCTGAGTGTGTATTTTACCAAAGGCAGAGCAAAGGTTGAAATCGGGCTCTGTAAAGGTAAAAAGCTTTACGATAAACGTGAAGTTGCAGCAAAAAAAGATGCTCAGAGAACGATTGAACGCAATCTCAGAAGATAAAAAATCACAGCATGAAGCACGAAAGAGCTTCACCATATATGGGGATGAAAGGATTTCGACGGGGAATCTGAGCCCGGATAAGCGAGTAGCGGTGCGGGACCGCTATAAAATCCGCAATTCTTAAATTTAAACGACAACAATAAAGTTGCACTTGCTGCTTAACTAAGCAGCCGTCTCTGTGCGGAGGACTGCGGCCGCATAAGAGGCGTCGATGAGCAGTGAACGTGAACGGGTAACGGCGGATAGCCCGTCATGCATAATCTGTCTACCAAGCATCGGAGCCTGCCCTTCGGCGTCGGTGTAAGGGAATGTTAAAAGACGGGATACACTCGTAGAAGGTCCCTGCAAGGATTTTTCGGACGCGGTTTCGATTACCGCCATCTCCACCAGGACATTGTCTTGCTTTTTTGCAAGACAATGTCAATGAAATCCGTTCTTGAAAAACGGATGAAACAGTGCAAAATCATTAAAATATTACCAAACCTATCGTAGTAGGGGCACATGAGAAAAGTACATTATAAAAAGGAGGAAAAAAGATGAAGAAAAAAGCAAACCTTGCCGTTATCGGTGTTGCAGTGGTTGCTGCCTGCCTTGTGGCGGTTGCGGGAACACTCGTTTTCAAGGCGAGAGTCGATATGCCTCCCGCAGAAAATACCGAGCTTACCGAAAGCATCGGCAACAATTATTATTTCCCCGAAGAAACAGAGAAGCAGACTGTCGGAGAAACAATCGGTTCGATTATCGACTACACAGCTCAGGTTATCACCGAAGCAGAAACAACCCGCCCTGCTCCCACAACGAAGCCTCAGTCAACAACAAAGACTGAGCCGACCACCATGGACACAGATAACCTTATCGGAGCAGCAGGTACTCCCGATAAAAAGCCCTCAACAACAGCCTCATCGGAAGAACCGACCGAAGAAATAACCGTTCCTCAGCTTCAGGCAGGTCCCAACAGCGGCGTTGCGGTTACTCCGAGCAAAAACCTTCCTCAGGATATGTCATTTGCAGGCCTCAGCCTCATGGGCTATGATGTTATCGGCGGCAAAGCATACATATATAATGATGATAAAGACCCTGATTGCTTCCAGGCAAATCTCGGCTACACACCTCTTTATGACTGGGGTGCAGGTCTTATTGACTTCAGCATTGAAACAACAAGACTTGATTTCAATTATGATAATAAACAATACAGAATCCAGCTCTGGAAGGGTCAGTATATTTCAGGCTCAATCGGCACCGTCGGCGGTGAAATCGGTGTTTATACCCGTCCCAAAGGTTCGGTAGGTCAGTTCTACAACTGTGCTGAGCAGGATGACTGGCTCAAGATGGAAATGACTGTTTTCTGGGATGAGTTCGACAACGGCGAATATCTTCCTCAGTTCACAAGAAACTACAATGATTTCTGGTGGGCAACAGGCTTCGTTGACGGTCAGCTCAAAGACCGCAAGGATTCCAACACCCTCAGAGTTCTCGGCAGAATCACCTTTGAATCGGTTGAGCAGGCAGAGGCTTTTGACGGAGCTATGTCAAAGAAAGGCTTCATAAAGGTTGAAGAATTCTCACCCTATGAGATTGACACCTACAAGCGTCACGAAAAGGATGTTATTTTCATCTGGCAGAATATAAGATAAGGAAATAAGCCTCACAGAGGTTAAGGTATAATATTATTAAGGAGGAATTTGCGATGAACAAGTTCAGCTTATCCAAGCAGAAGATTCTTATTCTTGCAATAAGTGCAATCGTTGTAATCGGCGGTGCCGTAGCAGCTGTTGCAATCTTCAGAAACAGCGACAAGGCAAAGGAAGACACAACAACCTCGGCAACCGTTCAGCAGTATGATTATGAGGAGCAGACCTATTATGCAGATGTTCCCGTTTTTGTTACCGATGAAGATAATTCAACCGTAACAGATCCCTCGGGCAATGCACTTACAACCATCAAGAGAGTTGTTCAGACAACAAAGAAGGCTGCAAACAAGGGCACCACAAAGAAGCCCGCTGCAACCCAAAAGCCCAACGGCGGCACAGCCCAGACAACCAAAAAGACTCAGGGCAACACAGGCCTTGTTCATGATGTTCTTGAAGACGGTGCATTCGCAGGATACCAGTATGATGCAGCCGGTGATTTCTACTATACAGACGATAAGGACTGCTGGCAGAAGAATGCAGGCTATAACGAAATTTACGATAATCTTGCTCCCGCAACCGCTATGTTTATTGACCAGATCCGTATCCGCTTCAGCTATGGAGGCAAGGACTGGATGATTCAGTATTGGAAGGGTCAGTACGGCTTCCTTCTTATCGGTGCCGAAATCGGTGTTTACACAGCTCCCCTCGGCACATTCAAGGATGAGGGCGGTGCTGTTAACCATTATAACTGTGCAGGTCAGGAAGACTGGCTCAACATGCAGCTTGACTGCTACTGGGCACAGAACAACAACGGCAAATATAAGAAGGTATTCACAAGAGAATACGGTAAGTACTGGTGGGCAACAGGCTTCGTTAAGGGTCAGCTCACAAAGTATACATATCCCAGAACCGAGCTTAAGGTTAAGAGCAGAATCACATTCAAGTCAAACGATATGGCTACCCTCTTTGTTTACGGTCTTAAGGAAGCAGGCTTCGTAAGAGCTGTCGGCTCGGATCAGCTTGTTGACGATTCATACTATCAGAGCGGCAAGGATGTATGGGTACTCTGGTCAACCATATACCATGACTGCTTCGTTGATGAAAACGGCAACCCCGTTACAGCTGCCACAACAACAAAGAAGCCCGTAACAGTTCCCGTTACAACAACAAAGAAGGCTGAGCCCACAGAAGCACCTACTCAGGCTCCCACTCAGGCTCCTACCCAGGCTCCTACCCAGGCACCCACCCAGGCTCCTACGGAAGCTCCCACAGAGGCACCTACTCAGGCTCCCACGGAAGCAGCAAACTAAAACAAGATAAAATACCGTAAAATTTCGGAAAGCAATTATTACAGGTTTTTTATCCCGAAAACGCCCTCAAAAACAGCTTATTATGCAAGTTGCACAATATAAATTGATAACATTTTGAAATTTATACACTTAAAATATTAAAAAGTGTTGACAAAACGGTTACAATATGTTACTATTAGGTAACAATTGTTGCTCTTGCAATAAAATTTGAAAGGAATGGTTCAAAAATGAAGAAAGTAATTTCACTCGCACTTGCACTTATCATGGCTCTCTCAATGAGCGCAATGGCATTTGCAGAAACAACAACAGCAGTAGCTACTCCCGACGAACCCCTCAAGACTTGCCCCGTTTGTGGTGAAGAGTTCAGAGATGGTGCAGAGTACAACTCACACCTTCAGGTTTGCCGTCCCAAGACTTGCACAAAGTGCGGCGAAGTTTTCGCTGGTGAAGCTGAATACAACGTTCACATCGAAAAGTGCACAGTAGGCGACACTAAGGATTATGTTGACCTTACAGTTAAGGAAATCCTCAACGCTATCCTTGAAATCGCTAAGGAAACAATGGGTCAGTGGGATGCTATCGAAGATGTTGTTATCCGCATCATTGACTTCATCGAAAACATCGGCGCAGGTCTTGTTCCTGAAGCAGACGTTAACGGTGCTATCGCAGAGCTCGAAGGCCTCAACATCCCCGGCATCGACGGTCTCCTTGATTCACTCAAGGCAAAGATCAAGGCTCTCTATGCAGGCGAAGAAGCAACAACAGTTGCAGTTACAGAAGCTGAAGGTCCCGCAGACACTGGTTCAGCATCAGTTGGTATCGCTGTTTTCGCAGCAGTATCAGTTGCAGCAGCAGCAGCTTACGTTTGCACAAAGAAGGACTAATTCTTAGCTCCGACTTGTTATTTGATTGAATTAGCGCAAGAATTTGATTGAATAGCGGCGACGTATCCGAAAGGATGCGCCGCTTTTTTCTTTTGTTCAACTCCACCAAAAAGGCATGGAGTTTTTAGTGGAAAATGTTGTCTTTAAAATATGGGATACAGGTGATATAATATTACAGAAGGCTTGCCGTAAAAGTGAGCCTGCTAAATTCGTAAGGAGAAAAAACAAATGAACAACACCTTTTTCTGTGCAAGAGAAAACGGCAAGCTTCACCGCCCCAGAACCATTCTGACGGGCTTCGGCTTCATGGCTTCCTCTATTGCATGGGCTATCTATGACCCCTACATCACCAAAATTCTTGAAAGACTGCTTAATGCTTCCGCAATGGTAACAGAGTGGAGTGCCAAGCTTAACGAAATGTTCCCCGTTCTTGCAAAATTTGCGGAATCTCAGGGAGAAAATGTTGTTACAGAAGCAGGCGGCATAACGCTTGTTCCGCTTTTCATCGGTATTATAATGACCTTTGATAACATTTTCGGTGTTATTTTCCAGCCGACCTTCGGTAAGCTTTCCGACAGATGTCATTCAAAGCTCGGCAAACGCCGTCCCTTTATTGTTTTCGGTGCTCCCGTTTCGGCATTCCTTTTTGCTGTTATTCCTTGGGTTGCACTTTCAAATTCGCTGCCCTTGACAATGCTCTTCATCATTCTCTTTGTTTTCTCAATGTCACTCTGGAGAGCACCCTGCGTTGCACTCATGCCCGCACTTACACCTCCCTCGCTGCGAAGCGAAGGTAATGCAATCATCAACCTTATGGGCGGCATCGGTTCGGCTCTCGGTATGTTTGCAGGTACAATTGTCGGTCTTATCTATACCGGATTCACCGGCGTAAAAATCACAACCGAAAATGAGCAGATTGCGTTCCCCTATGTTTTCCTCACCGGTGCAATCGTCATGGTTATCGGTATGCTTGTTGTTCTTTTCTTTGTAAAAGAGCCCTCAAGCAAGCTCGAATCAGTTGCGGCACGCAACCAGGCTATTGATGAGGCTGCAAAGGCAAAGGCTGAAAAAGCTGCACAGAAAGCAGCTCAGAAGGCACAGAAGCTTTCAACCTCAGAAAGAAAGAGTCTCATCTTTATGCTTGGCGGACTTTTCTTCCTTTTCTGCGGCACAAATGCCATCACAACCTTCTTTGCACTTTTTGCAGCAGAGGTTCTCGGCAAAACAACCTCAGAAGCTACCATTATGACAACTCTTTTTGCGGTTTGTTCTGCAATCGCTGCAATTCCTGCAGGATATATGGGCAAGAAAATCGGCAGAAAGAAAACAATCCTCCTCGGTCTTGCCGCATTCATGGGAGCATTCCTTCTCTATATCTTAACAAGAAGCACAGCAATCATCTGGGTTGTTCTTGTTCTCGGCGGTTTTGCAAATATGTTTATCACCGTCAATACTCTTCCTCTTGTTCTTGAAATCGGCGGTATCGACAAGGTAGGTACCTTCACCGGATATTATTACACTGCAACCTTCTCTGCTCAGATTGCATCTCCCATCATTTACGGTGTGGTCCGTATGCTTTCAGGCACATACATGTCGCTGTTTGTTTACAGCCCCGTTATGTTTATGCTCAGCATTCTCTGCATCCTCTTCGTCAAGCACGGTGAGGCTGTACCCGAAGCTGTAGTGAAGGAAGCACAGGAAGCAAACGATTAAGAAATCTCCCGTCGGATGCTGAAGCACTGCGGTATCCGCAACCGCAAGGCGGATTATCCGACAACACATACATCCTTCTATAAGTCGAGGGCACCGTTTATCGGTGCCTTCGGCTTTTTTATGTTGTATTTTTCAACATTATATGATATTATTATCAAAAAAGAGGGGAGTGTTACGATGTTTGCACGCATTAACAGTATGGGGCTTTTCGGCGTTGACAGCTACATGGTCGGCGTTGAAGTTGATTACGGTCAGGGCTTGCCGAGAGTTGACCTTGTCGGTCTGCCTGATGCTGCAGTTAACGAATCCCGTAACAGAGTGCGTTCAGCCATCAAGAACAGCGGCTATTCCTTCCCTTCAAGCCGCATAACAATCAATCTTTCTCCTGCCGATATACGCAAGGAAGGTCCCGTTTACGATTTGCCTATTCTCGTTGCACTTCTCAAGGCCGGTCAGCAGCTTAAATGCAATACCGATGACTGTGCTTTTATAGGTGAGCTTTCGCTTGACGGACTTATCCGCCGTGTCAACGGTGCACTTCCGATGGTTATCCGTGCAAGAAAGAGCGGAATGAAAAGAGTTTTTGTTCCTGCGGCAAACGCACTCGAAAGCTCCGTTGTTGACGGAATCGAAGTGTATGCGGTTGAAAATGTGCGTCAGGTTGTTCAGTTTCTCAGAGGCGAAGAAGAACTGACACCTGTCAGATTTGATTCCGTGAATGAAACCAAAAATCATGCTCCCATGCCCGATTTCAAGGATGTTATGGGTCAGCAGGAAGCAAAATTTGCACTTGAGATTGCTGCTGCAGGCGGACATAATGTTATCATGGTCGGACCTCCCGGCTCGGGTAAAAGCATGCTTGCAAAGCGTTTGCCGTCAATACTTCCCGACATGACTTTTGAAGAAAGCCTTCAGACAACTGAGCTTTATTCAATAGCGGGCGTTTTGCCCGAGGGTGTTTCACTGATAACGGAAAGACCCTTCAGAGCACCGCATCATACGGTATCACCCGCAGGTCTTTCGGGCGGTGGAGCAATTCCGAGACCGGGCGAAATATCGCTTTCGCATAACGGAGTTCTTTTTCTTGACGAGCTTCCCGAATTTTCAAGAATAGCAATGGAGGTTCTCCGTCAGCCGATTGAAGACAGCAAAATCACCATTTCCCGTGCAAATGCATCCATAACCTATCCGTGCTCGGCAATGGTCGTTTGTGCAATGAATCCGTGTCCGTGCGGATATTACGGTCACCCGAAGCGTGACTGCACCTGCCCTCCGGGCTCCGCAAGACGCTATCTTTCAAGAGTTTCGGGTCCCATGCTCGACAGAATTGATATACATATCGAGGTTCCGCCCGTTGATTTTGAGAAGCTCTCAAGCAAGATTCCGTCCGAACCTTCGTCGGAAATCAAAAAGAGAGTCAATGCGGCAAGAAAAATACAGCAGGAAAGGCTGAAGGGCTCGGGTATTTCATGCAATGCAAAAATGGACCCTGCAATGACCCGCGAATTCTGCCGTCCCACTCCGCAGGCAATGGCAATGCTTGAAAATGTGTTTGAAAAGCTTGATTTTTCCGCAAGAGCATATGATAAAATTCTGCGTGTTGCAAGGACTGCCGCAGATCTTGAGGGGAGCCTGAATATCGAACCCTCACATATCGCCCAGGCGGTTCAGTTCAGAAGTCTCGACAGAAAACTATGGGGGCGTTGATGTGATGTTGTGTTAAATACACATTGATAACGAGCCGCAGATAGTGTATAATATAAGTACCAAAAATATTATTGGAGAAAATATATGTTAAAGCTTGAAAATGTTTCCTTCAAGGTTGATGTTGACGGCAGAAACCTTGAAATCATAGATAATGTCAATATAGAAGTGCCCGACGGTGCGTTTACCGTCATAACGGGTCCCAACGGCGGCGGAAAGTCAACTCTTGCACGCCTTATCATGGGTATCGAAAAGCCGACAAGCGGCAGAATTCTTTATAATGATATTGATATAACCAATCTTTCCGTAACCGAAAGGGCAAAGCTCGGCATCGGCTATGCATTCCAGCAGCCTCCGAGATTCAAGGGACTTACCGTTCGCAGACTTCTTTCTCTTGCGGCGGGAAGCGAGCTTCCCGTTGACGAATGCTGCGGTTATCTCACAAGCGTCGGTCTCTGCTCAAAGGATTATCTCAACAGAGAAATGGATAATTCTCTTTCGGGCGGCGAGGCAAAGCGAATTGAGATTGCAACGCTTATGGCGAGAAAGCTCGGTCTTGCGATTTTTGACGAACCCGAGGCAGGCATTGACCTGTGGAGTTTTTCGATGCTTGTTGAAAGCTTCAAGGCAATGAGCAAGGGAAGCCACAACAGCGTTATCATAATTTCTCATCAGGAAAGAATTATGCAGCTTGCCGATGAAATGGTTATTATTGCAGACGGCAAGGTGAGGGACAAGGGCCCCAAGGAAAGAATTTTCCCTCAGCTTATGGGCGAATTCAGTGAAAACTGCGGTTTCAGAGGAAAGGAGGACTAATCAATGGATAAAATAGACAGCAATCTTCTCGAATCCATTGCGGATCTCCATGAAATTCCTGCGGGTGCATATAATATCAGAAAAAACGGCGAGGGTTTTTCACGCCGTTCGACCGCAAACATTGAAATTGTTACCAAAACGGACAAGCCGGGTATTGATATCATTGTTGCTCCCGGAACAAAAAATGAGAGCATTCATATTCCCGTTATTATCACCGAGGCAGGCATAAATGACCTTGTTTACAACGATTTTTATATAGGCGATGATGCGGATGTGGTTATCGTTGCGGGCTGCGGAATTCACAACAGCGGCGACGAAAAATCACAGCACGACGGCATTCATTCGTTCCATATCGGAAAGAACGCACGCATAAAATATGTTGAAAAGCATTACGGCGAGGGCGACGGCAAGGGTGAAAGAATCCTCAATCCCGTGACATATGTTGAGCAGGATGAAAATTCCGTTTGCGAAATGGAAATGGTTCAGATAAAGGGTGTTGACTCAACCGTGCGTGACACAAAGGCACATCTTGCTGCAGGTGCAAGGCTGATTATGACGGAGCGCCTTCTGACCCACGGTAACCAGTATGCACGCTCGGATATGGAGGTTTATCTTGACGGTGAGAATGCATCGTCACAGATTATTTCCCGTTCGGTTGCAAAGGATAACTCAAAGCAGATTTTCCATCCCAACGCAATCGGCAATGCAAAATGCCGTGCACATGTTACCTGCGATTCGATTATCATGGATGATGCAACGGTCAGCTCGATTCCCGCAATTACCGCAAACTCAGCGGATGCACAGATTGTGCACGAGGCAGCAATCGGCAGAATCAATAACGATCAGCTTATCAAGCTGATGACCTTCGGCATGAACGAAGAAGAAGCCGAGGAAGTTATTATCCAGGGCTTCCTTAAATAAAACCGAACCCGGAACTGCAGTTGAGCAGCTCCGGGTTATTTTTCGGGGTTGTTTTTTATGAACTCTTTGAGCACCTTGTTGATATATTGTGAAAATGAACGCTCGTCTTCCTCGGCGAGTATTTTTATTTTTTCAACAATGTCGCTGTCGAGGGTTATGCTCACTTTTTCTTTCAGCGGTCTCATGGCGATTCCTCCTAATTATTATTTGTGAGTTTCGGCGAAGTTCAGGGTGCGTATATACTATTTGCAAAGGGATAGTTTTGTTAACAGTTGATTTTGAAGAGTTTAGGAAGGACTTTGCTTTTGCCCGTTTTTTTATCGTAGGGGAAGGCCTCTGTGCCGTCCCGTTTTCAACGCAGAGTACAAAGTTCAAAATGCAGCAGGGCGGGATGCCTACATCCTGCCGATGATCAGGAGCGATTTTTTCTGCGGGAGTTTAATCATTTTTTTGTGGAGCGAAGAGACTCCTGCTTTTTACTTTTCATTCTTCACCCTTTATTTATTAATAAAAGTATAGCATTATATGCGTCTTGCTCTTGACAAATCCTATAAAGTAGGATAAAATACTACTCGAAAAATGCCGGAATAGAAATTGTATTTCCGGCAGGGCAGAGGATTATATTACATAAACTATTCATGCACGGCGGGCTTCGGAAGTGTTGTTTCAGCATTTCCGGAGCTTGTCGCACGGGCATATGAAATTCCGTGTGTGACAGAAGGTTATTCCGCAAAGCTTTGCTATGTTTTGCACTAACATTTAATGTAATATATATTCTTTGCTTATCTGTTACGGCGGCGTAACAAAAAAATAAGAAAAGAGGAGACGCAATGAAGAAAATTTTCAAAAAGACACTTGCTTTGTTCATGGCATTGGTGCTTGTTGCCGGTGTTATGACCATTGGATTTGTCAACGGCGATCTTGGAGTCAAAGCGGAAGCGGTTGACCTCAATCAGGCAGGCATTTATGATATTCAGGATACTTCAACATCATGTACTGCTTGTGCTGCCGGTATGTTGCTCAGAAGAGCATCGCTTTACAGAGGTGATGCAAACTGGAAAACAATTACAGAAGGAAAACTTTTATCCAACGGTAACATTTGGTTGCAGGGGGTTGGACTTTATAACACCTTTAATTATTCAGATTCAGCAAATGGTATAGCTACACTTACTGTGAAATCACAGACAGTTAGTTCTGCTGATCAAGTAATTAATCTGTTGAATGCCCATCCTGAAGGTATTGTTATTTATACTACCGGTGGTCCCAAAGGTGCTCATGCGGTTCTGTTAGCCGATAAAGTAGGCGATGTATATTATTGTGGTGATCCGTATTACGGAGACAGAAGAAGTATAGATACCGCACTCTATGTAAGGCTGAATAATGCAACAAAAGTTTGGTATATATCTACCCCTCTTCATTCACACGATTACATCAGACAGGTGAAATACAACGCTACATGCACCACAACAGGTTTGTATGAATATGTTTGCAGCTGCGGTGACAGATACGACGGTGAAGTCATTGCCGCACTCGGACATAATGTCGATTATGTAAATGGCGTTGTTACCAAGGCTGCCACATGCACAAAAAACGGCGTGACGAGATATGATTGTATCCGTAACGGCTGTGATTATTTTGAAGAAAAACAACTTCCTGCTGCACTCGGTCACGAATATGATGCAGGCGTGGTAACCAAGAAGCCCACATGTACCGAAGACGGTATCAGAACATACACATGTATCAGAAAAGATACTTCATACACAGAGCCTGTTCCCAAGCTCGGTCATAACTATGTAGCAACTCCTGTTAAGTGGGAGCAGTGCCTTGAAGAGGGTCTTGATCATTATCAGTGCACACGCTGCTCATCAAATTATGATGAAATCGTTCCTCCTCACGGACATGACAAGGATAATATCGTCTGGGTAATTACCGAAAATGCAACCTGCACAACCGACGGTGCAAAGTCGGGTCATTGCGGTATCTGCGGAGCTGTAATTGCATCACAGACTTTCAGTGCAACCGGCCATGACAAGGGCGTGTGGAAGGTTGACCATGAGGCAACTCCCGAGCATGACGGTCAGATGAGCCGTTACTGCACAAAGTGCGGTGCTATCCTTGAAACAAAAGCATTCAAAATGCATACTCATGCTCTTGGCTTCGAGGCAACTCTCCGCGAAGCAACCTGCACCGAAAACGGCCTTAAGGGTAAGTTCTGCAGCGAGTGCAATGCATGCTATGAAACCTCAAGTATTACCGCAAAGGGTCATGGCGAAAATATCTGGGCAACCGTTTCAGTTGCAACCTGCACCGTTGCAGGCTCAAGAACATCCTACTGTGCTGACTGCGGAACCGTAACGGGCACGGAAACTGTTGCGGCAACAGGTCACAGCGAGGGTGCATGGGTAACAATTACCGATGAAAACTGCACCGAAGAAGGTCAGACCGTATGCTACTGCGAAAACTGCGGCATTATCATCGACCAGGCTGCGGTTTACGCAACAGGTCACACCGCAGGTGCATGGCTCACCGATATTGCAGCTACCTGCACAACTGCAGGCAAGGAATATAAAGCTTGCACCGACTGCGGTATCGTTCTTGAAACAAGAGAAACTGCAGTACTCGGCCACGATAACGGCGTTTGGGTAGAAAAGACTGCTGCTGCTTGCGAAAAGGCAGGCTCGGAAGTGTGTGTCTGCACACGCTGCGGTGCCGAAACAGAAACAAGAGATATTCCTGCTCTCGGTCATACAGACGGAGTATGGACTGTTTCAACTCCCGCAACCTGCACAACCGATGGCGAAAAGATCTGCACCTGCACACGCTGCGGTGTTGTATATGATACCGAAGTTATTACGGCAACAGGTCACGATACAGGTGCATGGGGTATTGATTACGAAGCAACCGATGACCATGACGGCAGCATGAGCCGTTTCTGCTCAAAGTGCGGCGAAATTATTGAAACAAAAACATTTACAAAGCACACACATGAATTTGGCTACGAAAGCATAACCCGTGAACCCACATGCGTGGAAAACGGTGAAAAAGCTCTCTTCTGTTCAGTCTGTAATGCAATGTATGCAACAGAGCAGATTGAAAAGAGCGGTCACGGCGAATCCGTTACCCTGATTTCAATTAAACCTACCTGCACGGAAGCGGGAGAGGAAAAGCTTATCTGTAAGGATTGCGGTGAGCTTGTAGGTACAAATGTAATCCCTGCAAAGGGTCACGGCGAAACATACGGTGTTATTGCTTCCGAAGCAACTCCCGACCACAGCGGAATTGTTGAAAACCGCTGTGTTGACTGTGATGCGGTTCTTTCAACAGAAGAATATGAACTTCACGAGCACAAACTCGGTTATGAAACCGTAATGCTTCCCGCAACATGTGTTACAGACGGTGAAAAGGGCGTTGTTTGCTCAATCTGCAATGCTTGCTTTGCTACTGAAGTTATCGAAAAGCACGGTCATGGTGAAACTGTTGCCGTTATTACCGAAAATGCAACTTGCACTCAGGCAGGAGAAAAATCAGTTTACTGCACTGATTGCGGAATGCTTATCGACACAGAAGAAACAACTGCCCTCGGTCATGACGAAGGTGTATGGACTGTTTCGATAATCGCAGACTGCGATACTGAGGGCGAAAAGGTTCTTGTCTGTACACGCTGCGGCGAGAAGATTGATTCAGAGGTTATTCCCGCCGAAGGTCACGACGAAGGTGTATGGAAAGTAGACTTTGAGGCAACTGACGACCACGAAGGTCAGAAGAGCCTTTACTGCACAAAGTGTGACGTTGTTCTCGAAACTGAAACCTTCTCAAAGCACACACATGAATTCGGCTATGAAAGCATCACCCGTGAGCCCACATGCGTGGAAAACGGTGAGAAAGCTCTTTTCTGCTCAATCTGCAATGCAATGTATGCAACAGAGCAGATTGAAAAGAGCGGTCACGGCGAAAGCGTAGCAGTTAAATCAATTATTCCCACCTGTACGGCTACAGGCGAAGAAAAGCTTTATTGCGTTGACTGTGGACTTCTTATAGGTGTTAACGAAATTCCCGCAAACGGCCACGGCGACACATATGAAAAGGTTGAAAGCAATCCCACTGCAGACCATGCAGGCATCAAGTCAACACGCTGTGCTGACTGTGACAAGGTTCTTTCAACAGAAGAGTTTGAAGCTCACGCTCACGAATTCGGTTATGAAAGCGTTATCAGACCTGCAACCTGCATCGAAGAAGGCGAAAAGGGCATCTTCTGTGCAATCTGCGGTGCATGCTATGAAACCGAAGTAATCGAAAAAGATGGTCACGGCGATACCGTTACCGTAAAATCAATTCTCCCCACCTGCACGGTTGCAGGCGAAGAAGAGAATTACTGTGTTGACTGCGGTACACTTCTCAGCACAAACGAAATCCCTGCAAACGGTCACGGAGACGGAATCTGGAAGGTTGACCATGAGGCAACCGTTGACCGTGAAGGTCAGATGACTCTTTACTGCAAGGTTTGCAATGAAGCTCTTGAGTCAAAGGCTTTCTCACTTCATACACATAAAGCAGGCTACGAAAGCGTAACCCGTTCTGCAACCTGCGTTGCAGACGGTGAAAAGGGTATCTTTTGCGAAATCTGCGGCGCATGCTATGCAACAGAGGTTATTGAAAAGAAGGGTCACGGCGATGTTGTTGCCGTAACAACAACTGCTCCCACCTGCACTGCAGACGGTGAATCAACAGATTACTGCCTTGACTGCGGACTTGCTCTTTCAACAGCAGTTGTTGCTCCCATCGAGCATAACGAAGGCGTATGGACCGTTTCAAGCTATCCTACCTGCAAGGACGAGGGCGAAATGATCTGCATTTGTGACGAATGCGGTGAAATGATTGACAGAGAAGCTATTGCAGCACTTGGCCATGATGAAGGCGTATGGACGGTAAGTATCAAAGCTACATGCACTGATGAAGGTGAAGAAATCCTTACCTGCACAGATTGCGGCGAAGTTATTGACAAGAGAGTAATTTCTGCTCTTGGCCACGATAACGGCGTATGGAGAATTGACTTTGAAGCAACTCCTGACCACAACGGTCAGATGACAAGATATTGTTCAATCTGCGATGCAGCACTTGAAAGCAAGGAATTCAATGTTCATGTTCATTCAGAAGGCTATAAGAAGGTGACAATCCAGCCCACATGCACCGAAAAGGGCGAGGGCGGCATATTCTGTGCTGTCTGCGGAGTTGTTTATCAGACATATGAAATTGATGCACTCGGTCACGATGACGGTGTATGGACTGTCAAGAATGAAGCAGGCTGTCTTACTGAGGGTGAAGAGGTACGCACCTGCACACGCTGCGGTGAAATGATTGAAAAGAAGATTATTGCTCCTCTTGACCACGCATATACCCTTTGGTATAAGAATAATGACAGCACACATACAAGACATTGTACAAGATGCCATGCTGTTGAAACCAACAACTGCAAGTATAGCGTAACTGTAACAGCACCCACCTGCACGGAGGGCGGCTATACAACACATGTATGCGATGTATGCACCTTCAGCTATGTTGATGCATATACAGATGCACTCGGTCACGACTGGGGCGAGTGGATTGACGATGAAGACGGTCTCACTCACACAAGAGAATGCCTCAGAGAGGGCTGCGATGCAACTGAAACTCACGAGCACACATGGGGCGAATGGGTTTACAATGAGGATGCAGGACTTTTCTGCAGAGGCACAAAGACAAGAGTATGTGAGGATTGCGGCAGAAGCGAAACAGAGGATGCTCATCACACCTCATGGATCTGTCAGATTTTCTGGCCCGTTATCGTTTTCATAGGTAACATTGTTCATAAGGTAATCTACATCTTCTCGCTCAACTGGCTCTTCCCCGAGCTTACAATTTATCCCACAATGTAAAAATCAAACAGGTCTGCCTCGGTGACGGGGCAGACCTGTTGCTGTTACGGAATATTTCGAAAAAAAGCACTTCCGAAGAAGTGCTTTTTTCTGGCTGGGACGGCTGGATTCGAACCAGCGAATGACAGAGTCAAAGTCTGTTGTCTTACCGCTTGACGACGCCCCAATATTTTATTTGTAATATTAAAATACGCAAAGCACACGGCTTTGCGTAAATTCAATCTAAATGGGGTGGCTGATGAGATTCGAACTCACGACCTCCAGGGCCACAACCTGGCACTCTAACCAACTGAGCTACAGCCACCATTTGAAAGCTGCGGAATGCCACAGCTTTGGCGCGCTTGAAGGGACTCGAACCCCTGACCCACTGCTTAGAAGGCAGTTGCTCTATCCGGCTGAGCTACAAGCGCATATTGGAGCGGGTGATGGGAATCGAACCCACACAACCAGCTTGGAAGGCTGGGATTCTACCATTGAACTACACCCGCACATTCGGAACGGAAACTATTTTATCATAAGACTTTTGAAATGTCAATAGTTATTTGGCTTTATTTCTAAATTATTTTATTATTAATAAGAGTATACTTTTATTAACAACAATTCCATATTAATTGCTGTTAATAAAAGTATATGACGCTTGACAATAAAAATAAAATGTGATATTATCATAAAAAATCAATATTTCAAACCGTTGATGCGGAGATAACGGCAATCATGCCTTCACAGAGAGCCTGCGATGCTGAAAATCAGGCAAGAAACAAGTTGTCAAATGGACCGCGGAGGGTGCAGTCAAATGAGCTGTTGCTCAGAGTATCTGCAACGCGATGGCATGCGTTAGTTGCCGGGAATATGTCAGTATTCCGCAAAGTGTGCGGTTTCAGGCCGCAAATCAGGGTGGCACCACGGATTATTATTCGTCCTTGACAGAATTCGGATTCTGTCGGGGATTTTTTATTTTTCTGAAAGAAGGAATTACAGATGGTACTGTTAACCAAACGATGGCGAAGCGTAAAATAAAACCCGACCATCAATTATATTTTACGGAGGAAATTACCATGAAATTAAATAACGTTGATTTTGATACCTATTTTAACAATTATCCCGATAAAAACGGCTATTTCGGCAAGTACGGCGGAGTTTATATTGACGATAAGCTCAAGGCTGCGATGGCTGAAATAACCGAAGCATATTACTCGATCTGCCAGTCAAGAAAGTTTATTGCGGAGCTTCGCAGAATCCGCAAGGAATTCCAGGGCAGACCCACTCCCGTTACCCATCTTGAAAGACTTTCGGATTCGCTCGGCGGTAAGGTTCAGCTTTACGCAAAGCGTGAGGACCTTAATCATTCGGGTGCACACAAGCTTAACCACTGCATGGGTGAAGCTCTTCTTGCAAAATACATGGGCAAAAAGAAGGTTATCGCAGAAACGGGTGCGGGTCAGCACGGTGTTGCACTTGCAACTGCGGCCGCATATTTCGGTCTTGAATGCGATATTTATATGGGCTCTGTTGATATCAAGAAGCAGGCTCCCAATGTTGCGAGAATGAAGATTCTCGGTGCAAACGTTGTTGAGGTTACCCACGGACTCAAAACTCTCAAAGAGGCGGTTGACGCCGCATTTGATGCATACAGCAAGGAATATAAAGACAGTATTTACTGCATCGGCTCGGTTCTCGGTCCTCATCCTTTCCCGATGATGGTGCGTGATTTCCAGAGTGTTGTAGGCATTGAAGCAAGAGAGCAGTTCATTGAAATGACGGGTCATCTTCCTTCGTCAATCGTTGCATGTGTAGGCGGCGGTTCAAATGCTGCAGGACTTTTTGCAGGCTTCCTCAACGACCCCGTTGACATTTACGGCATTGAGCCTCTCGGCAAGGGCCCCAAGCTCGGCGACCACGCTGCAAGCCTCAAATACGGCACAGAGGGCATCATGCACGGCTTCAACAGCATCATGCTCAAGGATGAAAACGGCGAGCCCGCACCCGTTTATTCGGTTGCAAGCGGACTTGACTATCCTTCATCGGGCCCTGAGCATGCTTTTCTTCAGGAAATCGGCAGAGTAAAGTATGATGTTATTGATGACGAAGAAACGATTGATGCATTCTACAAGCTTTCAAGGCTCGAGGGTATTATTCCCGCAATCGAAAGCTCTCATGCGGTTGCATTCGGCATGAAGCTTGCAAAAGAGATGGACCACGGTTCAATCCTTATCAATCTCTCGGGCAGAGGCGACAAGGATATGGATTATATCATTGAAAACTACGGCATAAGATAAAATGAATGAGCGGCAGAGGTGAAAACCTCTGCCGTTTTCTGTTTGAAACCAAATAATCTGATGTTACGGTATTTTCTTTTAAATTGTTGCAAAACATAAAAATATGATGTAAAATGATAGCAGTATTTTCACACAGGAGGAAACAGCTATGGCGGCAAATGATATTATGCAGCTTATCGGCAGCCTTATATGGCTTCTTGCAGGTGTAGGCGTATTTATTGTCGGCATGAATTTCATGGGTGATGCACTTGAAAAAACCGCAGGCGGCGGAATGAAAAAGCTGCTTGAAAAGATAAGCAACAACCGTCTTTCCGGTGTCGGAATCGGTGCAGGTGTGACTGCGATTATCCAGAGCTCGTCCGCCACATCGGTTATGGTAATCGGTCTTGTTAATGCGGGAGTTATGACGCTCATGCAGGCAACCCCGATTATTATGGGTGCCAATATCGGTACAACAATCACGGGTGTGATTGTTGCTCTGAAAAACGATTATTTCAACCTTGCAATGTATCTTCTTGCATTTGCCGGTGTTATGATGGGCTTCTCGAAAAAAGAGAAGACCAAGCTTGCAGGTACTCTTTGCTGCGGTCTCGGACTTATTTTTGTGGGACTTAATGTTATGAGCAGCGAGCAGGCATTCGGCAATCCGCTTGTTGAAAACATGTTTACCGAAGTGTTCAAAACGATTGACCATCCTTTGCTTCTGATTCTGGTCGGTATTATTTTCACAGGACTTATTCAGAGTTCATCCGCTTCAACGGGTGTTGTTATCACAATGGTCGGTACGGGTGTGCTTCCGCTCGGCCTTGCATTATTCATTATTCTCGGTGCGAACATCGGTACCTGTGTTACCGCTTTGCTTGCATCGGTTGGTGCAAATGCAAACTCAAAGAGAGTTGCTCTCATTCATTTTACATTCAATGTTGTGGGAACGGCGATATTTACTGCATTTATCTGGATGTTCAAAGAGCCGATGGTTAATTTCCTTGTTTCTCTTTTCCCGAATAATGATCCCATGTCGCTCCAGATGAGAGTATCTGCTTTCCATGTTATATTCAATGTAACAACAACGGTTTGTCTTCTTCCGTTCGTGAAGCTCCTTGTGAAATATTCCTGCAAGGTTATCAAGGATAAGAAGGAAGAAACAGAAAAACTTACACTCAGATATGTTGACGACCGACTTCTTTCAACTCCGCCTGTTGCTCTTATGCAGGTCAAGAAGGAAATGGATTATATGCTCGGACTTGTTGAAGAAAACATCGGCTATGCCTTCACGGCGATGGATACGGGTTCAATGGAAAACAGCGAAAAAATCAGAAAGAACGAAGAGATTATCGACTTCACCAACAGTGCCCTGACAAAATTCCTTATCAGGCTTTCTGTGAATGTTGAGCAGAGTGATGAAAAAATCATAGGTTCGTATTTCCATGTTCTCAATGACCTTGAGCGTATAGGCGACCATGCAGAGAACTTCCATGAAATCGGCGAGGAAATGTCAAAAAAGAATATTTCGTTCTCCGAAAAGGCAAGAGGCGAAATTGCTTCCATGCGTGAAACCGTTCTGAAGATGTTTGATATTTCCAAGGATGCTTTTGAAAATCTTAATAAGCAGCAGCTTCCCGCACTTACCGCTCTTGAAGAGAGAGTTGATATCAGGAAGGATGAGCTTATTGCAAGTCATTTTGCAAGGCTTGCCGAGGGTAACTGCAACATTGATGTGAGCCCCTATTATTCATCTGCCGTGCTTGGTCTTGAGCGTGTTGCCGACCACCTTGTCAATGTCGGCTACAGTATCGTCAGCCCCACGGGTTCACAGAAAGAGCTTCACTGATAATATGATGAATTTTATCCTGCCGGATGCAGTGTTCCGTTCCGGCAGGATGTTTTTTGGTGAAAATCCGTAAAATTTACAATATGTTAACCGTTTTGACTGAAATATAATATAAAATAATAATGAATAATTTTACGGAGGATTCGGAGTGCTCGGATATGTCAGGGCTTTCAAGCCCGAAATGAAAATAAAGGATTATGAGCTTTACAGAGGCGTTTACTGTTCTCTCTGCCGTGCACTCGGCCGCAATTATTCTCCGATAGCTCAGCTTTTTCTCAGCTATGATTTTGCGTTTGCAGCCGTGCTCAGGCTTGCGGTGATGCAAAGCAGCTGCTCGTTCAGCCAAAAAAGATGCCCTTATAATCCTGCTAAAAAATGCATGATTTGTTCAAGCCGTGAGGAGCTTGATTACTGCTCCCATGCGGTGATAATAACCGTTTTTTATAAGGTGCTCGACAACCTTCACGACAAGGGCTTGAAGTCAAGGCTTGCTGCGGCACTGATTTATCCGGTTGTTTGGCTGATGCATAAAAAGGCGGCAAGGCTCGCTCCGGAAATTGATAAAATAATAGGGGAGTCAATGAAAAAGCAGGCGGAAGCCGAAAGCAAAAAATCCGTCGGTATTGATGAAGCCGCTCATCCGAGCGCCGATGCTCTCGGCAGAGTCATTGCTTCGGGCTTTGAAGAGGAAACGGCACAGATGCTTTATTCGCTCGGCTATATGGTGGGCAGGTTTGTTTATATTCTTGATGCCGCCGACGATCTTGAGGCCGATATCGGAAGAGGAAATTTTAATCCGTTCAGGGAAGAATTCGGAGATATCGCTAATCCGGAAACAAGAGAAAGCTTTGCGGAAAGAGCAGAGCAGATGCTTAATCTTACTCACAGCGGTGCACTTGATGCACTTGACGGAACAGCGAAAAACAGATTTGAGGATATACTTGAAAATATTGTTTTTGACGGACTTGAAAACAGCAAAAAAACAGTTATTGATAAATACAGAGAGGTGCAGAAATGAGAAATCCTTATGAGGTTCTCGGGATTCCGCAGGGAGCTTCTCCCGAGCAGGTCAATGCCGCATATAAAGAGCTTATGCGAAAATATCAGGGAAGCGGCAATGCCTTTGCAGTCAATGAGCTTAACGAAGCCTATGATACGATTGTCATGGGCGGTTCTGCTGCAGGCGGATATTCTTCTGCTCCCGATTATTCCGATATAAGAGCAAAAATTAATTCGGGCAGGCTTGATGATGCCCAGATTCTGCTCGACGGCATGCCCGACGGAGTGAGGGATGCACAGTGGTATTACCTTAAGGGCACTATTCAGCAGAAAAGGGGATGGCTTGAGGAGGCGGCAAAGAATTTTGCAACCGCAAGCAACCTTGACCCTTCAAACAACACATATAAAATGGCTTATAACAAGGTCAATAACGCCCGTAACGGCGGCTACAGAACAGAAAGACGCAGCTCTGACAGCAGAAAATCGGGCTGCTCCGGCTGCGATATGTGCACAGGTCTTCTGTGTGCCGACTGCTGCTGCGAATGCTTCGGCGGTGACCTTATTCCCTGCTGTTAAAGGAGAACGGATTTGAAACAAAGCTCAAAATGTGCACTCGGCGGCATAGTTGCCGCCTTGTCGCTTGTAATGATGATATCGGTTGCGGTTATTCCGTTTCTGACCTATGCTCTGCCTGCGGCGGCAGGTATGCTGGTAATATTCATGGTTGTTGAAACCGATAAAAAATGGGCATTCGGCGTTTATGCAACGGTTGCGATTCTCGGAATGCTTCTTGTTCCCGATAAAGAGGTTGCGGTGATGTATCTTGCGTTTTTCGGATATTACCCGATAATCAAGGCGGTTTTTGAATCAAAGCTCAACCGCGTTATCGGCTGGATACTTAAGGTTGCGGCTTTTGTTGCAACAATGGTTGCATCCTATGCGTTTATGATGAGATTCATGGGCGTTACGATTGACGAAACAGAGGAATTCGGTGCCGTGGCAATTCCGCTTCTTCTCGGCACGGGCACTCTTGCGTTTATCATGTATGATATTGCACTCACAAAAATGATTACTCTTTATCTGGTTAAATGGCAAAAACATTTCAAAAGATATTTCAAATAATATTGCGTTTTTTATAAAGTTGTTTTATAATGGTAGCTGTCGGAGATTGTCCGGCAGCTATTATGATTTTTCAGAGGTATTGTTATGAAGGAATTTGTTAATATCGGTATTATCGGACTGAGCGGCAGAGGCTCGGGTATGCTCGGTGAGCTGCTTGATTGCGAGGGCGTAAGAGTGCCTGCAGTCTGTGATAAATATGAAGACAGAGCACAGCGCGGATTTGAAATCGTCAAGGAAAAAACAGGTACTGAGCCTCAGGTTTATCTTGACTATAAAGAGCTTCTCGCAAGAGATGATATAGATGCAATCTATTGTGCAACAACATGGATTACCCATTCGAGAATTGCAATTGATGCAATGAAGGCAGGTAAGCATGTTGCTATTGATGTCGGCGGTGCGGCAAGCATCGAGGAATGCTGGCAGCTCGTACGCACAAGCGAAGAAACCGGCAAATTCTGCATGCTTCTTGAAAACTGCTGCTATGACAGAAATGAAATGGCAATTTATAATATGGTAAAGCAGGGTCTTTTCGGCGAAATTATCCATCTTACAGGCGGATATCAGCATGACCTTCGTGACGAAATTTCTCTCGGCAGAGAAAACAGACACGGCAGACTTTTCAATTTCCAGCACAGAAACGGCGAGCTTTATCCCACTCATCAGCTTGGCCCCATCAACAAGGTGCTCAGCATAAACAGAGGCAACCGCTTCGTTTCACTTGTTTCAATGGCAAGCAAGTCGAGAGGTCTTAACGAGTGGATTAAAGAAAACAAGGGCGAGGATTATGACCTTGCCGATTATCCCTTTAATCAGGGTGATATCGTAACAACAATGCTCAAAACCGCAAACGGCGAAACCGTTGTGCTTACCCACGACTGCTCACTTCCCAGACATTATTCGAGAGCATACCGTGTTCAGGGCACAAAGGGTATTTACATGGAAGACGGCGACTCGATTTATATCGAAGGTCAGACCGAGCATGCTGAGGGTGACTGGATGCATCATCCCGAGGATTTCGACAGCTACCTTAAAAAATATGAGCATCCTCTTTGGAAAAAGTATCAGACCGAAGGTGTTCACGGCGGTCACGGAGGCATGGATTTCCTTGTTCTCAGTGCATTTGTTGAAAGTGTAAGACTTGATGCCGCACCTCCCATTGATGTTTATGATACAGCGGTTATGATGGCTGTTACCTGCCTTTCCGAGCAGTCAATAGCACTCGGCAGTGCTCCTGTTGCATTCCCCGATTTCACTAACGGAATGTGGATTGACAGAGAGCCCTACAGACGCGGCATTTTCTGCCTTGACGAGGTTTGCAACGATTATTTTGAAAGCGATGAGGAGAAATAATATGAAGTATTACATAGGTGTTGACGGCGGCGGTACAAAAACCGCATTTGCACTCTTTGACGAAAATAAAAAAATGCTTGCTTCCGTAACGGGTGCGGGCAGTAACCATGAAAATATCGAAACCGCTTTTGAAGGTGCAAGCGATATTATCATCAAGGGTCTCAATGACCTTTGCGAAAAGGCAGGCATAAAGCTTGCGGATGTCAGCTTCACTCTTATGGGTCTTGCAGGCATCGACCATCAGTATCAGTATGAAATTATGTGTGAAATGCTCCGCAGAAAGGGTCTTTCGCACTTTGAAGTATTCAATGACGGCTTCATCGTTGTAAAGGCAGGTGCTTCGGGCAAGAGTGCAATCGGCTACAACTGCGGCACGGGTGTTTGCTGCAACGGCATTGACCTTGACGGCAAAAGACTTCAGCTTGCAGGTCTCGGCGATTTCTCGGGCGATATCTCGGGCGGCGGCAACATTGTTATCGAAGCCTTCAGACTTGTTTATAACGAGCTTTTCCTCGGCCTTGAAAAAACACTTATCACCGATATGGTAAATAAGGAATTCGGCTTTACCACAAGAGAAGAGGTTCTCGGTCTTATCGAAAAGATTGAGGGTGAAAACGGTGACGAATATATCCGCAAGATGGTTGCCTTCTTCTTTGAAGCAGTAAAGCAGGGCGATAAGCCTGCGACAGAATATTGCGAAAGAATGGCAACAAGAGGTGCACAGCTTATTTCTGCACTCGCAAATCAGATGAATTTCGGCGACGGAGAGGTTGAGGTTGTTCTTTCGGGCTCAATCAACGTCAAGCTCGATAACAAGCTTTATCTCGACATGCTTCTCTCAAAGGCAGAGGAAATGAGCGGCAAGAAGCTTAAGTTCATAAAGCTTGAAGCAATGCCCGTAACGGGATGCATCAACTGGATTATGCAGGATTACGCAAACTGATTGCAGAAAGGACAGATAGAAATGAGAGAAATTAATGTGGCAGTAATCGGTTCGGGCAGCACATATTGCCCCGAGCTTGTTGACGGTTTTCTTAAGGCAAAGGACAGCCTCAAGCTTAAGAAAATTTCATTTATGGATATCGACGAAAGAAAGAGAACAATTGTCGGCGACCTTTGCGTAAGAATGCTCAAGAATGTCGGCGACGACTGCGAGGTTGTTTTTACAGACGACCTTGACACCGCTCTTCAGGGTGCGGATTTCGTTGTTACACAGATTCGTGTAGGCAAGCTTCCCTGCCGTCATCTTGATGAAAGCATTCCAAAGAAATATAACCTCATCGGTCAGGAAACAACAGGTATCGGCGGCTTCTTCAAGGCTCAGAGAACAATCCCCGTTATCAAGAATATCTGTGACAGAATCGAAGCAATCTGCCCCGATGCATGGCTTATCAACTTCACAAATCCTTCGGGCATCATCACCGAATTCATTCTTAACCACACAAACGTAAAGAATATCGGTCTTTGCAATGTTCCCATTGATATGCTTGACGATGTTAAGGAAATCACGGGCGAAGACAGCGAGATTACATATGTCGGTCTTAACCATCTGAGCTGGATTACTTCCGTCAAGAAGAACGGCGAAGAGCTTCTTCCCGGTCTTATTGAAAGCGGCTTCTCACCCAAGGTTATGGCAAATATCAAGGATGACGGCTTCTCCATTGACTGCCTCAAGACCGTTCAGGGTCTTCCTTCATCATACCTTCAGTATTACTACTGCCGCGAGGCAAAGCTTGCTCATCAGAGAGAAGATGAAAAGACCCGTGCACAGGTATGCATGGAAATTGAAGAGCAGCTTCTTGAAATGTATCAGAATGAAGAAATCGTTACAAAGCCCGCACTTCTCGACAAGAGAGGCGGCCACAAGTATTCGCTTGCAGCGGTTTCGCTCATTGACTCAATCGCAAACGACAAGAAGGATGTTCACGTTGTAAACATCAAGAACAACGGCACTCTTCCCTTCATGGCAGATGACGATATCGTTGAAATTGCAGCTGTTATCGGTGCAGACGGTGCAACTCCCGTTCCCGTAACAGAAAAAATCAATGACCATATCGTTGGTCTTATGAGAGTTGTCAAGACATACGAAAAATATGCAGTCAAGGCAGCAATCACGGGTGACGATGATTATGCAATCAAGGGTCTTCTTGTTCATCCTCTTGTTGGTGATTACGAAAAGACCGTCAAGTGCTTCAACGAGCTTAAAGAGGCTCACAAGGAATTCCTTCCCCAGTATTTCAATAAATAAAAAAGTGTAAATTTTTTCAAAAATTGACAGACCAATCTGATATTTCTTTCGTCTTATAGTTGACGGATAAAAATCTGATCTGAATTTTTGGAGGAAAACACAAATGAAAAAAATCTTTAAAATCGCACTTTCAGTCGCTTTGGCCGCCGTTTTCATGCTCGGCTGCACATCTGCTTTTGCGGCAGACCTGGGAGAAACCATTAAATGGACATTCAAGGACTCTGTTTCCCCCATAGAATATGATGTGGAATACAGCTATGGCGGTGAAGTGGAAGTAGGCGAAACAACCGTTTCGTCACCCGGTGGCGGCGATTATCACAGCGATCATTTCTATTATGTATTCAATGCAGAGAATGAAGGATATTACATGCTTTCATTCAGCGGAGAATACGGCAACAGATATTTTGAGGTTGCAGATGAAATCACCGAAACAGGCGTGAAATACGAAAAAGAGCGGGTTTATGCCAGACCCATGGACGATGAGTTTCTTATTGAAGAGCTTTATTGGTTTGAAGCAGGTGAAACGGTTGTTATCGGCTTTACCTCACACTACAATGTAGTATCCATGAAAGATGCTTATTTTGAGATCGAGTATTACGGCGAAGCTGTTTCTCTTGAATATGACAAAAACACTTTCAAGGATATCATAAGCTACGCAGATTACTATTATTTCGAAGAAACCAAAGATGAGTTTATCACGATTGATGAGGTTCCCGTTACCGTTAATTTTTCGCAGGGACAGAGCTTGTTTTTACCTTATGAAAGACTGAATTTATATTATACGGGCACTCCCGTTGAAGGTGCAAACAAGCTGAAGTTTGAGCTTTTCGGAATTGAAGAAACGGTTGATGCAACCCTTTATTCAATCCACCACTACATAAAGGATGTTGAGATTACAGACGAAAAAGATCTCACTCTTTTCATCGGTGACACCGGTAAGCCCTCTTATTCAACCGTTCCTGCCATTGAGCTCAGGATAACATATGCCGACGGATCAACAGAATTGTTCAACACAGGAAACGGATCGCATATTACTCTTTCAAACGGCAGAGAATATGTTGTTTATGTAAGATACATGGACAAGGGCGACGGAAATTATACACTTCACATTTCGGTTGCGAATGTGCCCTATCAGGAGTATCCCTGCACTGTCAGAGAAAAAACCTTTGCGGACACTCTTGCAGAGCTTCCCGAGTTTATTTCTCAGCTCATCAGTGATTTCTTTGATAAAATCCTGAATGCATTTTTATCAATTTTCGGCGGACTCAGATAATATTTCGGCGGAGAGCTTAAATGGCTCTCCGCTTTGCATAACAAAACAGAGGTGGAAGATGAAAAAGGCAATTAAAATATTGATACCGGTAATTCTGGTGATTGCTCTGTTCTTCGGGGCGGAGATGATATTCCCGACAATCAGCTCAGGTCTGAGCGTAACTGCCCTGACCGGGAAAACCGTGCATTATACCGCTCACAGAGGTCTTTCAAACGTTGCACCCGAAAACACGCTGCCTGCAATTGAAGAAGCCGGAAAAGCGGGTTATTATGCTGCGGAGTTTGATGTTGCACCCACAAAAGACGGCGTATGGATTCTCATGCATGACGATACCGTTGACAGAATGACAAACGGCGAGGGAAGCGTGAGCGACTTTACCTATGCCGAAATTGCGGAGCTTAAAATTGATGCAGGCAACGGCGTCGGAAATTATCCTGACCTGAGGATAGCCACTCTTGAAGAGGCTCTTGATGCCTGCGAAGAATACTCAATGCGTGCAATGGTTGAGGTCAAGGGCGGAAATCCCGGGGATATGGCAGGTCTGCTTGAAATTATAAAGAGCAAAAGCCTTGCCGTTGCACCGCTTATCATTGACTTCAACAGCGAAAGACTTGAGGCACTCAGGGAGGCCGATAAGGAAATTGAGCTCTGGTATCTTGTTTCAAAGATAAGTGACGAAAGCATTGCTTTTGCCGAAGAAAACAGCACCGCAATCGCATTCAACCACAAAAAAACCGCCAACCTTTTCAGAGTTGACGATGTTAATGACAAGGGAATAAAAACTGCTGCATGGACGGTTGACAGACTGCCCGCTGCAGATATCCTTTGTGCCCTGGGCGTTGAATATATAACCACAAACAGAATTTTACCGTAAAAAAACAGGTGTCAGTCCAAGCGGATTGACACCTGTTTTGCTTTTAATCAAACTGCGGATAGAAAATGTGAACTCCCGTGATAATCCAGATGAGTCCGTCGATGAGGATAAACGGAAGGAACACGATTGTGCCGAGTGCCTGACCGATAACGCCTCCCGTGGACTGATCGGGCATGTATGCAGCGGAGCCGCAAATGGTGAGTGCAGACATCATTATTGCCGCAACAAGAACGATTGCAATGATTTTTTTCATATTTTTCACCTCCTTGGGTAAATTATGCCATAAATCCTGCCAAAAGTCAATGGCAGAATTTATGGCATTTATAATTTTCTTGAGGTGATATTATGAAATATGAAAGAATAAGAAATCTCAGAGAAGATAAGGACTGGACACAGCAGAATATTGCAGACATGCTTTTCATCAACCGAAGAACCTACGCTGCTTATGAAAACGGCATAAATTCCATGACCCCCGAAACTCTTTGCAAAATTGCCGATATTTACGGAACAAGTGTTGACTATCTGCTCGGCAGAACCGATGTTTTTGAGCCGTATCCGAAAAATAACACTTAACCGATAAAAAATATTTATATTGTACTTTTTGATAAGATATGATATAATAAAAATGTAAAAAAATAAACAGGAGGATGATTCCAATGGCAAGATTTACTCTCCCCAGAGACCTCTACCACGGTAAGGGCTCTCTTGAGGTACTTAAAACTATCAAAGGCAAAAAAGCTATCGTTTGCGTAGGCGGCGGCTCAATGAAGAAGTTCGGCTTCCTTGATAAGATTGTTGCTTATCTTGAAGAGGCAGGTCTTGAGGTAAAGCTTTTTGAAGGCATCGAGCCCGATCCCTCGGTTGATACCGTTATGAAGGGTGCGGCTGTTATGGCTGAATTTGAGCCTGACTGGATTGTTGCAGTCGGCGGCGGTTCACCCATCGACGCAGCAAAGGCTATGTGGATTAAGTATGAATATCCCGAAATCACATTTGAAGAAATGTGTGTTGTATTCGGCATTCCCGAGCTTCGCAAGAAAGCACGCTTCATTGCTGTTCCCTCAACATCGGGTACCGCAACTGAGGTTACCGCTTTCTCGGTTATCACCGACTACGAAAAGGGTATCAAATATCCTCTCGCAGACTTTGAAATCACTCCCGATATCGCTATCGTTGATTCAGAGCTTGCAGAAACCATGCCCAAGAAGCTTGTTGCCCACACAGGTATGGATGCTATGACACATGCTGTTGAAGCTTATGTTTCAACCGCAAACTGTGACTACACAGATCCTCTTGCTCTCCACGCAATCGAAATGATTCAGGAAAACCTTGTTGATTCATATAACGGCGACAACGGTGCCCGTGAAAAGATGCACAATGCACAGTGCCTTGCAGGTATGGCATTCTCAAATGCTCTTCTCGGCATTGTTCACTCAATGGCTCACAAAACAGGTGCTGCTTTTGCTGACTACGGCAACGGTGCACATATCATCCACGGTGCTGCAAACGCAATGTATCTTCCCAAGGTTATCGAATTCAACGCAAAGGTTGAATCCGCTGCAAAGCGTTATGCAAAGATTGCTGACAGAATGAATCTCGGCGGCGAAACTGTTGAAGAGAAGGTTCAGCTTCTTATCGCATATCTCCGCGGCATGAACGATAAGCTCAACATTCCTCAGTGCATCAAGAATTACGGTGCAGACAGCTATCCCTGCGAGCAGGGCTTTGTTCCCGAAGAAGTATTCCTTGAGAGACTTCCCGAGATTGCAAAGAACGCTATCGGCGATGCTTGCACAGGCTCCAATCCCCGTGTTCCCACTCAGGAGGAAATGGAAAAGCTCTTCAAGTGCTGCTACTATGACCTTAAGGTTGATTTTTAATTAAAACATAATATAAATAACTTCAAGCGGGAAAGTGCGGTGAAAATCCGTCGCAACAGCCATTGCCGTGACAGTCGGAATGCCGTTTGAAAATGAAAGTTATTACCTTGGGTAACGGAGGAATATATAACAAATCACATGATATTTGTGCCTCTCCGTTTTTCGGGGAGGCATTTATTTTTAAAAAAGAAAGGAAAACTACCATGAAAAAAATAATTGTATCACTTCTTGTGCTTGTGCTTGTGTTTACTGCTTTTATGTTTGGCTGCAGCGAAAAAGAAACTCCCGATGTTCCGGAAACAAAGGTTGAAGATACACAGGTCGGCTTGAAAAGCGATGAAAAAAGCTTTATTTTTGAGGTCGTTGATAAAAATGGCGAAATAACACAGACAACAGTTATTTCTGACGGAAAATATGTGGGTGAGGTTCTTCAGGAATTTGAACTTATTGAAGGTGAAGAAGGACCTTACGGAATTTATATCAAGAAGGTTAACGGAATAACCGCTGATTATGACATTGACGGCACCTACTGGGCATTTTATGTTGACGGTGAAAAGTCAATGAAGGGCGCGGATCAGGTTGAAATCGTTGAAGGTGCAACCTATTCATTCAGAGTTGAAACAATGTAAAAAAATCCCCCATTGGGGGATTTTTTCGCTTAAAGAAATGGCTTCATCTGCTCCTCAAGCTTTGCCTCGAGCGAGCTGATACGGTTTGCAAGATTCATAACCTCGGGTGCGGCGGCAGGATACTGGTTCATATATTTATGAATGGATTTGATGCCCATTCCGCAGCCGTCGGTGATAAGGCTTGCCGCCTGAGCTGCAGTCGGTTTGATAACCATTTCGGCATTGGTTTTGATTTTTGACATGCCCTTTGCCATGATATTCGGCTCCTTGCCTTCACAGTCCATTTTGTGAAGCGTGTTGTCGATATCCTTTTCAAGGTCTTTATGCTCGGTTTTGCTCTCCTTGAGCACCTGCATCATCTCTTTGTCGTCGAGATAGGGTAAAACATCGTCAATTGATGAAACCGCCATTCTGATTCCCGCACTGCACTCCCTGAGCAGATTGACTGTATCTTTATTTTCCATTTTCATTCTCCTTAAAGTTTGTTCGTTATTATTATTGCCCGTATTGATGCTGATTTTATTGACAAATTTTTGATTTTTATTTATCATAAATGCAAGGAGTGATAAAAATGATATTTGCAAATCATGCTCATGTTTTTCCAAAGGAAATAAGACCCGAGGCGACGGCTGAAAAGCTTATTGAATTTATGGATGAATGCGGAATAGATAAAGCGGTTGCTTTTGCACCGTTTGATGACCGCTTCCATGAGGGCGGCTTTGAAGGCAGTCAGAATGTCTGGCTTGCAAACGAAATAAAGGGTATGGACAGAATAGTCGGCTTCGGCACGATAGATTTTCATAACAATCTGCGTGATGAGGTTGACAGAATTGCGGATCTGGGTCTGAAGGGCATAAAAATGCATCCGCCTTATCAGGAGTTTGTTATTGACGGTCCCGAAGCATTTCAGGTCTATGAAAGAGCACAGGAGCTCGGACTTTTCATCTCGTTCCATTCGGGCATGCACTGGCACAGACTGCGGGATAATAGGGTTATTCTTTTTGATGAGGTTGCATGGAATTTTCCCGACCTTAAGTTCAGCATGGAGCATATCGGCGGCTACCACTTCTTTAAAGAGGCGCTTGCCGTTATGTGCAATAATTCACGCAGAGGCGGCAATGTTTATGCCGGTTGGACAAGTGTGAGCAACCGCAAGGGCAAGGGAGATGAATGGGCACTTACCGATGAAGAGCTTGAAATCGTTGTTGCTCAGACGGGTGAAGACCAGAGCATTTTTGGTCTGGATTTTCCTTATTCAAAGCCCGAACACATCAAATCAGATATTGCGAGAATAAAAAATCTTGATATCAGCGAAAGTGCAAAAGAAAAGATTCTCGGAAAGACACTCGAGAGTATTCTGAAATAAAAAGAGGGGCTGCTCAGCAGCCCCTCTTGCTTATTTTGCCGTATTCATTGAATTTCTGTAGACTACAAATCTGCAGTAGAGATATTCCGTTACAAGATTAACCGCCATTGTGCCTGCTTCTATGAGATATTCGTTGATGCCGAGTGCGGTCAGCTCATGTGTCCACCAGGTTGAAAGGGGAGCGAAAACGCAGTAGAAGAGTGCAACCTTCAGCATGGCAACGGGAATGTTGGCTGCCGATTTGAATGTGAATTTTCTGTTGAAGGTGAAATTCCAGAGCACGGAAAGAGCGAGTGATATAATGTATGCAACGGTGTTGCTGAGTTTCACAGCCTCAAAAAGAAGCGTGAATGAAACAATCTGGATTATTCCCGCCGATGCGGAAAAAAGTGTAAATTTGATAATCTGGATTATGTTCTGTTTTTTGGTGAGGGTCTGTTTTTCGCTCATTTCAATTTCTCCTTTTCTTTGATAAACATTGCTGCAACCCTGCAGGCTCTGCTGTATGCCTCTGCAAGATAACGCTCAAGCGGCATTTCCGAATATTTGTCGTTTTCGTGTCTGCCGGGCTTACTTCGTGTGTTCAGCTCAAAGGTCAGAGGACCGCTGAAGCCGTATTCTGCAAGGCTTGCGACGATTGAATCCCAGTCTGCGATTCCGTCAAACGGAAGCAGATGAAGGTCATCAATCCATGTTATTTTGCCGTCGTAGTCCTTGACACCGAGATTATCGTTGAGGTGGGTGACGAAAAGTCGGTCGCCGAACATCTGCATAAGCTTTTTGCCTCTGTTGTAGCAAAGCTCGTGACCCGTATCCCAGCAGAAGCCGACGGATTTTTCATTTTTGAATGCATCCATGAGAGCGAAAAGATATTCTTCGCCCTCCGTGTTTTCAAGTGCAAGCCTGACTCCGAGCACGGAGGCACGCCCGGCAAGCTTTCCGTAACGCTCAATACCGATATCGGTGGGGATATTGTCATTGTCAAAGCCGATAAAGGTATGTGCAACCATGGTCGGAATTTCGTGCTTTGCACAGATTTCAAGATGCTCAAGCAGCTCCGAAAGTGCGATGTCACCGATTTCCCCCTGCATCCACATATCATCGGATTTGTTGAAGGGTGCATGGATATAGTCAATGAACATGCTTTCTTCTTTGGCGAGCTTTACGAGCGGTGCAGGGTCAACGCTTCTGCCGCTCATGTCAATTGCAAAGCCCTCAAATCCCGTTTTTTTGAAAAGTTTAACCTGCTCCTCGGGAGAAATTCCGAATTGTCCGCTCAGAGCGAGGCACAGTTTTTGTTTAAACATGATTATCACCGATTTAATGTTAAAACAAAAATCACTTCTTGTCAAGCCATGCTATATATGTTAATATATATACATTATATATATGGAGTGATTTTATGGGTATAATTATGGGCATCGGCGGCGGAAGATACTGCGATAACGAGGTGCAGCCGATTTTTGAGCATCTTGTTTCGCTTGCGAAGAAGAAAAATCCTTCCGTGCTTTTTGTTCCGACAGCGGGCTTTGACGATATCAACGGCGATGAGCATATTTTCAGACTGTTTATAGATATGGGATGCAGCGTTTCCGCACTCAAACTGACAGATAAAACCTTGACATATGAAGAAATTGAGGACAGAATTCTTTCGTCTGATATAGTTTATGCAGGCGGGGGACACCTTAAATTTCTGATGGATACATGGAAAGCAACCGGTGCCGACAAAGCATTCAGGAAGGCGTATGAAAAGGGCGTTATACTTTCGGGCTACAGCTCAGGCTCAATGTGCTGGTTTGCCGAAGGCTATGACGATTGTGCCGAAGACCGTTCTTTTATGTTTGTTGACTGTCTGGGGCTTCTTCCGTATTCAAACTGTCCTCATTTTGAGGGCGGAAACTGGCCGAGCTACGCCGATGCTATCAAGGGCAGAAGGTATTCGGGAATTGCTCTTGAAAACGGTGCGGCGATGGTCTATGATAACGGCAGATTTTACACCCTGCAGGGCAACGACGGCGGTGAGGTTTGTTTTCTTGATGCCTCAGACGGACACAAAAAAATCCCGTTTGACACGGTGAAAGACAATATATAATAAGAGGATCGGAAGAGAGAAAATTTTTGCTCTTTTCCGGTCTTTTCTTATGGCTTTGAGCATATTCTTTCAGGGTGAATTATTTCTTTGATTCCGTGCAATAATATAGCTGCAGGCAAAAAAATCCATTTGAAGGAAAACTTGCAAAAAACGTTATTATTATTGCAATTTGGAATAATAAGGCTGTTTTTGCTGTGTCTGTAACCATTTGTAACTTTTTCTGTTTTTCACAAAGAAATTTACAGTTTTTGACAGAATATTGCGTTTATTCAAAAACAATCAAGTTGTTAATAAGTTGAAAAAAGAAAACAACTTGTGCAAAGTGCACAAAAAAGTTCTTGAAAAAAATTTGACAAATTAAGTTTTTGTCAATATAATGTGACCCGTTGCAAAAGGAAATCGAGGATTGCTCGAAAAGCGGGCATCCAAAAATCTACTAATGCGCAAAATAAGGAGTGTTTTATGATTACAAATTCTGTATCCGTAAACGCAAGAACAAGCAAGATAAGCTTCAAAATTCTGACAGCAATTATCACTGCTCTTTTCATTTGCTCGGTAACAGTAACAACGTTTGCAGCAACAAACGATTACGAGGTTATCGTCACAGACGGAGAAAAATCGGTAAGCATATCTGCCAAATCAAACAATCCCCTTGAGCTTGTCAGGCAGGCAGGCTTCAGACTCGGTGCAACCGATAATCTTGACCTTTCCGCGTTTAATGCGGGAGAGGGCGGAGAAATTGTTATCGAGAGAGCAAACATCATCAGAGTTGAGGATAACGGCATAGTTTCATACTTTGTCGGCTACGGCGAAACTCTTGATGATATCTTCAGCAAAGAGGGCATCACTCTCGGCGAAGGTGATGATGCAGGTGCAGACACGTCAAAGAATGTTTTTGACGGCATGAGAGTATTTATCAAAAGAGCTTTCGGCATCAGCATTGATTCAGACGGTAATACCCAAAAGCTTTTTATGACAAAGGGTACCGTTAAGGATGCGATTGATAAGTCAGGCATCAGGGTAGGTAAGGATGATATTGTTGTTCCTTCTCTTGACACACCTCTTACCGGACTTACAAGAATCAGAATCTTCAGAGTGAAATATGACACGGTGGTTGAAACTCAGCCCGTTGAATACGGCACAAAAATTGTCTACAGCGATGACATGTTCATTGATGAGAGAGAATTGGTGTCGGAAGGCAAAGAGGGCAAAAAGACCGTTTCATATACCGCAAAATATGTTGACGGAGTTCTTGAAGAAAAGTTTTTTGAAAATGAACTTATAATCAGAAAGCCCGTTGACGAGGTTGTTAAGGTAGGCACAAAGAAGAAGGCAACCCTTTCTTCTCATAAAAATAATCAGGCACCGATTTCCGACCTTAAAGTGCCTTCAGACCTCAAGCTTGATAAAAACGGAATCCCCGTTGATTACGCTTATTGCGTGGAAGGCAAAGCAACAGCCTATACGGGTGACCCCGAAACCGCTTCCGGAAGAAAGCCCATGCCCGGTCACATTGCGGTTGACCCCAAGGAATTCCCCTACGGCACAGAGCTTTATGTTGTTTCTGCAGACGGCAGCTATGTTTACGGCTACTGTGTGGCAGCAGATACAGGCGGCTTTGTGAAGATGGGCAACACAGATATCGACCTTTATATGGATAACGAGGATATGTGTGATGACTGGGGCAACAGAGGCGTTAAAATCTATGTTCTTAACTGAATAAACAGATAAAACAAAGCAGCGTCCGCAACAACGCTGCTTTTTTGACTGTCGATAAAGTCGCTGAAGCATAAACGAAACAGATTGCACATGTCGGCACCCCCGACGACCCGTATTAATAGTATGTAAGAGTAGGGCGGGATGCCCTCATCCCGCCGCAAATTTTTTTGTTTATTTGACGTTTTTTCTCCCATCGGAGTACCTTTGTACGCCATCGGTCGAAGATTAACCCCTCCGCTTCACTTTCGTTCAGCACCTCCCCTGAAGGGGAGGCAGTCATTCAGCTTCCTTTCTCAACAGTCACCAGCTTGCCGAAAAAACAAGTTTTTTGACAAGCTGAAAGCAGCGTCAGCAACAACGCTGCTTTTGAATTTTCAGAAAATACGGTTTTCTGTTAATGTGCCACAAAAAAACGATTTGTCTATAGTCAATTTTAACAAAACACTTTTTCCATAAAGCCCGCACTTTGGCTGACAAGCCGAATTATTTCAAAGGGCATTTAAAAATGTTGACGAAGCAAAGATTTATGATATAATATATTGTACCAAAGATAAAAATTAAGCGTGGGAGATATAGATTATGTTTGTTAAAGATGTAACCGTTCAGAATCAGGTAGGTCTTCATGCACGTCCTGCAACCTTCTTTATCCAGAAGGCAAATGAATTCAAATCATCAATCTGGGTTGAGAAAGAGGAACGCAGAGTTAATGCAAAGAGCCTTCTCGGTGTTCTTTCACTCGGCATTATGGGCGGCACCGATATCCGCATCATTGCAGGCGGTCCCGATGAGGAGCAGGCTGTTCTTGAGCTTGTAAAGCTTGTTGAATCAGGCTTCGCAGAGTAATTTCAGACATCAGAAAACAAACTGACCGAAAAGCACATGGCTCTTCGGTCGGTTTTTGTTTATTCATTATTTATGATTATATCGCATTTGCTTACGATTGAAAAAGCTTCAAAATATTTGTTTTCAAACGGAATCCATTTGTTTTGGAACGCTTCGAGAGCCTGAGCTCCGTTGCGTTTTTTTATGCGCTCAAGCTGTGTTTCGGGGCTGATTTGCAGAAAGATTTTCAAATCATAAATATCGGGTATTACGGGATGCGTTGAGTATGCACCCTCAATTATTATCGGCTTTGAAGCACAAACGCTCCTGACGGCGGTGTAGCCGCCTGCAGCACAGCTGAAAGCCTTGTATTCAAAATCCGTGCCTTTCCCGAGAGAAGAAGCAACTTCTTCAATGAAACGCTCATAATGGACATTTCCGCCCGGCTGAGAAAGCCTTTCGGTTGTACGCATTGCCGGCGGCAGAAAAAAATCATCCATATGGATTGTCTGCATTGAAAATTCATCCGCAAGGGTGCTTGCGAGCGTTGTTTTGCCTGAGGCACACATTCCGTCAATTGCTATAACGGCATCCGGCTTTCTCAGAAGCAATTCCCTGATTTTATTTTTTAATTTATTCATGGCACACCTTAAATTAAAAGCCCCCGACTGATTTGTCGAGGGCTTGATTTTTTATTTTTCGTCAGTGCTGTTGCCTGTGCTTTCGTTAAATTCTTTAACTTCTGCTGCGATGGCTTTACGTCTTTCGCGGAGCTCCATATACATTCTGTCTCTCTTTTCGCCCTGCAGATCATAGAAGAGCTGAGGAATGATGCTGAGGATACCGGTGACAACGGGAAGAAGAGTACACATGAAGAAGAGAGCGTAACGTGCTTCGGGAGTCTGACCGCCCTGGTTCTTTGTGTTGTCGTAGCCGAATGCCTTGAAGAGAAGAGGCTGAACAACATTTTTAACAGCACCGACCATCTTGGTGACAAGACCTTTTGCAACGCCTGTCATGCCTTCGGAACGGAAGCCGTTCTTCCACTCGCCGTAGTCGATGGCTTCATTTCTCATTTCTTCGGGAATAACCTTTCTGATGCCCCAGAAGAACATCCAGATGGTTTCACGAAGCATAAATGCGGGAATCATAACTGCGAGGCTTTCGTAGCCGGGCTTTCCGCCGATCTTGATGAATTTACCTGCTGCATATACGCCGAGCATCAGCACGCTGTCAACATGGGAGCCTGCAATCCACAGAGCCTTTGTTGAGAACTTGGAACGTGCCCAGGGAACGTATGAATAGGAGATGGGTGAAACAACAGCACCGGGAATACCGACGATTGTTGCCATTGATGCAAGATTGAGAACTTCGATGTAGTAAAGGTTTGTGCCCGAGTTGAGGCTGAATGCACCGAGGAACTCGGAAAGAGTGATGAGAAGCAGGGGCTTGTTGGTGAGAACCGATTTGACGCCGCTGAATATGCTCGGTTTATCAACCGTCTGCATAACTCTTTCTTTTGCAACGAAGGCATAGAAGAGAGCGAAGAGACCGGATGCAACTGCGGTGATAACGCCGCCGAGAACGAACATTCTGTTGTAGCCTGCCTGATAAAGTGTGGGCTCTGTGGTCTGGAGAATCTGATTTGCGGGGCTGTTGATGTAAATATCAATCAGAAGACCCATGAGAATTTCGGGAGCTTTTTCAACAAAGCCTGAAAGAAGGTTTGCCGAGGTGATGAGTCTTGTTCGGTCAATGATGTTGGGCGTTATGGTGGATGTCATGCCCTGACGGACAATTGCAATCAGTGAGCCGGCAAGATTCTGGAAAATCTGAAGCGTAAGGAAAACGGCGAATCGCGGAATGTTGCTGCCGACACCGTCTGTTCCCATAAATATGGGGAGTGCCCAGTAAAGAACGGTGAGGAAAACGCCGGGGATAGCGTAAATAACGAGCCAGGGCTTGAATTTACCCCATCTTGTGCGGGTTTTGTCAACAATTGCGGCAAGGAAGATATCGTTGATGATATCCCATGCACTGATAACACCGCCGACAATCGACTGAAGAACAAGGTCAATCTTGAGGATGTTCATTTTGAAAACATCATCATATTTGCCGATGTTGAAGCTTTGAGCAATGTCATCAAGTATGTATGCAAAGGTTTCTTTGGAGCCGACATAACGCCTGTCTTTGGGAACGGCGCTCGGTGCCTTCTCTTCAACAACCTTAGCGGTTGATTCAGATGCCATATAATCTCTCCTGTCTTTAAAATATATAGATTTATATTAACATACTATTAATCCATTTACAATACCGCAAAATTTTTTTGTGAAGTCCTGACAATAAAACGGGCGTTTTTTTGGTTATAAACACAACAAAAAAATCGGCAGGATATCCTGCCGATTTTTATATGTTTATGTGCTTATACCTTGAAGTTAACGGATTTATCGCCTTTTTCGTCTGAGCCGAATTCATAATCCTTGCCGGGAAGGATTGCATTGAGAATGATTCCGACGAGAGCGCCGACTGCAAGACCCGAAAGGCTGATTGTAACGGAGCCGACGGGAATCTGGATTGCACCTGCGTAGTTGATGCCGATTGAAAGAACAAGAATGATAGCTGCGATGATAATGTTTCTTGTGTTTTCGAAGTTGACCTTGTTTTCAACAACGTTACGAACACCGACTGCAGAAATCATACCGTAAAGCACGAGTGATGCACCGCCGATTGTTGCTGTGGGCATAAGGCTTACGAGAGCAGCAAACTTGGGCGAGAAGGAAACGATAACTGCGAGATAAGCTGCAATTCTGACAACCTTGGGGTCAAAAACTTTTGAGAGCGAAAGAACGCCCGTGTTTTCGCCGTAAGTTGTGTTTGCGGGTGCACCGAAGAGCGATGCAATTGTTGTTGCAAGACCGTCGCCGAGAAGAGTTCTGTGGAGACCGGGGTCTGCGATGTAGTTTTTCTTGCAGGTTGAGGAGATGGCGGAAATATCGCCGATATGCTCAACCATTGTTGCAAGCGAGATAGGCATGATTGTGATAACTGCGGAAACGAGAAGATTTTTATCAAAATCGCCCGAGAGAAGACCGAAAACGGTATCTTTCATGTGGAAGGGAAGACCGATCCAATCGGCAGTCCTGAAGGCTTCAAGCTTTGCGGGGTCAAGAACTTCCATTGCACCCGTGAAGTGAAGGATAACGGCAACGAGCGATGAGCCGAGAACGCCGAGCATGATGGGAATGATTTTGATCATGCCCTTGCCCCAGATGTTGCAGCCGATGATGATTGCGATTGCAATGACTGCGATAAGCCAGTTTGCCTGGCAGTTCTGGATTGCACTGGATGAAAGGGTAAGACCGATTGCGATGATGATGGGACCTGTTACGATGGGCGGGAAGAATTTCATAACCTTCTTTGCACCGAATGCTTTGATAAGAGCTGCAAGCACGATATAAAGAAGACCTGCACATGCAACGCCGAAGCATGCATAAGGAAGAAGGCTGTAGTCATTTGAGGGATTACCTGCATCGTCGGTGATTGCCGTGATTGCGGCATATCCGCCGATGAATGCGAAGGATGAACCGAGAAATGCTGGAACCTTACCCTTGGCAAGCAGATGGAAGAGAAGAGTGCCGAGACCTGCGAAAAGAAGAGTGGCAGAAACGCTCAGACCTGTGAGTGCGGGCACAAGCACCGTTGCACCGAACATGGCAAACATATGCTGAACACCGAGCACCGCCATTTTGGGATATCCGAGCTGTTTTGCATCATAAATGCCTTCGCCGATATCGAATTTTTTCTTTGACATAATTACAACCTCCTGATTTTTTTGTCAAAATAACTCTAACATATTATGAACAAATTGTAAAGATTAATTTGCTTCAAAAAGTATCAGTTCTGATGAAAGAGAAGACGGAACCGTTATTTTCAGTCCGTTCGTCATAAGCTCATATCCGCTGACATCAAATGCTGCACCGCTGTTGTCAAGAGTGATTCTGTAATTCATTCCTGCGTTTATTCCTTCGGGGATAATGATGAAATCTTTTTTCTCGTCCGAAAGAGCAAAGACTCCGATCGCTCCCTTTCTGCCGTCGGGCGATGCGATTTCAAGAATGCATCCTTTTTCGGGTCTGCATGCCGATTCGGGTGTGTGATGATATATTTTTGCTTCGGGAAGGAAGCTTCTTATAAAATTTTTATATACATCAACGCTGTGACGCACAAAATCTGCCTGCACCGGATTCAACTGTGCTCCGACGGGTGCGATTACGTTGAGCGTCATATGGGTGAGCATTGTGTTTCTCATATGAAGGTCAAGCGAGCCCTGCTCATGGCAGCCCATGCCTGCAAAAAGGCGGTCAACCCTTTCGGGCGGAAGGGCGAGGGTCATACCGTTGGTTATCATAACGGAGTGAGGTGCCTTCTGACAGTCGGAAACCCAGGTATGGTTGAAGCTTTTCATCATGCCGAGGTCGGTCCGTGCACCGCCGCCTGCACAGTTTTCAAATATGACATCGGGAAAACGCTTTTTGAGGTTTTCATACATTTTGTAAACTGCGTTTATGTGTTTTACCGAAACACATTCGGGAATTCCGCTGCCCGTATCGCGGATTGCGAAATAATCCCTGAATGAAACATTATGGTCAACACGCAGAAGATCAAGCTTGTATTCCGTGATAATCCTTGCAAGCTCATCCTCAGCCCACCTTGCAGCCTCGGGATTACTCATGTCGAGGTAGTTGCCGCTTCGGTTGCCGAAAATATCGGAGCCTCTCCAATCAGGCTTGCACTTGTTTGTTTCGGAAAATCTGCCGACAGTTTCAATATCAACCCAAAGCCCGAATTTCATGCCGAGAGAGCGGCAGTAATCCGAAAGCTCGCCGAGTCCGTTCGGATATCTGTCGGGGTCGGGGATGTTGAGCCCGTTGAAATCGCCCCATTGCGTTTGCTTCTCCGGCGGACACTCCCAGCCTGCATCAATGATGAAAACCTCGGCACCGAGAGATGCGAACTGACGCATGAAATCCTTTGAATCCTCAACGCTCATGGTGTGCTCCGCACCCATTCCCGCACCCACAAGGCAGGCGGTCGGGTCTGCTTCGGGCATGCAGAGAACCGATTTTCTGATGTGAGCATGCATATCGTTGACCGCATCATCAAGTCCGCCGCAGATGATGCCGAAATGCACTTCGGGGGTAACGAAAACTTCACCCGCACCGATAACGGTTATCGGTTTATGCGAGGTGATTTCCGCTTTGAAGGCGAGTGAGGTAAAGCTTCTTTCTTCCGTTGCGTTATAATCAACGGAAAATCTGCAGCCGCCGCTCCAGCCAGTCTGGCAGGAATAAATGACACCCGTTATGTTGTTGCGGATAAAGATAAACGGGTGACGGAATCTGTCACGGCCGAAACGGGTATCAACACAAAGAGTGTCGGGCATGAGCTTTCTCCATGCGAATTCGCCTTCTCTTCCCCATTGGTCGTTTGTGAAATAGCCGACGGAATAAATTTCATCCGTTTTTTTGCCGTTGGCAAGCGGTCTGCGGTCAAATGCCTCCAATCCGCCGCTGAGCAAGGAAAGACGGCTCAGACACAAGGGTTTTTCGGAGGTGTTGATGATTTCAATATATCTCGTGAGCATCTGCGTGCCGTCAACAACGGTGTGGATTCTGAGTGTGACAGGCTTTATGCCGCTTCTGAGAGTCAGAATGCTTTCTGTTGATTTTTCGCTTTCTTCAATGCTGAAATCAACAAATTCAAGGCGATGATCAATGCTCTGACCGTCAATCTCTATGTTGAATGCGGAAGGCTCTGCGAAGTCTCCGTGATTCAGCCTCGACGGAAAGCCCGAAAGAACATCAAGAGGGTAGCCGGCAGCATTGTGACCCGATGAAACGAGAACACCGTTCAGAAGTGTTTCTTCACGCACGGCAAGACCGCTTCTGAAGCTGAAAACCGGATTTTCGCCGGGCTGATAATAAATGTTACGGAAGGATTGACTGTTCATATGAAGCTCCTTTCGGAGAATTTTTTTATGACTTTATTGTACTTTTGCATAACGGAGTTGTCAATATAAAAAAACGGTCTGCACGAAGCAAACCGTTTAATTGAAATCATATTACCACTCAAACATCTGCTCGGGATTCTGGAAGATATCCTCGAGTCTCTTGATGAAGGGAACAACATCGCCGAAGTCAACTGCTCTGTGGTCGAAGCAGAGGTCGATGGGAAGCTCGTTGCCGACAACGATGATATCGTTTCCGTTTTCGTCCTGAGCAATAACGGGCTTTTTCATAACCGAGCCGAAGCAGCATACGAATACCTGGGGAGGAATAATTGAAAGAAGGGCAACTCTGCCGTTGATTCCTCTGATGATGGGACCTACGTTTGAAATTGTAACGGTGCCCTGCTTGATATCCTTGGGAGTGAGTCTGTCTGTTTCGGGGATTGAATAGTAATCCTTTTTTGCCTTGCCCGAAAGTGTTTTTATCTTGTGTTTACCTGTTTTTGCACCTACAAGGCGGTAGATTGCCTTCATAACCTTGCCCTTCTTGAGCTTTTCGATTGTGTCATTGAAGGAAACCTCAAACATAACCTCTGTGAAATCGGTGTTGTTGATTCTTCTTGAGGTATCTGCAACATGCTCGGTGAGCTCAACAAGGTTTTTATTGCCGATATCGTGAAGATTGATTGTCATCATTTCGCCGTTGGGAAGAATCCATGTCATGCCTGCGTGAACCTCGTCCCACTGAGTAACCTTGCCTCTGACAAGCTTGCGGTTGAACTCGATATGTGCATTAAGCTGGGGAGCAGCCTTGAAGGCTTCTGCAAAAGCCTTGAGCATAATGGTGTTGATTGTTATTTTGTGGGGGAATTTGCCCGATTCGTTGAGCTGCTTGAGAACATCAAGGAATTTTGAAACCTCGGGCTCGTAAATGAATGAGCTGTGGGGGATTGTTTCCCAGCTTTCGGTTGTCATGTTTGCAACGATTTTTCGTGCAATGCCAAAATGTGTTTCTTTTATTGCTTTCATGGGGGATTGCCTCCTGTCTGAATTCAAATTCATATAAATTCTACCATATCATTGCGTGACGATATTTCTTTATATGAAAAAAGAAGAATTTTAACAAACAAAATTTATTGATTATCGCTATTCACAAATTTTGCACGGTGTGGTATAATAATCTGATAATAATTCAGAGGTCGGAATAATGAAAAAATTACTTGTATATTTAAAAGGCAGCCGCACGCAATGCGTGCTTGCACCGCTTTTCAAAATGTCCGAAGCGATACTTGAGCTTTTTGTGCCGCTTGTTGTTGCGGGTATAATTGACACGGGTATTGCTACGGGCGATAAAAACTACATAATCAAAATGTGTCTGCTTCTCGTTCTTCTCGGGGCGGCAGGTCTTGCCTTTTCGGTAACGGCACAGTATTTTGCCGCAAAAGCATCCGTCAGCTTTGTCAAAAGACTGAAGCATGCTCTTTTTGAGCATATCGGAAAATTTTCTTATACTCAGCTTGATTCGCAGGGAACTTCAACTCTTATAACAAGAATGACGGGAGATATGGACAGCGTTCAGAACGGGCTTAATCTCACTCTCCGTCTGCTTCTGCGTTCACCCTTTGTTGTTATCGGTGCAATGATAATGGCGTTCACGGTTGACAGCAGGGCAGCCGTTACCTTTGCGGTTGTTATTCCCGCCCTTTCGGCTGTTGTTTTCGGAATAATGTTTTCATGCATCCCTCTCTATAAAAAGGTCCGCTTTGCTCTCGATAAGGTGCTCTGCACCGCAAGGGAAAGCCTGACGGGTGCAAGGGTTATCCGTGCATTCTGCAAAGAGGAGGAGCAGGTTGAGGAATTCAGGGAAAGAAATGATGCCCTGACCGTCATTCAGGAATTTACCGGCAGGATTTCCGCTCTTATGAATCCCGTTACCTGCGTTATAATCAACATCGGTATTGCTGTGCTGATTTACGCAGGTGCAATAAGGGTTGATGCAGGGTTGATTACTCAGGGTGCGGTTGTTGCACTTTATAATTACATGTCACAGATTCTTGTGGAGCTTGTGAAATTTGCAAATCTTATCATCAGCATCACAAAATCCGTTGCATGTGCAGGAAGAATAAGTGCCGTGCTTGATATTCCCGCCGAAGAGGATAGCGGAAAAGAAAAAATATCGGCAGAAAATGAAAATATAGTTGAATTCAGAAATGTTTCGTTTGCCTATGAGGGTGCGGGCGATAATTCGCTCGAAAATATAAGCTTCACGGTGAAAAGAGGCGAAACGGTCGGCGTAATCGGTTCAACGGGCTCGGGCAAAACAACACTTGTCAACCTTATTCCCGCATTTTATAAAGCAACAAAGGGACAGGTTCTTGTCGGCGGTGCGGATGTCAATGAAATTCCGCTTGAGGAGCTGCGTAACTCGGTTTCGGTTGTGCCGCAGAAGGCTGTACTTTTTAAGGGCACGGTAAGAAAAAATATGCTCTGGGGCAAGCCCGATGCAACGGACGAAGAAATAATGAAGGCTCTTGAAATTGCTCAGGCGAAGGATTTCGTTATGCAGAAGGACGGCGGAATTGACGCCCCCGTTGAGCAGGGCGGACGCAATTTTTCGGGCGGTCAGAGACAGAGGCTGACCGTTGCAAGAGCGGTTATCAAAAAGGCGGATATCCTTATTCTCGATGACAGCTCAAGTGCACTCGACTATGCAACCGATGCCGCAATGAGAAGGGCAATTTCGGAAAATCAGGGCAATACCGCAGTCTTTATTGTTTCGCAGAGAACATCTTCAATCATGCATGCCGATAAAATAATCGTGCTTGATGACGGCACGGCTTCTGTCGGCACTCACGAAGAGCTCCTTGAAAATAATGATGTTTACAGAGAAATCCATCTTTCTCAGTTTGATGAAGAGGAGGGTGCATGATGAAAAAGAAAATCAACAAAGGAACGCTCAGAAAAATTCTTTTTTATGTCGGCAGATATAAAATCCATCTTTTCTTTTCGATAATTCTTGCCGCACTCAGCGTTGCAATGACTCTTTGCATGCCCGTGCTTGCAGGCAGGGCGATTGACCTTGCAATCGGCAAGGGCAGGGTTGATTTTGAAGGAATGCTGCCGAATCTTATCGGAATAGGTGTTCTTGCGGTCCTGACCGCCGCTTCTCAATGGATAATGAATACTCTCAACAACAGAATAACCTTCAGGGTTGTGCGTGATATCCGCAATGCGGCGATTGAAAAAATCCAGATTCTTCCGCTGAGCTATATTGATTCAAAGCCCTCGGGTGATACCGTGAGCAGGATTATTTCCGATGCGGACCAGTTTGCCGACGGACTTCTCATGGGTTTTACTCAGCTTTTCACGGGTGTTGTCACAATTCTCGGCACGCTCGGATTCATGGTTTCGATTAATTTTAAAATTTCGCTCGTTGTTGTTATTCTTACTCCGCTTTCGCTTTTTGTGGCAAGGTTTATTGCCAAAAGAACGCATTCGATGTTCACCATGCAGGCGAAAACAAGGGGTGAGCAGACAGCATATATCGAAGAAATGACGGGCAACAAGAAGATTGTTGATGCATTTTCAAGAAACGAAAAAACTCTTGAGGAATTTGATGAAATCAACGAAAGATATCAGAAATATTCTCTTAAAGCAATATTTTTCTCGTCGCTGACGAATCCGTCAACGAGATTTGTCAACAGCATGGTTTATGCGGCGGTCGGACTTGCGGGTGCGGTTGCGGCGGTCGGCGGCTCGATAACGGTCGGCGGACTTTCATGCTTCCTCAGCTATGCAAATCAATATACCAAGCCCTTCAACGAGATTTCGGGTGTTATTGCGGAGCTTCAGAATGCTCTCGCATGTGCGGAAAGACTTTTTGAGCTTATAGAGCAGGAGCCTCAGAAGCCCGATGCTCCGGATGCTGCTGTGCTTGAAAATGTTGACGGCAGGGTTGAAATGGAAAATGTTGCCTTCTCATATTCAAAGGATAAGGAGCTTATCAGAAATCTCAATCTTTCCGTTGAAAGCGGCAACAGAATTGCGATAGTCGGCCCTACGGGCTGCGGAAAAACAACGCTTGTCAACCTTCTTATGCGTTTTTATGATGTTGATGAAGGAAAAATCAGCGTTGACGGAATTGACATCAACGCTGCAACCCGTGAAAGCCTTCGCAGGAGCTACGGAATGGTGCTTCAGGATACATGGCTCAGGGAAGGTACGGTCAAAGAAAACATTGCAATGGGCAAGCCCGATGCAACGGACGAGGAAATCATTGCCGCCGCAAAAGCGGCACATGCCCACAGCTTCATAAAGCGTTTGCCTAAGGGCTACGATACGGTTATTTCCGATGAGGCATCGGGACTTTCGCAGGGTCAGAAGCAGCTTCTGTGCATAACAAGAGTCATGCTCTGTCTGCCGCCCATGCTGATTCTTGATGAAGCAACATCGTCGATTGATACAAGAACGGAAATCCGTATTCAGAAGGCGTTTTCGGCAATGATGCAGGGCAGAACAAGCTTTATTGTTGCCCACCGTCTTTCAACAATCAAAAATGCGGATGTCATTCTTGTTATGAAGGACGGAAATATCATCGAGCAGGGCAGCCATGATGAATTGATGAAAAAAGAGGGCTTCTATTGCGGACTCTATAACAGCCGTATGGATGCATGTTAATTGTTTATATAAATAATCATTGACAAAACCGCTTTACTGTGGTAATGTAATACCATAATAAATGGTCATATGACCAAAAGGAGAAAACTTATGAAAAAGATTTTTGCTCTTGTTCTCGCAATGCTTATGATGTTCTCATTTGCAGCATGCGGCGGCAACACAACACCCGAAACAACAGACCCCGCAACAGGCTCGGATGCAGCAACTGATACAGCTGCAAAAGAAACAGTTGTTGTAGGCTACACAATCTATGAACCCATGAACTATCTTGACGAAAACGGCAAGCTTGTCGGTTTTGACACAGAGCTTGCAGAAGCAGTTTTCGGCAACCTCGGTTATGAAGTTATCTTCCAGGAAATCGAATGGAGCAGCAAGTATACAGACCTTGATTCAGGCACAATCGACTGCGTATGGAACGGCTTCACAGCCAACACCGCTGATGATGACGGCGTTATGCGTGCAGACAAGGTTGACTTCTCATACAACTACATGGAAAACCGTCAGGTAGTTGTTGTCAAGGCTGATTCGGGCATTGCAACAGCAGCAGATCTCAGCGGCAAATTCGGCGTTGCTGAAAGCGGCTCCGCAGGTGAAGCATATGCCAAGGAATTCGAAGGCGTTAACTTCAAGGGCTTCATCAAGCAGACAGAATGCCTTACAGAAATCAGCGCAGGCACAGCAGATTTCGCAGTTGTTGACGCACAGCTTGCAAAGAGCTATGTAGGTAAGGGTGACTATGCAGACCTTGCTATTGTTGAAGAGCTTTCAAGCGATGTTGAATTCTATGCAATCGGCTTCAAGAAGGGCAGCCTTCTCACAGCTAATGTAAACGCACAGCTCGAAGCTCTTGCAGCAGACGGCACAATCTCCGCTCTTGCAGAGAAATACGGCGTTGCAAACACTGCTATCACAGATTTCTCAGACCAGAAATAATTAAAGATACATAATTGGAGTTTTAACATGTCCTTTTTAGAAGTCACGGCTTTTTTGTTCGACGGCTTTAAAATATCTTTGCTTATCTTTGCGGTGACGCTGCTTTGCGGCGCACCGCTTGGTTTGCCTATAGCCTTTTGTTCAATGAGTCGGTTCAAAGCAGTCAAATCAATTTCAAAGGTGATTGTCTGGATTGTCAGAGGCATTCCTCTTATGCTTCAGATTTTCATTATCTACTATGTTCCCGGCCTGCTTTTCAATTATCAGATTTTCGGAAAAATCGACCGCTTTATGTTTATCGAATACGGCATTTCCGATGCGGGCAGAATAACAGCCGTTCTCATTGCGTTCACCCTCAACTATGCCTGCTATTTCTCTGAAATTTACAGAGGCGGCATTGAAAGCATTTCAAAGGGACAGTATGAGGCGGGCTATGTTCTCGGTCTTACAAAATCCCAGATATTCAGAAAAATCATTCTCAAGCAGGTTGTTCAGCGTATCGTTCCGCCGATGTCCAACGAAATTATAACACTTATTAAGGATACTGCTCTTGCAAACTGCATCATGGTTTGCGAAATCATTAAAAATGCAAAGGAGCTTGCCGCAACAAAGGCTATGATATGGCCTCTGTTCTTTACGGGCGTGTTCTATCTTGTGTTTGTAGGTATTCTTACAATCGTTCTTAATAAAGCGGAAAAGAAGCTGAGCTATTTCAGGAGTTAAAATATGTCGATATTAAATGTCAGTAATATTAAAAAGAGCTTCGGCAAAACCGAGGTTCTCAAGGATATAAGCTTTACTCTCGAAAAGGGTGATGTTCTTTCTATCATCGGCTCGTCGGGAAGCGGTAAAACAACTCTGCTCCGATGCCTCAACTTCCTTGAAATTGCGGATTGCGGCAAGGTTATTGTTGATGATGATGTCATTTTTGACGGCAGCGACAAATCATATCTGACCGATGAAAAGATCAGGGAAAGCAGACTGAATTTCGGCCTTGTTTTTCAGAATTTCAATCTTTTTCCTCAGTATACCGTTCTTGAAAATCTCACTCTTGCTCCCACTCTTCTCAAGAAGGGTGACGAGGCTTCAATAAAGCAGAAGGCTCTTGAGCTTATCAAAAAGGTCGGACTTGAAGAGAAGGTGGATTTCTATCCCTGTCAGCTTTCTGGCGGACAGCAGCAGAGAGTTGCCATTGCCCGTGCACTTGCCCTCAATCCCAAAATCCTTTTCTTTGATGAACCCACCTCCGCTCTTGACCCCGAGCTTACAATGGAAGTCCTCAACGTAATAAAGGGTCTCAAGGATTCGGGCTGCACAATGGTTATCGTTACCCATGAAATGGCGTTTGCCAGAGATGTTTCCGATAAGGTTATATTCATGGACGGCGGTGTTATCGTTGAGCAGGGCAAGCCCGAGGATGTTATCAATAATCCTCAGAACGAAAGAACGAAGCATTTCCTTAACAGATTCAAGGAAAACAGCTGATAATATAACCCGAAAGGCATTGCTTTTCGGGTTTTGTTATATTATAATAAAAGTGTTTAAAAACAGTGGCAAGAACGAAAAAGCAAGAGCGATTATACGGCTTCAAACTCCCTCAGTCCTACGGACAGCTCCCCCGAAGGAGGAGCCGAAACAAACGTAAACAGCTATAAATAAAGCGTGGCGGCTAAACTTGCCTCCCATTTAGGGGAGGTGCCGAGCTGAGCGAGGCGGAGGGGTTAAAACAGTTTTTGCGGAGCAATATACAATCGGTCACAGGCGGAGCCTGTCCTTAATTTTTTTGCTCTTCATTATTCACTTTTCACTAAAAATACGGGAGATGATAAAATGAAATATATGATTGCTTCCGACATTCACGGCTCGGAGTTTTATTGCAAAAAGCTTGTTGAGGCATACAAAGCCGAAAAAGCGGACAGGCTTATTCTTCTCGGCGATATTCTTTATCACGGACCGAGAAACGATTTGCCCGAGGGCTATGCACCCAAAAGGGTGATTGAAATTCTCAATGCGATGAAGGGTGAAATTCTTTGCGTGAGAGGTAATTGCGATACCGAGGTTGACCAGATGGTGCTTGGTTTTCCGATTCTTGCGGATTATGCGATAATCACGGCAGGAGAAAGACTTGTTTATCTGACCCACGGTCATAACTTCAACGAAAAAAATCTGCCGCCGCTTCAGAACGGCGATATCCTGCTTCACGGACACACCCATGTTCCCAAATGCATGGAGCATGAAAGCTATGTTTATCTCAATCCGGGCTCGGTTTCGATTCCGAAGGAGAATTCATGGCACGGATATATGTTGCTTGAGAACGGCAGATTCATATGGAAAGATTTTGAAGGAAAGGAAATGCTGACTTATGATGCTCAATAAAGATAATCTTGATTTTCTCAATGCAAGGCGGCTTAATCCGTGGCTCAAAGCTCTGCTTGTGCTTATGACTGCGGTAATGACGGGCTTCATGTGGCGTGTCAGAGGTACCCATGGCTGGGGCTCGATGTGGGGCATGTTTGCCGTCGGCGTTATGCTCACTCTTGCGATTTTTGCATTTTTCGGCAACAGAAGAAAGATGAGCCTTGAGGCTCTGCCGATTGCCGTTATCCTTCTCGGAATAACCAACGGCGGCTGGGGCACTCTCAATTCACAGATGGGCGGTTATCTTGGCAGCACCGTTCCGTTTTCGGGCGAGGAAGCAGTTACAATGGCTGAAATCAGTCCGTGGTCGGGCATGGCGGCAATGCTTCTGCTGGGCTTCGGCTGGATGCCGCTTTATGCAATGTTTATCGGCTCGCTTTTTTCAAAGAAAGAATATAAAATATGGCATTACATAACTCTGATTGCCGTTTTTTATGTTGTTGTTTATGCGTTTGAATTTACCGTTGCACACTACATTGCACCGCTCGTCAATTCCGATGCGGTTGAGCTTTTCAAAAGCGGACTTGCGGATAAAGGAATTGAACTTTCGCCGATGATGGCATTCATAAAAAATCTCGGCTCCGAAAGCTGGTTCAAGAAAATTCCCTTCGGCAGAAACTATTATGCAACAATAAGAATAATATCATATACCGCAGGTGCTCTTGTGCTTTCGCTTGCGGCACTCGTTGCCAAAAAAGATAAGGTTACCGCTTTTATTTCTTTCGCAATCAACGCAATATGTGCGGTTTCAATAACTCTTGCGGATGTTGTAATGGTCCTCGATGCCGACAGAGGATTTTTCAGACTTCAGAATCTTCCCGGTTTCCTCGAGGGCGGCAACTGGTCGCTTTGGGAATATCTTACGGGATTTTTCCTCGGCTTCGGAATCATGCTTCTTCTCGTTTGCCTTCCCAGAAGTATCACGGGCGGCGAAGGATATTTTGAGTATAAAATCCCCTTTAAGAATGCAAAGCTTTATGCCGCCTACAGTGCGGTTGTGACCCTTCTTGCCACCTTCGTTGTAACGGTTGCAAGACCTGCGGGCATGAGAATTGCAGAATGGGTTGTCTATAAAGGCTGGTTTGATGACGAGGATATCCTCAGCTATGTTTTCATCGGAGTTTTCTGCGTTATCGGTCTGATTTTTACCGCATCAATCGCAAAGAAAAACATCCTGAAAAGAGAGCTTCCCAATCTTTTTGCGGTCAGAACAGAGGATTTCTGCCTCAGAGCAATGCCCGTTTATTTTGCGGTGAGTGCATTCGTTTATTTCTGCACGGGTGACAGTAATATACTTTCGCTTCCCTATGCACAAATGAAAAATCCCTCATCAATTTTTGCATTGATAAGGGACGGAAGCATATTTATTCCTGCGTTGATGCTTATAAGTATTCCGCTGTTTTATCTGCTTTACGGATATATTTCAAAGAAAGCAGTCAAGAAAAAATAAATTTTTTGATATCATCAACATTATGAGCAATGTGGGTTGCACCTGCATTGCTCAGTTCTTTTTCATCGCCGTAGCCGAAGGTAACGCCTATGCTTTCAACGCCTGCACCGTTTGCACCGTTGATGTCAAAATGACGGTCGCCCACCATGACCGCTTCACTTTTCTCAATCTCAAAATGCTCAACGCATCTGCTTACGAGAGTGACCTTGCTTTCGTTTGCTTTGTCGCTGAGAGGGCACGAAATAAAATCAATCAGATCGCCGAAATTCAGAAAGTCGATGATGCGGAGAATAAAATTATAAGGCTTTGAGCTTGCTATTGCGGTCTGAATGCCGTTTGCCTTCAGTTCACGCAAAAGTGCTTCAATTCCGTCATAGAGCGTGAAGCGGAAAATTCCTTCACGGCTGTATTCCTCGCGGTATTTCATAACGGCAAATTCGCTTTGCTGTGCATTCATGCCAAGTTCTCTCTTGAATGAATCAAAAACGGGAGGACCGATAAAGGTGCGGAGGCTTTCATTGCTTATGGGCTCAAATCCCGATTCTTTTATTGCATATTTAACGGAATGAAAAATTCCGTCACCCGTGTCGGCAATTGTGCCGTCAAAGTCGAAAAAAACCGCCTTGTATTCTGAAGTCATGTTATCACCCTTATCAATTCTATCATAATTATAAAATTCATTCAATAATTTGTTTACTTTTTTAATTTAATGTGCTATACTTTAATATTATTAAAATTAAAAGAGCATTTATCCCGAAAGGACTGAAAATATAATGGACTATAATTTCGCAAAAGGCGTTGCATCTCTCAAGCCTTCAATTATCAGAGAAATTCTGAAGAGCTCGGGTGACACAATTCCTCTTGCAGCAGGCAATCCCGCTCCCGATGCTTTTCCCGTTGACGACATTAAAAAGCTTGTCGGTGAGGTTTTTGAAGAGGATCCCGTTCTTGCTCTGCAATACGGAATCAGTGAGGGCTACGGTCCTCTTGTTGAGGAGCTTATAAAGCTCTGCAAAACGAGATACGGCGTCGGCTCGGATGATGACGGGCTTATCGTTGTCAGCGGCGCTCAGCAGGTTATGAGCCTTATGAGCCAGTGCTTCATCAATTACGGAGATACCGTTCTTTGCGAGGAGCCTTCGTTTATCGGTGCACTCAACTGCTTCAGAAGCTACGGTGCAAATCTTGTAGGTGTTCCCATCGACAGCGACGGAATCAACATTGCCGCTCTTGAAGAAAAGCTTAAAACCGAAAAGAATGTTAAATTCATTTATACTATTCCCAATTTCCAGAACCCTGCAGGCACAACGATGTCGCTCGGAAAGAGAAAGGCTGTTTATGAGCTTGCAAAAAAATACGGAGTGCTTGTGCTCGAGGATAATCCTTACGGAGACCTTCGTGTTTCGGGCGAGGATGTTCCCGCAATCAAGAGCTTCGACGAAGAGGGGCTTGTTGTTTATTCGGGCTCATTCTCAAAGATTGTTGCTCCCGGCATAAGGGTGGGCTATGTTCTTGCTCCCAAGGCTGTCATTGCGAAGCTGACCGTTGCAAAGCAGACGCAGGATGTTCATACCCCGCTTGTTTCACAGCTTGTTGTTTACAAGTGGCTTACCGAATGCGATTTTGAAGGTCACATCAACAAAATCCGTGAAATTTATAAGCGTAAGCTCAACCTTCTTTGTGATTGCGTTGATGCCGAGCTCGGCGATTTTCTTACATACCACAGACCCGAAGGCGGTCTTTTCGTCTGGGCAAAGCTCAATGACGGCATTGATATGCTTGATTTTGTCAAAAAAGCAAGTGCCGCTGGAGTATCCGTTGTTCCCGGTAACGCAATGATGGTTGACGGCGACAAGGAATGCAGCTTCATCCGCATGAATTTCTCAACTCCCTCCGACGAAGGTATAGTCAAGGGTGTCAAGATTCTCGGAGAGGTTGCACGTTCACTTTAATTAAACGAGGTAATTACTATGGAAAATACAGCTCCCGAAAAAAAGCCGGTAGTTTTAAGCATGATTCAGCCCACTTCCGTTCCGACTCTGGGCAACTATCTCGGTGCTCTCAAAAACTGGAAGGCTATGAGTGATGACTACAACTGCCTTTATGCCGTTGCAGATCTTCACGCTCTGACCATTCATCCCGAGCCCGCAAAGCTCCGTCAGCAGATTCTTGAAATGTATGCAATTCTGCTTTCAATCGGTCTTGACCCCGAAAAGAGCATTGTTTTCATTCAGAGTCAGGTTGCCGCACACGCAGAGCTTGCATGGATTCTTGATTGCTACACCCAGTTCGGCGAAGCCTCAAGAATGACTCAGTTCAAAGAAAAGTCGCAGAAGCATGCTGATAATGTCAACGTCGGACTTTTTGCATACCCCGTTCTTATGGCTGCGGATATTCTGCTTTATCAGGCAAATTTCGTTCCCATCGGTGCGGACCAGAAGCAGCATCTCGAGCTTGCAAGAGATGTTGCAACAAGATTCAATTCTCTCAGAGGCAATACCTTCACTCTTCCCGAGCCCTTCATCGGCAAGGTCGGTGCAAGGGTTATGAGTCTTCAGGACCCTACTCAGAAGATGTCAAAGAGCGACCCCAATCCCAAGGCTTCCGTTTCGCTGCTTGATACACCCGAGGCAATTCTCAAAAAATTCAAGTCGGCTGTTACCGACAGCGAGGCTTGTGTAAGATATGCAGACGGAAAAGACGGCATCAACAACCTTATGGCTATTTATTCGTGCTGCACGGGTCTTGATTTCGATGCAATCGAAAAAGAATTTGAGGGTAAGGGCTACGGCGATTTCAAGGTGAAGGTTGCGGAAGCGGTTATCGAAGAGCTCCGCCCCGTTCAGGAAGAATACAAACGCCTTATGGCAGACAAGCAGTATCTTCTTGACACCGCAAACGCAGGAGCCGAAAAAGCTGCCCGCATTGCATACAGAACCCTTACCAAAGCGAAGAAAAAAGTCGGTCTTTTGCTCGGTTAAAAGGCAAAATCGCGTGAATTTTTGTTAAATACGACAAAAATGCATAAATATTCAGAAAAGGCTTGATTTTTTGAATATACGATGTATAATTAATGCATAAAAATAAAACGAACGGAGAAATTACCATGAAAGAAATCAAAAAAGTTGTTCTCGCTTATTCAGGCGGTCTTGATACATCAATCATCATTCCCTGGCTCAAGGAAAACTACAATAACTGTGAGGTTATCGCTGTTTCGGGCGACGTAGGTCAGGGCACAGAGCTTGACGGTCTTGAAGAAAAGGCGATCAAAACAGGTGCATCAAAGCTCTATATCGAAAATCTTCAGGATGAATTCGTAAGTGATTATATCTTCCCCACTCTCAAGGCAGGTGCGGTTTATGAGAAGGAATATCTTCTCGGCACATCCTTTGCACGTCCCATCATTGCAAAGAGAATTGTTGAAATCGCAAAGGCAGAAGGTGCGGATGCTATCTGCCACGGCTGCACAGGTAAGGGTAACGACCAGGTAAGATTTGAGCTTACAATCAAGGCTTTTGCTCCCGAAATGGAAATCATCGCTCCCTGGAGAATCTGGGATATCAAATCAAGAGAAGAAGAAATCGAATACGCAGAGGCACACAACATTCCTCTTAAGATAAACAGAGAAACCAACTATTCAAAGGATAAGAACCTCTGGCATCTTTCACATGAAGGTCTTGACCTCGAAGACCCCGCAAATGAGCCTCAGTATAACAAGCCCGGCTTCCTCGAGATGGGCGTTTCACCCGAAATGGCTCCCGATGAACCCACATATATCACAATTCATTTTGAAAAGGGTGTTCCCACAGCTGTCAACGGCAAGGAAATGGGCGGCGTTGAGCTTATCACATACCTCAACGAAGTCGGCGGCAAAAACGGCATCGGTCTCAACGATATCGTTGAAAACCGTCTTGTCGGCATGAAGTCAAGAGGCGTTTACGAAAATCCCGCAGGCTCAATCCTTTTCAAGGCACACGATATTCTTGAAACCCTCTGCCTTGACAGAGACACAATGCATTATAAAGAAATCATTGCTCACAAGTATGCAGAGCTTGTTTACTTCGGTCAGTGGTTCACACCTCTCCGTGAGTCACTTGCAGCATTCGTTGACAAGACTCAGGAAACCGTTACAGGCGATGTCAAGCTCAAGCTTTACAAGGGCAACATCATCAATGCAGGCGTAACCTCACCCTATACTCTTTACAGCGAAGATTTTGCAACATTTGATGCAGACGAAGTTTATGACCAGAAGGATTCCGCAGGCTTCATCAACCTCTTCGGTCTTCCCATCAAGGTAAAGGCTATTCTTGAAGCTGAGAGAAACGCAAATAAATAATTACCAATGTAATTTCAAAAAATTCGCCTCCCCTTCAGGGGAGGTGGATTTTGCGAAGCAAAAGACGGAGGGGTTTACAAGTGCAACTTTTTTGCATTGATGTGTTAACGCAAAATCCGATACTCCCTCAGTCTCGCTTACGCTCGACAGCTCCCTCATGAGGGAGCCGGTTGAGAGATGTGAAAACATAATACAAGAGCCGCCATTATGACGGCTCTTTTTCCCGTATAAGGAGGACAAAAAATGAAACTCTGGGCAGGCCGCTTTTCAAAGGAAGCGGATAAAAAAACCAACGATTTCAACTCGTCAATCGCAACCGATTCAAGAATGTATTATTTTGATATTGAGGGCAGCATAGCCCATGCAACAATGCTTGGTGCAAAGGGCATTATTTCTCAGGAGGACAGTGCACTCATTTGCTCCGAACTTGCAAAAATCAGACAGGAGATTTCAGGCGGAGAGCTTCTCATTGACCCCAACGCAGAGGATATCCACACCTTCATCGAGCAGACTCTCACCGAAAGAATCGGCTCTGCAGGTAAGCGACTTCACACAGGCAGAAGCCGCAATGACCAGGTTACTCTTGATGTGCGTCTTTATCTTCGTGACCAGTGCGAAGAAACGCTTGTGCTTGTTAAAAATCTTATAAAGGCACTTGAAGAAAAGGGCGATGAATATGCGGATGCAATCATGCCGGGCTACACTCATCTTCAGAGAGCTCAGCCCATAACCTTCAAGGCACATCTTACCGCATATACCGAGATGCTCACCCGTGACCTCGGCAGAATCGAGGATGCAAAAAAGAGAATGAATTCCTCGCCCCTCGGCAGCGGAGCTCTTGCGGGCACAACATATCCCATCGACAGAGCGATGACAGCGGAATTCCTCGGCTTTGATTCGTTCACAAAGAGCACACTTGACGGCGTTGCCGACAGAGATTTCTGCATTGAGCTTGCAAGTGCACTTTCAATCTGCATGGTTCATCTTTCAAGACTCTGCGAAGAAATTATTCTCTGGTGCTCATGGGAATTCAAATTTGTTGAGCTTGACGATGCATTTTCAACCGGCTCAAGCATAATGCCTCAGAAGAAGAATCCCGATATTGCAGAGCTTGTAAGAGGCAAGAGCGGCAGAGTTTTCGGCGACCTTATGACACTTCTCACCGTTATGAAGGGTCTTCCCCTTGCTTATAACAAGGATATGCAAGAGGATAAGGATGCGATTTTTGATGCGTTTGATACCGTTAAAATTTGTCTTATCACTCTTGAACCCATGATTCAGACAATGAAGGCAATTCCCGAAAACATGAGAAAGGCTGCTGCAGGCGGATTTATCAATGCTACCGACTGTGCTGACTATCTTGTTTCAAAGGGACTGCCCTTCAGAGATGCATATAAAGCAACCGGCGAGCTTGTTGCACTTTGCATAAAAGAGAATAAGACTCTTGAAACACTTTCGCTTGAAGAATATCAGGGCGTGTGCGAGCTCTTTGATAACGGCGTTTATGACGCAATCAAGCTTGAAAATTGCGTAAGACGCAGGGGAATGTAAATAATTATAAACGGGGAATAAAAATGAATAAGTTGTTGAGATATTTATTGACAGTTACCGTATTTTTATGTGCAGTTACGGTTTTGTGCACCGGTGCAAGTGCAGTCAGTTTTGATCCGATGCTTCAGTCCCAGAGCAATAAAGCGGTGGAACTTTATTCCAAAAAGGAATATGAGGGCAATGCGGCGGAATTCGGTATCGGAGAATATGCCGATGTTGATTTTCGCTCAAAAAGCATTTCGATTCCTACGGAATACACTGTTATTGCCTACAGCGAAAAGAATTTTGAGGGCAGGGAATATGTTCTCAATGAGAGTCAGAGCTCTTATTTGCGATTTGAATTCGGTGTGGGTCTGACTTACATCAAAGGCATAAAAAGCATGAAGGTCGGACTTATCGAGAGTGATGAAATTGACATAACGGATATTGATGATGCAAAGAAAAATCAGATAATGATTGACTATGCTCCGAGGGTTTATATGGCTGAGGGCGAGCCCTACGGCACGGCATCAATGGATTTTGTTTATGAAAGATTTGACCGTGTTGCCGATGATAACGGAGTTTACCGTCTCGTTATGAAGGATGAAATGAAGCATCCGTGGGAAATTATTGATCTTTTCTACGGCGACCATGAAAATTCCGAAGCTTACGCCTTCTGGATTGAAAAAGAAGGCGGATATATTGATATTTCTTATTTTCAGTATTGTCCGTTTGACAGCGGAAAGTATATCTGGCTGATCGGATGTATGGCAGGGGCCCATGCCGGTGACTGGGAGCATTTTACCATCCGTTTTATGACTTATGAAAGAAACGGCAGAGAATATATGCGTCCCGTTAAAGCGGCATTTCCCGCCCACACCTTTGCGATGATTGAGTCCTGGGAAGATCTTGAAATGTTTGACCCGACCCACTGTGCAATTTATTGTGCTGCAGGCTCTCACGGAATGTATCCTCATGTAGGCGATCATGCATATCTTGATCTCGGACCGATTTTCAGGCTTGTGGATTCCTGCACAAAGGGCGAGCCTTGGGATTTATGGGAGACGGACAAGCTTGCAACTTTTGAGCATACAGTACCCGATCTTGAAGATGAAGAAGAAATACCGGAGGGATGCAGGGCACTCAACGGTTCTGAGTGGGCTGATTGCTTCAGCTATGATGTTTTTGACCCTGACGGACTTGCAGTCCGCTATTGGGGAGACGAGTCATGGGTACCGCCTTTCTTCAACGGAGGTCCTACCGGTCCGCAATATAAAACAGAACTTACAAATACAACGGCATTCAAATAAAAACAAACGGATTGAGCGGGAACAAATCCTTCTCAATCCGTTCTTTTATCATAATCATTCTTTGCGTTGAAGAGCGAAATTATAAACACTGTTGAAATAATCATTACAAATCCGATTATATCCGTAAATGTGAATTCTGTGCCGAGCCAGACGGCGGAAATGACTGTTGCCGCAACGGGCTCAATGCTTGAAATGATGCTTGCCTTTGTTGCACCGATAAGCCTGATACCTTCAAGATAGAATGAATACGCAAGCACCGTGCCGAGAATGACTATTCCCGCAACCGCACCGATAAGCGGCAGGCTGATTACGGGCATTATTTCCCACGGTCTGAATATAAACGAGATAACAATACCGCCTGTGAGCATTCCCCAGCCGAGAACGGTCGGAGTATCGGAGATTTCAAGAAGTCTGCCCGGTATCAGTGAATAGCACACGAGAAAAACGGCGGCGAGCAGTCCCCGGATGAGTGCCGCGGGAGTGATTGAAAAGCTGCTGAGATTTCCGCCCGTTGCAATTAAAAATGTGCCGCCCACGGCAAGGAATATTGCAATAACCTCTGCGATAGCAGGGGCTTTTTTGTTTTTAAGGCACATGAAAATAAGTATCATGGCAGGGGAGAGATACTGAAGAACCGTTGCCGTGCCTGCGTTTGAATGCTCGATTGCCGTGAAATACGCATACTGACACAGAATCAGTCCGAAAACCGTGAAGGCAGCCATACGCAGAGCGTTGCTTCTGCCCTTCCAGACATCGAATATTTTACTTTTGTTTTTTACTGCACATACCGAAAGCAGAATAATTCCCGTTGCAATCATTCTTATCGGAACAAGCCATTCGGAGCTTACGGCATGATATGTAAACAGATATTGACCGCAGGAGCCCGAAAAGCCCCAGAATATTCCGCCCGTGAGAGAAAGGATTATTCCCGATGCGGCATTTGATTTCTTCATAATAATCACCTTGCGAATGATAACACAAACAGAATTCAATTGCAACATAATCCGGCATATATTTTGCGGAAAATGCCTATAATTATTTTTAACCGGATATTCTTTGCACGTAAAGGAGGGATGTTTTTGCTCCGCAAAAGTGATATACGTATATGCGTGTGATATATTGCTGACGCAATGTGATATTTTTGCCGATGGCAAAAGTGATATTCGCCTGACGGCGAATTCTGTCCTTATCCACAAAAACCATAGGGGTCGGCGACCCGACGACCCGTCCGTGCCGCAAGGTGCGGAAAGATTATTCAATGAATAATGAAATTTTCGGAAGGGTTCCGCCCTTGCCCGATTGTTTTTAATAATAAATGTTTATGTGTAGGGTGGGATGTCCTCATCCCGCCGCTGATAAATTATAAAAACTAACGAAAAAACGAGAAAATAAAAGCAAAACCGTGATAATCTCTGATTTCGGAACATCAATCATAAAATTTGACCTTTTTTGACTTTTGACCTTTTGACCTTTCCTGACTATAATAAAGTCAAGGTCAAAGAAAGTCAAAGTCAAACTTAGACTAAAGAAAGGGCAGATAATATGAGTCTGAGCAACGATATTGCAAGAATACTTCTTGAAATGCTTGAGAATGACGGCACAACCGAAATTCAGCGAAATGAGCTTGCACAGAGCATAGGCTGTGTGCCGAGTCAGATAAACTATGTTATATCCTCCCGCTTTACTCCCGAGCAGGGATATATTGTTGAAAGCCGCAGAGGCGGCGGAGGCTACATCAAAATCACACGCATGAAGCTTGACAGACCCTCGCTCATCATGCATACGGTCAACTGCATAGGCGATGCCGTTGATTTTGCAACCTGCCGTGCGAATGTGCTCAATCTTCTTCATAACGGTGCAATAAATACCCAGTGTGCAAAGCTTCTGCTTGCGGCAACGGGAGAAAACTCGCTCAGAATGCTGCCGCCTGCGGTAAAAGACAGAATAAGAGCGACAATATTCAAGCAAATGCTCATAACGATAGAAGGAAAGGATGATTGATTATGTTATGTCAGAATTGCGGAAAAAATGAAGCAACAACCCACATCAAGCAGATTATAAACGGTGATATGGCGGAGAGTCATCTTTGCTCCGACTGTGCGGCACATCTCGGTTATTCAGATGTTTTTTCGGGCTTCGGGCTGAATCTTTCTGAATTTTTCGGAGGTTTTCTCGGCGATATGATGCCTTCTCTTTCTACGGGCAATGCACCGAGATGCCCCAAATGCGGTTCATCGTTTGATGAAATTGCCCGTGACGGCAGAGTGGGCTGTGCCGATTGCTACAGAACGTTTTATGATAAGCTGCTCCCGTCAATCCAGCGTATTCACGGAAAGATCAAACACAGCGGCAAGACTGTTTCCGCTGCTCCCGTGCAGCCGAAAGAGGAAACTGTTGAAGAGAAAATTGAAAAGCTCAGGGCTGCAATGAATGATGCCGTTGCGAAGCAGGAATTTGAAACTGCAGCAAAAATAAGAGATGAAATCAAGGCTCTTGAAGGAGGCGAAAACTGATGAATAAATGGTATATAGATAAAGGTGACCAGGGTGATATAGTTCTCAGCACACGAATCCGTCTTGCGAGAAATCTTGATGAATTCCCGTTCCCTGCAAAGCTTGATGTTGAGGGCAAAAACAAGGTCAATGAGCTTGTGAAGGGTACACTTTTTGAGAATGACGGAAAGGATTTCAGCTATATCGAGATGAAGGACCTTTCGAGAATTCAGGCGGTGTCGCTTGCGGAGCGACATCTTATCAGCCCCGAGTTTGCCGCAAAAAAAGACGGCAGCGCACTTGTGCTTTCCGCGGACGAAAGCGTCGGAATCATGCTCTGTGAGGAAGACCATATCAGGCTTCAGGTGATGAAGGCGGGACTTGCTCTTGAAGAAGCATATGACATTGCCGATAAGCTTGACAGCATGCTTGCATCAAAGCTGAAGTATGCATTTGATGAAAGAATTGGCTATCTCACCCAATGCCCCACAAACCTCGGCACGGCAATGCGTGCATCAGTCATGCTCCATCTGCCTGCACTCACAAGATGCGGTCAGATGAATCGACTTGCCAATACCGTTTCAAAGCTCGGTCTTACAATAAGGGGAGCATACGGTGAGGGCTCGCTTTCAAAGGGAGATATTTATCAGATAAGCAATCAGATAACTCTCGGCATAACCGAAGAAACAGCCATTGCAAATCTCAAATCAATCGTTCTTCAGCTTGTTGCTCAGGAGAGGGCGGCAGCTGCCGAAATTATCAAGAAGCCCGTTGAAGAGGATAAAATCTTCCGTGCACTCGGAGTTCTCAGAAACGCAAGGCTGCTGAGCACGGATGAATTTATGGAGCTTGTTTCGGTTGTCAGACTCGGGGCAGCAAGGGGACTTGTTGATATTCCGATAGAGAAAATAAACGAGCTTATAGTAAATATGCAGCCTGCAACAATCAGTGCTGCAAATGCTGAGGCAACAAATGCCTCTGCAAGGGATGTAATCAGAGCAAAAACCGTGAGGGAGGCTCTGGCGTAACAAACAATCAGGGGGATGATGTGTATGTACAGATTTACGGGCTTTACTCAGAAAGCCAATGATGCACTTAACAGTGCGGTAACCGCGGCGGAAAACCTCGGCCATACCTACGTCGGCAGCGAGCATATTCTGCTCGGTCTGCTTGCGGAAAGCGGAGGCATGGCACACACCGCTCTGACGGCAAGAAAGGTAACCTACAGCGAGGTTGAAACGGTTATCAGAAGCAGCATCGGCATCGGTTCTCCGACCGTGCTTTCGCCGAATGATTTTACACCGAGGGCGAAAAATATTATTGATACGGCAATTCTTCAGGGAAGGAATATGGGTCATTCCTATATCGGAACGGAGCATATTCTTATGGGAATTATCCGTGAGGGCAGCGGAGCTGCAACGGAAATTCTCAGCCGTCTCGGCGTACAGCCGCAGGATTTGCTCAACGATCTCACAAATGCTCTCGGAAACAGCTCTCAGCCGTCAGGCTCAAAAAAGGATGTAAAAGAAAAATCGGATACTCCGACCCTCAGCCAGTTCGGCAGGGATTTAACCGTACTTGCAATGCAGGGAAGGATTGATCCCGTTATCGGCAGACAGAATGAGATTGAAAGAGTTATTCAGATTCTCAGCAGAAGAACGAAGAATAATCCGTGTCTTATCGGTGAACCCGGTGTCGGCAAAACCGCAATTGCGGAGGGACTTGCCCTGAAAATTGCAACGGGTGAAGTTCCCGAGCTTCTCAGAAGCAAAAGAATAATCACGCTTGACCTTACAGGCATGGTTGCAGGCACAAAATACAGAGGCGATTTTGAAGAAAGAATCAGAAACGCCATTGAAGAAGTAAAAAAGGCAGGGGATATAATCCTCTTTATTGATGAGGTGCATACTCTTATCGGTGCAGGCTCGGCAGAGGGTGCGGTTGACGCCGCAAATATTCTCAAGCCCTCTCTTGCAAGAGGCGAGCTTCAGGTTATCGGCGCAACAACTCTTGAAGAATACCGCAAGCATATCGAAAAGGATGCGGCTCTCGAAAGAAGATTCCAGCCCGTTACCGTCGGAGAGCCTACCGAAGAAGAAGCAATCGAAATTCTCAAGGGTATCCGTGATAAATACGAAGCACACCATAAGGTTAAAATTACCGATAACGCAATTCTTGCGGCGGTCAAGATGTCATCGAGATATATCGGTGACAGATATCTGCCCGATAAGGCGATAGACCTTGTTGATGAAGCGGCATCAAGGGCAAGGCTGAAGGCATTCACCGCTCCGCCTGATTTGAAGGCACTTGAAAACAAGCTTAAATCTCTCAACGAAGAAATGGAATCCGCTGTCAATTCGCAGGATTTTGAGAGGGCAGCAGAAATCCGTGACGAGAAAAACAAGGTTGCCTCGGAGCTTGAAAACGAAAGACAGCTCTGGAAGGAAAAAAGCAACCGTTCAACGGGCGAGGTCGGTGAGCAGGAGATAGCTTCAATCGTTTCGCAATGGACAGGAATCCCCGTTGTTCAGCTCACGCAGGAAGAAAGTCAGAGGCTTCTTCACATGGAGGAGGAGCTTCACGGCAGAATAGTCGGTCAGAATGAGGCTGTCAGTGCGGTTGCAAGGGCTATCCGCAGAGGCAGAGCGGGTCTCAAGGACCCGAAAAGACCTACGGGTTCATTCATCTTCCTCGGTCCTACGGGCGTGGGCAAAACCGAGCTTTGTAAAACCCTTGCTTCATCAATGTTCGGCGATGAAAACGCAATGATAAGGCTTGATATGTCCGAATACATGGAGAAGCATACCGTTTCAAGGCTTGTCGGCTCACCTCCGGGCTATGTGGGATATGAAGAAGGCGGTCAGCTTACCGAAAAGGTACGCCGCAGACCCTATTCGGTTGTTCTTTTTGATGAAATCGAAAAAGCACATCCCGATGTATTCAACATGCTTCTGCAGATTCTCGAGGACGGAATTCTTACGGATTCCCAGGGCAGGAGAGTCGATTTCAAAAACTGCATAATCATTATGACCTCAAATGTCGGTGCAAAGATGATTGCACAGAGCGGTGCGGGTACTCTCGGCTTTGCTCCGCAGAGCAACGAAACAATGAGTGAGAAAAAAATCCGCGAAGCTGTTATGGGCGAGCTCAAAAATGTTTTCAGACCCGAATTTCTCAACAGAGTTGACGATATCATTGTTTTTCATCAGCTCGGCAAAGAGGATATCAACGAAATTGCAAAAAGAATGCTTTCCGTGCTTTCAAGGAGAGTAGGTGAGCTTGAAATCGGTCTCGAGTTTTCGCAGGAAGCGGTTGAGGCAATCGGAAAAGCCGGCTTTGACCCCGTTTACGGTGCGCGTCCGCTCAGAAGAGCAATTCAGCAGCAGATTGAAGACAAGCTTTCCGAAGAAATGCTTGAAGGAAAGCTTACCGCAGGGAAAAAGTACATCTGCAGATATTCGGATGATGTTTTCACTTTTGAAGAAATATAAATTACAGGCAGGAGCAGTTCAGAGGAACCGCTCCTCAGCTTGTCGAAAAACTTGTTTTTCGGCAAGCTGGTGACTGTTGAGAAAGGAAGCTGAATGACTGCCTCCCCTTCAGGGGAGGTGCTGAACGAAAGTGAAGCGGAGGGGTTAATCTTCGACCGAAGGCGTACAAAGGTACT
>JAFQRY010000035.1 GCA_017409845.1 Clostridia bacterium
GGATTCGGGCAAAATCATTGCCGATGATACACCGAGAAATATCGGTAAGCTTCTTTACGAACAGAATAATCCCATGTTTACGGCAATGCCGACTCCCGTTCGTGTTTTCTATAACGCAGACGGCGACGGTGATTGCCCCCTGACAGTCAGAGAGGGCAGGGCGTGGCTGAATAAAGAATTTGAAACCGAACCCCAAATTAAAGAATTCCTTTGCAAAAGCATTGAAGAAGATATTGAAAATCCCGCTTTGTCGCTTAAAGAATTATGGTTCAGATACGAAAAAGACACCCCCGATATTCTCAGAGGTGTCAGTCTTGAAATTCCAAAGGGAAGCATAAGTGCAATCGTCGGCGGCAACGGTGCAGGTAAATCCACTACACTCAAAGCAATCTGCGGAATCTGCAAGCCCTACAGAGGCAAAATCAAGGTTTTCGGTAAACCCGTAAACAAATTCAGATCGGGAGAACTTTTCAGAAACTGCGTTTCAATGCTTCCTCAAGACCCCAAAAGTCTTTTTGTAAAAAGCAAAGTATCTGACGAACTCGCAGAAATGACAAAGGATAAAAACAGGATAAACGAAGTTGCGGAAACTTGCCGGATAACGGAACTGATGAATAATCACCCCTATGATTTGTCGGGCGGTGAACAGCAGAGAGTTGCTCTTGCAAAGGTTCTTCTGACCGAACCTGAAATCCTTCTTCTTGATGAACCGACAAAGGGAATGGACAGCTTCTTCAAAGAAACGTTTGCGTCAATTCTCAAAAAGCTGAAAAGCCGTGGCATAACAATTCTTATGGTGTCGCACGATGTTGAATTCTGTGCAAAATATGCCGACAGAGTCAGTATGTTTTTCGACGGTCAGGTGCTCACAACCGAAACTCCGCAGAAATTTTTCGGCGGCAACAGCTTCTATACAACGGCGGCAAGCCGCATGAGCAAGCACATATTCAATAATGCCGTCACGGCGGAAAATGTTGTTGAATTATATAAGAAAAACAAAGGGGGAGCATGATGAAAAAATCAAATATCGCAATGCTCACCGTGTTCCTCGCTTTGATTCCTCTTACCTTGTTTCTCGGTGACAAACTTCCCGGAAAGGGCTACTACATAACGGGTGTGATTATCATAATTGAGCTTGCGTTTCCGTTTTTCATGGCGTTTGAAAAAAGAAAACCGCAAGCAAGAGAGCTTGCGGTGCTTGCGGTTATGATTGCGCTTGCGGTTATCGGCAGAGTGGCAATTCCGATTCCGCATTTCAAAGCGGTTTTTGCAATAATCATGCTCATGGGCATTGCATTCGGACCCGAATCAGGCTTTATCGTGGGTGCGGTTGCCGCCTTTGCAAGCAACTTTTTCTACGGTCAGGGACCGTATCTGCCCTGGCAGATGATTGCCTACGGTGCAGGCGGAATGCTTGCAGGCTTTGTTTTCATCAAAGACAAAATTCCGAAAAAGCCGTGGATTATGGCGGTGTTCGGATTTTTTGCAACTGCGTTCTGGATAGGCCCGATTCTTGACAGCTCGCATGTTTTTATTATGATGCCCGAAATCAATATTTCAACAATAGCCGCATCTCTCGCATCGGGCTTCCCCGTGAATATCAGTCAGGGAGTCTGCACGGCAATTATGATGTTTGTTTTCGGAAAACCGCTCCTTGAAAGGCTTGAAAGAATAAAAATTAAATACGGCGTGCTTGAAAGCGGAAGGGCAGACTGAGCCTTATTCCGCTTTTTCTTTTTTGAAAACAATGGCGGTTCTGCTCGGAAGATAGCAGTTGAAGCCCACCCAGTCGGCAGGAGTTCTTTCTGCCTTGTAGCGAACAGAGGTGTCAACGCGGGAATAGCCTCCGAAAATGCCGTCATCCGATGAAAGAACAACCTTATATGTACCCTCTTCGCCGACGGGCACATAATATCCGTCAAAGGATTTTGAAGGATGGAAGTTAAATGCAAAAACGGTGTCGCCTTTGGTGAAAATAAGAATTTTATCCTCCTGATGGAGCCATCTGTTTTCGGCGGATAAAGAAAGCAGGTCGTTTTCTCTGAGCAGCTTTATCATCGCCTTGTCGAAATCGTAAAGCTCTCTGTATCTGAGGTCGGGATTGTCAACGAGGCTCCACTGCCTGCGGCAGTAATGATAGCTCCAGCCGTTGCCCTCACGCGGAAAATCTATCCACTCGGGGTGACCGAATTCGTTGCCCATGAAGTTGAGATAGCCCTCTCCCGCAAGTGAAGCGGTGACAAGGCGTATCATCTTATGAAGTGCAATGCCTCTGTCTATCACATGGTTGCTGCCGAATTTGCTCATGCCGGTATACATTTCGGCATCGCAAAGGCGGAACATTATTGTTTTGTCGCCGACAAGAGCCTGGTCGTGGGATTCGCAATAGCCGATATTCTTTTCCTGCGGACGGCGTGATGTGAGCTCATACCAGAGCTTGGCGATATCCCAGCTTTCGTCGGAGCATTCCTTGATTGTTTTTATCCATAAATCGGGTACGCCCATGGAAAGACGGTAATCGAAGCCGATGCCGCCGTCTTTTATGGGGATGCACATTCCCGGCATGCCCGACATATCCTCTGCAATTGTGATTGCGTGGGGATTTATTTCGTGAATCAGCTCGTTTGCAAGCTGCAGATAGGTTACCGCATCCGTGTCGGTATTCATCGAGAAATACATGCTGTAATCGGTGAATGCGCTTCCGAGCCCGTGGTCGTGATAAAGCATGGAGGTTACTCCGTCAAAGCGGAAGCCGTCAAAATGGAAGGTCTCCATCCAGTATCTGAGGTTTGAAAGCAGAAAATGCAGCACCTCGTTTTTGCCGTAGTTGAAAAGCTTTGTGCCCCATGCACTGTGTTCGCCTTTTTCGCCTTCGTGGAAAAACTGATAAACCGTGCCGTCAAATTCGTTGAGACCCTCGTTGGTATTTTTTACCGCATGAGAGTGCACAACATCCAGCAAAACGGCAATTCCCATTTTATGGGCGGTGTTGATGAGCTCCTTGAGGTCACGGCTGCTGCCGTAGCGTGAGGAAGCGGCAAAGAAATTTGAAACCTGATAGCCGAAGGAGCCGTAATAGGGATGCTCCATGATTGCCATAATCTGAATGGTGTTATAGCCCGATTCCTTTATTCTCGGCAGAATGCTCTCAGTGAATTCCTTATATGTGCCGACCGCACCCTTTTCCTGAGCCATGCCGACATGGCATTCATAAATAAAGGGTGTTTTTTCGGGTCTGAAGCCGCTGTCGCTCCACGGGAATTTTTCGTTGACATCCTCAATTTCGGCACACCATAAATATGTTACGGGGTCCTGAACAACCCGTGTTGCATAAGTAGGAACACGGCGGAGAATACGGCCTGAGCTGATAACCACAGCCTGAACCTTCTGACCTGCCCTGAGTGCATTTCTGCCGCTCAGCTTAACCTCAAAAACTCCGTTTTCAAGACGGGTCATGGGGCATTCCTCAATGTTCCAGTTATTGAAATCGCCGGTCAGATACATTGCATCCGCAGCGGGAGCCCATTCTCTGTAGACCCAGCCCGTGCGAGTGCGGTGAAAGCCGAAATATTCATGTCCGTTTGCGTAGCTTTTTATTTTTCTGCCGTTTCCGAGAAGAGCCTTTCTTTTGTCGGAGAAAAGCCCTGCTCTCAGATTGATGTCTTTTTCAAATGGTGACAGATACGGGTCGATTTTCAGAATTCTGCTTTTGGTCTGAGTGCTCATACAATCCCTCGTTTCCTGAAAATATAAGAAAACCGTCGCTGACCGTAATTCCGGTACACATATTATTATAAATGTAAATTTTTACAAAATCAATATTTGCAGAAGAAAAAAAGAGAGCCGAAACAGCAAATTACAGTTTATATACAAAAATCAGGTTTATCAACATTTTTTATTAAAAACAGTCGGGCAAGGGCGTAGCCCTTCCGAAATTATTCATTATTCATTATTCATTTTTCATTTAAAAAAACGGCGGAAGCCCGAAGCCTCCGCCGCAATATTTATCTTATTTAAGGTCGCCGCCTACCGAGCCGTCCCATGTGTCAACGCTCTGAGCCTTCATTTCCTCCTCGTCAAACCAACGGGTTGTGACCGCCTTTGTTTCCGTGTAGAAACGGAAGCCGTCCTTGCCGAGGCAGTGAAGATCGCCGAAGAATGACTGCTTGTGACCCGTGAAGGGGAACACGCCTACGGGAACGGGGATACCGACGTTAACGCCGACCATGCCGCCGTCTGTTCTCTTTGCGAATTCTCTTGCATAATAGCCGCTCTGGGTGAAGATAACCGAGCCGTTTGCAAAGGGATTTGCGTTCATAACCGCAAGACCCTCTTCAAAATCCTTGACTCTCTTGACGCAGAGAACGGGTCCGAAGATTTCTCTCTGACCGACCGTCATATCCTCTGTTACATGGTCAAAGATTGTGGGGCCTACATAGAAGCCGTTTTCGTAGCCGGGCACAACGGGATTTCTTCCGTCAAGCACAAGCTGTGCACCCTCTTCGATGCCTTTTTCAATCCACTTGAGAATTGACTGTCTGTGTGCCTCTGTAACAACGGGACCGAGGGTTGATTCTTTATCATAAGCAGGGCCGAGCTTGAGCTCCTTTGCAAACTTCACAAGATAGCCTACGAGCTCGTCTGCGATGCTCTCCTGAGCAACGATAACGGGAAGAGCCATGCAGCGTTCGCCCGCACAGCCGAAGGATGAATTGATGATGCCTCTTGCACTTCTTTCAAGTGCCGCATCCTCAAGCACAAGACCGTGATTCTTGGCTTCGCAGAGAGCCTGAACTCTCTTGCCGTTTGCGGCTGCTCTTGAATAGATATGAAGACCTACGCTTGTTGAGCCGACAAAGGTGATGCCCTTTACATCGGGATGATCCATGAAGATTTCAGCTTCGTTTCTTGAGCAGGTAACGATATTGATAACACCGTCGGGAAGACCTGCCTCCTGCCAGAGCTCGGCAAGACGCATGCAGGTCATCGGAGTCATCGAAGCTGCCTTGAGAACGATTGTGTTACCGCATACAATGCAGAGAGGCGACATCCAGCCCATGGGAATCATGCCGGGGAAGTTGAAGGGAACGATGCCTGCGAAAACGCCGACGGGTTCTCTGTAAAGCGTTGTGTCATAGCCTGAGGAGGTGTCTCTCATGCTTTCACCCATAAGAAGAGAGGGAGCCGAGCATGCAAGCTCAACGGGTTCTTTGACCTTAAGAATATCGCCCTTTGCCTCGCTCCAGACCTTGCCGTGCTCTCTTGCACAGATTTCTGTGAGCTCATCCATATGCTCCTCAAGAAGCTCACGGAATCTGAAAACAACCTGAACTCTTTTCATAACGGGAACATTCGACCAGGTTTTGAAGGCTTCTTTAGCACATGCAATGGCTTCGTTGACCTCATCCTTTGTGCAGCAGGGAGTCTGAGCGATAACCTCGCCCGTGCTGGGATTATAAACATCCATATATTTTTCGCAGGAAGAATCAAGCCACTTTCCGCCTGCAAAATACTTAAGCTTTTTGACTGCCATATGAAACACTCCTGTATAAAAAATTTTACCATAATATTTTATAACTTTTCCTTGGATATGTCAACAGAATTATCTCAAACGGATTTTCCGGGAAAGCCGCACGCAAATAAATTCATAAAAGCTCTTGACAAATCCGCAAGGATTGATTATAATATCACCTGCACTTGAAAGAGAGCTGCAATATGGACGTTTAGCTCAGCTGGTAGAGCACTCGCTTGACGTGCGAGTGGTCAGCGGTTCAAGTCCGTTAACGTCCACCACAATGGAGAAATCCGAACTCAATGCCAATCGGCAATGGGTTCGGATTTTTTGTTTTTATTTTTGCAGGGGTCGGTGACCCGACGACCCGTCCGTACCGCAAGGTGCGGAAAGATTTTTCAATGAAAAATGAATAATGAATAATTAAGGAAGGGCTCCGCCCTTACCCGATTATATAATGTGTAATTCGCAATTCGTAATGCGTAATTAAGGGTTGCTTCGCTCTGATTTTTATATAATATTGCTTGTCCCTTGGCTCCTTTGTTAACTCCCTCAGTCTCGCTTCGCTCGCCAGCTCCCTCTCGAGGGAGCCAAATCGCTGTCGAGCGTAGCGAGACTGAGGATTGATGAATGCGTAAGCATTCGGGCGGATGATATCCGCCCCTACCAGCACGAGTGATATACGCAAATGCGTGTGATAATTTGCTGACGCAATGTGATATTTTTGCCGATGGCAAAAGTGATATTCGCCTGCGGCGAGTTCCGTCCATATCCGTACAAACCGTAGGGGTCGGCGACCCGCATTAACAGCATTATAAAAGTAGGGCGGGATGCCCACATCCCGCCGCATATTTTTAATCAAAAATAACCTCGATTTCATGCTTCACTGTTTCAAAAATATTTCTTATCATGCGGATGATTTTTTCAATTATGTTTTCGCCTTTATATTCCGCATCGGTTCCGTCGCCGCCGTAGCAGCCGATATTTGCATTTGTGATTTCGTTTTCAAAAAAGTCAAGCGAAACGCCGTCTTCAATTTTTACTCCCGCACCGATGAGCGGTGAATCCTTTGAAAGCTTAAAGCTGTTGACATCGGAATAATCCGTTCCGCTGAAGCCGGGCACGGTGTTCATCGCAAGGGGGTCAACAAGGGGTGACATAACATTATAATAGCAGTTATTCTCAAACACGTTTCCTCTTGAAGGGTCAACATCATAGGCAAAGGTTGCACCGTCAACGGGAATGATTATGTTGTTTGCGATATAGGAATCGAAAAGATTCTTGAACTGGAATTCACCGCAGTTGACGATTGTGTTGTTGTAGAAGCTGAAATTATGCTCGCCCTGTGCACCGACCGCCGTTGTTGAACGGCCTTTGTTGTCGTTTACCGAAAGGCAGTAGCGCACGGTGTTGCCGTGATGACCGCTGTGATTCGGGCAGTTGCACATGAAGCGTACGTTGTCGTGGGAGTAGATATACTGATAGGTGCAGTTGTGAGTGTATGAATCGAAGTCAACCGCCATGCCGTCGCCGACATTCTTCTGACCTGCGATTTCGCAATACTGAATTGTGCTGCTCTCGCTTCCCCAGAACCACATTGCCGCCGTGAAATATTCGATATCGCCGTTTTCGTCAACGCCCTCGCCCTGACAGCAGTTGATTGCACGGCAATGGGTAACAAGAGCATTCTTGCATATGCCGACAATGACCGCCTCTGCATCCATATCATGGAAATAGCATTTTTCTATCAGCAGACCCTCGTTATAAACGGGATCAATATCCTCTTCCTCGCACCAGGGAGCCTGAGCGTCATTCCACGAGCCCCATATCATAAATCCGTTGCCGCAGTTATAGACCTCGCAGTTGCGGATTGTGAGGTCATTGACGGGATATCTTGATTTTGCGGGCAGACCCTTGACCATGACCGCCGCTCTCGCAGCCGCAGCACCGTTTGAAAAATTATCTCGGCTGTGAACCTTGTAATTCTGCATATCCTCGAAATAAACATTTTCAATGATAATGCCCTCGGAGGTCTGATTATAGGTATCAATCCAGATTCCGCCGCCGTTGGGAGCCTTGAAATGAAGGTCTGAAACGGTTACATGGGAGCAGTCAAAAAGACGGAGAATATCCGTGTTTTCTTTTGTATAAAGAATCGCCTTTTCGCCTTCACCGTAGGACGAAACAACAACGGGATTATCCTTTGTTCCGTTGCAGGTCAGCGTTGCGGCACATTCATATTCACCGCCGTTTTTGAAAAGAAAATGCGTTCCGGGCTTTACATCAAGATTTTTGAGGCCGCCGAGAGTTTTAACGGGGCTGTCAATCTCGGTTCCGCTGTTTGCATCGTCACCGTTGACGGAGTCAAGATAATAGTAATTCTTTCCGCCGTCGGCAGCATAAGAAAATAAGCCTGCACAGCCGCAAAGAATTGAAATTGCAAGCAGAAAGCTCAGAATACGGTTTGTTTTTTTCATGTTTCTCTCCTTTCCGCACACAGCGGTGCAACGGGTCATCCGACCCTTACGGAGAAATTATACTACACAAAAATCAATAATTCAACAATCAGATGAATTCGTTTTCATGTTCCTTGAAAAATTCGTAATATGCCCTCACGTTTTCAAGCTCAGTCCATTTGCACACGCTGACCGGAGTTTTGTCGAGGTTATAGATTTTTGCATCCTTTATCGAAAGAAATACCGGCGAATGCGTTGCGATGATGAACTGGCAGTTATAGAATCTTGCCGAATCCGTTATGTATTTTGCAAGGTCAAGCTGAAATTTTATCGAAAGGCTGTTTTCGGGCTCGTCGAGGAGATAGAGGGCATCCCTGTCGATATGCTCGGTGAAATAACGCATCGAGGTTTCGCCGTTTGAAAACATATCAATATTCCTTGCCAGACGTTCCTTGACAAATGACGACCGGTTGCTTTTTCTTGAATATGCGGAACGCACCTCCTTCCAGCGGTCATAGTCCTCAAGCCCGTGAAGCTTCGTGTAGCCCTCGTCATTCCGTGCCTTTTCGCGAATCAGAGCATAGCCCTTGAAAAGGTCCTCGCGGTGGCTGTCGATATCCTTGTTGAGATAGCGGATATTCATCACATAATCAAAAACGTCGTCGCTCGAAAGAAACTGACTTGTTTCGGGAATCTGTGCATCGGAATCCGTGCAGTATGAGATGTATTTATTAAAAAACGCACTGCTGTTGAATTCCGAATGCCTTATAACTCCGCACTTTTCCGCAATAATATTAAGCAGGGTTGTTTTTCCCGACCCGTTGCCGCCGTAAAATATTGTCACGGGAGCAAAATCAAGTCGGTTGAGACCCTTTATCGGAAAAACATTGAAGGGATACATCGTGCTGAAGCAGGTTCTTCTTTCGTCTCTGATGAATCCGATTTCATCGCTTTCGCCCGCAAGCATAAAATTTTCAAGAAACAGCATAATAATTCTCCTTGTGTATTTTTCTTAACAGATTAATGCCAGTATACACGCTCAGGTGTCCCTTTTTCAGGACTTCATGCCGTTTTCCGAGTGATTTTTTGCTGCACGGCGAATAATTTAAAATTAATTAATTCTTAATTCTTTTGTAATTGCTTTTCTCTGTGATAAGTGGTATAATTCAGGATGGTATATTCTGTAAATACAGATTGGGGGATATTTATGAAAAAATGTATTATTATCGGCGGCGGTCCCGCAGGACTTACCGCAGGCTATGAGCTTCTCAAAAAGTCAAAGGATTATGAGGTTATCATCCTTGAACAGAGCGAGGTGCTCGGCGGCATTTCAAGAACCGTTAAATATAACGGTCACCGCATGGATATCGGCGGACACCGCTTCTTTTCAAAGGATAAGAACGTAAACGAATTCTGGTCGGAGCTTATGCCCATGCAGGGTGCACCGTCAATTGACGATAAAATTCTCGGCAGGGAAAAGGCACTTTCCGCAGGCGGTCCCGACCCCGAAACAGAAGACAGGGTAATGCTTCTTCGCCGCAGAATTTCAAGAATTTATTATCTCAACAAATTCTTTGACTATCCCATTTCAATGAAGCCTCAGACCTTCATCAACATGGGCTTTGTGAGAACGGTCAAGGCAGGCTGCAGCTATCTTAAGTCAACCGTTTCCAAAAAAGAAGAGGATTCACTCGAGAATTTCTATATCAACCGTTTCGGCAAGGTGCTCTATTCAATGTTTTTTGAGGGCTACACCGAAAAGCTCTGGGGCAGACATCCGAGCGAGATTTCTGCAGACTGGGGTGCACAGCGAGTAAAGGGTCTTTCGATTCTTGCCGTTCTTAAGGACATGGTTTCAAAGCTTGTTCCCAATAAAAACAGAAAGGTTGAAACCTCTCTTATCGAGGAATTCCAGTATCCCAAGTTCGGACCCGGTCAGCTCTGGGAAACCGTCGGCGAGGAATTTGAAAAGCTCGGCGGTAAAATTCTTTATAATCATAAAGTTACCGATATTGACATTTCAGACGGAAAAATCAACAGCGTTAAATGCGAAAACGGCGAAACTCTTGAAGGCGATATCTTCATTTCGTCAATGCCCGTCAAGGATCTTGTTGCAGGCATGGGCAAGGCTGTTCCCGCTGCACCCGCAGAGATTGCCGCAGGTCTGCCCTACAGAGATTTCGTTACCGTCGGTCTGCTTGTTGATAAGCTTAATCTCAAAAACGAAACAGGAATAAAAACTCTCGGCAACATCGTTCCCGACTGCTGGATTTATGTTCAGGATGTCGGCGTGAAGCTCGGCAGAATTCAGGTTTTCAACAACTGGTCACCCTATCTTGTCAAGGACCCGCAGAATACCGTATGGATCGGTCTTGAATATTTCTGCGACGAGGGCGACAGCTTCTGGAGCATGGATGAAAAGAGCTGTGTTGAGCTTGCCGTAAAGGAACTCAAGTCAATGGGTGTTATCTCTGCGGATGCAAAGGTGCTTGACAGCCACCGTGAAAAGGTGCAGAAGGCATATCCCGCATATTTTGACACCTATGACCGCATTGACGAGCTTGTAAGCTATCTCGATACCTTTGAAAATCTTTACTGCGTCGGCCGTAACGGTCAGCACAGATACAATAACATGGACCACTCAATGGTTACTTCGTTTGAAACCGTTTCAAATATTATCAGCGGCAAAAAGACCAAGGAAAATATCTGGAGCGTAAATACGGAGGCCGAATATCACGAGGAGAGCTCCGATGAAGAAAACAAAGCAAATTAAGGCTTTTCTGCCGGCAGTAATCCTGCTTGCGGCTGTTTTTCTGATTGAAGTGATACTTTCGGGCTTTCCGGGCTTCATCGGCTCTGCAGACACACAGAGGGATTATGTCAGCCCCGATTTTGACCATGTTATTCTTTATGACAGCAACCGCATGGTTTCGGTTGACATTCCGGGCTTTAAGGTTGATTCCGTGAGCTTTGATATGCGTCTGAATGCCATTGAAGCGGATGACACAACCGTTACCGTTTCCTTCGGCTTTCTTGATGAAAACAGCACCTCGGGCGTTACGGAGGTGCTCAGCAGCGTTGAGGCAATCGGAGCCGCCCCGAGAAGGGTTACGGCAAATATCCGCTCTCAGGGGAATGCGGAAAGACTGATTATTTATTTCAAGGACTGCGATGCGGAGATTGTTGTTTCCGATGTAACGGTCAACCCGTCACACGGATTTTCGCTCAACACCTTAAGGCTGTGCGTTCTTTATGTTATTGCATGCATTGCTTATTGCCTGAGCGTTAACGGAAACGCAAAAAGGCTGCGTGATACGATGAGCTTCGGCGGTGCGGCTTACGCATCGGTCTGCATATGTGCGGCGGCATCGTTTGCCATGCTGCTTCTGAATATTTCATCGGGCAGCGGAGGATATATTGCATATCCGCTTGAAGGCATGGTCGAAAATTATAATCCTTATGTTCAGCAGTTCGACGCGTTTATGAAGGGTCAGCTGCATTTTGACGTCACACCCACGGCGGAGCTGCTCGCCCTTGAAAATCCTTATAATCCCGACAGCAGGGAAGGCATATATTATCTTTTTGACCGTGCGTTTTTTGAAGGAAAATATTATTCCTATTTCGGAATTGCTCCGATAATTCTTGTTTATCTTCCGTTTTATCTCATTTCCCTCGGTCATGCCCTGCCGGGTGACAGCATAGTCACCTTTGCTCTTTCGCTTGTAACGGCGGTATTCCTGCCCCTTGCTGTTATCGAATGGGCAAAGCTCAGAAACCGCAATATCCGCCCGTGGTTTGCGGCGGTTTGTGCGGTCGGTGCCTTCTTTGCAAGCACAACTCTGATTATTCAGCGTGGCTTCACGCCGTTTTATTATATCGCAAGCCTTTCGGGCATGGCGTTTGTTTCGGCATTTGCCTTCTGGCTTCTCAAGGCACTCGGAACGCAGAGAGCAAAAAGAAAAATTCTTTATTTTGCTCTTTCGGGCTTCGGATTTGCCTTTGCATTTCTCTCAAGAATAAATTCGGTTATCGTTCCCGCAATTATGATTGCGGTGTTTGTAATTATCTATTCCGTCAAAAAAATCAGAGAAAAGGAAATACCCTCACTTATCGCAGAAATGGCAGCTCTTGCACTGCCCGTTGTCGGTGCCGCAGGATTTTTCCTTTACTATAACAATGCAAGATTCGGCAATCCGCTTCAGTTCGGTGCGGATTATCAGCTCACCATTGCCGATGCCTCACTCTATGAGCTCGGTGCGGACGGAATAATCCCTTCAATCATCCACTATTTCTTCCAGCCGCTGGGGCTTCTCGACAGATTCCCTTATATCGGCTTCGATTATTTCAGGCTTTCCGATTACGGCAGATTTGTTTATGTTGATTCCAATTTCGGAATTTTCGCCCTACCCTTCAACCTCGCTTTGCTTATGAGCATCTTCATTTTCAGAAGCAAAAAGGCTTCAAAGGAGGGCAAGGCTCTGCTTGCCTCGGGCATAGCTGCTCTTTTTGTGACCGCATTTGCAAACTTCTGCCTCGGCGGCGTTATTTTCAGATACACCTCCGATATTTCGCTTGCGGCGGCATTCCTCTCGGCGGTTATTCTCATGGAAATATGCACCTCGGCTCAGCAAAACGAAAGCAAAAAAGTTTCGTCTGCCCTCAAGGGTGCGGCTGCTGCACTTGCGGCGGTGACGGTCGTTGTTTCGCTCGCTTCGTGCGTTCAGCTCAACGGCAATCTTGTTGACTACGACCCCGATATCTATAATGCTCTGAGAAATATCTTTGTAATACGGAGTTAAATTATGTTTGTTGATGTTAAAAAACTGAAGAACAGGCTGTTTGTGTTTTTTTCGGCATTATTCGCCGCACTTTCGCTTGCAACGGTGATTTATTATATCGTTTATCCGTCTGCCGCCTTTCTGCATGCCGACTGCACCGATACAATTCTCTGGGCAAAGGCAAGCTATGACGGCAGGGAGATGTTCAACGAGGATTTCGGTTACGCTGCGATGCTCCCCTTCGGCGGCACAACGGTTATGATTCCCCTTATCGGAATTTTCGGGCTTTCGATGACCGCCCAGCATGTCGGAATGGTGATTTTCACGGTGCTGTTTTTCGCATCGGTTTATTTCCTCTGCAGAAGCCTCGCTTTCACATATCCGCAGACCTTTATGTCGGTGGGAGTCATTGCACTTGTGCTCTGCTCCTCCGCGAAGCTCAGGGAAATCTTCTATGAGCATGTTATTTATTACAGCATTGCGGTTGCGATTATCTGTGTGCTTCTTTCGCTTTTAATCAGATTCAAGGCAGCCTTCGGCAGCGAAAAATCCTTTGCAAAGCTTGCCGTGATAACCCTTTGCACCGTTGTTTTTTCAATCTGCTCGGCTCTTGACGGAACCCAGATACTCGCAACGGGCATATTCCCCGTGCTTTTTGCGGCTGCGGCGGAAATCATGCTTTGCAAGGACCGCAGGCTTTTTTCAAAGGAAAGCAGGATTTCGATTTATTTCTGCCTTATCTGCGGAGTTTCGGCAATCATCGGTCTGTGGCTGCTTTCAATGTTCAGCAACGGCGTAACCGCAGGCTACGCGGGAGCATATACCAACTATTCCAACATGAATGAATGGCTCGGCAACCTCGGTAAATTCCCCGAGCAGTGGTTTGACCTTTTCGGTGTGGATGCTCACTACGGCATGTCCATTTTCTCGCCCGAGTCAATTATCAACATAATCCGTATCGGCACGGCGGCGATAATCGCAATTGTTCCGATTGTTGCACTTTTCTTCTATAACAAATTCGATTTTGCATCAAAGCTTCTTGTGCTTACTCACTTCGGAATGAGTGCCGTCATCATGTTCGGTTATGTTTTCGGCATTCTTGCCGCTGCAAACTGGAGGCTCAGCCCCATGGTCTGCACGGGAATTCTCGTTTGCTTTGCGGCGTTCAGGCTCGCAAAGGAATATGTTGTGCCCGCAAGGCTTATGACCGTTATTCTCTGCGTGCTTGTTGCAATGAGTGCGGTTTCGTTTGTCACGGTTGCAAAAATGGAGAAAAACGGCATTGAGCACAACGAGAAATATCCTCTCGTTCAGATGCTTGCGGAGCACGGCTTTACCCACGGCTACGCAACCTTCTGGAATTCGCAGGTAATAACCCTTCTTTCGGATAATGAAATATCAACCGCAAATGTCGATATCAACGAAAACGGAATTTCACCCTGCTATTACCAGACCGACAGCAATCAGTTCCTTCCTCAGGAGAGAGCACAGAAATATTTCGTGCTCATGTCGGATTATGAAATGTCAATTCTGCAGCAGACCTCTGACTGGACATATTTCGAGCTTTTGGCAGAAGATTATATTTCCGTTGACGGATATAAAATTTTTGTTTTCAGCTCATTAGTTTTTTTGAATTGACAACAAACCAATAGATATTGCTGATTGGCGGCGGCGCAATGCCTGCCGCCTTTTCTGCACCCTTTCCGAGCTTTTCAAGCAGGGGCAGGGGATTGAAGCAGTCGGAATAACGCTTTTCGTCGGCACTGCTGAAAACAACAACGGTGCTTTCCTCCCCGAGGGTTATTCTTCTTGCGTTTTCTTCAACGGTAAAAACCGCCGAGAGGCTTGAGGTTATGCTCAGGCAGACAACGGCGGTGATGATATATGCTCTGAATATTTTCACAGAATCAGCCTTCCTTCGGGTAATCATCCATGAGAGAAGCAAGTGCGGCGGCAAGCATTCTGCCCGAATAGCAGGCTTCCTCAAGCGTGTTTGCTTCGCTTCCCATTTCAATAAGAAGGCTGAAACGGGTCATATCCATGTTGTATTTTCTCTGAGAGAAAAGAACGGGACGCATCAGCCCGGGAAACATGGTTTCGCATTTCTTCTGAAGCTGCAGGGCAAAACGCAGATTATATTCCCAGTCGGGAAAATCCTTTACCTTGCCCTCCTCGGCACCCGTTATAATCATCAGCTGAGCGGCTTTTTTGCCGCCGATTGTGTTGACAGGCTTTATTTTGTCGCCGTTATTCTGCGTTATCGAATCTCTGTGGATATCAAGCACAATCTGAATTTCGGGGTGCTCCTCAAGATGCTTTGCAACCGTTTTTCTCGAATTCGGATATGAATCGGAGTAGCTTCTGTCATGGATTGTTTTGTCATGGATAACAGTATACCCGAGTTTTGTCAGATAATCCGCAATTTCCGTGCCGACACGGACAATATTTTTTGTTTCGTCGTTGCTGCGTGAGGTATAATCGGCGGCATACCAGTCTCTTTCAATCAGCTCATAGCCCTCTGAGGTGTGGCTGTGAAAAATAAGAACGGCAGGCTTCGATTTGTCAACCGACAGCTCAAGCGGCTCCGAAAGCACCTTTTCAATGTTGAGCGGCTTCGTGTCGGTGGTGTTTTTTACCCTCACGTTGCCGAAAATATGGGTCGCACCTGCTTTTTCATAAGTCACGGCTTTGATATCGCCGTCTTTTTTGTCATTTTTGAAAAGCTCGGTATATTTTCCGATAAGTGCAATAATATCATCGGGTGTGTCCGTTATGTCGGATTTTTTTACGGGAGAAAGAGCATCCTCGGTCTTTTTCTCCGCCGTAACGGTTTCTGCAGAGGTGACGGAGCTTAGTTTTTCCGTTTTGGCGGCAGACCCCGCTGTTTTCCCCGGATAAAGCATCGCACCTGCCACCGCAAGGGTTATTTTTTCGGAAAATCCGCCCGCAACAATAAGCACCGCAAGAATGACTGAGATTATATACATCGGCAATTCCGACTGCCGTTCTTTTCCGCTGCTGAATTTCATTTGTTTTTTCTCCGTTCATTGATTTTTTCTATAATTATATTCGGCAATGAGCGGTTTTATGGTTACAAATTGTAATAAATGACGCGGTCTTTGTAACCGTTTTGTTTTGATATTGTAAATTAAATCGGGTTACATTTGCGAAAAAATAATTATATAATGAAAGCAGAAAATGAATTCCCCCTCATGCGTGTGCAGATTGAGTGCCCTGCACAACGCATACCCTGTCCATCCTTTTTAGATTCAAGTCAGGTAAAAGGAGTCTTCCGAAGAAGGCTCCTTTTTACTTTTAATGAAAAATGAATAATGAAATCGCACAGTCCTTTTACCTCCTTTTCAAAGGAGGTGGATTTTTGCGAAGCAAAAAGACGGAGGATTGCATTCGGGCGATTCGTGAATCGCCCCTACTGAATTGTACGATTTTTTCGGGCGGATGATATCCGCCCCTGCTTATACGAGTGATATACGCAAATGCGTGTGATATATTGCTGACGCAATGTGATATTTTCGCCGATGGCAAAAGTGATATTCACACAAACCGCAGGGGACGGCCTCTGTGCCGTCCCGTTTCCATGCAACCGCATATTTTTTATGAATAAAATTGCTTTAATCGGGAATTATTATTGCGGAAGGGATGATTTTATGGCGATAACGGGCGGAGAATACGGCAGGATGGCAAAAAAGGCATCGCCGCCGACAAAGAAAATAAAAAACGGAAGCCTTGCATTTCTCATCGGAGGCTTTATCTGTGCATTCGGTGAGGGGATGGGCATGGTTTATGAAAAAATCGGGCTTGATGCCGACGAGGTCAGGCTTATGATTCCCGTAACCCTCATCGTTATAACCGCAATTCTGACGGCATTCGGAGTTTTTGACAATATTGCATATTACGCAGGTGCGGGCACGATTGTACCCATAACGGGCTTTGCAAATTCGGTTGTTTCGCCTGCAATGGAGTTTCAGAGTGAGGGCAGAATACTCGGTACGGGTGCCAATATGTTCAGAATCGCAGGACCCGTGCTTGTCTACGGCACGCTCGCCGCCGTGATATATGGTGCGATTTATTATATGTTTCTGAGATGAAAAACTTGTTTCTCGGCAAGCTGGTGACTGTTGAGAAAGGAAGCTGAATGGCTGCCTCCCCTTCAGGGGAGGTGCTGAACGAAAGTGAAGCGGAGGGGTTAATCTTCGACCGAAGGCGTACAAAGGTACTCCGATGGGAGAAAAAATGTCAAATAAACGAAAAAAATATGCGGCGGGATGAAGGCATCCCGCCCTACTCCTGCAGAGTTCTTGATGCGGGTCGTCGGGTCGCCGACCCCTACA